>NZ_CP021646.1:417500-1017500 GCF_002208135.1 Pseudoalteromonas piscicida
CTTAGCTCCACCACTTTACTACTCCTTCTTATAGATAAACACTCTTACTCATGTTCAAGTAACTGAGAGTTTTTAACTCTGAGAAGTAATTCTCTTGCTCTTTAAAAATTTGGAAAAGCTGAAAAATTAAATTCTGATAGATAACGTAAAGTTATTTATCGAGTTTTCGAAAGAAAATGCCGATTAATCATTTGATGATTAATTAGCGTCTACTTTAGTATTCAATATTAACTTCTGGCGAAGTTAAATCAGTCTTTGATTTACAACTTAAAACTATTTTGGGTTGTATGGTTAAGTGACTAAGCGTACACGGTGGATGCCTTGGCAGTTGGAGGCGATGAAGGACGTACTAACTTGCGATAAGCCTAGTCAAGCCAGTAAGAGGCGCTTGAGACTAGGATTTCCGAATGGGGAAACCCACCTGCTTTGCAGGTATCGTTAACTGAATACATAGGTTAACGAGGCGAACGCGGAGAACTGAAACATCTAAGTACCCGTAGGAAAAGAAATCAACCGAGATTCCGAAAGTAGCGGCGAGCGAAATCGGAGCAGCCCTTAAGCTTTAATGTAGTTAGTGGAATATGCTGGAAAGCATGACGAAACAGGGTGATAGTCCCGTACACGACAACTTATTTAAAGTGAAATCGAGTAGGTCGGAGCACGTGAAACTTTGACTGAATATGGGGGACCATCCTCCAAGGCTAAATACTCCCAACTGACCGATAGTGAACCAGTACCGTGAGGGAAAGGCGAAAAGAACCCCTGTGAGGGGAGTGAAATAGAACCTGAAACCGTGTACGTACAAGCAGTAGGAGCCTACTTGTTGGGTGACTGCGTACCTTTTGTATAATGGGTCAGCGACTTATATTCTGTAGCGAGGTTAACCATTTAGGGGAGCCGTAGCGAAAGCGAGTCTTAACTGGGCGCTTAAGTTGCAGGGTATAGACCCGAAACCCGGTGATCTAGCCATGGGCAGGTTGAAGGTTGAGTAACATCAACTGGAGGACCGAACCCACTAACGTTGAAAAGTTAGGGGATGACCTGTGGCTAGGAGTGAAAGGCTAATCAAACCGGGAGATAGCTGGTTCTCCCCGAAATCTATTTAGGTAGAGCCTCGGACGAATACTTACGGGGGTAGAGCACTGTTAAGGCTAGGGGGTCATCCCGACTTACCAACCCTTTGCAAACTCCGAATACCGTAAAGTAATATCCGGGAGACACACGGCGGGTGCTAACGTCCGTCGTGGAGAGGGAAACAACCCAGACCGTCAGCTAAGGTCCCAAAGTGTATGTTAAGTGGGAAACGATGTGGGAAGGCTAAAACAGCTAGGAGGTTGGCTTAGAAGCAGCCACCCTTTAAAGAAAGCGTAATAGCTCACTAGTCGAGTCGGCCTGCGCGGAAGATGTAACGGGGCTAAACATACCACCGAAGCTACGGCTGCAGACTTTGTCTGCGGGGTAGGGGAGCGTTCTGTAAGTGGCTGAAGGTGTGCCGGGAGGCATGCTGGACATATCAGAAGTGCGAATGCTGACATGAGTAACGACAAGAGGAGTGAAAAACTCCTCCGCCGGAAGACCAAGGGTTCCTATCCCATGTTAATCAGGGTAGGGTGAGTCGACCCCTAAGGCGAGGCTGAAGAGCGTAGTCGATGGGAAACGGGTTAATATTCCCGTACTCGGTATGAATGCGATGGGGGACGGAGCAGGCTAGGCAAGCATGGCGTTGGTTGTCCATGTGAAAGGCTGTAGGCTGGTGACTTAGGAAAATCCGGGTTGCCAAGGCTGAGAGTCGAGACGAGCCACTAAGGTGGTGAAGTTGTTGATGCCCTACTTCCAGGAAAAGCCTCTAAGCTTCAGTTCATACTGAATCGTACCCTAAACCGACACAGGTGGTCAGGTAGAGAATACTAAGGCGCTTGAGAGAACTCGGGTGAAGGAACTAGGCAAAATTGTACCGTAACTTCGGGAGAAGGTACGCTCTTGTTTGTGAAAGACTTGCTCTGTAAGCAAACGAGAGCCGCAGTGACCAGGTGGCTGGGACTGTTTATTAAAAACACAGCACTGTGCAAAATCGTAAGATGACGTATACGGTGTGACACCTGCCCGGTGCCGGAAGGTTAATTGATGGGGTTAGCTTAGGCGAAGCTCTTGATCGAAGCCCCGGTAAACGGCGGCCGTAACTATAACGGTCCTAAGGTAGCGAAATTCCTTGTCGGGTAAGTTCCGACCTGCACGAATGGTGTAACCATGGCCACGCTGTCTCCACCCGAGACTCAGTGAAATTGAAATCGCAGTGAAGATGCTGTGTACCCGCGGCTAGACGGAAAGACCCCGTGAACCTTTACTACAGCTTGGCACTGAACATTGACCCTACATGTGTAGGATAGGTGGGAGGCTTTGAAGCACAGACGCTAGTTTGTGTGGAGCCGACCTTGAAATACCACCCTTGTAGTGTTGATGTTCTAACTTAGGCCCCTGAATCGGGTTGAGGACAGTGCCTGGTGGGTAGTTTGACTGGGGCGGTCTCCTCCCAAAGAGTAACGGAGGAGCACGAAGGTTTGCTAAGTACGGTCGGACATCGTACGGTTAGTGTAATGGTAGAAGCAAGCTTAACTGCGAGACAGACACGTCGAGCAGGTACGAAAGTAGGTCATAGTGATCCGGTGGTTCTGAATGGAAGGGCCATCGCTCAACGGATAAAAGGTACTCCGGGGATAACAGGCTGATACCGCCCAAGAGTTCATATCGACGGCGGTGTTTGGCACCTCGATGTCGGCTCATCACATCCTGGGGCTGAAGTCGGTCCCAAGGGTATGGCTGTTCGCCATTTAAAGTGGTACGCGAGCTGGGTTTAGAACGTCGTGAGACAGTTCGGTCCCTATCTGCCGTGGGCGTTTGAGAATTGAGAGGGGCTGCTCCTAGTACGAGAGGACCGGAGTGGACGAACCGCTGGTGTTCGGGTTGTGATGCCAATTGCATTGCCCGGTAGCTACGTTCGGAATCGATAACCGCTGAAAGCATCTAAGCGGGAAGCGAGCCTCGAGATGAGTTCTCACTTTGACTTAGAGTCAACTGAAGGGCCGTTGAAGACTACAACGTTGATAGGCGAGATGTGGAAGTGCTGTGAGGCATTAAGCTAACTCGTACTAATTACCCGTGAGGCTTAACCATACAACGCCAAAGTGGTTTATAAGCGACAGAAGTTAATAGACTAAAGTAGACAAAAGAATTTAATAAGCTTTTTCCAGATTTAAGAATTAAACAAGGTGACCAACCTCAGCGGTATCGCGAAATCGGTTCACCTTGCGCAAATGGAATGCTCGTGCGAGGCACGATGTCATTAGACATTTGCACCCAGTTTTCCTGGTGACTATAGCGTTTTGGACCCACCTGACCCCATGCCGAACTCAGAAGTGAAACAAAACAGCGTCGATGATAGTGTGGATTACCCATGTGAAAGTAGAACATCGCCAGGGCCAAATAAAAGAAAGCCTGATTCGAAAGAGTCGGGCTTTTTTGCGTTTGGAGTATAGAAAACCTCGCAAGCCAATCAACACATCGCGAGGTAAACTCGCTCCTACCACAGCATCAGCACAGTGCAATATAGTGGGAAGTGGTTTATCCGCCGATGGCTTGCAATTAAGCTTCAGCAAAAAACATGTATTCCATAACCTTGTTGCAGCAATATAACGGGTTTTATGCTGTTTGGTGGATATAAACTCGCTGCCACCATCAGATACACAGCATTGTAGGAGTGTCTCTTCTTCACGCTTCCATGCGTTCATTTCCTAAGTTGCTAAACTGCGATTCTGAACTTGATTATGAAAAGACGACGGTTTTATTGCCGTTAATGAAAAGCTTATGCTCGCAGGCTAATTGTAACGCGTTACAAAATACTGTTTTTTCAACGTCTCTACCGATTTTTGCCATCTCTTCAGCATTTTGAGCATGGCTAACTTGCGTGACATTTTGGGCAATAATAGGTCCTTCATCTAATTCATCATTAACAAAGTGAGCGGTAGCACCAATAATTTTCACGCCACGCTCAAATGCCTGATGGTAGGGTTTTGCACCGATAAAGGCTGGCAAGAATGAGTGGTGGATATTAATAATTTTCCCGTCAAAGCGTGAGACAAACTCCGGTGTTAAGATCCGCATATACTTTGCCAAGCCAACAATATCAGGATCATATTGTTCGATTAAGTCGGCCATTGCACTGTCGTGTTCAGCTCTACTCAACCCTTCATGTGATACCAGATGAAAAGGAATACCAAAGCCTTTAACAAGGGGTTCCAACGTATCATAGTTTGCGATAACTGCTTGTACTTCAATATTGAATGCTTGTTCATATTGTTTAAGCAACACGCCGCCTAAGCAGTGCGCTTCCTTCGTCGCAAGCAGCACCACTTTTGTTCGTTCTTGTCCGTATAGGTTTAATTTGGCGCCAGTTGGTAATGACTGACGAAGTTGTGTCAGAAAGTTATCACTGGGTGTGCCTGTGATCTCTGTACGCATAAAGAAGCGCTGTCCTTCTTTATCTACAAATTCGTTATTACGCGTGATGTTTAGGTCGTGCTCATGGCAAAGGCTCGTGATCTTCGCGATCAGTCCTATGTCATCTTTGCACTCTGTCGTTAGTATGTAACTCATTTCCTCATTCCAATTCGTCCAAGCGAACTTTCAGAATACTGCTAATTGGCAGTGAGATAAATGCTTACCAACAAAAAACTTTTCGATTGCTATCGTATTCAGTAACTGGTTGTGTGCTCACCGCCCATGGTTGAGCAGAGCCTTGAGTTTTGCTGGCTTTACTGGCTTAGACAGGTAATGGATCTGCTCACTCTTAGCGGCGACTTTTACTTCTTCATCCCTCACGGCGGTAATTAAAATAGCTGGAATCGTATCTTGCCATACGGTGCGTAGCGATTTGATCAAAGAGATCCCATCACAGTTATCGTTAAGTTGGTAATCCATTAAAATAACATCTGGTGCGGGATTATGTTTTGCGTAAGCAAGCGCATCCTCTACTTTGTAAAACAGCTGATAGCGGCAATGCCATTTATCTAGCAGGCTCGCCATGGCTTCTAGGTTTTTCGGGTCGTCATCAACCGCGATGACATTAAGTTGAGTTTTACTTTGCGGTTTTTGGCTAATATCTTCTTTTACCTGGAGTAAATCCACATTGCCATAGGGTATGTCTATGGCAAAGCGGCTGCCTTGATTGACAACCGAGTTCACTGAAATCGTGATGGATAATAGATCGCATAGACGTTTTACAACACCAAGCCCAAGTCCAATACCTTTATTATCGCCTGCTTGAATACGATAAAAATCGTTAAAGATCTTATTCTGCTCATGGTTTGAAATACCAGGACCGGTATCCCATACTTCAAGTCTCAAACTATGTTTACGGCGTCGACAGGCGATAAGTACTTTGCCACTATCGGTATATTTAACGGCATTGGAAACCAAATTTTGAATGATCCGGCGTAGGTAAGTGGTGTCGCTGTGTACAATGCTGTGAGAGCTTCTCACCTTAAGTTCGAGACCTTTCTCTTTTGAAATGATGGCATACTCATTTGCCAGTGGTAGTAAGATATCGTCAATGTTGAAGTGCCTAGGAGTGGGCTTCATTGCACCTTGTTCAAGTTTTGCAATATCCAAAAGCGCACTCATTAGGTGTACAGTAGAGTCTAGGCTATCGGTGAGTTTTTCAAAGTTACCCTGATCTTTACTTATTAAATTGTGGGTATCAATCGCTGCTAAGTACAGGCGTGCGGCATTGAGTGGCTGCAAAATATCATGACTGGCAAGCGCTAAGAAGCGGGTTTTGCTCTCATTTGCTTGTTCAGCTTCTTTTTTTGCGGCCATTAGTGCCTGTTCTGTTTCGTGACGATTGGCTATTTCCGCTTTAAGATCCATATTAATGGTGCGGATCTCTTGGGTTCTGGCTTCAATACGGTTCTCGAGATCCATATTGATTTCTTCCAGTGCGTTTTGCGTCGCAATATGCGTGGTGATATCTGAAAAACTTGTCACAAACCCGCCTTCTGGCAGCGGGTTTCCCGTCATCTCAAATACTTGGCCATTACGACGGTGGCGAATAAAGTGGTGAGGGGTGCCATTTTTCAGATGTTGAACTCGTTTATCGACGTGTTTATCAACTTCTCCGGGGCCGCATTCGCCGCGCTCGGCGTTAAAGCGGATCACTTCCTCTATCGGCTGCCCTACTTCTAAGAAACCATCTGGATAGGCGAACATCTCGTGATAGCGTTTGTTCCACGCAACGAGTTTTAGGTCTTTATCAACAACCGAAATCCCATGGCTTAAATTTTCTAATGAGGTATAAAGTAGGTTTTGGTTGAACTGTAGTGCTTGTGTGGTTTCATCAAAAAAGTTAACCACCTCTTCAAATGCCATTTGGCGACCCGATGACACGGTACGGATCAGAGCTTGGGCTGATGAAGCGCCGAGTACGCCCGTGAGTGCGCGCTCGCAGAATGAGATGAACTCAGGAGCTGGGTACGCGTCATTATCTTCTAAAATATTATTTTGAGCATAGTGTCCGAGCAGTTGCTGACTGCGCTGAACCCCCAAGAAGGTTTGTAGCAGTACTTTAAAGTCATACACGGTAGCACGAACTTGTTTATTCAAGCGTTTAGATAGTGCAGCCTGATCTTTAGGATTTACGAATGCTGCGGCCTGAATACGGTCGATTAGGCGCTCCTGTGCACCGATAGAAAAGCTAATATAGCAACTAATGTTTGCGAGTAGTGCAAGTAAAGTACCTCGAGTAATAAGGGTTTGACGCATTTCATAATCAAGTAATCCACCAGCTTCCAGAATTGGAAACATAAGAAATAGCATCCAGCAGATAAAACCAGCGATGAGTCCCGCATATACGCCATACGCATGGCCTTTGCGCCAATAAAGCCCACCGACAATCGCGGGCAATAGCTGAGTAACCAATGAGAAAGCAACTAAACCCATATTCGCGAGTGCTTCACCATGGCCAAACCATTGCTGGTACATATATGAAAGTAATAAGATAGCGGCGATAACAAAGCGTCGAACTAAGAGTATTTGACTCTTAAAACTGCTGTTTAGAATGTTCTGCTTAAATTTACGCTTGAACAGCAAAGGCAATACCACATCGTTCGATAACATCGTACTGAGGGTCAGTGTTGCAACGACTATCATGGCCGTTGCCGCTGATAAACCGCCGATAAAGACAAACGTCGCGAGGATCGGATGCTCCATCATGATAGGCAAAGCGAGTACGAAACTATCCGGTGCAGCATCATAGCCAATATCGGGGTGGATAGCGGCGGTAGCGATTGGGATGATCATGGCCGCTATTAATAACAGGTAAAGCGTAAATGCCCAGCGTGCGGTTTTTAAGTGTGAAGTGTTGTGGTTATCTACCACCACAACATGAAATTGTCGTGGCAAACAGACGATGGCAGCCGCTGCCATGAGTGTTTGTCCAACAAAGTTGAAGTTAAAGAAGTCAAAAGATTGCCAATGTTCGCTCAATGCTTCAAATGAGTCGGGAACTTGAGCTAAGGATTGCCATGCAAGCACGGCAACAATACCAAGTGCGAGTAGTTTAACGATAGATTCAAAAGCAACGGCCAACATCAACCCTGAGCGATACTCAGTCACATCTACTTTTCTAGTGCCAAAGAAAATCGCAAATAATGCCATGATCAAGGTGCCAGCTAATGCAAGCGCAGTGCCAGACACTTGCTCATCCTGCTGTAATAACAAAAAGCTACTACTCAAGGCTTTGAGCTGGAGTGCAATATACGGAATGGTTGCCAATAGGGCTATCATCGTTACCATGACAGCCGTAGTTTGGCGTTTACCGTATCGTGCTGAAATGAAGTCGGCAATGGTGGTGATATTCTGTTTTTTACTGACCAATATGAGTTTGCGCAAAAAACCCTGACCGAATAAAAACAGTAAAATGGGTCCTAAAAGAATAGGGAAATAATGCCAGCTACTGGTGGCCGCAGTACCTACCGAGCCATAATAAGTCCAAGAGGTACAATAAATCCCTAAAGAAAAGGCATAAACAAACGGATGATGACTAATTTTGAGTGCGCGGGGGTGGTTTTATCTCCCCAGTTGGCGAGCCAAAAAAGTACACCAATATAAGCAGCGGCAACAAGGAGTAAAATGGCAGTCATAGTGTTTGTTATAGGTTTTATTATTTATATCGCCATACTTTAGCAAACAAATGGCACTCATAGTCTAGTTTACTCTATAATTTTATTTGAGCTTTACATATGATTTAAAATCAAAGTGTTAGAATTTTCTTTGGTGAGTAAAGACCTTCATTCAGCATTCAAGTTAGACTAATGTCTTACTGTCGAATCCTCTCATTAAAAATACATCTTCGTCCAACCTATTCTATCTTATCTTTTTGTTTATAAAGACTTTTTAATTCTAATGAATACTATGATTCTGCAGTTTACGTAAACGTTAACTTGCTGTTACGACTAAGGTCTCAATTTCAACTTATCAAGCCGTTGCTACTCTCATTAAGGTCTATTAACACAACTTGCTCCATGTTGGAGCGGGTGATAGGAGATTTAAAATGGCTTTTAAAAGTGAAGAACAAGCGAAAGCATATTGGTCAGAAAATCTCGCCTTGATGTTTAAGCTACTCGCTATTTGGTTTGTCGTTTCATTTGGATTCGGGATCCTGTTAGTTGATGTGCTCAACGAAGTTCGTTTTTTTGGATTTAAACTCGGATTTTGGTTTTCTCAGCAAGGCGCAATTTATACTTTTGTTGCGTTAATTTTTGTCTACGTTTCAAAAATGAATGCGTTAGACAAAAAATACGGCGTGGACGAGTGAGGAGCTAATCGATGGATGTTCAAATTTTAACTTTTATTATCGTCGGCCTTAGTTTTGCGCTCTATATCGGTATCGCTATCTGGGCGAGAGCTGGGTCAACGAATGAATTCTATGTTGCTGGTGGCGGCGTACCTCCTGTTGCGAACGGTATGGCAACCGCTGCTGATTGGATGAGTGCAGCGTCCTTTATTTCAATGGCGGGGATTATTTCCTTCGCGGGCTACGACGGCGGTGTTTACCTCATGGGGTGGACCGGTGGCTATGTATTACTTGCACTGTGTTTAGCTCCTTACTTGCGTAAATTTGGTAAGTTTACGGTACCGGATTTTATCGGTGATCGTTACTATTCTCAGGTTGCACGTGTGGTTGCGATCCTGTGTGCTATCTTCATCTGCTTTACCTATATTGCCGGTCAAATGCGTGGTGTTGGTGTGGTGTTCTCTCGTTTCCTCGAAGTGGATATTGAGACGGGGGTTTATATCGGTATGGTGATTGTATTCTTCTACGCGGTACTAGGCGGTATGAAAGGGATCACTTATACACAGGTCGCTCAATATTGTGTACTCGTATTCGCTTACTTGGTTCCAGCTATTTTTATCTCCCTGATGATGACAGGCCATTTGCTACCACAAACTGGTTTTGGTGCAACGCTGGCTGATGGCTCGGGCACCTATCTACTCGACAAGCTAGATGGACTCAGTACAGAGCTCGGTTTTGCGCAGTACACCGAAGGCTCTAAGAGTATGGTTGATGTCTTTGCGATCACCGCTGCACTTATGGTTGGTACTGCTGGTCTACCACATGTAATCGTTCGCTTCTTCACCGTTCCTAGAGTAAAAGACACTCGTATTTCAGCTGCTTGGACCTTAGTGTTTATCGCTATCGTATATACAACTGCACCTGCTGTTGCGTCATTCGCTCGCGTAAACATGATCGACACTATCAACGGTAAAGATGGTAGTGGTACGGTATATGAAGAAGCACCACAGTGGGTGAAAAATTGGGAAAGAACGGGCCTTATCGTCTTCAACGATAAGAATGGTGACGGCAAAATGCAGTACTCTGCAGGCAAGATTGATGATCCTGCAAGTACAAACGAAGTGAAGATTGACCGCGATATTATGGTATTGGCGAATCCAGAAATTGCCAATCTACCTGCGTGGGTGATTGCATTGGTGGCTGCGGGTGGTATTGCTGCGGCGCTATCAACAACCGCTGGTTTGCTACTGGTTATTTCAACATCGGTATCACATGATTTGTTAAAGCGTACCATTAAACCTGACATCAACGATAAACAAGAACTGCTGGCTGCGCGTTTAGCGGCGATGGTAGCTATCGCAATCTCAGCGTATTTTGGTATAAACCCGCCAGGGTTTGTTGCCTCGGTGGTTGCATTTGCCTTCGGGTTGGCTGCGGCGAGTTTCTTCCCTGCAATTATCATGGGGATATTCTCTAAGCGAATGAATAAAGAAGGTGCTATTGCCGGCATGGTAACGGGTATAGGTTTCACTGCGGCTTATATTATCTACTTTAAGTTTGTCAGCCCTGAGCTAAATGCGCCTGCAAACTGGTTGTTTGGGATTTCTCCTGAAGGGATCGGTATTGTAGGTATGCTAGTGAACTTCGTTGTCGCTGCGCTGGTTATGAAAGTGACCGCGGATACGCCTGAAGAAGTCAAAGTGATGGTCGAAGGGATCCGTAACCCTAAAGGATCTAGCGCTGCTCACGCACACTAAGCAACGCTAATCGAATTTGCCCAGCCTGCGTGCTGGGCAAATTCGTTTTTGATAGTGCAAGATTGTAGACGATTAGAAGGATAGTTAGGTATGACGCCAGAAATTCAAGATGTCTTTCAGTTTGTTTATAAACAAGCCCCGTTTTCTGAGTTGCCCGAGGCGGCTGCCAGCTACTTTTCAAAACATATTGAAATTGTTTATCTTAGCCAAACGAATCAACAGGATTGGCTTCAAGATGGCAAGCCAAATTTATATCTACTGCGCTCTGGTGTGATTGATCTTATCTCGGCTAAGGATGAAGTTATTGGCCGCATGAGTGAGGGGGATTACTTTGGTTATCCCTCTTTATTAACGGGTGATGCCATTCAAAATCGCATCGAAGTTCAAAAAGATGGGCTGGTTTACATTCTCAATGAGCAAAACTTTGATTTTCTGCGCCGAGAATACAAAGCTTTTGAGCAATATTTTGTTAGAGCACATGCTAATCGATTACTTTCTTCTCGTTATAAACAGCAAAGCGAAACTTGGTCAGAGCGGAAAATATCTGAGCTAATGACTAAAGATGCGATTACTATCGCACCGACTGCGAGTATTCGTGACGCCGCCAAATTGATGAGTCTGCATCGTGTTTCATCAATTATGGTCACGGAACAAGATCGTTTAGTTGGCGTTGTGACGGATAGAGATCTGCGCAATCGAGTCCTAGCACTAGACAAAGATCCCCATGCCCCGCTTGCTGAGATCATGACGGAAAAGCCAAAACATATCTTTGAAAACAATCGTGTGTTTTCGGCTCTGCATTTAATGCTTAAGCATAATATTCATCATTTGCCTGTGTTAAATGAAGCATACAAACCACTAGGCATGCTGACCAGCACTGACCTGCTCAGACAGCAAAAAAGCGATCCGGTGCAACTTATTGGCAGGATCTATAAAGCACAAAACCTTCTGGCTATTAAAAACTGCGCTCAGGAGATCCCAGATCTGTTGCGCCAATTTTCCTACCATATCGAAGATATTTCACTGATTGGCAAGCTACTAAGCGGCCTCACTGATGCACTCACATCAAGATTAATCTACCTATATCAACAGCAGCATGGCGCCGCGCCATGTCGTTTTGCGTGGATCTGTTTTGGCTCTCAGGCACGGGAGGAGCAGACCTTACATTCAGATCAAGACAATGGCTTATTGCTACCAGATAATATCAGCGACAATGATCGCTGCTATTTTGCTGCTTTAGGTGCGTTTGTCTGTGAGCAACTCAACGAGTGTGGTATTCAATCTTGCCCGGGGAATATCATGGCCAGTAATGCAGATTGTCGTGGTACGGTTGCCCAATGGACTGAAAGGTTTAGCAAGTGGATCTTGTCTCCTACGCCAAAGGCAATGCTCAATTGCAAGATCTACTTTGATATGCGTTTTATTGATGGCGCCAGCGAGCTCTATGCGACACTTCGCCAATCTTTGGATCAGATCAGTCGAAACGAGCTGTTTTATGCGGCAATGGCGACAGACATCAATGCCAATTCGGTACCGATCGGGATCTTTCAACAATTTAAGTTAGAAAAAGACAAAAGCAAGCATAAGTATTTAGATCTCAAAAAGCGTGGGGTTGCAATTATCAACGATGTGGTTAGGTTGTATGCGCTAAAAGTGGGTATTGTAAGAGCCAATACTTTAGAGCGCCTAGAGGCACTGACTAAAAGCTCATTACTTGCAAAGTCGGATATCGACAATCTAAAAGACTGTTGGCGATTCTTAACACAATTGCGGTTAAAGACCCAAATCAACCGTGAAGGATTACCAGGAAATTGTATTAACCCAGAAAACCTCTCTTCTCTTGAACGACATCAACTCAAAGAAGCATTTTATTTAGTAAAACAAGCACAGCAGGCGAGTGCGTTTAAGTTTGCTCGAGGGAGTTTGTAAGAAATGAACTGGTTTTCTCACTCAGTTGCTAAATGGCGCTATAAGCATTTGCCGTTTTCGCAAGCCGAGTTAGTCGTGCTAGATCTCGAGCTCACCGGGCTTGATCCTAAACGTCATGAAATTGTGTCAGCTGGTTGGCTGGCGATTAAAAATATGCGGATCCAAGTGAAAGATGCGCAGTATCATTTGAACCGTGAGGTGCGAACGCTTGCACAAAGTCCTGTTTTTCATGGAATTGATAGTAGCCGATTAGCTGAAGGTGAGTCTCTACAAACATTGTTGCTGGCGCTTCAGCATGCGCTCCACGGTAAAGTGTTGGTGTGCCATAACGTACAGATGGATTGGGCGTTTCTTAAGGCGGCATTCCAGCGCTTTGAGCTAAACGTCAAGCCTGCATTGCTGCTAGATACCATGCAGATAGATAAGCGTCGAGTTTTGAAGCAAGGCTACCCGTTGGCGCAAGACGCATTAACACTGAACGCTTGTAGAATGCGTTATGGTTTACCTCCGCATCAATTACATGATGCGCTTAGCGATGCTTTAGCAACAGCTGAACTGCTGTTGGCGCAATCTCAGGCCATTTGTGCTGGTGGTAAATGTAAAATTGCGGATTTAACCTGAGTTAAAAAATTGTCCTAGCCCCTTACACATTTCACTCAGGTCGATTACAATAGCGCCATCAAAACGAAGGGGAACTTTCGTACTTGCGACTTCATGGATTTTCAATTTAATGACAATCAAGCTTGCAATTAATGGCTTTGGTCGAATAGGGCGTAATATCGTAAGAGCACTCTATGAGTCGGGTCGTCACCACGAAATACAAATTGTCGCCATCAATGAGTTGGCGGATCCTAAAGGGATCGCACATCTTCTAAAATACGATACCTCACATGGGCGCTTTGCTTTTCCAGTCTCGTTAACAGAATCTTTTTTGGAAGTAGCTGAGGATAAGATCCAGCTATTTTCAGAGCCAGATCCAACTCACCTACCTTGGCGCGCACTGGATGTTGATGTCGTGCTCGATTGCACTGGCGTGTATCATTCTCGCCAGCACGCACTGGCACATATTCAGGCTGGGGCAAAGAAAGTATTATTTTCACACCCCGCTGATGCAGATGTTGATGCAACGGTGATCTTCGGTATCAACGAAGAGGTACTGTTACCCGAGTACACGATTGTGTCTAACGGTTCGTGTACAACAAACTGTATTGTTCCGGTAATTAAAGTGCTAGACGATAAGTTTGGTGTCGAGTCCGGCGCTATTACAACTATTCATGCCTCTATGCACGATCAACAAGTGATTGATGCTTATCACAGTGATTTACGTCGTACGCGTGCGGCAAGTCAATCCATCATTCCTGTCGATACTAAGCTTGCTCGCGGCATTGAGCGTATTCTACCTAAGTTCCAAGGTCGTTTTGAGGCGATCGCGGTACGAGTTCCAACAATCAATGTAACTGCGATGGATCTTAGCGTTACGCTCAATGAAAATGTCACCATTGATGCGGTAAACTCGGTGCTTCAACAGGCCGCTGGTGGTCGGTTAGAAGGGGTGCTGAGCTACACTGAAGAGCCGTTAGTGTCGGTTGATTTTAACCATGATCCACATTCTTGTATTATTGATGGCACGCAAACTCGAGTTAGTCACAAGCGCTTAGTTAAGTTGCTGGTTTGGTGTGATAACGAGTGGGGTTTTGCTAATCGTATGCTTGATACCGCTTGCGTGATGATGCGTGGCTAATCATTTGTTTCAGACGCTGTTATAATCAAATTGTCTGACAAAATTGAAACACTAATTCAAACCAAGGTGGCAAACGGTTGCTGCTTTGTAGATAACAAAATGTATCGTTCTTTAAGGAGATGTCCAATGTCAGTCATTAAGATGGCGGATTTAGATTTAAACGGCAAGCGTGTGTTGATCCGCGAAGACCTAAATGTGCCAATTAAAGATGGCAAAGTCGCGTCGGACGCGCGTATTCGTGCTGCACTACCAAGTATCAAATTAGCGCTAGAAAAAGGCGCTAAAGTGATGGTGATGTCTCACCTTGGTCGTCCAACCGAGGGAGAGTATGATGCGCAATACTCTATGCAGCCAGTTGTGGATTATCTTAATGATGCGTTATCTCAAGATGTACGTTTAGTGACTGACTATCTTGACGGCGTGGATGTACAAGACAATGAAGTTATCGTATTCGAAAACGTGCGTTTTAACGTTGGCGAGAAGAAAGACGATGAAGTACTTGCGAAAAAACTAGCAGCGCTTTGTGATGTCTACGTGATGGATGCCTTTGGTACTGCGCACCGCGCACAAGCTTCAACACATGGTGTTGGTTTGTATGCTGAGGTGGCTTGTGCAGGTCCATTGCTTGCGGCTGAACTCGACGCGCTTGGCAAAGCACTAGATAATCCAGCTCGTCCTTTGGTGGCCATCGTTGGCGGCTCTAAAGTATCAACCAAACTAACCGTGCTTGATTCATTGTCTAAGGTTGTTGATCAACTCGTTACTGGTGGCGGTATTGCAAATACTTTCATTGCTGCAGCGGGTAACCCTGTTGGTAAGTCACTGTACGAAGCGGATTTGATCCCTGAAGCGAACAAGCTAGTGGCTGCTGCTAGAGCGAATGACGGTGATATTCCGGTTCCGACTGATGTGGTTGTAGGGAATGAGTTCTCAGAATCTGCGGTTGCGACTATTAAAGATGTGAGCGAAGTTTCAGACGAAGACATGATCTTCGACATTGGTCCTGATACTGCAACTCAACTTGCCGAGATCATTGCAAATGCCGGAACTGTGGTTTGGAATGGCCCAGTGGGTGTATTTGAATTTGATCAATTCGGGAATGGTACTGAAGCGATTGCTAATGCCATTGCTAAGTCGTCAGCATTCTCAATTGCTGGTGGTGGCGATACGTTAGCTGCTATCGACAAGTATGGTGTTGAGCAAGATATCTCTTATATTTCTACAGGTGGTGGTGCTTTCCTTGAATTCTTAGAAGGTAAAACACTTCCTGCGGTCGCTATGCTTGAGCAGCGCGCTAGAGACTAAAATTGATTGAGGTAGCGTTAAGCTGCCTCCTAATATCAGGTAAACATCATTCTCTCACATACTTGATGTTTGCTTGACGACGCGTAGCGTCCGGTTAGCCAACAAATAAAGTGGTTAACCTCATCAGCGTTGGCTGGTGTAAACATATTATCCGTTCAAACCGATAGCGGTGGCTATCAACAATTGGAGAAAAGCAATATGGCTTTAATCAGTATGCGTCAACTTCTCGATCATGCAGCTGAGCATGGTTATGGTGTTCCGGCATTTAACGTGAATAACCAAGAGCAAATGCGTGCGATCATGGAAGCTGCGGACAAGACAAATAGTCCGGTTATCGTGCAAGGTTCTGCTGGTGCACGCAAATATGCTGGTGCACCATTTATCCGCCACATGATTTTAGCGGCTGTAGAAGAATGGCCTCATATTCCAGTTGTAATGCACCAAGATCATGGTACTTCACCTGCTGTATGTCAACGTTCTATTCAACTTGGTTTCTCATCAGTCATGATGGACGGCTCTCTAATGGAAGACGGTAAAACGCCTTCAAGCTACGAGTATAATGTGGACGTTACTCGCCGTACCGTTGAAATGGCGCACGCGTGTGGCGTGTCTGTTGAGGGTGAGCTAGGTGTACTTGGTTCTCTTGAAACCGGTGAAGCTGGTGAAGAAGACGGTATTGGAGCTGAAGGTAAGTTAACAGAAGATCAGCTACTGACAGATCCGGAAGAAGCTGCTGACTTCGTCAAGAAAACCAATGTAGATGCGCTTGCTATTGCATGTGGTACATCACATGGTGCTTATAAATTTACTCGTCCACCAACAGGCGATATCTTAGCAATTAACCGCATCAAAGAAATCCACGCTCGTATTCCTGATACCCACTTAGTAATGCATGGTTCGTCTTCAGTCCCGCAGGACTGGTTAGCAATCATCAATGAGTTTGGTGGAGAAATCCCTGAGACATACGGTGTACCAGTTGAGCAAATTGTTGAAGGTATTAAATTCGGTGTTCGTAAAGTCAATATCGATACCGATCTACGTTTGGCATCAACAGGTGCTATTCGTCGTCACCTTGCGCAAAACCCAAGCAACTTCGATCCACGCAAATTCTTAGCGGAAGCGACGAAAGCGATGACTGAGATCTGTGTTGCGCGCTACGAAGCGTTCGGTACAGCTGGTCAAGCAGCTAAGATTAAGCCAATTTCACTTGATGATATGCACATGAGATATCTAACAGGTGAGTTAGATCCTAAAGTGAAATAACTTTATCGGATCAAAATTTGACTAAGTAAAATTGTGCATCGCACTTTGATACTTCAAAAAGCCTCTGAAATAGAGGCTTTTTTGTATCTGATCCTTGATTGGAAACCTATGCTTAATAGGGTTTGCTGGATGAAAATATACTTGGATCGCCATTTTACTAGCGAGGTAAATAGGGATCAGATCTTTACTAACAAAGATCATTGTTTGACTAAGTGGATATATTTCAAAACCTCAGATCAATAAGTTAGCTTCGCTTAGATCATTTTTATACCAACTTGATCGAGCGTGAAGTAGTAAGAGGTTAGTAAGAAAATGATCTTGGAGACGATCTTGTTAGTAAAAATCTGATCCTGACAGTGGATGATCCCCAGCAGTTAATAAAATACTGATCCCGGAGTCAGTTTCTTGATCTCCAGCTAAAAGTGTCTAACTTTAAAAATACGAGATCTGTTCGCTACCTCCTCTGTGTCTGGCTTCGGCATCTCAAACCTTGTTGTACTGCGCCCAAATACTATCCAAGGTGATCAAAGATGAAAATGAAATACCTACCATTTGTTGCTCTAAGCCTTTGCTCTATGAGTGTTTGTAGTTATGCAAACGAAGCTGTATCTCTATACGGTAGAGCTCATGTCGGTGTACAAAATTCTGATAAAGATGGTGACAGCGATACTTCAATTGAAAGTTATAACTCTCGCATGGGATTAAAGGGAGCTGCAAAGCTGCAAGAAGGACTTGAGATTTTTTATAAATATGAATTCCAAGTTGAGATCACGGATCAAGACAAAGATGGTAAATCAGGTGATAACCTTACCGCACGCTCTCAGTATCTTGGGGTTAAAGGGAGCTATGGTCAGCTCCTGATCGGCCGTGATGATACACCGATGAAAAAGTCGCAAGGCAAAGTGGACTTAATGAATGACTTTTCTGGTGATATTAATTCGTTCTTTGTTGGTGAAAATCGCCTTGGTGACACCGTGCAATATACGACTCCAGCGATCAATCATTTGCAGTTTACGGTGAGTTATATTGCCGAAGACAACAGCAAACAAAACGGCGAAGATGGCTTATCTTTGTCGGCAAGTTACGGTGATAGCAAACTCAAGAAAACCAATGTATATGTTGCTGTTGCCCATGATAATAAAGTTGCGGGGCAAGACATTAACCGCGTGACGGTACAAGGAAAACTAGGGGACTTTAAACTCGGCGGTATGTATCAACAAAATGAAGCGATAGATAGTGACGAGGAAGTAGACAGTTTTATGGTGAGTGCTGCCTACCAAATTGAGTCATATACCTTACTGGCTCAATATCAAGATTCGGATGGGGCAGCAGGTAAGCTGAAGGACTCTGGCAATGCAGCCTCTGTGGGTGTGGAAAAAAGTTTAAGTAAACAAGCTCGTATGTATCTTTGGTATTCGAAATTTTCTTTGGATAACAACGAAGATCACAACACGATGGCGGTCACATTGAGATATGACTTCTAATTTACAAGGAGTAAGGCTACTTACAAAAGGCGTGTTGGTTGTGAATTGCAGCGTCGCTTTTGAAGTATAGCTTGGAGGTCTTAGTCCATATTTCAAAAACACTATTTTGAAACCAACGTTTTAGTATAAAGTACTATAAAAACAGGTGATTATAAATAAATAAGGTATTCCCTTTGTAGCCAAAAAAGAGATTTTTTTGGCTTGTTTTGCGTTTACACGTTACACTTTCATAAAAATGTCACAGTTAGTCATAATAATGACATCAACAACGTCGGTAACGAGAGAACATTGGGAATGTCACGTAAAGTACTTGTAGTTGATGATGAAGCACCTATCAGAGAAATGTTGGTGTTCGTACTAGAGCAAAATGGTTTTCAAGCAATTGAAGCGGAAGACTATGATTCAGCAGTTGCTGCTATGGTAGAGCCTTATCCAGATATGGTGCTACTAGACTGGATGCTGCCAGGAGGCAGTGGTATTCAAATTGCTAAAAAGTTTAAGCAAAGTGAATATACCCGTCAGATCCCAATCATCATGCTAACGGCAAGAGGTGAAGAGGAAGACAAAGTTAAAGGATTAGAGGTTGGTGCGGATGATTATGTGACAAAGCCTTTCTCTCCTAAAGAGCTCATGGCTCGTATTAAAGCGGTAATGCGTCGAGTTTCACCGACGTCGCTAGAAGAAGCGATAGAAGTTCACGGATTACGTTTAGACCCTATTTCTCACCGAGTGACATCTGCGGGCACTGAGTTAGATATGGGGCCGACAGAGTTTCGTTTATTACATTTCTTCATGACACACCCTGAACGTGTTTATAGCCGTGAACAGCTGTTAGACCACGTGTGGGGCACTAATGTGTACGTTGAAGATCGCACTGTAGACGTTCATATTCGTCGCTTACGTAAAGCTATCGCACCGCTTGGCCACGATCGCTTAGTGCAAACCGTACGTGGTGCAGGTTACCGCTTTTCGAGTAAACTGTAATTAGTATTCCAAGAGGAGCTGAATTATTTGGTTCCTAAATGGATTTAGTCTATGTATCGAGTGATTGATAAACAGGCGTTAACGAGACGCCTGTTTTTGTATTTCCTACCACTAGCCTTAATTGGCTATTTAGTCAGTGCACCTTTTTTGTTTCTTTTCATCGGTGCTTTCGTCTTATTAGTTTGGCATTACAAACAACTCTATCGTTTGAGTGATTGGCTACTCAACCAACGTAGTTTTAATCCACCTGAAGGTAAGGGCGCTTGGGAACAAGTGTTTGAAGGCATCTATCAACTTCAGCAACGTAATCGTAAAAAGCGTAATGAGCTCGCTGAACTGATCCGCCGCTTTCGTGAGGGGGCAGAAGCCATCCCCGACGCGGTCGTTGTACTACAACAAGATCTCAGTATTGTGTGGTGTAACCAATTAGCGTTGAAAGTGCTGGGTTTGCAATGGCCTACAGATCATGGTCAAAGATTGGATAACCTTATTCGAGATCCTAAATTTGTAAAATATATGCATGAACATCGTTTTGATGAAGCTTTAGAGCTTGAGACTGGGCTCGGCCATGAGCAAGTGTTGGAAATACGGGTCATGCCTTATGCTGAGCAGCTTATGCTAGTGGCGCGTGATGTTAGCCGACTAAAGCAATTAGAGCAGATGCGCAAAGACTTTGTCGCAAACGTATCTCATGAGCTAAGAACGCCCCTAACCGTCATGGCTGGCTACCTAGAGATGATGGATAGCGATAATATGCCCCCCCCGCAATGTGGGCTAAAGCACATGGCACGATGATAGATCAGTGTAAACGGATGGATAGTCTGGTAAATCAACTTCTTTCCTTGTCTCGAATCGAAGGGGCGAGAAAGCAAGACAATGACAAAGCCGTGAATATACCTGCCATGCTTGATCTCATTCATACCGAAGCGAAGTCACTTAATCAGGAAAAGGGCCATGAGCTCATTTTTGATATTGATCCGACTTTGGATATCAAAGGGGCTGGGGATGAGCTACGTAGTGCCTACTCAAATTTAATTTTTAATGCTATTCATTACACCAAACCCGGTGGACATATTCATGTACGTTGGTATTTAGAAAACGACTTGCCGACGTTTAGTGTCGTCGATGATGGCGATGGTATCGCGCCTGAACATATTAACCGCCTAACTGAACGTTTTTACCGTGTGGATAAAGCACGAAGTCGAAAAACAGGCGGCTCGGGCCTTGGTTTAGCAATTACTAAGCATGTGTTGTCTCGTCATGACTCGACTTTACATATTGAAAGTAAAGTGGGTGAAGGCTCTCATTTTTGGTTTGCTTTCCCAAAACAAAAGCGAATTTTTATGACAAACAATGAAAGTCATAAAAGTGTAATTTAAGAGTAATTTTATTGTCATTTTATCGCTGCACAATGAGCTGCGTAAAATAACTGGGACCAACAATTGGAGTGACCCCAATGAAATTTAAAAGCTTAGTTGCCGCAATGGGTGTGGCTATTACTACATTAGTTTCTACTCAAGTATCTGCTTTAGACGAAAAGTTACCAGAGTATAATAAAACCAGCGGTATCTCAGGAAACTTCTCTTCTGTAGGTTCTGATACGCTTGCCAATATGATGACGTTTTGGGCAGAAGAATATAAAAGAATTTACCCTAATGTTAATATCCAAATTCAAGCTGCGGGTTCTTCTACTGCGCCACCAGCACTAACGGAAGCAACGGCAAACTTCGGCCCAATGAGCCGTAAGATGAAATCAAAAGAAATCGAAGCTTTTGAAAAGCGTTACGGTTATAAGCCAACAGAAATCCGCGTCGCAATTGATGCGCTAGCGGTGTTTGTACACAAAGATAATCCAATTGAAGGCTTAACAATTGAACAGGTTGATTCAATCTTCTCTTCAACGCGTAAGTGTGGTTCAGCAGCACAGGCAAATCGCTGGAGTGATGTTGGTCTAACGGGTGATTGGGCTGCAAAAGATATTCAGCTTTATGGTCGCAACTCAGTATCTGGTACTTATGGTTACTTCAAGAAAAAAGCACTGTGTAAAGGCGACTTCCGCAATAATGTTAACGAGCAGCCAGGTTCGGCGTCTGTAGTACAGTCTATCTCGTCTTCGGTGAATGCGATTGGTTACTCTGGTATCGGTTATAAAACGTCAGGCGTACGTACAGTCCCACTAGCGAAAAAAGGCACGAACTACGTTGATGCAACATTAGAAAATGTGGCACAGGGTAAATATCCACTGTCTCGCTTCCTATACCTATATGTGAACAAGCACCCTAATAAAGAATTAGCACCTATCGAAGCTGAATTCTTGAAGATGGTATTGTCTAAAGAAGGTCAAAAGATTGTTGAGAAAGACGGTTACGTTCCCCTTTCTAGCGAAATGGCGACACGCGAATTGAAAAAGTTAGGTCTACTCTAATCGATTACTCAACCCGCTAATTACTTGTTTTTATTGATGCCGCTCATTGAGCGGCATTTTTTGATTTTTACGTTTCTATGTTCCCAGATTGAATAATTTGTTTAAATCTTCATCCTCAAGCGGCAAAAAAGCTGGAAATATTCTATATTTAGTTAAAATTTATAATAAATCAGTCGATAATGAACTCGTCTTACTTCAAAAGGTGTATATATGAGTCTAGGTACTGCTTTTGCTGATCTTAGTATCACCAAAAAGATCCACGCAATTACGCTCGTTGCGGTTGTCGCTTTTGTGGTTATCGTGTTTGTTAATTACAACGCTATTAGTTCTAATCAAAGGGCATTAAATGAATTAGAGGAGCAGACATACAAAATTCTTAACCTCGCCACAGAAAATGCAAATAAGCTGCAGAATTTAGATGAGCTATTCACTCAAGCCGTAACCTTTGGGGATGCTGAATTACTAGATAAAGCAAAAGAATATCAACAGCAAATCCAAGCTAACTTGCAAAAAATTGAGTCGGTACAAAGCGGCTTTATGCCTTCAGATAATAGCGACGAACTTTCACAGTATGGCAAAATTGCACAGCAAATTGCAGGGGGAATGATAGATGGTACCGCTGACTTTTCCCGCATCCAAGAAGATGCCAAAAAGAAAACAGAAATCTACGAAGGCCTAGTCACAGATTTTACCAAGGCGAAAACGGACGCGAATGACCGTTTTGTCGAGTTACTACAAAATACCGAAGCGCGTTCAGCAAACGCGCTAACGATAATGTTGATTGTGGCCGTTATTTCTTTACTCGTTTTGGTCTTCTTAGCGGTCGTTATTGCTAGAGGTATTGGTAATTCAGCTAAGGATGCTGCGCAAAACTTAAAACTATTGGCGCAAGGGCAGGGTTCTTTGTCCACTACGCTCAATGTGCGCTCTCACGATGAAATCGGTCAAGTATCCATAAACTTCAATGAATTTATCGCGTTACTAAAAGGGGCGGTTCTAGAGGTGATGAGTGTCGTCGAACCTTTGATGAAAGACTCAAGTCGTCTTGTTCAAGGGATGGAAAAAGCTGAAGGGGCAACTAATCAACAAACGCATGATGCGGAAGTGGTACGCCAATCTATGGAGGAAATGCGTTTAAGTGTTGGTGATATCTCTCACTCGGCGTCACAGGCTTCTGATGCCGCTCAGTTGGCCGAACAAGAAGTTGAGCAGAGTAAGCGTCAAATTCAAGTGTCGGTTAACGAATCACAAGCGTTAAGTGAAGAAATTAATCATGCGGCAGAGACAATTAATAAGCTAGCTGATGATACGCAGAATGTGACGCAAATCTTAAATGTGATCACATCTATTGCGGAGCAAACCAACTTACTTGCTTTGAATGCTGCGATTGAGGCCGCTCGTGCCGGTGAGCAAGGTCGAGGTTTTGCGGTGGTTGCCGATGAAGTTCGCGAATTAGCCTCGAGAACTGCAAAGTCGACCAATGAAATAAGAGAACTTTTAAATGTGCTAACAGAAGCGGCAAATCAAGCAGTGAAAGCGATGACAACTGCAAGCAGTATGGCAATTAATAACGCTGACGCAGCAGCGCAAACTGGGCAGTCGATTGAGCAGATAGCAGCACAAATCTTGTCTATTAATAGCATGAACGGTCAAATTGCTGCGGCGACGGAAGAGCAAACCTCGGTAGCAGCTATGGTAGTAAACAATGTGACATCTATGCACCAGTCTTTCCAAGACACAATGCAAGCGTTAAATGAAGTACAAGACGTTGCTGAAAATCTCCATGTGTTATCCGACAACTTAAAAGATGCAACCTCAAAATTTAGAGTCTAGGACTTTATCAAAGAGAAATCATAAATGACAAATAAAAACAGCCACACGAAGTGGCTGTTTTTATTTGATAAGGAATACTGACTAGGGCCAGTTAATATTTCAAGTTTGTTTTTGCAGCAGTTTGATTGGTATTTATACAAGGTAGAGCCTGGGTAGCATCGTTATTCTATATGAGTCTGGCGATAAAGACTTTGTGTTCCTGCAAAGTCACCTTATCCCACATCCTTGTGGGGCAACACAGTAGAAATGCTAATCAAGCGCTGACCTTTGGGTTCACCTGAGTGCGCTTTGTTCATTGTTGCTCAACTTTTGCCTAGATTACTAGGCGGCAAGTCGAACCTCGCGACCAAAACACACACAGGAGAACAAAAATCAAACAGCAAAGGTCAACAGGCCCTAGTATTTACCTATCACTTTGACGGCATCGGTCACTTTACTTGCATCAATATAGCCGATGGCATCTGCGTTGCTCGAGACAAAGTCTATTACCGCTTGGTCGCTATCTAGCTTCTTCGGAGGTGTACCCTTACCGGTGAATACTAATTTAGACCAATGTGCATTCAGCTGAGAGCTAGATTTGCCAATCACTTTGTCGTTAAACTCGTCAAATACCGCATTACCATCCTGATTCACAGGAGTAGCACTACTACCATCGGCAAATGATTTGCTTTTGCCTAGGAATAGCTTTTTGATAGTGCCATCATCCACAGCAGATGCATTTGCTGAGTTCACGATAACAGCAATATCTGCCAAAGCCGCATGGCTGGCTAACAGTAGCCCTAAGGTCATTATTTTTTTGATCATATTAGCCTCCGTTAGAATACTAAATCGATACCGAAGCTCAACAGCTCAGCTTTTTGATCTGTTAACGTGTTATCGAATTGGTTTAGTTCAATTTTGAATGCAGCTGACGGATGGAAGTCATAACGTGCACCAATACTCCATGTTTCAGACTCTGCACGTGCGCCTGCAAGCGCATCATTAACGAGTGTTCTCAAATAAGGCGCATTTGGATTGGTTGGATCGGTTGTAACAGGAATAGTTACGCCATTTGGAGCGGTGATTGTGAGCGGTACAGAATTAAATTCACCATTCTCATTCTTACCTTCATTATGCTCATAGGTTAGGTGGAGTGTCCACGTATCAATACGATAACCGAGAGAAGCATAGTACTGTTGTTGTTTAGCGAGTATACTGTTATCCACGTCGAATTGAGTGTATTCCGCATCGAATAAGATATCGTTATAGTCGATAGAAATACCAATCGCGGCAAAGTAAGCATCATCTTTCTCTATAGCTATATCGTCCGCTTGTTGAGTTAACCCATAACCAGTTAATCCTGCCAATAACCCTGTCAGTTCAGGGCTGTTCGCTGTGCTAATGCTCGCTTCGGTAGCAAAATATGCCGCACGCGCACTGAACCAATCTCTGCTCAGTGTCCAGTTAATACCTACTGTATTGTTTAACTCCGCTTCATCTGAGTAGGTGATAGCAACAATGTCGTCATCTACGCTACCTAAAGCCAACTGTACCGTGCTCTCCCACTTCCCTAATGTCGAGTTATGGATATAACTCAATCCATTATAAGTGCTAAAGCTTAGGTTATACACCGATTGAGGTGGTTTAACCCAGCGATATGCATAGCCCACATCTAAAAAGTCAGAATAGCGATAGAATGGAAGACGCATTTTACCTGCGCTTATCTGTGAAGAGTCTGAAATCGTATAAGTTAAGTATGCCCATTCAAACTCGGCATCAAAGTCATTCTGACCACGACCTACGATCTGTGCTGTGGCAGCTAGACTTTCTTGTAGATCGGCGGATAGCTGTAAGGCGAATAAGCTACGATTCTCCATATCAAAATCATTGTCATAGCCATATAATGTGTCATCACTATCTAGCGTTTGACCACCAATAATGGAAGCAAAACCATTAATTCTGATTTCAGCAGCGCTGTGAAAACTAGCTGTCCCAAGCGCTATCGCTAATGCAATTGCAGACTTTTTCATATTGATTCCCATTTTCTTTGCAAAGAGTCGTGTAGGTAACACTCATTAAAAGTGCTGATACTGAGCACCAACGTTGTGTTACTTTTGTCTTAGAGATTAGAATAAAAACCAGAAATAACAAGTTACTAAGCAAAGTTAGTGTTCACTGCTCGGATTGTTTGATAAATCAAGTCTTGAGCCAAGTTAAGTTGGTGTTGTGTGTCTACCTCATCAGACCAGTTTATTGTATCGCAAAATATTCTAAAAAGGTGAATAAAAAATAATAGTGGGATTTGGGAAGCGTTTGTATTTAAAAGAATATTAGGTTGAGTTAGAAGAGGGTTTATAGCAAAAAAGAGCAAACTATCGTTTGCTCTCGGTAATTTTTTCAGCCTGTATCTTGCAGGCATTATACTGCTCAATACATTTATCAGTGCATATCTGTAAAGACATTGTCTCTGGTGTGTTTTGCATCTCACAGCTGCGTTCACATTGATAATTCTGTTGTGCACATTGATTAAGCTCAGGTGAGATAGAATTACTGCACCCCAATAGGGTGGTAGAAAGTACTAACAAGGCGAACGCAGTTTTCATTATTATTCCTTAGACAGTGACTTGAATATTATCAATCAGTCTGACTTTACCGAGAAAAGCAGCGGCAAGAATCACGAGTTGATTATCTTCGAGTGTAGCAGGTTGCAAACTATCTTTTTGACAAATGTTAAAATAATCCAACTTTAAACCAGCATTATGCAGCATTTCTGTTGCATTTTTTGTTACCTTCGAAAAATCTTTTTCGCCATTTTCTAAAGCGCCAGCTGCTGCTTTTAGCGCTTGAAAGAGTACTTTAGCAGTATTTTTTTCAGATTCAGAGAGGTAACCATTACGTGAGCTCATCGCCAGTCCAGAAACTTCTCTTTGAGTCGCAACACCAATCACTTCGACAGGAATAGATAGGTCTTTCACCATTGTTTTGATGACCTGTAATTGTTGAAAGTCTTTTTCACCAAAGCAGGCAAAATCAGGTTGTACTAAGTTAAACAGTTTAGTGACAACTGTTGCAACGCCACGAAAGTGCCCCGGACGTGTGCAACCACAGTGTCCTTCAGATACTCCTGGAACATCAACAAAACTTTGTGCATTTAGGCCGTTAGGATATATGGTCTCAACGGTAGGCGTAAACACAATATCGGTTTCTAGTTCTGCAAGGCCTTGCTTGTCTTGCTCAAGCGTACGTGGGTAGCTGTCGAGGTCTTCGTTCGCACCAAATTGCATTGGGTTTACAAAGATACTGACAACGACTTTATCTGCTAGGGTTTTTGCTTTTTCTACTAAGGAAAAATGACCACGGTGAAGGTTGCCCATCGTTGGTACGAAGGCAATGCTCAACCCCTGTTGGCGCCAAGCTTTAATCTGGCTTCGTAACGATTTAATCTCAGTAACTGATTGCATGTTGTACTCTAACTCAATAATAACAATACCGATCCAAACAAAATGCTTGAACCAGACTCAGCGATAAGCATCGCTCACCGCAAATTTAATTAAACTCGTGTTCGGGCCCCGGAAAGTCACCTGATTGCACGTCGGCACAAAACTTCTTCACGGCATCTTGCATGTTGCCTGTTTCGAGTAGAAAGTTCTTCGAGAACTTGGGGATATAGCCTGCAGAAATACCAACCAAGTCATGCATGACCAGAATTTGGCCATCGGTTTCTTTACCCGCGCCAATACCAATGACCGGGATTGTCACGGCTTCGGTAATTCGTTTAGCCAGTGCTGAAGGCACGCATTCAATCACAATCATTTGTGCACCAGCACGCTCTAACGCTTGTGCATCGGCTATCATCTTTTGAGCTTGTACTTCCTCACGACCTTGTATCTTAAAGCCTCCGAATACATGTACAGATTGTGGTGTTAAGCCTAAATGGCCGCAAACTGGGATCCCTTGTTGAGTAAGTAGCGCAATGCTGTCGTAAAGCCATTCACCGCCTTCCAGCTTAACCATGTTAGCACCTGAACGCATTAAGGTAGCCGCATTTTGGCAGGCCGACTGCGGATCTGAATAGCTCATAAAAGGCATATCGGCAATAACGAATAGTGCTTTACTACCAGCTCTTACACAACGGGTATGATAGGCAATGTCGTCCGTGGTCACGGCTAAAGTATCTTCACCACCTTGTAAAACCATACCCAGAGAATCACCCACTAAGATGACGTCTACGCCATTGTCGTGAAATAATTTTGCAAAACTTGCATCGTAAGCGGTGAGGGCTGTTATTTTTGTTCCTTCACGCTTCATTTTGGCAAGTGTTGAGACGGAAATTTTTGCCATAGTAAACCCCTTGGATTGGTTTATTTGAGGATTGCTAATCCGTTAAGTGGTAGCTTTTGTGTTAAAGAGTTAAGCTCAGTGCCATCAGGTAATTTGAGTTCTGGCGTTATCTCTAATAGTGGATAGACGACAAATTCTCTTTCTTTCAAGCCGTAATGTGGCACCGTAAGTCTATCACTGTTAATGGTGTCGGTATTAAAAAGCAGAATATCTAAATCGAGCGTGCGCGGTCCCCAGCGCTCAGCTTTGCGTACACGACCATGTTCAAGCTCTATTTGTTGCAACACATCGAGTAAAGACTCTGCTGTTAATGATGTCGCCAGTTTTGCTACGGCATTCACATAATCAGGTTGATCT
This sequence comes from Pseudoalteromonas piscicida, assembly GCF_002208135.1. Classification (NCBI taxonomy): domain Bacteria; kingdom Pseudomonadati; phylum Pseudomonadota; class Gammaproteobacteria; order Alteromonadales; family Pseudoalteromonadaceae; genus Pseudoalteromonas; species Pseudoalteromonas piscicida. The sequence continues at coordinate 445,744 of NZ_CP021646.1, forward strand.
TGAGGGCCCATAGGTTTTGAGCCATACAGGCTAGAGTGCTGGACAAGCGAGAGGTCTGGATGGGCGGCGAGCACATCGAGTGCTCGCTGTATTTGTGCCATCGGTTCAGATAGGTTTGCACCCAATCCAATGTACGCAATATTCATTTAATCTTCTTTCGGTTTTCTTTTTGGCTTACGTCTATTATATCGACGCTTAGGTTTGCTTTGGTTACCTAAGTTGCGCACCATGTCTTTTTGGCCGGTGACGTCATTCTTGAGGTAGTCAGTCCACCAAGCTGCGAGTTCTTCTTGCTCTTGCTCGCCACTTTCGACACGCAACAATAGGAAATCATATGCGGCTTTAAATCTCGGCTGTAAGCTTAGGCGATATGCACGCTGACCTGAGCGTTTATCTAGGCGCTGTTGAATATGCCAGATATCTCGGGCGCCTAAAGTAAAGCGTTTAGGCACAGCAACGTGTTTAGCATTCTCAGCAAGAACGTGATTGATGGCTTGCATAAAGGCATCATATTCATTCATACCTTCGGCTGCTAGCGCTTCGCTTTTAGCTAAAATAGGGAACCATAAAAGTGCTGCATAGATAAATGCAGGGGTTACTTTTTTATCCGCGTTGATACGGCTATCCGTATTGGCAAACATTTGCTGAATAAAGCGACGCTCAAAGTCATTGTCAGGTTGTGCTAGGATTTTATCTAACGCCGGGAATAATTGTGCAAACAAGCCGTATTCACGCATCTGAAGAAAGTTTTCTTCTGCTTTACCATTTAAAAATAGCTTTAGCGTTTCTTCGAACAAGCGTGCAGCGGGGATATGTCCAAGCAACGGCGCTAGTGCTTTAATCGGAGTTCGGGTCGGCGTAGCAATCTCCATATCCAGTTTGGTTGCAAAGCGGATAGCTCTGAGCATACGTACCGGATCTTCGCGATAGCGAGTTTCAGGATCGCCAATCAGCTCAATTTTACGCGCTTTAATGTCAGCAACACCACCGGCAAAGTCGCGTAGGGTAAAGTCATTAATAGAATAGTATAGCGCGTTGATAGTGAAGTCGCGGCGCTCGGCATCTTCTTCAATACTACCGTAGACATTGTCGCGTAATAGTTGTCCGTGTTCGCTGGCTTGACTTGTCGTGGCACAAGAATCATCACTTTGATGGTGGCCGCGCATGGTGGCGACTTCAATAATTTCCCGTCCAAAAACAATGTGCGCAAGGCGGAAGCGACGGCCTATTAAGCGACAATTGCGGAACAGCTTTTTGATTTGTTCAGGCGTGGCATTGGTAACGACATCAAAGTCTTTAGGCTCAATTCCTAGCATGATATCGCGGATACAACCACCAACTAGATAGGCATCAAAGCCACCATCTTTTAAGCGATAGAGCACTTTGATAGCATTAGGGCTAAATTGTTTACGAGATATACCATGCTCGCTGCGAGGAATTATCGCAGGTGTCGGGCTGGCCATTTTCACCGTCTCATCGCCTTTTCCAGTTACAAACTGGCGGCAAAAGTTTACAAGCTTGGAAATAATAACTCGTCTCCTGAGCAATCAAGTTTTCTATTCTAGTCGTTGTGAACCACTGCTTTTGTCTTAAAGCAGGTCGCATTTAAGGCTCGCTATCATATACTCAAATGAGACTAAATTGAAGTACTTGAAAAGAGTGGACGAAAAGCGAAATCGCCATTTTCTAGAGAGTCTAGTTGAATTTCCTGCACTTTAGGAACGCTATCAAGACTAAAAATATCAATAGCGTGAGTGAGTAATGCCTCAACATCTTGATAATTATGAAGAGAATCAACCGACACATGCAAATAACGCAGCGCGGCATAAAGGGTTGGTAACGGGTTGCTGTTATCAATAGCTGGAGCATGATTCTGCTTAGACAACTTAAATCCGGGCTCTGCGACAGCCAGTGGTACGTGAGCGTACTCAGGTGATGGCTGATTGAGTTGCCGAAATAAACTAATTTGCCTCGCTGTGGGCGCTAGCAGGTCGGCACCACGCACGATATGACTAATCTTTTGCTCTATGTCGTCAACCACCACCACCAATTGATAAGCAAATAAGCCGTCGCGGCGTTTAACGATGTAATCTTCATGCGCAATTGCAGAGGGAATGGCAACCGTGCCTTGTATTGCGTCATTAAATTCAGTAACTGGGCAGCGCTGCTGTAGGCGCAAAGCGTTATCTTGCCAACTTAGCGCTAAGGTTCGGCAATGATTGTTGTAAAACCCACCCATTGCTTTAATTTGCTTTCTGGTACATTGACACGCATATACAAGGGAGTCTGATTTTAGTGTCGTCAAATAAGCTTGGTATAGAGCATGGCGCTGTGATTGATAGATAACGTCTTCATCCCAGTAAAGGCCATATGCTTCAAGTGTGGTTAATATATTGTCGGCAGCACCCGCCACTACACGCGGTGTGTCTATGTCTTCGATGCGAACGAGCCATTTACCTTGATTGACTTTTGCATCTAAATAGCTACTCAGTGCGGCAACAAGAGAGCCGAAATGAAGCGGTCCAGAGGGCGAGGGAGCAAATCGACCGCGATAGCTCCCAGTTTGCTTTAAGCTTGGGGACACAGGGCTGAGATTATCCTCTGCCTTGTTGTTTTTCTTTGATTTCTGCGAGAGATTTACAATCAACACAAAGATCAGCTGTTGGACGCGCTTCTAAACGGCGAATGCCGATTTCAATACCGCACGACTCACAAAAGCCGAAGTCATCATCTTCGATAAGTTGAAGTGTTTTCTCAATTTTCTTGATTAGCTTACGCTCGCGGTCGCGAGTACGCAGTTCAAGAGAAAACTCTTCTTCTTGCGCTGCACGGTCCACAGGATCAGGAAAGTTTGCCGCTTCGTCTTGCATGTGTGTCTTAGTACGATCTACTTCATTACGTAGATCGGCACGCCATGCTTCTAATATCGCTTTGAAATGAGCACGTTGTGCTTCATTCATGTATTCTTCGCCTGGCTTTTCTTGATAAGGTTCTACACCGGCTTGAGCCAATAACCCTAGTTTTTTCTGGTCTGGCATACCATTCTCCTAAATCCTTAATACATAACCCCAGCTTTCGCCGGCGGGTATAAATAGCAAAATCTTTACCCCTTAGCAAACACTTTTTACTGCAAATGTCAGCCACTTTTTTCAAAGTTTAACCAATTGGGGGAAGAAAACTATCACGGCTATATGTGGGCAGCATGAAAAAAGTCAAGCGTAATCAAAAGGAATTTCTTCAATTAATTGTACTTGGTTATCGTCAATATGTGCTCGGTAAGCAATGATTTCTACTCCCTGAGAAATTGCTTCTTTTACTAACACTGCATATTTTTGATCGATATGACTGGCTGGTTTGACACAATTGATCCCTGTATGGAGCGCGGCAAAGAGTAACACCGCACGATGACCTTGCTGTTTAATGTGGATTAATTCTCTAAGATGCTTTTGACCTCTTAAGGTTTCTGCATCAGGGAAAAAACCTTGCTGTTGCTCAAGCAAAGTCACCGACTTTACTTCAACGTAGCAGAATTGCGACGATTGTCCATTTTCGAGGTTGCTCAACAAAATATCAATTCGGCTATTTTCAGCCCCGTATTTCACTTCTGTTTGAAGTGTTTTGTAGCCTTGCAGTTGCGTTATTCTTCCTTGCTCAATGGCCTCAACAGACACTTTATTGGCCACCGCTGTATTTACACAAATAAAATGACCATCATTATCTTGCGTCAACTCCAACGAATGAATGTACTTTCGTTTAGGATTATCGCTGGTCGAATAATAGGCTGTAAATCCTGGGTCTGCACAATTGGTCATTCTACCAGTATTGGCGCAGTGTACGGTGAATTCGTCACCACTTGAGGCGCGTAAGTCGACAAGAAAGCGTTTATATCGTTTGAGCAAGGTTGCTTGCTGTAATTGCCTAGAAAACTTCATTGGTCGCTTTAGGTTGGGTGTATTTAGTGGCTAGTGTACACTTAACCACACTTACAAGCACAAGAGTGAAAAGAGAATGTCAGAGAAATTTATTGTACGACTGAGTGAAGACGCAAAACCAGAGTATTTATCTACTGGTGCTGCATTGTCGTTTGAAAAGGACGGTGCTTTTATCCATTTACAACAAGACGAAACGCTAAAGAATATTCAAAAAGCGGCTCGTAGCATCGCACAACAAGGGATTAAGCAAGTTCATCTAGAAGGTGACTTGTGGTGTACTGAATCTCAATGGGCTTTTTATCAAGGGTTTGTGTCACCAAAAGCATTAGATGGTGTGGTGTTCGTTGACAACGACCAGTCAAGTCTTAAAGAGCTTGATGCATTAAAAGCGTCGGCAACATGGATGCGTCAGATGATCAACGGTACGGCTGAAGACATTTATCCTGAAAGCCTTGCTGGAAAAGCGGCTGAATTTATTCAGTCATTAGCACCTGAGCATGTTAGCTATCAAATCATTAAAGGCGATGCGCTGTTGGAGCAGCAATGGATTGGTATCCATGAAGTAGGACGCGGCAGTGAGCGTCCTCCAGTGTTGCTTGAGCTTGACTACAACCCAACCGGTAACGATGACGCACCAGTTAGCGCGGCACTTGTGGGTAAGGGGATCACGTTTGACTCAGGCGGCTACTCGATTAAGCCAAGTGAAGGCATGCTTACGATGAAGTGTGATATGGGCGGTGCGGCAACCGTAACGGCTGGTTTAGCACTAGCTATTCAACGTGGCTTTGACCGTCGTGTTAAGTTGTTCCTATGTTGTGCTGAGAACCTTATCTCAGGCCATGCCTATAAGTTAGGTGATATTCTTACCTACAAAAATGGCACCACAGTTGAAATCGTGAATACCGATGCTGAAGGACGTTTGGTATTGGCTGATGGCTTGATGGCTGCCAGTGAAACAGGCGCTGAGCTTATCATTGATGCCGCGACGTTAACGGGTGCTGCGCTCGTTGCTGTAGGCCAAGAGTACAATGCGCTATTTGGTTTAGACAAAGCGCTTGTCGGTGATGTACAGCAGTTCGCGAGTGACGAATTTGAAGCCGCGTGGCCATTACCTCTAGAAAAGTGGCACCAAAATAACTGTCCATCGCCTTATGCGGATACTGCTAACAGCCGAGCGCAAAAAGGTGGCGGCTTTGGTGGTGCATCGAATGCAGCGGGTTTCCTGTCTCGCTTTGTACCAAATGAAGGTCAAGGTTGGGTGCATATCGACCTTGCAGCTTCTTTCCAAAATAGCGCTGGTGGCCAATGGGCCGCAGGTGCGACGACGTTAGGTATGAGAACCGTAGCGAGAACGCTGCAAGAAAAAGCCTAATCATGCTGATAGCAGGGTGTATTCCGCGAGTCAGTGGAATACACCCTGCTCAATACTAGGTTTAAGACAATAGTGCTGCGGCGAGTCGCACAAAGTCTGATGATGTTAGTATACCAACCAACTTGTTTTGCTCGTCTACCACAGGCATACAGCCATGGCGATTATCGACAAAAAAGCGCACTACATCTTGTAGTGATTGACCTGGGCGCACGCTCGCAAAATCGGTCGCCATAATATCTTGTACTTTTGTTTGCTTCTCTTTTCTTGCAAGTGCATTTGCGCCATAGGTTGCCATTATTCCCATTACCTTGGCGATCATAATTTTTTGCGTGAGCATACCAACCAAGGATCCAGCCTCGTCAATCACTGGAATGTGACGGACATTTTTTTCTTTCATTAAATTATGCGCATCTTGCAAGGTATTTTCAGCAATCACTGCGAAAGGATCTGCGGTCATTAAATCAGCTACGGTTTGGGTCATCTGTTACTCCTTTTCACTCCATAAGCCTATGTTGAGTTTAGCCTGATCTATTTGGCATATGTGGAATTGAGATCAAGTTTTGAACTATTTCTCGAAGTACTCCTCTTATGAATACAACAATAAGAAAGGATAACCCAATGAAAAAGTTACTGATGTTAGGTGCTGTTGCGAGCTTACTTTGCAATTCGGTTTTCGCCGCTGAGCGAAGTGTTGAGTATGGTGAGATTAATCAAATTCTAGATTTAATCGCCAACAAAGCGCAGTCGCAATATATCTTGTCTAAATTTACTGTGGAAGTGAAGCAGCCTGATATCGCGCTAGAGGATGTTAAACTTTGGCTGGAGCAAGATGGTAAGGTCATTGCCAATGGTATCATAGATAAAGACGGCAATATTGATCTACCTATTCTCCCGCAGTCACGTGCTGATAAAGTTAATTTAGTGATCAATCAAGAAAAAGATGCCGTTGCGATTCTGGTCAATACGGATATAGCGTCGTTGACTAAGCAGCAAGTTATGTATCGCGATTTGTTTATTCTTCTAGAGGATATGGATGCTTTTGTTGATCTCATGGCTGGCGGCTTATCTTGGCTTGCTCCAAGCTTTGATGAACTCGAGTTTACTTTTACCGAACCCGCATCAATTCAGTTTGTAGATGCAAAAGGTAAAACTCAAAAGTTTGTGACAGATGATGAGTTGAAGATCCAAATCCCTAATAAGAAAAAGTGGATGAAGCAAAATCCATCCTTGCAATTTAGTGCCTTACCAACGCACTTTGCGCCCATTGACTAGGAAAGTTGCCTGTATGCCTGCTAGCGGGCGGGCATATCCTTTTCCATCAGATAATTGGTTAACACTTCGCCACGAACATTCACTTGTTGTTCCTTCACCACTTGGAAACCAAAATGTTCAAAGAAAGGTTTAGCCGTTTTACTAACATGGGAAAATAAGTGTGTTGTGTTGATTTTTTTGCTTTGTTCTAAGAGAGCGAGCATAAGTGCTTTACCTATGCCTTGGCCTTGATGTTCAGCATGGCAAAAAAAGTGATCAATAAGGCCACCAGCTTGGATATCGGCAAAGCCAACAATTTTACCATTTAGCACGGCGACAAGGGGCTGATTACTCCTTAACCGGTCTTGCCAGCTTTTATCGGCAACGTCGCTATGTGCCCATGCATTAACTTGGCTATTGGAGTAATGCTGTATATTTATCGAGCGTATTGTGTCAAACATAAGCTTGCGTAACACGGCTTCTTCGCCGCTTTGAAACTTTCTGATGATAATCATTGTTAATCTTTATTCTTGGAGTCGTAATTGCCCGGAAATAGCGTGTTGTTCAGCAATTTCTGCAAGTCGTACATATTTTTGTTCAACCAGTTGAGACACGGGAACAAGCTTGGCATCAATACTTTCAAGCTCAGCTAACTTGTCTGCAAGAAAGGCTGCGGTTTCCTTATATGGGTGCGCAATAATAATAACATGCTCATGATTAGCAAGTAGTTTAAGCATATGTTGCCATTGCCTATTTAGTGCTTCAGGTGATGTGTCATTGTCTAGAAAAACCTGCCGAGCAACGTTTTTTACGCCATAGAGGTTGGCTGCATACTGGGCTTGACTGTGGCTCGTAGTACGGCTATCCAAAAAGTATAATCCGCGCTTTTTTAATATTTCCATAGTCCATTTCATTGGCTCTATTTGTTCAGTTAATGCTGAGCCCATGTGATTGTTTACGCCTTTAACCTGAGGCAGTGTCGATAGCGCATTGCCAAGTGTCATTTGCAACTGCCACTTCTCCATATCGGTCGTTAATGCGCCCGGACCAAGAGCTTTTTCTGAGTCCTGTGCTTGCATTGGCACATGTAATAAAAGCTCTCGTTGTTGGCGGCTGGCTGCAAAAGCAAATTGTTGAGAAAAAGGCGTATGAGGCAGGATCGAAAAGGTGATCCCACCCGGTAATGACAGCAACTCTAAGTCACGTTGATGATTGCCAATATCGTCAATAACAATGGCAAACTGTTTTGCTGGCACTGCAAAGGTCATGCAGGCCAGTATTATCCCGATTATTTTTTTTAGCACACAAATTATTATTATAGTTTACCGCCCTACAGGGCCGTTATTATTTACTGTGATTGAACTAACGCTAGCGCCTTAGGCCAATGCGATGCTAGCTGTTCAATACCTGTTGTTTTGATTGATTCTTCACCAGTGATTATAGCGCTTTTATCCAACAGGGAAAGCGCTTGTTTGGTAAAATATACATCTGGCTCTATGCCTTTACCTTCAATTGATGTACCTGCTGGTGTGTAGTATCTCGCTGTCGTTAACTTTAATGCAGTAGTACCATTGCCAATCGGGATCAAGGATTGAACCGAGCCTTTACCATAGGAACGTAAGCCAACGACTAAGGCACGTTTATTATCCTTGAGTGCGGCGGCTAAAATCTCGGCCGCTGAAGCGGAATTATTGTTGATTAACACCAAAATAGGCGCACCATTTAAAATATCTCCCCGCTTTGCAATGTAAGCCTGATTGGCGTCATAGAAGCGGCCTTTGGTAGTGACGATTGTGCCACTATCTAGAAAAAGATCTGAGATTGCCACTGCGCTATTAAGTGTGCCGCCGGGGTTGTCACGTAAATCAATAACTAATTTTTTCAACGGGCTGCCTAACTGTACTTGTAGCCGATTTATGTGTCTTGCAACATCGTGATAAGTGTGATGATTAAAACTGTTGACGCTTAAAAAACCGGTACCGTCGTTTAGTAGTTTACTGGCGACACTTTCAATAACTATCTCTTGACGTTTAAGCTCAAGTGCAACCAGTTCGTCTTGTCTTAATACCACTAAATTGATGAGGTTTTTATTTGCGGCTTTGAGTAGGGCAGACACTTCTTCTATCGATTTGCCCGCGACATTAGCGCCATTGATTGCGTGGAGTTTATCACCGCTCTCTATTCCTGCTTGAGCTGCAGGTGAGTTGGGCAGGGTATCCAAGATAATCACGTAATTATCTTGCTCTTTGACTTCAATACCAAGCCCCGTGTAGCGCCCATTTGCTGCACTGAAGATGGATTCCAAGTCTTCCTCGTTGAGGTATTTAGAGTAGGGATCTAAATTATCAAAGAGGCTCGATAAGTTGCCTGCGTTATAGCGACTGAGAGGCAAGTCCTCAACATAATAGGTGTGGATATGATACAGGATTTCATCGATTTCTTGAGCCGAAAACTTTTGTGTAGACGCGTGACTAAAAGCGCTAAAACTTAACAAAAGTAGGAAGCTTAATAATGCAACATAGCGCGCTGCAAGCGCGTAAAAACGGGTTTGTCTATTCATGTGCTGCTCCTCATCAAGGTGCAGCACGGGTTATTCAGTTAACTGGATCTGCACCATTTTATCGGATCTACAGCGCTTCCCTTATGCCGTATCTCAAAGTATAGACCAGGATCTCTTTGTCCGCCGCTTTGTCCTACCAAAGCGATCACTTCACCACTGCGAACTTGATCGCCAACATCGCGAAGTAGCGTTTGAGCGTGGCCGTATAGGCTCATAAAGCCATGACCATGATCGAGCACAATAACCCAGCCAAAGCCGTTCAACCAATCTGCATACACAACTTGACCGGGGGCGACACTCGCTATTTCAGCGCCTTCATTTGCACCAATCAGGACGCCTTTCCAATTCATGCCTGCATGTTTGCTTTGGCCAAATTTATGTTTAATGCGACCTTTGGTCGGTAAACTCATTTTGCCTTTGAGTTTGGCTAACCCATCTAAACGTACTTCGGCTTCTTTTTGCGCCTTGGCAAGCTCTTCTAAGGTTTGGATTAAGGTTTGCTCATTCTCTTTTAAATACGCGATAGCAGAGCGTGTTTCACTGAGTTTATTGTTTAGATTCTCGAGTTGGTTTTGGCGTTCTTGCTGCGCTTGTTTGAGCGCTTCTAATCGTTCATTCTGATGGTTTTGTAGTGCTTCTAAGCGTGCTTGTGTTCGTGCTAATTCTGCTTGAGTCTGCGCCAATTCTTGGCCGATAGATTTCAGCTGTTCGAGCTGTTTAATCCGTGCTTTATTTAAGTAATCATAATAGGCTATGGTGCGCTCTAGCTTTGATGCATGCTCTTGATTAAGTAACATTCTGGAATAATCATGAGAGCCCGTCATATAGGCACTTTTTAGCTGAGCCGCAAGGATCTTTTCAAATTTTTTCTTGTCGTTTAGCAGCGAACTTTCTTGCTTTTTAAGTTCAGCCTGTTCGATTTGGTTTTCTTTAATTCCAACTTCTGTGAGTGAGATAGCTTTGGCACTTTTGGCAATATCAAGTTCGAAGGCTTTGAGCTTTGCTTCGTGACTATTAATTTCACCGCGCTGTTTTTTTAATGCTTGTTGACTGGCTTTGAGTTGTTGTTGAACTTCGCTTAAGTCTTGTTTGGTTCTAGATTCGTTGGCAACAGCGGGCGCTGTTGCCATGAGTAACGCCGCACCGAGAAGTGCGGCATAGTGAAATGTCGTTTTTAACGGCATACAGGCAGACCGTTATTTTAAACGCATAATTGGAGTGCCAGTCATCTCTCTAGGCTGCTCCATACCAAGTAAATGCAGCATTGTTGGTGCAACATCGCTTAGTGCTTTTCCTGCTTGTGGCTCGGCATCACGACCCACATAAATAAATGGTACAGGCTCACTAGTGTGAGCGGTATGAGCTTGACCTGTTTTAGGGTTTTGCATTTGCTCAGCATTACCGTGATCAGCGGTAATAAGTGCTTCGCCACCGCTTTCTTTTAACGCTGCAACCACATGACCGATACACTTATCAACGGCTTCACATGCTTTCACCGCAGCTTCAAATACGCCCGAGTGTCCAACCATGTCACCATTCGGGTAGTTACAGATAATGACGTCAAATTCACCGCTATGAATGGCTTCAACTAACTTATCAGTTAGCATTTCTGAGTTCATCTCTGGCTGTAAGTCGTAAGTGGCAACTTGTGGAGAAGGAATAAGTTCACGCTTCTCACCTTCAAAGAGATCTTCGCGACCGCCGCTAAAGAAGAAAGTGACATGAGCATATTTTTCTGTTTCTGAAATACGCAGCTGAGTTTTGTTGTGCTTAGCTAGCCATTCACCTAGCACATTGACAAGTGCTTCAGGCGCGAAAGCGATAGGGGCTTTGATGTCGGCGGCGTACTCAGTCATCATAACAAACGCACTTAGGTCCGGTGCTTTGCGTTTTTCGAAGCCGTCAAAGTCAGCATCGACAAAAGCACGGGTCATTTGGCGCGCTCGGTCTGCACGGAAGTTCATAAAGATAACCGTATCACCATCATTGATAGTTGCTGCTGATTGTCCTTCTGCGGTGATCACTGATGCTTTAACAAACTCATCATTTTCATCACGAGCGTAAGCTGCTTGTAGCGCTTCAACGCCATTACTATAAGTAAAATCAGCGTCACCACTTACCATCAAGTTATAAGCCGACTCGACGCGGTCCCAACGATTGTCACGGTCCATAGCATAGTAGCGACCAATAATAGACGCTAGGCGGCCACAATTGAGTGACTGCATCAAGGCTTCCATTTTCTCAATTGACGCTTGTGCGCTACGAGGTGGTGTATCGCGGCCATCCAAAAATGCGTGCAAATAAACGGTTGCACCGCGCTCAGCTGCTAATTTAATTGCTGCAACAATGTGGTCTTCATGGCTGTGAACGCCACCTGGGCTCAATAATCCCATCAGGTGAACGGCTTTGCCCTTTGCCACTGCTTTGTCGATATTCTCAACCAGAGCAGGATTGTGCTCAAACTCACCATCGTCAATCGCTTTAGTGATCCGCGTGAAGTCTTGATAAACCACACGTCCTGCACCTAGGTTAACGTGGCCAACTTCGGAATTTCCCATTTGCCCATCAGGTAGACCAACATCAAGGCCTGAACCTGAAATCAAGGTGTGCGGAGCAGAGCGCCATAGTTCATCTAATACTGGGGTATTGGCTGCTAAAATAGCATTGCTCTCGCTTTCCTCGCGATAGCCCCAACCGTCTAAAATCATTAATACCAATGGCTTTTTCTTAGCTGTCATTTGCGCTCCTGAAATCCTGAATTAGGCACGATGTTGATGTCTTACAGCAAACGCTACAATGTTAGGTTCACTAACTTGGGTGCAGCGCCTCCATAAGCTTGCTCTGGTTGCTGACAAGTAGAATACCTGTTTTTGTATGAATATTCAGCCCCACAGTGATGAATTATCGACTTTGAGATTGATATTTGCTCATGTTGAACAAGTCTGTTTTGTCGAGAATAAAGCAGGTATACTTGCTGCCACTTTATCGTTTAATAATTTTTTGGTTGATAAATTAATGGAACAATACGTTGCGTTTTTAGGTAACCATCCGGTACTTAGCATCATTTGGGTTGTGTTAGCCGCGATGTTAGTGAGTAGTTGGTTTAAGAGTCAGTTTTCTAAAATTAGACAAATTAATCCCCAGCAGTTGACTATGCTGGTTAACCGCCAAGATGGTCAGGTACTCGATATGCGTGCAGCAAAAGAGTTTAACCAAGGTCACATTGCAGGTTCTGAGCAGGTGAATGCGGAAAAACTCAAGCAAAAAGATTTTGCTGGTCTTGAAAAACATAAATCTAAGCCCATTATATTGGTCTGTAACACAGGTATGACGGCATCTGCTGTTGCTGATAACATGCACAAAGCTGGATTCGAGCAAGTGTACGTATTATCAGGTGGTATTGGCGCATGGCAAAGTGCGGGTTTACCAATCTCTAACGGAAAATAACTGAGGTCTATGATGAGCCAAGTCGTAATTTACACCAAAGACTATTGTCCATTTTGTCATCGTGCAAAAGCACTATTAGATGCAAAAGGTGTCACATACACTGAGTATGATATTGGTGCACAACCTGAGCTTCGTGACGAGATGATCGAAAAAGCCAACGGTGGATATACTGTTCCACAAATTTTTATCGCTGAGCGCCATATTGGTGGTTGCGACGATATGATGGCGCTTGAAGCGCAGGGCGAACTCGACAAGTTATTACAAGCATAAGATTGATTGAGCTTTGGCTCAGCTTACTTTTTATAATGACTGCTAGGAACTAGCAGGATCACAACAGAATTTAGGAAATTATCATGGCAGAACAAAACCAAGCAGCAGCAGAACAACAACAAGAAGGCGCTCAGTTCAACATTCAACGTATCTACACCAAAGACGTATCGTTTGAAACGCCAAACTCACCAGGTATCTTCCAAAAAGAGTGGACACCAGAAGTTAAGCTAGACATGGACACACGTTCAGCAAAGCTTGACGACAACGTATTTGAAGTCGTTTTAGCGCTAACAGTAACGGCAACTATCGGTGAGGAAACCGCATTCCTATGTGAAATCCAACAAGCTGGTATCTTTGCAATTGCAGATCTTGAAGAAATGCAAATGGCACACATGTTAGGTGCATTCTGTCCTAACATCCTATTCCCATATGCGCGTGAAGCGGTAGCTAGCCTAGTTAACCGTGGTACTTTCCCACAGTTAAACCTTGCGCCAGTTAACTTTGATGCATTATTTGCTCAGTATATGCAGCAGCGTGCAGCTCAAGCACAACCTGAGCAAACTGCTGATGCATAATTGATGAGTACAGCAAAATCAGCTGTAACTGTATTAGGGGCGGGGTCTTATGGCACCGCCCTTGCTATTTGTTTTGCCCGAAATGGTCACCAAGTGACATTGTGGGGGCGCAATAGCGAACACGTTGAGGCGCTAGCAGCTGAGCGTAAAAACCAACGTTATCTTCCTGACATCCAGTTTCCAAACACGCTTGAACTTGAGGCCGATTTAGAAACGGCTGTTAAGTCTAGCGAGTGTATTTTGGTGGTTGTGCCAAGTCATGCGTTTGCAGACACCTTGAAGAAGATTAAACCTATGCTACTTGAGAATGCAAAAGTAGCTTGGGCAACCAAGGGGCTTGAACCAAATACTGGGCGACTATTGCAAGAGGTTGCACTGGATGTGTTGGGTGATGATGTGCCGTTGGCGGTGCTAAGTGGACCTACTTTTGCGAAAGAAATGGCCGCGGGATTACCTACTGCTATTTCAGTGTCTTCGATTTGCGCAAAGTTCCGTGAAGAACTCGCTGAGCTATTGCATTGCGGCCGCTCGTTTAGGGTATATAGCAACGAAGACTTTATTGGTATTCAGCTTGGCGGCGCGGTCAAAAACGTTATTGCAATTGGTGCGGGCATGTCTGACGGCTTTGGTTTTGGTGCGAATGCCAGAACTGCGCTTATCACCCGAGGACTCGCTGAACTTTGTCGTTTAGGATGTGCGTTAGGTGCGCGTTCTGAGACCTTTATGGGTATGGCGGGACTTGGTGACCTAATCCTTACTTGTACGGATAACCAGTCGCGTAATCGCCGCTTTGGTCTTGCACTTGGCACGGGAAAATCGGTCGACGAGGCCATGTCGAGTATAGGTCAGGTAGTCGAAGGCTATCGCAATACCAAAGAAGTTTATCTACTTGCCAAACGTACTGGTATTGAAATGCCGATCACCGAGCAGATCTATCAAGTACTTTATGAGCAAAAAGATGTGAAAGAAGCCGCAATGGCGTTGCTTGGGCGCGAAAAGCGAGCTGAGTGAGCTGCCTATGGAAGTCAAAGCAACTATTGCTTTGGCTTTCCAATGAATAAGAAGTAGAGTGGAACCTTTATTTGATAAATATAAAAAGGAATATTTATGAAAGTTCAATTATTGATCAGTGTATTGGTTGCGGGCACCTGTTGGGAAGCTGAGGCCAAGACATTACATGGTGATGTAAAGTCAACCCAGCTAAGCCCATCTATAGAAGCTTCTATCTGGCAAAAGAAAGGTAACAGCATACCTAAATATCCACCTGCATTGGCAAAGCGCAAACTTGCTGGATGTACCGTACTCAAGGTGATGATTGATGCTGATGGAAAAACTGAAGATATCGAACAAATTGCTAGCATTCCATCCAAAACATTGGCTAAGCACGCTAAACAACTTATTAAAAGCTGGCAATGGTCTCCTATTGATACACAGCACCTCGGTCGGGAAGAAAAGTTGATGAGAATTGATTTTTGTCTGGGCGGAGCTGATTTGGCTAATGCGCAAATGCGTTGCGAAGCTCAAGCAAAATTGGACTGTGAATAGATATAAAAACCAGCTAGCTTAAACCTCAACCAGCTAGCTTAAACCTCAAATTAAGTAAATTTGGGGAGTGTGACACTCACTCTCCAAACTTAACGTTATAGCGACGTTTAAACCAAAGCAGAAATGGGATTTCAATCACGCTAAATGCGACAATCGTAAACACCACCCAGTTACTCTCAAAAAACATTAACGAAAATTCGATATCCTTGCCATAGTACAAACTCCCAGACACGGCTAGAGAAACCGCAGTAACCAATAAATCTTGTTTGCTGATACTGGCGAGGCTTTTCTCTTTTAATTTGGGGTAAACGAATACATATGCCACAAAAAGTAGAATAAAGTTGAGTAAAATAAGCGTTAGCTCAGGTGACATGATTACCTCTTTGCCTAGTGTGTCCTTCGGCACAAGATAACATAATTTCTTAGCTTAATGCCTCGTTGAAACGCTTTTTATCTGATACTGAACAGGTATAATGGTGAATCCAACTTTTGAGGTGCACATGATCTCCAAGAATCAACAAAAACTACTTCGTGCTTTAGGGCAAAAAAAATATCGCAAACAACATGGTCTGTATTTAGTACAAGGCGAGAAGAATGTGATTGAGTTAGTTGATGCTGGGTTGGCCGTTGAACAGTTGTTCGCGACCAGTGAGTTCATGACAAAGTATAAATCCAAACTCGTCAATATCGCCTGCGTAGAAGCAGAAGAGGAAGTGCTGAGCAAGGTGAGCACTTTAGTGTCAAATAATGCGGCGATAGCGGTCGTTGCAATGCCGCCAACAGAAGAAATTAATACTGCTGGGTTGGTGTTGGCACTAGATGGGGTATCAGATCCAGGTAATCTCGGTACCATTATTCGCCTTGCCGATTGGTATGGATTAACGCAGCTCGTGGTGAGCGAAAACTGCGCGGATCAATTTAACCCTAAAGTGATCAGTGCCACCATGGGCTCATTTGTGCGCGTTAATGTGGTGAGAACCGATCTCGAGGCCTTTTTACAACAATATCAAGGCGAGTGCTATGGTGCATTCCTTGGCGGTGAAAGTGTGCATCAGTGCCAATTTAGTCGTAACGCCGTGTTAGTAATGGGCAGCGAGTCTCATGGTATTAGCGATAGCATAGCGGCTCACATCAATAAAAAGGTGACTATTCCTGCGTTTGGCGGTGCTGAGTCATTGAATGTGGCGATGGCTACTGGGATCATTTTGGATAATATTAAACGCTGCCATAGCTAAGTCGTAGATCTTGCTAATGAATTGCCTTATTCTCAAAAGTAACCGCGAACAACAATAATAAGCTATGCGACTGAGCAGCATCAAACTGGCCGGCTTTAAATCTTTCGTAGAGCCAACCAAGATCCCGTTTCCTGACCAGATGACATGTGTGGTTGGGCCAAACGGCTGTGGTAAGTCTAATGTTATTGATGCGGTTCGCTGGGTACTGGGTGAAAGCTCAGCGAAAAACCTCCGTGGCGATGCCATGACGGATGTTATCTTTAACGGTTCAACCAAACGTAAACCTATCTCGCAAGCTTCTGTAGAACTGATTTTTGATAATACCCAAGGCCGGTTGCCCGGCACGTTTGCAGATCGTAATCAAATTGCCATTAAGCGTTTAGTGACGCGAGACGGCCAGTCTCTTTATTTTTTAAATGGTAGTAAGTGCCGTAAGCGCGATATCACGGATATCTTTTTAGGTACCGGTTTAGGTCCTCGTAGTTACGCAATCATTGAGCAAGGGATGATCTCTCGCTTGATTGAAAGTAAGCCGCAAGAGTTGAGAGTTTTTTTAGAAGAAGCCGCTGGAATTTCAAAATATAAAGAGCGTCGTCGAGAAACCCAAACCCGGATCAAAAGTACCCGCGAAAACATGGAGCGTTTGCTCGATGTTAGGCAAGAGCTCCAGGGCCAGCTAGATAAACTGGCACTTCAAGCACAACAGGCGAGCGAATATAAGTCTTTAAAGTCGCAGGAGCGAGACTTAAAGTCGTGGATAGCAATTTTAAAATGGCAAAGCCTTGAGCAAAAGCAGGCAATAAAAGCCAAAGAAATCGCCAAACTCAACGAAAAATTAGCATTTTTCAATGAAGCTCACAGTGGCCATGACAGCATTTTGGCGACGCTAGAACATGAAATTAAGCATTTCAATGATGGTTATGAGCAAGCACAACATAGCGTGCACCGAATTGAAACCCAGTTGGCAACGCTTGAGCAACAGAAAGTCAATCTAACAGATAAAAAGCGTCAGCTTATTGAGCAGTCTCAAATACTGAAATCGCAACAGCAAGAAGTGATTGAGGCGCAAGACGAGCAAGCCGAGTATGTGGCGAGCAGTGCTGAAAAAGTCGATGAAGTTTCTGAACAACTTGAGATTGCGCTATTGCAATTGGAAGAAATTCAGCTCACAAACGAGCAAAGTGACGCCGAGCAAACTCAGTTAGAAGCGCAGTTTAGTAGCGCACAGAAGCAGTACCAACAAATACATGCTAAGGTACAGCAAGGGGCAAGCCAATTAGCGCAACAACAGCAAGCTAAACTGCACATAGAGAAGCGTCTGGTTGAGCTGCAGGAACAGGCCGAAGCGCATCGCGCATCTATGTTGGAAAATGACTTGGCTGAAGCTCAGGATGCACATCATCAGCTAGTTCAAGCGATGGCTAAATTACAAAGCCAAGCTGGTAAGTTGCAAAGCCAAGAGCAAGCCAATAAAGAGGAAATCTTACTGGCGGAAAGTCATGCTCAAAAAGCGCTTCAGGCGTTACAAGAAGTGCAATCTGAAATAAAGGCGTTATCACGCTGGGCAAACGAAGCGTCTGAGACTTCAGCTACGACTATGTTATCGCAACTTGTTGTCGAGTCTGGGTATGAAGAATGCGTGGAAGCGGCATTGCTTGGGTTAACGCATTTAGTCGTCGAGCAAAGCGAAATAAATACGCTATGGCCCATCGAACTCGAAGTTCCCTGTGATTCAATCGCGACAAAAATAAGCTCAGGACTGTTTCCCAGTTTTTTATCAAAAATAAAATTATGCGCTGAACCTACGGACTTTAGATCGTGTGAACAATTCCTTCTCGGTGTGACGAAAAGTGGTGTTATTGTGGGTGATAACTTTAAGGCAAAAGCGAAAAGCAATGAAGAGAGTGGTGCGTTAAAACGCTATGCCCAATTGCAGTCATGCCATATTCAGCTTTCTCACCTGCAAAAACTCGCTGAAGAGGCCGAGCAGGTTGTAGCACAAAAACGCATTGCCCTTGAGGACACGCAAGCTTGCTTGTTGAAAACACAGCAATGCGTTCACGAAAAGGCACAAGCAATCGCCAGCCATAAAACTAAAGTTGAAATGCTGGATGAGAATCTGAGCGCTTGGCGTGAGCTAGGACAAAAAATTCAGGAACAACTTGATATCATTGCTCAAGAACGAGCTGAGGTCATCGAACAACTTGAACTTTATACTGAACAGCAATTACAACGTGATGAGTTACTAGCGCAAGCACAAGAAACACAACAACTGGCCGAGGCTAAGTTGACTGAGTTTAAACAACATAGTCAATCTCGACGCGCCGCATTACAAGAAGCGCAGCAATTAGTTCATACGACTAAACTTACGTCGCAGCAGGCAGAAAGTGAGCTACAGCTCAGCAATTCTAAGTTAGAACACTTGCAACATCGTCACGATGAAATAAATCAGCGCATCGAGCAAACACAAGAAGATATTTTACTTTGTGAAGAGCCGCTCGCGGAGGCGCATGAAGACATTGAATTATTGCTCGCCCAACATTTAGAAGCCAAGGCGCAAAAGCAAACGATGTTGGATACGCTCAACCAAGCCAAGGAAAACCTCTCCCAAAAACAAGCTGCATTAAAAGATGCACAAGGCGAAGTGAGTAAACTCAATGCGTCTTTGCAACAAGTGAAACTTGAAGAGCAAAGCTTGATGATAAAGGCGCAAGCGGCACTTGAACCCTTGCAGGAGCTTGGTCGGACGCTAAAAGCGGAACTGGCGCAATTACCCGAAGACGCAAACTTGGGCCAGTATCAAGCCAATTTGAGTCGAGTCAGTAATGATCTTGGTAAGTTAGGGGCTGTAAACTTAGCGGCAATTGAAGAGTTTGAAGAGGCGAAGGCACGTAAAACCTATTTAGATACACAGCTAGATGATCTCACTAATGCGTTAGAAACGTTAGAAGCGGTGATCAGAAAAATTGATAAAGAGACCAAAACCCGTTTCAGTGCCACCTTTAATCAAGTAAATGAAGACTTAGCTGAGTTGTTTCCTAAAGTATTTGGTGGGGGGAGTGCATATCTAGAATTGACTAGCGATGACCTACTCGAAAGTGGTGTTTCTATCATGGCGAGGCCGCCAGGTAAGAAAAACTCGACAATTCATCTGTTAAGTGGTGGAGAAAAAGCGCTGACCGCATTATCATTGGTGTTTTCAATATTCAGGCTTAATCCAGCCCCATTCTGTATGCTGGATGAAGTAGATGCACCGCTTGATGACGCAAACGTAGGGCGATTTTGTCGTTTGGTTGAAGAGATGTCGCAAACAGTGCAATTTATTTATATCAGTCATAATAAGGTCGCTATGGAAATGGCGGGTAGACTGACGGGGGTAACCATGGCAGAACCTGGGGTGTCGCGTATGGTTGCCGTAGATATAGAACAAGCGGTGCAAATGGCACAGGCATAACAACAAAAAAGGTGAGCAATGGCCACAGAGTTAAGATGGGCATTAATCGTGATCAGTGCGTTGGTCATAGGCGGGTTACTCATACATGGACTTTGGTCTGTTCGTAAGAAGAGCAGCGATAAAGTGTCAAAAAAGGAGCCCAATGAACTCAAAGAGCAAACGCCAAATCATGATAAAGAGCCTGACGAACCTGAAATTGGAGAGATGACCTTTAGTGCGGTGGATGATGAGCCTGCGACTGAGGGCATTATAGCAACGGAAGCGCCTGAAACCGAGGTGCAAACCGAGAGCAGTGGATCTGAAGAGGCTGAGCCTGAAGAGAATGCGATAGAGCCACAAGACTTTATTATTCTTCATGTTGAAATGCCTGAAGGCCTGAAAATGGCAGGTTCAAGGTTGTTACCAACCGTGTTAAGCCTTGGATTTAAATATTCTGATGAGGGCTTCTTCAATCGCCATTTAGAGCCGTCCGGAAACGGTCCTGTGTTATTTAGATTGGTAAACATGTACAACCCAGGTACGTTTGACATCGATAACATGGAACAATTTAGCACAGCTGGCATTAGCCTATTTATGACCTTACCTTGTGAAGGCGATAACTTGGCTGCATTTAATATGCTTCACAGTGCATCGAAAAAACTAGCTGAAGAGTTTGGCGCAACGGTACTTGATAAAGACCGCGAACCGTTAACGGTTGAAGCCGTGCGTGGTTATGTTGAAAAAGTGCGTGAATTCGCCGCTTAATCGCTACTTAGAATCATTTTTAAGCCACTGGCATCTGCTGGTGGCTTTTTACGTTTAGAGGTTTAAATGTCAGACAACATTGAAAGCCAAGTTGCAGCTCTTAGGCAGCAACTCGAAGATTACAATTACCAATATTATGTTCTAGATAACCCAAGTGTGCCTGATGCGGAATATGATCGTGTAATGCGCCAGTTGATGGCGCTTGAGCAGCAGCATCCTGAGTTACAAAGTCCTGATTCCCCATCGCAGAAAGTGGGTGGTGAAGCGCTTAGCAAGTTTGAGCAAGTAACACACAGAGTACCTATGTTGTCGCTTGATAATGCCTTCGACGAGAGTGAATTTACGGCATTTAATCGCCGTTTGAAAGAGCGCCTACTGACAAGTAAAGATGTTACTTTTTGCTGTGAACCAAAGCTCGATGGCTTGGCGGTGTCTATTTTGTATCGTGATGGTGTGCTCGTTCAAGCGGCGACAAGGGGAGACGGTCAAGTTGGGGAAAACATTACGGAGAACGTCAAAACCATTCGTAACATTCCGCTTAAACTGCGTGGAGATCATATTCCACATGAAGTAGAAGTGCGTGGTGAAGTTTTTATGGATACTGCGGGTTTCATTAAGCTAAATGAAACGGCGCAAGCGAAAGGTGATAAGACTTTTGCAAACCCAAGAAATGCGGCAGCGGGAAGTCTGCGCCAATTAGACTCGAAAATCACCGCTAAGCGTCCGTTGATGTTTTATGCATATTCTATGGGCTTGGTTGAAGGCGGTGAGCTGGCCAACGAGCATTATGCTCAGCTACAGCAATTACAAGGTTGGGGCTTGCCAATGAGCCCTGAGACAAAACTTGTTGATAATGCACAACAAGCTTTGGCTTATTATCAAGATATCATGACGCGCCGTGCTGAGCTTCCCTATGAAATTGACGGCGTAGTGATCAAAGTGAATGATAAAGCGCAACAAGAGCAGCTTGGCTTTGTTGCTCGCGCGCCGCGCTGGGCGATTGCATTTAAGTTCCCAGCACAAGAAGAGATCACTCAGCTGCTTGATGTTGAGTTTCAGGTCGGTCGTACCGGTGCGATCACGCCCGTCGCACGCTTAGAGCCTGTTTTTGTTGGCGGTGTTACGGTATCGAATGCCACGCTTCATAATGGTGATGAAATTGCGCGTTTAGGTGTAAAGATTGGTGATACCGTTATTGTACGCCGAGCTGGGGATGTGATCCCTCAGGTAACTCAGGTCGTTTTAGATAGGCGTCCTGATGACGCCAAAGAGATTGAGTTCCCAGATACTTGTCCGGTGTGTGATTCTCATGTTGAACGAGTTGAAGGGGAGGCGGTTGCGCGTTGTACTGGCGGTTTAGTGTGCCGTGCACAACGTAAAGAAGCAATTAAGCACTTTGCATCGAGAAAGGCCCTCGACATAGATGGCCTTGGCGACAAAATAGTTGAGCAGTTAGTTGAGCGCGAGCTAATCAAGACGCCTGCCGATCTGTTTATCTTAAGACAAGGGCATTTTGAGTCTCTTGAACGTATGGGACCAAAGTCTGCTAAAAACTTGGTTGCGGCGCTTGAGGAAGCAAAGCAAACAACGTTAGCCAAATTTTTGTATTCCCTTGGGATCAGAGAAGTTGGTGAAGCGACAGCACAAAACTTGGCAAATCACTTCCTGACGCTTGAAAAAGTGATGGCCGCCTCCATTGATACTCTACAGCAAGTAAGTGATGTTGGTGTGGTTGTTGCGCAGCACATTCATAGCTTTTTTGCCGAGCAGCACAATCAAGAAGTGGTAACTGCATTGATTGAAGTGGGTGTAACTTGGCAAGATGTGGCAGCACCGTCAGAGGATACACAACCCTTAGCAGGACTAACTTATGTGTTGACTGGAACCTTGAGCCAATTGAACCGCAACGATGCTAAATCGAGGTTGCAAGCACTTGGCGCTAAGGTCGCGGGTAGTGTGTCGAAAAATACGGATGCGGTTTATGCCGGCGAAAAAGCAGGCTCTAAGCTCACCAAGGCACAAGAGCTAGGTGTTGAGGTGTTCGATGAAGAGGCGCTGATCGCACTGTTAAACAAATACGAGTAGTAAAATGAAACCTGTAATACGATACGGCCCTGAATACTGGGATAAATATGGCGTTTATCGTACGCCAATCGCTTTTAATTTAGCGCTGGTCGTGTTGCTTCGCCCGTTGCTCATTTGGGGGTT
Source organism: Pseudoalteromonas piscicida (assembly GCF_002208135.1). NCBI lineage: Bacteria > Pseudomonadati > Pseudomonadota > Gammaproteobacteria > Alteromonadales > Pseudoalteromonadaceae > Pseudoalteromonas > Pseudoalteromonas piscicida. Next base: position 468,337 of record NZ_CP021646.1, read on the forward strand.
TTCTGCACTTGCACGACGCCCCGACTTGGATTTGATGTCGCTATTCTTTGAGTCTAAGTTTCACTTTTTCGTCGCGACCGGGATCGCTTGTATTGCGCTCATACCTACAGTTGTGTTTTCGCTTAGGCGTCCAACAAGCTCTCCAAAGCTCGCTGCCGTCTGGCGTTATATGCGTTTGCCACTTATATTAACAGCGGTACTCGATTTGGCGTGGTTGATCCTGCAAGCTGGGAAAACCCATTATAGTTTTTCTCCTTATATTGCCGTACAAATTGTACTGGTGAGTTGGGTACTTTTATATTTAATTAAAAGTCGCTATCTAAGCTGCTTTTTTGGCGATTGGCCACTTCCTGTTGAAGAGCAAAAGACAGAAGTAAACAAGAGAGAGAATTGAGATGTTAAAGTGGTTAGATATACTAAACTTTGCCAGAAATGGTAATCCTGTTGCGCCTCGCAGAGTTGATAAATCGGACCAGCAATGGCAATCAGAGCTTGCTCCAGAAACTTACATGATCACCAGGAAAAAGGGGACTGAACGCCCGTTTAGCTCACAAAGTTGTCAGCTTTTTGAACCTGGTAAATACTACTGTGTATGCTGTGGCGAGCTGTTATTCGATGCCGAAGAAAAGTTTGATAGTGGCTCTGGTTGGCCCTCGTTTACACAGCCTGCAGCAGTGGAAGCTGTGGCATATCATGGCGATAAGAGCCATGGAATGACGCGCGTCGAAATCACTTGTAATGTGTGTGATAGCCACTTAGGTCACGTATTCCCTGATGGCCCTGAACCAAGTGGACTGCGTTATTGTGTTAATGCCCTTGCAATGGAAAAGAAATAACTCAATTGCGATAAAACAAGTGATTACTCAAAGTCGAGTTTCATTTCATTTAGTTTAGCTTTGAGTTTACCGTAGCGGATCTGCTGTTCACTATCCAACTCAGACTGATTTAGCAAGGTAGTACAACGCTTTGCTAAATTGGAATTAAAAGTACTTCCTGACTTAGCACAACTATCACTCATACATTGCAGTAAATTTAGCGCTATTCCTGAGTTTTTAGGCATAATTCTAAATGCTTGAGTGAATGCCTCTAAAGCGGTTTCATATTGTCCTTTATTAAACTGTGTGACTGCATGATTATTGAGCTCCCTTGGGCCCATAGTGATCTCTTTTTTCTCTTGCTGCTGCTGATAAAGATAATGCATTGTGACGGGATCTGCACTTGAGTTATGGCGCTCACAGTGTGCAATAACTTGACTAAATAGCTCCTGAGCTTTGTGGTTTAATCCCACCTCATGTAGTGCTTTTGCTTTGTCTAAAGTGGAATCTACCGAGCGAATAACGGGTTCATCTTCTAACTGTTCTAGCAGTTGTTTCGCTTTTTTATGCTCATCTTTTAGATAATGGACGCGGGCGTTGAGGACATCGATTTGCGCTTGGGTTTGTGCGTTTGGAAATTGTTGTTTTAAATCACTCAGGTATTGTTGCGTTTGTCTTGTGAGACGAGTGACTTGGTCTGATTGATCGGTACTCAGAGCAAAATCTATTCCTGCTCGTGCGGCGTTCAAATACACTTCTGGTTTGTCATGGATAGAGTAGCGCGCGAAACTTGCTATATCTTTATGTGCTTTATAGCTGGCTTCATAGTCGTGATTAATTTGCGCAACTCGACCAAGTGACTGTTGCCTATTTATATTTCTTGGTGCCATCTCAATTGCTTGCTCTAACAATTGCTGAGCATTCTCATATTGATTTAGCTTTATTTCGAGTTTGCTCAATAAATCGAGCGCAGGAAGACGAGTTTCTGGTCGCTCTATTAAGGTTTTCAACATCTTTTGAGCGATAACATCTTCATTGTTGGTAATGAGCGCCTCGACCAAGCCTAGTTTTGCCCACGTAAACTTTTGCAGAGCTAGAACTGATTTGTAAAAAGACTTTGCTTCCTCTAATTGATTGAGCCTCAGTAAAAGTTCTCCTTTTAGCTTTAGGAGTAGGGAAGTGTAGTTATGCTCTTTGTTGTCTAACTCTGAGTCTAATGCTTTCAAGGCCTTAGAGTAGTTCTTATCGTCTACAAGCAAGTTTATATGCCTTAAAGCCTGTTTACGCTTTAAAACTCGTTCTATACGGTTTTGTAGTTCTTTTATAGAAAAAGGCTTAACTAAAAAGTCATCGGGTTGGAGTTCGATGACGCTGTGGACTAACTCGGGGCTAGTTTCAGAAGAAATAAAAATAAAAGCAGTACTTGAGCGAATTAATTGTTTGTAGCGTAACTCTTCGTAGAATTGATAGCCATTTTGCTTTTTTGTTAAACCAAAAGAGCATACGATGAGATCGAACTTATTGATAGTACAAAGCTCTTTTGCACTGTCTGCACTCTCTGCAAATTTTAAATTTCTGAAATCTAACTGTTCCAAAGATTGTTTCATATAGCTCAATGCCAATGGTTGATCTTCAACGATTAACATTTTGGCATTTTGAATAGATGGAGCTGACATAGAAACAATTTTTAGACAATGGCTTTGCTTCTAGTCTAGTACTTAGGTGTAGTTTTGAAAACAAAAATTAACTCATTTTTAGTAGGTTAGTCTATTTAGCGTATCCCAACTATTTACTGGGGTTAGTGGCAAAATAGTTAAGGGTATAACAAAAATTTGGGAGACTTAGTAGAGTAACTAATTAGTTAATAAATGAGAAAAACGAGGTTGTTTCTATGGACTTAATGGCAGGTTCAAGCTTAATCATTTTGATGTGATTTTTGAGTATGTAAAAAGTAATAACGACTGTACAGAAAGTGAAGTGGTTTGGTGTACTGGATTTAAAGCTGTGACTCTAGCCTTGCTTAGACTTACTGGGATGTTTTGCATCGACCACTCTATCTAAAAATAAAGTGGTGGGTTGTACTGGACTTGAACCAGTGACCCTCGCCTTGTAAGGGCGATGCTCTCCCAACTGAGCTAACAACCCAAATTGTGTTTCAATTTATACTCTTGAATAGAGTTATGGTGGGTTGTACTGGACTTGAACCAGTGACCCTCGCCTTGTAAGGGCGATGCTCTCCCAACTGAGCTAACAACCCAAATTGTGTTTCAATTTATACTCTTGAATAGAGTTATGGTGGGTTGTACTGGACTTGAACCAGTGACCCTCGCCTTGTAAGGGCGATGCTCTCCCAACTGAGCTAACAACCCAAATTGTGTTTCAATTTATACTCTTGAATAGAGTAATGGTGGGTTGTACTGGACTTGAACCAGTGACCCTTGCCTTGCTCAGGCTTAGTGCGATGCTTTGCATCGACCACTCTATCTAAAAATAAAGTGGTGGGTTGTACTGGACTTGAACCAGTGACCCTCGCCTTGTAAGGGCGATGCTCTCCCAACTGAGCTAACAACCCAAATTGTGTTTCAATTTATACTCTTGAATAGAGTTATGGTGGGTTGTACTGGACTTAAACCAGTGACCCTTGCCTTGCTCAGGCTTAGGCTTAGTGCGATGCTTTGCATCGGCCACTCTATCTAAAAAAATAAAGTGGTGGGTTGTACTGGACTTGAACCAGTGACCCTCGCCTTGTAAGGGCGATGCTCTCCCAACTGAGCTAACAACCCAAATTGTGTTTCAATTTATACTCTTGAATAGAGTTATGGTGGGTTGTACTGGACTTGAACCAGTGACCCTTGCCTTGCTCAGGCTTAGTGCGATGCTTTGCATCGGCCACTCTATCCAAAAAAATAAAGTGGTGGGTTGTACTGGACTTGAACCAGTGACCCTCGCCTTGTAAGGGCGATGCTCTCCCAACTGAGCTAACAACCCAAATTGTATTACAACGTCTGCCGTTGTGGGGCGGTATTATAGGTTTAGTTTGAAAAGAGTCAACACTTAACTTTAAAAAACTATACTGTGTGATGTTTTTATGCTCAATGCTTTAAGCTCTTCATTATAGAAGAGGTGGGGAGTCTTATATTTTTAGTCCAAGAATCATCTTATTCTGAGGAAAATAAGTTGCTGAGCTTGCATGTTATAGCGCGGAATTAAGCAAGGTTGGATACCATGCGGAAAAAACATGCGGAAAAAACATGCGGAAAAGGAAAAGAGCCGTAAATCACTTTGGCCTATTTGGGTTTGAACCAAATAAAGTAATGATGCGGTAACTATGCGTTTTTTGTTTTAATGATGTGTTTTAAATTGTGTAATAAATAATCCAATTCAAGGTGTTAGGCTTGCAAAGGGGAGTGGTTTGGTTATATTCTACGCTTCTTGATTCAAAATGAATCAGTTAGAAAAAACTTTCATAAAAGTTGTTGACTTTATTTTTGCTCCTGCATAGAATGCGCCCCGCACTCAGCGATACAGGCTAGCAGTTCAGGTCTGACTATTATGGGGCTATAGCTCAGCTGGGAGAGCGCTTGCATGGCATGCAAGAGGTCGACGGTTCGATCCCGTCTAGCTCCACCAATTTATCGTTAGTGCATATGTCCTAGTACATAATTCAAATGACAACGCCTCGAGTGCGAAGTTGTTTTTAATTGTGTCCCCTTCGTCTAGAGGCCTAGGACACCGCCCTTTCACGGCGGTAACAGGGGTTCGAATCCCCTAGGGGACGCCACTTACTTTGGTAAGTAACTCGGTTAGCAAGAGCATAAACAGCTAAATAAAGTCCTAGTGACACAGAAAACTTTCTGTTTTTGATAAGGCCATACGCCTCGCTGGCTCGGTCTAATCTAACACAGAAATTGCAAATCAGTGATTTGCAAAACAATTTCTGCGTCCCCTTCGTCTAGAGGCCTAGGACACCGCCCTTTCACGGCGGTAACAGGGGTTCGAATCCCCTAGGGGACGCCACTTACTTTTGGTAAGTAAGCTCGGTTAGCAAGAGCATAAACAGCTAAATAAAGTCCTAGTGACACAGAAAACTTTCTGTTTTTGATAAGGCCATTCGCCTCGCTGGCTCGGTCTAATCTAACACAGAAATTGCAAATCAGTGATTTGCAAAACAATTTCTGCGTCCCCTTCGTCTAGAGGCCTAGGACACCGCCCTTTCACGGCGGTAACAGGGGTTCGAATCCCCTAGGGGACGCCACTTACTTTGGTAAGTAAACTCGGTTAGCAAGAGCATAAACAGCTAAATAAAGTCCTAGTGACACAGAAAACTTTCTGTTTTTGATAAGGCCATTCGCCTCGCTGGCTCGGTCTAATCTAACACAGAAATTGCAAATCAGTGATTTGCAAAACAATTTCTGCGTCCCCTTCGTCTAGAGGCCTAGGACACCGCCCTTTCACGGCGGTAACAGGGGTTCGAATCCCCTAGGGGACGCCACTTACTTTTGGTAAGTAAGCTCGGTTAGCAAGAGCATAAACAGCTAAATAAAGTCCTAGTGACACAGAAAACTTTCTGTTTTTGATAAGGCCATTCGCCTCGCTGGCTCGGTCTAATCTAACACAGAAATTGCAAATCAGTGATTTGCAAAACAATTTCTGCGTCCCCTTCGTCTAGAGGCCTAGGACACCGCCCTTTCACGGCGGTAACAGGGGTTCGAATCCCCTAGGGGACGCCACTTACTTTGGTAAGTAAACTCGGTTAGCAAGAGCATAAACAGCTAAATAAAGTCCTAGTGACACAGAAAACTTTCTGTTTTTGATAAGGCCATTCGCCTCGCTGGCTCGGTCTAATCTAACACAGAAATTGCAAATCAGTGATTTGCAAAACAATTTCTGCGTCCCCTTCGTCTAGAGGCCTAGGACACCGCCCTTTCACGGCGGTAACAGGGGTTCGAATCCCCTAGGGGACGCCACTTACTCTTCATATTCATCTTATATCGTCATCAGGCGAATTTCTAAATTTTTCGTATCTTAGTTGTTTAAGTTCAGAACTCTGCTAGCTTTTATATTAACTTTCTGCTGTTCGTTAAGTATTCATATCAATTTTTCTTAATACTAACCCCTTTAAATTAAACAAGTATTAAGCAAATTGGTATCAAATCATATTTCACTATGGCCTCAATCAGTCTTTCAGTGAAATTTCTTACGATTTTTAAGAAAGTAATAATTTATTATCTATTGCCCTTTTTAATCGAGAGTGAGCTATGACAAAAGGTAGAGCTGATTACACAGGAAAAGAGAATGATTATCCCAGTTCTTACAATCTGCTTTCAACGACGAATGTAAAAGGTCAGATAAAGTATGCGAATTCACAGTTTTGTGAAGTTGCGGGGTTTTCACTTAGTGAGTTAGAAGGGAAGCCCCATAATATAGTCAGGCATCCAACAATGCCTAAAGCCGCTTTCAAGAACCTATGGGACTATATCGAAGCGGGCAAACCTTGGATGGGAATGGTTAAAAACCGCTGCAAGAATGGCGATCACTATTGGGTCAATGCTTTTGTCACCCCTATCAAAGATTCATCCGGAAAAACGGTTGAATATCAATCAGTGAGGACGAAACCAAGCCGGGAAGTCGTTAATCGTGCAGAGGGCATCTATGCCGATTTAAATAACGGTGTGTCACTAAGTAAATTTACTCGATCCTCTTGGTCTTTATCTGCGCAAATGATGGCAATAATCGTCGTTTTCTATGCTCTAAGCATGCTGGTCTCGACTTTGTCATCACCTTGGAATTACCTAGCTGAAACCCTGCTTACTCTTACTGTTTTATTTGTCACTTATTCTCGGCTTGCTCCAGTGCGATCGCTCAGCGAAAAAGCAAAAAAAGTATACGATAATCCTTTGATGCAAAAGGTGTATCTTAATAAGGTCAATGATGTCGCATCTATAGAGCTTGCATTACTCGCTAGAGAATCCGAACTAAGAGCTGTGCTTGGACGTGTTAAAGATGCTAGTGCCACGGTTTCAGAGTACGCAACCAAAACGGTGCAAGAATGCAAAACGAGTTCTGATATTTTAAATCGACAGCAAGCGCAAACCGGTTCATTAGCAACAGCAATTAATCAGATGACAGTGTCGATTGGTGAGATAGCCTCTAATACTAACAATGCAGCGCAGCAATCAGAAGCAGCGCTTGAATCTGTTGTTAAAGGCAATAAAGCTGTTGATGACAATATGGAGAATAATTATGCCTTATCGGAAGAGTTATCTCGCACACAAAAAGATATAGAAGATCTTAATGCGCAAACGGTTAACATTGAAGGGGTTGTCGACGTGATCCGTGGGATCTCCGAGCAAACCAACTTACTCGCTTTAAATGCAGCTATAGAGGCTGCACGTGCAGGTGAACAAGGCAGAGGGTTTGCGGTTGTTGCTGATGAGGTAAGAGCGCTTGCGCAAAGGACCCAAGATTCCACCGCTGAAATTAACGGCATTATTGCTGATTTGAGACAGCGCGCAGAAAGGGCAGTTACAGCAATTCAAAGTGGAGTAGAACGCTCTTCTGAATGTGTATTAAAGGCCGAAGGCACTAAAGTGAGCCTTGAAACGATAAATACGATAGTAAATGAAATCTCGGGGTTGAACTATCAAATTGCAACATCCACAGAAGAAATGTCGAGTGTTTCTAATGAGCTTAACGCAAATGCAGTGACAATTTCCGGCCTTGCGGATGAGTCTATGGAAAGTGCGCGTAAGACGCATGAGACGATGAAAAAAACAGAGCAGGCTCTTGATAACCAAGAGGTACTAGTTGAACAGTTTATTCGAAAATTAAACAGTACTCACCGTTGAGTAGGTAACTGAAAGTAATATTGTGCTGACTAGATTGAATATAGGGTTTAGATTAATCAGAGCTATGAACTAGCTCTGATTAATAGCAAACGGAGCGGAATAAATTAAACGCTGTAGCCGTCTTCAACCCCTTTCACAGCATAAGCCACTGCGTCATGGGCATGAAGAGATTCGTAATGGTTTATCTTTACGTAGAAATCTGAATAGGTTTGCTGGTTTAGTAATGCTTTTAACTTCCTGGCTGCATCTTCACAAAACATTAGGTTTTGGCCATTAAGACGCGCAAACTCTTGTTCATCTTCTCGTTTTACTGCAGCTTGAACGGGAGTTTTCAACTCGTTTTCAACCAATTCGATCAGCTCTAAAATCTCAAACTCATTACAATTATCTATAAGTTTAACTTTTATATTTGCAATTGAGCGCTGAGAATGAGGTGTTGCAACGATCCCTTCTGTGCTACCTAGCCAATCATGCACACTATGGAAATCTAATTGTTTACCGTCAAAGCTTTGCTGGAAAGCATTTTGGATCAGCTGACGTGATAGTGCGGCTGAACAGGGACAAGTCGACGAGTAGGCAACATCAAGTGCTAGCTCCAATTTAAAAATACCGTTATTCAACGTTGCATCAAGGGTAATTGGGTATGATTTCCATCCCATTTTTTTACTTAAAAGCGAAGGACGTCTGATCGGCAACTCAAACCGCAATGTTACTTTTGCGCCTGTACTTAAGTCACTATGTGTACTTAAAAAGTTATCTAGCAGCTGTTTTAGAGTGCTTGGTGTAAGTACTTGCTCACAAGAAAGAATATCGAGTGCGAGAAAGAGGCGTGACATGTGAATGCCTTTTGCGTCTTCTTTTTGCAAATTAACAAATGCATCGGCTTTGGCTGTAACAGTAACTTGATTTAGGCCTTTGCTTTCTAATACTAAAGGCAACTCTATGTTACCCATGCCTACCCAGTCTAAAGTTCCTGTTTGTAACGCACTAGCATTGTGTGCAATGTCTGGCATGTTATTTTGCATCGACGCTCTCTTTTCTCTCGACTTAAAAAACGGGCATATTACACGAAATCAGGTTAAGTTGGGATGGTGAGCTTAAATCTATCCGCACTAAATTAGATGATTTGTGCATTTAGTGATACAGAGTCTCATTTCCGTTATCTATCGCTCTCTTTTGTGTGCTTGAAATTGGGGGAATGATCTGGCGCTGCAATTTCTATACTCGCTTATTACTAAGGCTTTTGTATAATATTTACTTTGAGGGCTTGAAAAGCAATTCAGTCAAGCTCAAGCGGTAAAATATAAACTTACCTGACAAGTGTTTAACAATGGTGAAGTAATAATATGACAGAAAATTCGTTTGGCTCGTGGGCTCGAATTTTATCAAACTTGGTAGAAAAATATGGCAACAAGCGGGCGTTTGCCATCGCTTATGCTTTTACGCTCTTCGTTGCCGTCATTCTGTCTTGCATGTTTTACTATGTTGCATTAGGTGTAGTTGAAATTGTCGATATATCGGCACTCTTTTTCTTAACCGCTGTTATCGCGCCCGCCCTCATTATGATGTCCGTCGCGGCAATGCGGGAGGTACACTCGTCCAAAGCTTATTTGGAGTCGGCAACACAACAAGAAAAGATGCTGAACCAAACGCTAAAGGACAATATAAATCGTTTAAATAGTGAAATTGACGAGCGTAAAATTGCTCTGCATGCTAAACACCGCGCGATAGATGAACTAAGAAAAGAAATTGCTGAACGTAAAAAGACCCAACAAGAGCTTGCGCAGCAAGGTATGTTACTGCGAAGCATCGTTGACTCATCTCCTGACCTATTCTATTACCGCGACGAAAACGGTGTATTCGCTGGTTGTAACAAAATGTTTGAATTAGTTATGGGTAAAAGCAGTGAAGAGCTAATTGGTAAGTCAGTTGAACAAATATATTCAAAACAATACCTTCCGAAAGTACTTGAAACAGATAGTCAGGTATCAGAAACACAGCAACCATTAACACTGGACGTTGAATATCCAGTTAAAGGCGAACCGCGTTGGTTTGAAATGCGCAAGCTGCCATTTATCAATGATAAAGGCGAATATATAGGCTTGTTGGCCTTTGGTCGGGATATTACTAGTCGTAAAGAAGCCGAGCAGGCTCTAGAAACAGCGTACAAGGATAAAGGTAAGTTTATTGCTACGCTAAGCCATGAATTAAGAACCCCTCTTAATGGTATCGTTGGTCTGACGCGCATGATGTTAGACACCGATCTGACTGCGCAACAAAAAAGCTGGTGTAATACCGTGTTTTCAAGCGCGGAGACGCTTGGCAATATTTTTAACGACATTATTGATTTAGATAAAATTGACAGGGAGCAGCTGGATATTGCAACAGACAGTATCAATGTTTCTGATTTTATCAACGATGTGGTCAACTTTGCGGGTCTAATTGCTGATCAAAAGGGCCTTGAATTTACTATTAATCGCTCTGGGGTATTAGACGTTTATGCGTTACTGGATCCGACACGCTTACGTCAGGTACTTTGGAATTTAATTAACAATGCAGTGAAATTTACCCATAAAGGTAATGTAACGCTGGAATGTCGCCGTGAGAATCGAGACGATGGACCATGGCTGACAATTAGTGTCATAGATACTGGTATGGGAATATCCGAAGATCAGCTTGAGCGGATCTTTGAAATGTATTACAAGGCTCCGGACGCATCAGGTAGCAATGCGATTGGCTCGGGAATTGGCCTTGCGGTTACTAAAGCCCTCGTTCAGGCTATGCAAGGAACGATAGCGGTTACTAGTCAAGAAGGAAAGGGGAGCCGTTTTGATGTTGAGATCCCATTGCAGCTATGTAACGCACCGAAAGAACAGAGTTATGCTGGCAGAAGCTTATACATTTTACTTGTTGAGGATGTGCCGTTAAACGCGGAAATTGCAACGAATCTATTAGAACAGCGAGGGCATGAAGTTATTTGGGCCGAAACTGGTGAGGACGCGCTCTCGTTTGTTGAAACTGAGGACGACCTAGACCTAATTCTATTGGATATGCAGTTACCAGATATCAATGGTGACGTGGTGGCACGTCAAATAAGAGAAGATAGCCACTTCGATCATTTACCAATTGTTGCCTTAACCGCGAACGTCAGAAGTGCCGAGCAAGAGCTAGAGGGGATCAATGTTCAGGGGGCTTTAGCCAAACCAATAAATACCACTAAGCTCGACAAAATGCTCGCAGAGTTATTTGGAATTGAGGCACAGAAAAACAAACAAAGCATCGATATTCGAGAAGCATTGTCACAGCCTGAATACTCAGATTTAGATATAGAGACCATTTGCGATTTTGTTGAGTCTATGGGAGCGGCAGCGTTCCAAAGAAGCTGTGATTTATTTACTAAGCTCAATCCTAAGTACTGCCAGGAGCTCAGAGAGGCTGTTGCACAAAATGATATTGAAGAATACGGTGCGGTTGCGCATAAGGTTAAAGGTGCTGCTGGGTCGGTAGGATTGCAACTTGCCCAATTACAAGCAAAGAAAATGGAATTAGAGTCAGAAGGAAAAGAAGTAAAGACGCTATTGGATTGGGTATCTGAGCTAGAGGCAAAAATAGAAGAAGGGCAAGAAGCCCTTCATCCATTAATTGCAAAACTCGCTGAAGATCAGTAAAAACGATTATTGAGCGTCGAGTTTACCGATGAAACGGTAACCTTCACCGTGAATTGTACTAATTAATTCAGGTGTATTGTTATCAGTTTCGAAATGCTTACGAATACGACGAATAGTAACGTCAACAGTGCGGTCATTCGCACGAAGTTCACGACCTGTCATGTGCTTGATAAGCTGCTCACGGCTAAAAATACGGCCAGGAGAATCTAGCATTAGACGAAGTGCACGGTATTCACCTTTCGGTAGACGCTTTGAATCGCCAGTTGGAGATGTTAAACAGCGACTGTTTTCATCTAACTCCCAACCGTTAAAAGTAATAACGCCGTTGCTATCAATTGTTGACTCTTCTGCAGACGAGCCTGTACGAGAGATTAGGTTACGAGCACGAATCGTTAGTTCACGCGGGTTAAATGGTTTTGTGATGTAATCATCAGCACCAATCTCAAGACCAAGAATACGGTCAACATCATTGTCACGACCTGTTAGGAAAATAAGGCCGATGTTTTTCTTCTGGCGTAACTCACGCGCCAAAATTAAACCATTTTTACCAGGAAGGTTGATATCCATGATTACAAGGTTTACATCATCATGTGATGTCAACTTGTCATGCATGTCATCGCCATCAATGGCTTCGATTACTTTGTAACCTTCCGCTTCAAATAAACTAACGAGGTTCAGTCGAGTTACGTCTTCATCCTCTACAATTAGAATGACTGGCGTTTGCATTATTAATTAACCTTTTCGGAATATATAATTTACAATGTGTCCGGACTTATATAATAAATCCGAATATTTACGATTATAGGAGCTTATCCAATTGTTAACAAGTAAAATCAGTTGGGATGAAACTTGGATACGGCAAGCAGCCTTGAGCGCACGATGAAGTACTGTTTTTCTAGCGCTTGCTTATTTATATACAGTCGAATTTTGCTCCCTTCTTGGACCAAAGAAGCAATCCCGCCTCTTTCTAAAAACTCAATACTTTCGCCCACGGTCAACATGTTTGACTCTATTGTATCGGTCCAAGCGGACAGTATATCATTTTCGCTAGTTTCATCAATGTATGTGATATCGCAAGCGCTGGAAAGTTCACTATAACTCCACGTTTTTTTTGCTTCTACGAGCTCAATGGGTTTGCCTCGCACATTTAGCTTTGTTGCACTTTTTAGTTCAGAAGCCGGTCCTGACTCAAGTGAATAGAAGCAAAATTGAATACTGGTTTTTGTGTTTTCGTCGGGAAACTCGACGAATTTTGCCATCTGATAGAGAAAGGCGGAACGAACCTGATCTGGTGATTTTGCAGCTGTATTTAAGGAGACAAATAAAAGCAAAATTACTAGATTAATCAACCTCATTTTAGATTACCCGAAAGAGGAAGCGTTATAATAAATTTGGCACCTTGGCTAAATTCTTCATCTAAAGTGATCGAGCCTCCAAGTGCTTGGGTTACTAAGTTATAAACTAAATGCATACCCAGTCCGCTTCCACCTTCGCCTCTACGGGTAGTGACAAACGGGTCGAAGATGCGCTTTTTAATTGCTTTGGGTACACCCATTCCATTGTCTGCATATTCAATTGTAAGCTGTCCCATTGATGACTTCACAGTAATTGAAATGCTATTGTTTTGTTGGTCTTTGAAGCCATGGAGTAAGGAGTTAGATATTAGCTGCTCTAACACTTGTTGTAATGGTCCAGCTTTACTTTCAATGGCAAGTCCAGTGTCACAGTCAATTGTCACTTCAGGTTGTTTTGTGGAAAGTTCAGCTCGCATAGATGCTACGACTTCAGTAAGCAGGTTTGACAAATCTATTTGTGAGTTCACTTCCAGATCTTGGCTTACGGCAAGGCGCTTGAAGCTAGAAACCAGTTCTGCTGCTCGGTTCAGGTTGCGGTATATGAGGTCAAGATTTTCAATTCCATCATTAACGAAGCGTTCTAACTGCTTAGAAGTCAGAGACTTTGTTTGAAACGCTTCGCGAATATCGGATAATTTGTCTCTTAACAACGTAGAGCCTGTGATACCCAAACCGATAGGGGTGTTTACCTCGTGGGCAACACCAGCCACCATTTGCCCCAGCGAAGCCATTTTTTCGTTCTCAATGATTTGGTTCTGGTATTGATGCATACGCTCTAAAGCGTTCAACAGTTCTTGGTTAGCCTCTCTCAGCGCGATCGTGCGTTGATTCACTTTTTCTTCCAAGCTCTGGTTGAGCTGTTTTATTTCTTGTTTATCCGCTTTATGACGCTCAAGTTGATTTTCTGTGCGAGCTAACATGATATTTAAGTTATTTGCTAATACGTTTAGTTCAGCAATATTGCTGCCTGGCGCTCTAGCACTGTAATTATGATTTTTTGAAACGTCCTGCAATAGTGCTGAGAGTCCTTCAATTGGCGTCGCTATACGTTTTTGGATACCTCTAGAAACTAACAATACGAGGAGTAGTACGAATAAGGTAAGCGCGATATCTACCAATATTTTTTTATTTATATAGTTTGAGAGCCTTTCTAAACCGCCGCGGACATAAACATAACCTTCAATATTCCCCTCATAAATGACAGGTTTAATCAATTCAATGTAGTCTTCTGAGACCTTGGGGGTTTTTAACTCTTCAATTTGATTAACCTTTAGCGGTACTGGTGGTGTTCGACTGGCGTTGTAACTGGTAAAAAATACAGGGCTGTTGGTTACGTCATCCATGGCATAGATATGGATGTTTTTAATGATATCCACTTGTTGAAAAGACTTTAGACGTGCATCTTCAGTTTTTCGATCATCGAATAAAATTGTTATCTGAGAATTGAACGCAACGATGTCGGCTATCATCTCTATTTTGTTGATGATCAGTTGCTTTTGCTCTTTTACATCAAGGTAAGTGGAAATAGATATGGATAAAGAGAGGCACAGCGCGGTTACAAGCATCACTGCGCTGATCAATACTTTTCTTATGCTCGTTTTGGTTAATTGCTTACTCATTCTTATTCCAGCTGTATGATCAGCCTTAGCTGCGGCTACAGAGCTTTTGAGATCCAATAACTCATTATAATAAAGTAGAGCAAATCTTTGAAAATGAAAAGATAAAAGGTGGGTTTGAGTTAAGGTTTACTTGATATAAGCAAGTAAACCTTAGAGTTAGTAAACTACTGCGCTTTATAGATGGCGAATTTAGTGTTTTTAGTGACAACTTCAAACTGTTCAAACTGAGCTTCTAAAATAGGTGGGTATTTTAAGAAGCTATTTGCAACTAACTGAATATTAGACTTGGTATCCATATGACGCTTAATGTTATGTAGAAATTGCTCAGCGATATCATAGTCTGTTGAAAGGCCTGTATGAAATGGTGGATTGCTTAAAATAAGGTTGAATTTACCATTCAATTCACTTAAACCGTCACTAAGTAACAAAGTTGCACTGAGGTTGTTTAAAGCTAAAGTCTGCTGCGTGGCAAACAGCGCAAGCGCATTGACATCCAAGCAGGTAAACTTAAGAGTTGGGCTGTTCAATAAGGCGTAGCAGGCAATAAGCCCAGCACCACAACCAAAATCTAATACTTTACCTTTATAGGGCAGGGTGACATTTTCTAGCAATAATTGAGTACCTGCGTCGAGCTTCCCATGATTAAATACACCAGGCAAACTTGCGGCAGTAAACTCGGTCTTGGCGATACGCACTGAAAATGTCTGTACATAATGGCTTACGTCAAAACTTGGGTTGGCAGTAAGCTGATCAAACTCATACAAAATGCAGTGTTTTGCGCTTTCTAATTTATAACAGTGTGCAGCGTGTTCTTTAAGTTGCTTTTCTGCACTTTTCACCCCACTTTTGTTTTCGCCAACAACGAGTAACCTAGTTTCAGCCGTGCTCAAGTGACGAATATTATCAAACACCATTTGCGCTTCAGGTTTTGACTTAGGGTAATAATAAATAACTAAATCAATATTTTGCAATTGCGGTAGCTGATGAGCTACATAGCTCTTAACATCGGCGATTTTATCGGCGTGAAGGTGGTCAGCAAAATCGAAACTAAACGCATGAATTGCCGAACTTGGATTGAGCGCTTTTAATTCACGTAGGAAGCCATCGCGCTGATGGTTAATAACCAGAATATTGTTGGCAATAAGCTCTTCTTCATTACGAAGTAGTAATAAACTCGGGTTGGTAAACTGCAACGCTAGCTCCTAGTAATAGGGTAAAATTGTGAGGCGAGGCGAATAAATGAAGCAGATTGGCTAATCCGCTTCACGTATAGATTACTTAGCTAATACGCTTGAACATTAAATCCCAAACGCCATGCCCTAAACGATGGCCACGTTGTTCAAACTTAGTAAGCGGTCTAAAGTCTGGGCGAGGAACATAATCATTGCTCTGCGACTGGTTTTGATAGCCAGGTGCTGCACTCATTACTTCAAGCATATGTTCTGCGTAGTTTTCCCAGTCAGTTGCCATGTGGAATACGCCACCAACTTTAAGTTTTTGGCGTATTTTTTCAGCAAATTCAAGTTGTACAATGCGACGTTTGTGGTGACGCTTTTTATGCCATGGATCAGGGAAGAATAGCTGTAATTTAGCAAGGCTGCCATCAGCGATACAATCCGCTAAGATTTCAACAGCATCATGTTCAAAAACACGTAAGTTAGTTACGCCTTGTTCATCTGCATCCATCAAGCAAGCACCAACACCTGGGCGGTGTACTTCTATGCCGATAAAGTTTTGTTGTGGGTTATTTTTTGCCATCTCAACGAGCGACTTACCCATACCAAATCCAATCTCAAGAACGACTTCATTGCTGTTACCAAATACTTCTGTAAAGTCCAGTAAACCTTGTTGGTGTTCCAGTCCCATTGCTGGCCAGCATTTTTCTAACGATGCCGCTTGGCCTTTAGTTAGACGTCCTTCACGCTTAACAAAGCTACGCACTTTTCTGATGTACTTGCCTTCTTCCTGCGCCTGTTCGAGCGCACTTTTGCTTGATTCGTTCATGGTCATTTCTATGCTCGTGAAAATGGTCGCACATTATCGTCATTCAGTTAGCAATAAACAAGTATAGAGTGAAATTTTACGTGGTGACTATTAAAGCAATTGTGATTACACTGGCGGCTTTTGTAGCAAGTACTAGTCAGGTTTATGAAAGTTAGCCAGCAACAAGCTAAGTGGTTTGGTGAGCAAGTTGTGTCTTGGTATCACCTTCACGGTAGAAAAACACTGCCGTGGCAACTCGGAAAAACACCGTATAAAGTATGGATTTCAGAGGTGATGTTACAGCAGACTCAAGTAACCACAGTTATTCCTTATTTTGAGCGCTTTATGGCGCGCTTCCCAACAGTAATTGCGTTGGCCGATGCACCAGAAGATGAAGTGTTACACCATTGGACTGGACTTGGTTATTACGCCAGAGCAAGAAACCTTCATAAAGCTGCAAAGGTGATCAGAGATAGCTATAAGGGTGAATTCCCACAAACATTAGAAGCGGTGATGGACTTACCGGGCATTGGTCGTTCTACCGCAGGTGCGATACTCTCTCTTGCCCTTGGTCAGCATCACCCAATACTTGATGGTAATGTTAAGCGAGTACTGGCTAGGTTTTATATGGTTGAGGGTTGGTACGGAGTAAAAAAGGTCGAAAATCAGTTATGGGCCTTGAGTGATGCCGTCACGCCGAGCTGTGATGTGAGAGCGTTTAACCAGGCTATGATGGATTTAGGCTCAGGTGTATGTACCAGAAGTAAGCCAAATTGTAAGGCCTGCCCGCTAGTCGAGGAATGCGCGGCGTTCAACAATAATCGGGTTAACGAGTTTCCAAATCCTAAACCAAAAAAAGCGAAACCAAAAAAGCATGCCCACCACTTAATAATCAAATGTGATGATAAAGTACTGATGGAGAAGCGCCCTTCTAGTGGAATATGGGGGGGATTATTCGGCTTTTTTGAGTTTGCTGAGCAAGGTGAGCTAGACGCTTTTATTAAGCAGCAAGAACTTAAACTCGAGTGTACAAATACACTGGAACCCTTTGTGCATATTTTTACGCATTTCGAGTTAACTATTACTCCCGTGGTTGTCGATGTGAAAAGCATGCCTGATTGTGTTCATGATCAGCAATTACTGTGGTTCGATATTCATAACCCACCAGAGGTTGGGCTCGCTGCGCCGACTAAAAAGTTGGTTAAAGTATTAACCGCAATAGGGTAAACTGACACCATCATTGGTGCTGACTCTCATTGAGTGCACGATTAAAATTGAAGAGGTAGATACGCATGGCACGTACGGTATTTTGTCAAAAATTACAAAAGGAAGCGCCTGGACTGGATTTTCAACTGTATCCAGGAGAAGTTGGTGAACGTATATTTAATAACATCTCAAAAGAAGCTTGGCAGCAATGGCAACATAAGCAAACTATGCTTATTAACGAAAAGCATCTTAATATGATGGATCCTGAGCATAGGCAAATGCTTGAAGAACAGATGGTCGGTTTTTTGTTTGAAGATAAAGAAGTCGAAATTGAAGGCTACAGACCACCAGAAAAATAAAGGTCGCATCAGCGACCTTTTTTGTCATTCAGAAACTTGCTAATGATAGCAATACTAATCTGGCTTAATATTCTCTATCCACAGATAGTTTAGCAAGTGCGACAAGTGCCTCTTTATGCACTGAGTCGGGTAAAACACTCAATTGTGCAATCGCTTTTTGGGCTTCTTCTTGAGCCTTAGCCATCGTGAAGTCAAGTGCTTTGGTTTCAGCTAATGTTGCCAAAATATCTTCAAGATGATCAAGCCCATTACCACTTTCAATCGCTGTTCTGATCTGAGCTGTTTGCTGAGTATTTGCATGCTGCATTGCATAAATAAGCGGAAGCGTAGGTTTTCCCTCGGCGAGATCATCACCAATATTCTTGCCAAGCAATTCAGCGTTAGCACTATAGTCGAGAATATCGTCTACAAGTTGGAAGGCTGTGCCTAAATGCATACCGTAAAGCTTAAGCGCAGTTTTAATTTCGTCTGATTGCTCTAACACCACTGCGGGTAGTAAAGTTGCAGCTTCAAATAGCTTTGCCGTTTTGCTGTAGATAACCTGCATATAACTCTTTTCAGTTGTATCTGGGTCATTACAGTTCATTAGCTGTAACACTTCGCCCTCAGCGATAATATTAGTCGCATCCGCTAGGATCTGCATGACTTCCATATTACCAAGACCAACCATCAACTGGAATGAACGAGTGTAGATAAAGTCACCGACCAATACGCTTGCTGCATTTCCAAATTCAGCATTTGCAGTCGGTTCTCCACGGCGCAGTAATGACTCATCAACCACGTCATCGTGGAGTAAAGTTGCAGTGTGAATAAACTCTACAATTGTCGCTAGTGTGATGTGTTTATCACCTTCGTAACCTAATGCTCGTGCAGCCAAAAGGGCTAACATTGGGCGGATGCGTTTTCCTCCGCTATTTACAATGTATAAACCTAGCTGTTTTACAAGTGCAACATCAGATTGCATTTGTTGATGTATAAGTTGGTTGACGTCAAGCATATCTTGCTCAACCAAATTTTGGATAGTTTTTATATCCATTGCGCTCCGAGCCAATCTATTAACCGAAAATGAATAAACTCTGCAATTGTACTACAAAAAAATCATCGACTCGATAAATTGTCGTAGTTGCTTATAAAAAAACGTTTTTATGCTTATTTTTTGCTCTTTTAATGGTTGTGCAGTTATCGAAATGGGTACATTAAAATCTTGTTTGGTACTGTATTAGGTAAACCATAGATTCGCCTTTTGTCTGATGAATTGAGAGAAAAAAGAGCTTGGCTTTGACATTTTTTTGACTAGAATAGGGGAAAATATTTGATTGCCCTCATGCGAGCTAAATTTTATTCACTTTCTTCAAATTTACTCTTGCGCCAAGATACGCATTAGCGTAAACTTCGCGCCCTATTGAAGAATATTAAGTTGCGTCGATTTGAGGGCGCACAGACGGAGTTAATTATGTACGCGGTTTTCCAAAGTGGTGGTAAACAGCACCGTGTGACTGAAGGTCAAACAATTCGTTTAGAAAAGCTAAACGTTGAAACTGGTGCAGCAGTTGAATTTGATTCAGTACTTCTAATTGCTGATGGTGAAAAGATCGAGATCGGTGCACCGTTTGTTAACGGTGGAAAAATTACAGCTGAAGTTGTATCACACGGTCGTGGCGAGAAGATTAAGATTGTTAAGTTTAGACGTCGTAAGCATTCTCGTAAGCAGATGGGCCACCGTCAGTGGTTCACTGAAGTTAAAATCACTGGCATTAGCGCTTAATTTTTAGAGGTACAGAAAGATGGCACATAAGAAGGCAGCTGGTAGTACTCGTAACGGTCGCGATTCAGAAAGTAAACGCTTAGGTGTTAAACGTTTTGGTGGCGAATCAGTTCTAGCGGGTAGCATCATTGTTCGTCAACGTGGTACACGTTTCCACGCTGGTTCTAACGCAGGTATCGGTAAAGACCACACAATCTTCGCAAAAGCAGACGGTAAAGTTGTTTTTGAGCAGAAAGGTCCTTTAAACCGTAAATACGTTAGCATCGTTGCTGAGTAATCGGTATTAGATACTAAAAAACCCCGCTTAGGCGGGGTTTTTTGTTTTCAGCACATCAATTACCAAATTAGCTATATCAAGGCGTATTAATACAATTGGTATTAGGAGCGATTTGTCGCTGCTGCTATAATGGTGTAGTGAATTCAGACAGAGTTAAAGAGTTTAAACCATGAAGTTTGTCGATGAAGTAGAGATTAGAGCGGAAGCCGGAGATGGGGGCAGTGGTGTCGTTTCATTCCGCCGCGAAAAGTTTGTGCCTGATGGTGGCCCAGACGGTGGTGATGGTGGCGATGGCGGCAGTGTATTCCTGCAGGCTGATGAAAATTTAAATACGCTTATCGACTATCAGTTTGAACGCTTTCACAGGGCTGAACGTGGTACCAACGGTCAAGGCCGTAATTGTACCGGTAAAAAAGGTCAGGATTTAGTGCTTAAGGTACCAGTTGGTACAAGAGTTACAGATGTCGATACTGAAGAATGTCTAGGTGATTTAACCAAAAATGGACAAAAGCTGATCGTAGCGAAAGGTGGGTATCATGGACTTGGTAATACGCGTTTTAAGTCAAGTACTAACCGCGCCCCAAGACAGAAAACGCTGGGTACCCAAGGTGAAATCCGTAACCTTCG
This sequence comes from Pseudoalteromonas piscicida, assembly GCF_002208135.1. NCBI lineage: Bacteria > Pseudomonadati > Pseudomonadota > Gammaproteobacteria > Alteromonadales > Pseudoalteromonadaceae > Pseudoalteromonas > Pseudoalteromonas piscicida. The sequence goes on from NZ_CP021646.1 coordinate 488,859, forward strand.
CTTAGAATTAATGTTGCTTGCAGACGTCGGCTTATTAGGTCTGCCGAATGCTGGTAAATCTACGTTTATTCGCAGTGTATCTGCTGCTAAACCAAAAGTCGCTGATTATCCTTTTACCACACTAGTACCTAACTTGGGTGTTGTGAGACCAGAGGCGAGCAAGTCATTTGTAATTGCTGATATCCCAGGTCTAATAGAGGGCGCTGCGGATGGGGCGGGTCTTGGCATTCGTTTCTTGAAGCACTTAGAGCGCTGTCGAGTGTTATTACACATAATTGATGTGATGCCGGTTGATGGCAGCGACCCTGTCGAGAATGGTTTCGCTATTATTAACGAATTGCATCAATACAGTCCTAAATTAGCTGAAAAGCCTCGCTGGCTAGTGCTAAATAAGGTGGACTTGTTGCTTGAAGAAGAAAGAGAAGAAGTATGTGCCCGTATTGCAGAAGAGCTAGACGCTGAAAACTTTTATATGATCTCCGCTGCGAACAAGCTAAACACACAGCCTTTGTGCTTTGATATCATGACCCTTCTTGAAAGCATGCCAAAAGATAAATTCGAAGAAGAGCAGCAAGAAGAAGTTGAATTTAAGTGGGACACCTACCACAGACATGCAACTAAAAATGATAAGAGCGACGATGATGACTGGGATGATTGGGATGACGACGACTACGATGTCGAAGTTATTTACGAGCGCTAAGTTGCATTGATTTTACTCTAAGAGGCCCATTATATGGGCCTTTTTTATGCATATTCGAATGGTGCAGTATCACTTCGACTCAGTATTCTCGCCGCAGTTCCGTTGAAGGTGATATACTAACCAAACATCTTGCATGCTAATTGTGTGTAAAAACTAATACTAAAATACTATAAAGGTGCGTTGTGGTAATTTCAATGATAGCTGCGATGGCAAATAACCGTGTTATCGGAAAAGATAACGATATGCCGTGGCATTTACCTGCAGACCTTCAACATTTCAAAAAGGTTACGCTAGGTAAACCTGTGATTATGGGCCGAAAGACATTTGAGTCTATTGGTAGGCCTCTGCCAGGTCGTAGAAACATAGTGATATCCAGAAATCTTGACTATACTCAAGAAGGTATAGAAGTCGTCGCTTCACCTGAAGCGGCACTCAGTGCTGTTGGGGATTGCGACGAAATGATGATAATTGGTGGTGGTCATATATATGACTTGTTTCTACCTTATGCTCAGCGACTCTATTTGACCTTCATCGATTTAGACGTTGAAGGGGATACTCAATTCCCTGACTATGAGCAAGTTGCTGAATGGGAAGTGCTTGAAACTGAGTGTAATGAACCTGATGAAAGAAATAATCATAGTTATAAATTCGTAACTCTGAACAAAAAACTATGAGTTTCTTGCTAACAATTGTTTAGGTTGCTAAAATATAGCCAGTTATATGCTACGAATAAAGTATTAAAGGGTCTGTGTAATGAAATTAACTACCGTGCTACTGTCAGCTTCCATCGCTATTGCAGCTTTTTCTTTCAGCAAACCAGTAAGTGCAAACGATCAGTTGGCGCTTTCTATATGTGAATATATCGCTGCGGACGATAAAAATCGCATTCGTAACACTTTGAAAACATCACGCCTGAAAATGCGCAATGTTTACGATGCAATCCTGTGCAACGGTAATAACTTACTAAGACATGCAATTGCTAGCAACGCAAACGATGCAGGCGAGTACATTATTAAAAGTATTCCAAAAAGCGCGTTAGAAGACGGTAAAGATTTAGCATGGGCTGAGTCAAACCACAGTGGTTCAGCATTGATTGCTGTAATCAAAGAGCGTGCAGGCCTTTAATTTTAAAGTTTACGCAATATGAGAAAAGCCCTTACTTAGGGCTTTTTTTATGCTTGATCTTTCTAATAAACCTAAACTTGAGATTAATTACCCCATAATGTTTTTTGACTAGAATCAGCTTCCTTCCAATTATTGTAATAAATTTCTGCTAAGGCTCTTGAGAAATCGAGTAATCGTGCCAATACTATTGTTAAGGGTAAACGCAAAAGAAGGATTGCATATGAAGATTAATTTATCTGGCCATCACGTAGATGTAACCGATGCTGTTAAAAACCACGTTCATGAAAAGTTTGCCAAGATCGCCAACCATTTTCCGTCGTTGTTATCCCTAGACATCATCGTCAGCAAAGAACACAAACAATTTTACACGGAGATAAGTACCAACTACGCTGGTAGTCGAATATCGGTAAAAGGTGAAGATGAAGTGATGTATCCAGCTATTGCTAAAGCGTCTAAAAAGCTCGATGCAGCCTTGAAGCACCGTAAAGGTCAGTTAAAAGCCAATAAACATCAGAAGCCGGTGAGTACAACCCCACCAATTGCGCACGAGATTATTCAAGAAATGGAACTGAAATAACCTTAGTTTTCAATAAACATCAGGCCCTACGGGGCCTTTTTTGATACACTTCAGCAATCATCCAAGCTAGCCTTAATTACGAGCATATGCCAAATTACCAAGAAATTTTAGATCAGGCTGCGCAGCGAGTTCAACCGTTGTTACGCCAAGGAAAAGTTGCTGACTACATTCCCGCTTTAGCTGAGCAGCCATTAGAGCAATTTTCTGTTTCATTACATACGGTAGATGGCGAAACTTATAGTGCCGGTGATACTAAAGCCAGATTTACAATTCAATCAGTATCCAAAGTAATGACATTGACGCTAGCGCTGCAGCGATATGGTGACGAGCTTTGGAATCGGGTAGGGAAAGAGCCTTCGGGCACCGCTTTTAACTCCTTAACTCAGCTTGAGTTCGAAAATGGTATTCCAAGAAACCCCTTTATAAATGCAGGTGCCATTGTAACTTGTGATGCCCTTTACTCTCGTTTATCCGCGCCAATTCATACTATGCTAGAAAGCTATAGAGCAATGTCTGGTAACGACAAGTTGTGTATCAATAAGGTTGTGTCACAGTCTGAATATGATCACAGATATAGAAATGCAGCAATGGCTTATTTGATGAAGTCATTTGGTAATTTCAACAATGAAGTCGAGGATGTGTTATGGTCATATTTCAATTTTTGCGCAATTGAAATGAATACCACTGAGCTGGCAAAGTCATTTTCATACCTCTCTAGTCAGGGTTACTGCAACCTATCAAAACAGCGGATACTTACCAAAAAACAAACCAAGCAAATGAACTCGCTGCTGTTCACTAGTGGCCTTTACGATGCCGCAGGTGACTTTGGTTATCGAGTGGGGATGCCTGGCAAGTCGGGTGTCGGGGGGGCGATAATCGCTATCGTGCCGAATCGTTTTACGATTTCGGTGTGGTCACCTGGGCTTGATAAAGTTGGTAACTCTTTAGCAGGGATCGCGGCATTAGAATATCTATCTAACGAACTTAGTACCGCTATTTTTTGATGGCAAGACATCTTCAAGCTAGCCAAACTATAGAATATAAAAATAGCGACCGTAGTCGCTATTTTTATACAACTTAAAGCTGTCCAAGAACCGTTATTGTTCCCAGTATGATTGCTCTAGCGAGTCTTCACGCTCAGGTAGACCTCGAGAAAGCCTTGGAGAATGCTGAACAAGTACTTCATAGCTTGCACGGTTTGCATATTTGCTTATCTGTGCCAGAGATGAATAGGTAATTGCACTTTGCTCATGCTTTGCTGAGTTTGGTACATTCAGCTTATGGTATTCATTGGCACAAATATCATGCAAAACAGCGGCAAGGGCACAGTCACCAGCACCGTTGGTATTCTTGATGATATCCGGTCCACCCATATAAGGGGCAGTGTGGCTGTATGCTCTGATCGGCTGCTCACATTGGGCCTTTTTCATTGCACGTGAGAATTCGTAGCGATTAAATTCAGGGATAGCACCGGGCAGCAGCGGGTATTCAGTCACACGCTTGCAGCTATCATCAACATAACCTGCCATAAACAGCCCTTTAGGGCCTGCAGTACAGATGACTAGATCAACCCAATCTAGCGCTTTATCCGCAGCAAGAAGAGGATCGCTAAAGCCTGTGATCGCCTCACCTTCTTCTTCGTTCATCGCAAGGATATCAACATGTTTAGCAACGAAGTCTGCCCACCATTTTGGGTCTTGTTCAATTAAGAACTTAGTGCCAAGCGTTAATACTACGGGTATACCTGCATTATTGGCATACTCAACCGCCTGCACCGTTGCTTGTGTCATGGTTTCGTCGCCACTAGTACGCATCAAATAAGCGCTGATCACTAACGCCGATGATTCTTCGATCAGTGTTTGGCAAATAGACTCAGGACGTAGGTGATTCATTAACCCTGCGCTGATAGCAAAAGTTCGCTCACCACTATCATCGATAAGTGTAAAGCAACGACCTATAGGGCCGTCAACCGGCTGCAAGTAGTCCAGATCAACTCGACTTGAGGTGTTACATAAAAATTTATAGGCGTAGCTGCCGATCTTTATGTTTTCACTCATCACCCCAAGCAGTACTGAGCGGTCATCTGCTAGCACCGAATAGTTGTGCATGGTGTTACCTATGGTACCGCCGGCAAATTCATAGTCGATCATGTCATCACGTTTTAGCCTATCATAAAGGGCGTTGGTGACATCATTGTCTATCACTTGTGACATACCACGCTGTAAGTGGAATTCATCAAGAAAAGCTTGATCCACTTTCGCTTCGATATCAACGACGATTTGATCTATACCACAGATATAGCTCCTTTTTAGCCGATCATCAGCGTGTAACTGGTTAATAAGCGGATCTTTATCTTCCACCGGAAAATAGTGTTTATGCCTACGGCGTCCCGGAAATTTCATATTCTACCCGTGTGTTTTAGAGCTTACGAAATAAAAAAAGCGGCGAATTATAGCGTAAATCCAACCCTGTGAGCCACGGCAAAATTACGAAAATTATCAATAATGTCCGCAAAATATTAAAAAAGTGTTGGTAACATCCTGAGTTTGCTTATAAAAACACCTTTATCTGAGGCTGTGATTATTTAAGAATAGCAGCTTAACCGCACTCCTGCTCAAGGTGATATAATTCAAATTAAGTGAATATGAAAACAAAGTTACCCATGCCAGAAGTAAAAGACGATCAATACTGGATGCAATTGGCGCTTGAGTATGCAGGTAAGGCTGAAGGCGAAAACGAAATCCCAGTCGGAGCAGTAGTAGTCAAAAATGGCGAAATGATAGCTGCAGGTTGGAACCGCTCAATTACTTGTCATGATCCTTCGGCTCACGCTGAAATGATTGCCATTAGAGAAGCAGGCAAAGTCGTTGAAAACTATCGGCTAATTGATTGCACTTTGTATGTGACGCTTGAACCATGTCCAATGTGCGCCGGTTTATTGGTCCATAGCCGCTTGAGTCGAGTGGTTTTTGGCGCCTCTGATGCAAAAACGGGCGCGGCTGGTTCGATAATGAATCTGTTACAGCATGATAAGCTCAATCATCAACTAGAAGTTACATCGGGTGTACTGGGTGAGGCATGTGGCGAAAAGTTGTCTGCATTTTTTAAGCGCAGACGCCAAGAGATTAAAGCGGCAAAAAAATTGAAAAACGGTAGTACTTAGGACTGTACTACCGCTGTGGCTGCTTTCGCGTCTCTTTGCTCTTCCATTTGGATTAGCGCAAAAATACGATGGCGTAATAGCATTTTGCGGTGTGCATTTTTCATCATTACACGGCGGCGATTTGGCGACGTGTATTTGGTGTTACGTTTAAATTGATGATTCCGACGTCTTCTCAACATAGAACCTCCGAATGTGAGAGATTAACTGGGGAGATCCCCAATGATAATTAGTATAAATACGCTATGCCTATGACAGATCTATGACCATTTGAAGCATTTATCAAGCCAGTTTAGTAAATATTAAATTACTGTTGCTTCTCGACTTCACTGGCTTTGCCAGGATTATCAACCGGAGTCGTTTGCGAAGAGGCTTTACTGCTATCTGGTAGGAGTGCACCGTTGTCTTCCAACCACACGAGTGCATCATAATAGCGGCGAATATTATCTACATACGTTACCGCGACATCACCACGAGCATATCCATATCTTGTATTTCGATAGTAGCGCTTTTTAGTCAGTAGTGGTAGTCGTTTTTTAACGTCTGCCCAGTTATTCGGATCGCCTCCTTGATCAGCAGTAATGTTACGTGCATCTCGTACATGTCCCCAGCCCACATTGTAAGAAGCAAGGGCGAGCCAGGTACTATCGGGCTGCTGTATTTCTTCAGGCATACGGTCAAATAAAATACGTAGGTATTTGGCGCCACCTTCAATATTTTGTTGTGCATTAAGACGGTTTGTCACGCCAACTTTTTTAGCCGTAGGTTGTGTCAACATCATGATTCCACGAACCCCTGTGGGAGACTTAGCTCTGGGGTCCCACATCGATTCTTGATAGCTTACTGCAGCAAGCAGACGCCAATCGATATTGTGCTGTTTCGAGTAACTTTTAAACCACTTGAGATAGGCTGGCAAGGTACTATGAACGGCTTCGACAAAGGCTAAAGTATTTACATAATTAAACTCTTCGATATGACCGAAATACTTCTCTTCGAGCGTGGCCAAAAAGTTGTTTTGTTGTACTCGAGCGAAAAATGCAGGCAGCAACGCATATAACGAATCGTCCTTTTCGTTACGCATCATCCATGCTACATGTTCATCTCTAGTAACAGAAAACGCAATGCTGACGGTTGGGTGGTAGCGTCTAAATAGGGCCAGAGAATGAGAGTCTGTGATGGTGTAGTCAATCTCTCCGTCAATGATGGCCTGAAGCAGCTCTTCCTCACCTTTATCTGAGACAACTTCCCAACTCAAATGAGGATGGCTTGTTTTCGCCTCTTCAAGCGCGATAACATGATTGCTGTGTGCAAGTACGGTAATTGGCGCTTTAATATCATCAAAGTCTCTGGGCCACTCTCTCCCTTGTTTGTACACGAGCTTTTGACTGATCATTCTATATGTTGGGCCAAAACGATATTGCGCTGTTCTTGATGGATGAAAGCTCACCGCGGAGGCAACGATATCTAAGTCTCCGGCATCTAGCCTTGCAAATAACTCATCTAAGTTAAAATAAGGAACGATGTGTAATTCAACACCGAGCTCATTGGCAAATTCACTCGCCAACTCATACTCGAACCCTTGTTCTCCAGTGGGGCCTTGGTAGTAGTTCCCCGGTCCCGCGAGCGTGCCAACACGTAATACCTTATTTTGTTTTATATGTTGCAATTGATTAAGAGGGCTTTGTCGCACCCAACTAAACAGATGACAACAAAGCACATAAAGACGTATTTAAACATGACCTAGGCTCTCTTTTGCGCTCGAAATCTCAACTTACCGCAGCAAAATCATAATTGCAAAAGCCGAATTAACTTAAGGTAATGATAGATTTGCATGATATTTTCTAGTTTTGACAAATTAGTGTTAATTCCGCGCGCTATTTCCACTATAATGAGCGCCCAAAGATATCGTTCAATCCTTAACCCCGGATGAAAATACCTATGTTAATCCTACGTGGTGCACCTGCACTTTCAGATTTCAAAGTCCAAAAGATCCTTAAAACCTGCGCTGCAGCTCAATTACCAGTTACCAATGTTTATGCCGAGTTCATGCATTTTGCTGATTTAACGGCTGAGCTTTCAGAGACTGAGTTAACTAAGCTAAATAGCCTGTTAAAGTATGGACCGACTATTACGGAGCACACGCCAGAGGGCAAACTGATCTTGGTAACACCAAGGATCGGAACCATCTCTCCTTGGGCTTCTAAAGCGACAGATATTGCAAACAACTGTGGTCTTACGCAAGTACACCGTGTTGAGCGTGGTATTGCTTATTATGTTGAGGGTGAACTAACACAAGCTCAGTTCGAAGAAGTAGCACAGTTACTTCACGACCGCATGACCGAGTCTGTTCACGCAGAGCTTGATGATGCAGCTAAATTATTCCGCACGGAAACGCCTCGCCCAATGTCTTCAGTGGATATTCTTGGCGGTGGCCGTGAAGCATTAGCGGTTGCGAACGTTGAGCAGGGCTTTGCACTTGCTGATGACGAAATCGACTACCTAGTAGAAAGCTTCGAAAAGCTTGGTCGTAACCCTAATGACATCGAACTGTTCATGTTTGCTCAAGCAAACTCTGAGCACTGTCGTCACAAAATTTTCAACGCTGATTGGACTATCGATGGTGTAGAGCAGCCTAAGTCGCTGTTTAAAATGATTAAGAACACCTACGAAACCAATAGCGACAATGTATTGTCGGCTTATAAGGATAACGCGGCAGTAATGACTGGCTCTAAAGCGGGTCGTTTCTTCCCAAATACTGACGGCGAATACGCTTACCACGAGGAAGATATCCACATTCTGATGAAAGTGGAAACGCACAACCACCCAACGGCGATTGCCCCGTTTTCTGGCGCATCCACAGGCTCTGGTGGTGAGATCCGTGATGAAGGTGCAACTGGTCGTGGTTCCAAGCCAAAAGCAGGTCTGGTTGGCTTCACGGTTTCTAACCTGCGTATTCCAGGCTTTGAACAGCCTTGGGAAACCAACTTTGGTAAACCAGGACGTATTGTTAATGCATTAGACATCATGCTGGATGGCCCACTAGGTGGCGCTGCATTTAACAACGAGTTTGGTCGTCCAAACCTATTGGGTTACTTCCGTACTTACGAAGAAAAAGTAGAAAGCCACAATGGCGCTGAAGTACGTGGTTACCACAAGCCAATCATGATTGCAGGTGGTTTAGGGAACATCCGTGAAGATCACGTGCAAAAAGGCTCAATCCCTGTGGGAGCTAAGCTAGTCGCACTTGGTGGTCCTGCTATGAACATCGGTCTTGGTGGTGGTGCAGCTTCTTCAATGGCATCTGGCCAATCAAATGAAGATTTAGACTTTGCTTCAGTTCAGCGTGAAAACCCTGAAATGGAGCGTCGTTGTCAGGAAGTTATCGACAAATGTTGGCAGCTTGGTGATGACAATCCAATCGCGTTTATTCACGATGTGGGCGCGGGCGGTTTATCAAATGCATTTCCAGAGCTTGTCGACGATGGCGGCCGTGGTGGTAAATTCCAGTTGCGTAACATCCCGAACGATGAGCCAGGCATGGCACCACACGAAATCTGGTGTAACGAGTCGCAAGAGCGTTATGTATTGGCAGTTGCAGCTGAAGACTTCGCTCGCTTTGAAGCGATTTGTAAGCGTGAGCGCGCACAATATGCGGTGATTGGTGAAGCGACAGAAGAACGTCATCTAACAGTAGCTGATAGTCATTTTGATAATAATCCTGTGGATCTGCCATTAGACGTATTACTTGGCAAGCCACCTAAAATGCATCGTGACGTTGAGTCAAAGCGTGTAGTGGGTACTGCATTAGATACTGCGGCTATTGAACTTGAAGATGCGGCTAAGCGTTTACTTCGTCTACCAACGATTGCTGAGAAAACATTCCTTATCACGATTGGTGACAGAACCGTAACGGGTCTGGTTGCTCGTGACCAAATGGTTGGCCCATGGCAGGTACCAGTATCTAACTGTGCGGTAACAGCAGCAACTTACGATACTTACCACGGTGAAGCGATGTCGATGGGTGAGCGCACCCCTGCGGCATTACTTAACTATGGAGCATCTGCTCGTCTAGCGGTGGCAGAAGCGTTAACCAATATCGCTGGTGCTAACATCGGTAGCCTAAACAACATTAAGCTTTCTGCAAACTGGATGGCGGCAGCAGGTCACCCAGGTGAAGATGCAGGTCTTTACGAAGCGGTTAAAGCGGTTGGTGAAGAACTATGTCCTGCATTAGGTTTAACAATTCCAGTTGGTAAAGACTCGATGTCGATGAAGACTCAGTGGGATGAGAATGGCGAAGAAAAATCAGTGACTGCGCCATTATCACTTATCATCACTGCATTTGGTCGTGTTGAAGATATTCGCAAAACAGTAACGCCTGAGCTTCGTACTGATAAGGGCGAAACCAGTCTGTTCCTACTTGATTTAGGTGCGGGCCAAAACCGCCTTGGCGCGTCAAGCTTAGCGCAAGTGTACAAGCAACTTGGCGACAAGACGCCTGATGTTGACAGCCCTGAGCTGTTAAAAGGTTTCTACAATGCCGTACAAGCATTAGTTGAGTCTGGCAAGCTTATCGCTTACCACGACCGCTCTGACGGTGGTCTATTCACCACAGCTGCGGAAATGGCGTTCGCAGGCCGCACCGGTGTGAGCATTGAATTAGATGCGCTGCACGGTACTGACTTAGAAGTGCTATTCAATGAAGAGCTTGGCGCAGTATTGCAAGTTCGCAATGACGATATCGCCGAGGTTGAAGCGATATTTGCCGAGCACGGTGTTGCTGATATTGCGCATCGCATCGGTACGCTAAACGGTGAAGACAAGGTTATCTTTACTCGTGGCGGTCAGGCGGTACTTGAAAATACTCGCACTGAGCTTCGTACTATCTGGGCTGAGACAACTTATCAAATGCAAGCACTACGTGATAATCCAGATTGCGCGAAGCAAGAGTTTGACGCTAAGTTCGATGACAAAGATCCGGGTCTTAATGTGAAACTAAGCTTTGATCTTAACGAAGATATCGCTGCACCTTACATTGCAAAAGGGGTGAAGCCTCAAGTTGCCATCTTGCGTGAGCAAGGCGTTAACTCGCATATCGAAATGGCAGCAGCATTTAACCGTGCTGGCTTTGCAGCTATCGACGTACACATGAGTGACATCCTTGAAGGCCGCTTAACACTAGAGCAATTCAAAGGCCTAGTGGCGTGTGGTGGCTTCTCATACGGTGACGTTTTAGGTGCTGGTGAAGGATGGGCTAAATCAATCCTATTCCATGACTCTGCACGCGAGCAATTCCAAGGCTTCTTCCAACGCCAAGATACCTTCAGTTTAGGTGTGTGTAATGGCTGCCAGATGCTTTCTACATTGAAAGAGCTGATCCCTGGCACGGAAAACTGGCCACGCTTTGTTACCAACAAGTCAGAGCGTTTTGAAGCGCGCTTCAGCTTAGTTGAAGTACAGCAAAGCCCGTCAATCTTCTTTGATGGTATGGCAGGCTCTCGTATGCCAATCGCGGTATCACATGGTGAAGGCCATGCCGAGTTTGCAAGCGAAGCGGCGGTACAAACTGCACTGAATTCAGGTTCAGTTGCTGTGAAGTTTGTTGATAACTACGGTAATCCAACCACTCAGTACCCTGCTAACCCGAATGGCTCTCCTGCTGGTATTACGGGCATGACGTCAACAGACGGACGTGCAACTGTGATGATGCCGCACCCTGAACGTGTATTCAGAGCAGTAGCAAACTCTTGGCACCCAGATGAGTGGCAAGAAGATAGCCCTTGGATGCGTATGTTCCGCAATGCGCGTAAGCTAGTAGGCTAACGCGATATATTTGAAAAAGGTCACTTCGGTGACCTTTTTTATTCATGGCTTGATAATTATCTATCGGATACACTGAAAGGAAAATACCAATCATATTTTAGGGATACGAATGAAAAAATGGCTTTGGAGCTTAGTGTTGATACTCATTGTGTTAGTGGGTGTTTACCTTGCCAGAGTTCCTTTTTCGCTCTGGGCCATTAAACATTTTATACCTGTTAATGAACTTCAGGTCAGTTGTCTTGACTGGCGCTTGTCGGGCTTCAATCGTATCCATATTACAAAAGCATGTGTGCGAACAGATGCGTTCAATGCCCTGCTTTATGATGCGCAACTAAGCATGCAACAAGTCAATATTGAAAAAGCGGACATGCAACTTCTTCAGCCCAAAAAGTCAGATGTAACTCAACCACAGCGCCTTGCATTGCCACTCGACATCACCAGACCCAATGTGCGTATTGCCAAACTATCCATATCTGGCGAACCATTACCAAAGCCATTAGTTGTGTCGATTTCGGAGTCCGAGCTGAATCAATTTGTAATAGCAGGTGACATCGCTGCCGAAGTTACGTTGCAGCCAGAGCGTATTGCTGCAAAAGTTGAGCTTGGTGGCGAGTACATTGGCGCTTTGTTACCCCCTCAGATCCAAGCCCTTTCAGGAACTAGCCAACTTGAATTCGATGGTCTGGCTATGGACGCAGAGCTGGAACTTGAGACTCTAGTGGCGCTCGAACAGGCTGAGTGTAAAGGTAGCGCTGCCTATATAGGCACTTTGTCAGGGCGCTATGATTTAGCCACGCAGCAAGGGAAGGTAGCACTTGCCGAGCCGATTTCAGCGAAATCAACGCTTGATTGTCTTACTTTTAAATATAGCAAACTGTTACCGACCACTTGGCAGGTCCGTTTACCGAGTGAAATTACCATTTCTACCGATTCAATCGCGACAGATTTACTTGAAGTGACAGGTCAAGATAAATTGTTACAGCTTGAAGTTAACGAGTTGGCAGTCGACTTAACTGAGCCTTTCGTCAATGGTGGTATTCGCCTTGAACTTTCTAACGAAAAGTGGGGGGCGCATACACTGGCTGGAGCGCTTAGTGCGCGGCCAGATTTTGTCAATATAAGCGGGGAAATCACAAGTGATCTTAACAAGCTTACACTGTCAGGTGTTATTGCTGAGAATCTCGAGCTCAATAGCCGCTTCAAAATATTGGGTGATCCAACCGAGCTAATTACATTTGAGGCTCAGCCGACCATTTTCTCAACCCAGTTGTCGACATCAGGTTTAGTGATTGATAACCCATCTCTGACGCTTGATTTACATGCGCAGCTAGATGTGCCAAAGCTCAAAAGTGGACATCTACTACACAGAGTCTTACCTGAAGGAATGAGTTTTGCGATAACGCTTGATTCAAAACTGCAAAACCTGAGTGTTGAGAATGTAACAGCAAAACAGGGTGCGTTGAGCGGGCGAGTTGTGCTTGAGCCTACACACGATTTTGACATCAACCTCACCTTAACCAGTGCACAGATACAACAGCAGAATTACAAACTGAATGAATTAGCGCAGACACTCCACTGGCAAGGCTCAGTCGCAACAGGTGAAATCTTTTCAACCTTAACTGGTAATACTAAGGCCGGAGAAGTTAACTTAGCTGATCTCAGTTTGAAAAACGTAAACATTGAAAGCAAAGGGCAGCAAAGCCGTGGTTTGATGGCGTCACACGTGATTAATATTGATGGTGTAAAGGCGTTGCTTGAGCATCAATATTCAAGCTTAAAACATCCAGTACAATTATACGTACCCACGCAGCAACTCACTCAACTTCAGCCATATATTGACGCGCTTTTACCAAACTTTAAAATTACCCATGGTAACTTCTATGCAGTACTCGAAGGGGATTTATCCACGCGTATATTTACCCTAGATGGGGGCGTTCAAGAAGGCTCTGCGTTATTTAATGAACGGCTTGTTCAAAATGCAGCGGTTGATGTCTCCGGTTTATTAAGTTCAGCTAATATTCAACTCAAGCCAACCACACTGAGTGTTGAAGAGTTGAGGGCCGGTGTTATCGTTCAAGCAATAACTGCCCAACTACTCAGCGAAGCTGGTGTGGCAAAACTGAAAGACATTAATGCACAGGTTTTTGCCGGTAACGTGAGTATTGATGAAGTTAGTTTGGTACCAAGGCCGCAGGTTGTTCAGGTGTCGCTAGATAAATTGAGTTTAGATCGTATCGCTGCCTCTGGTCATGATGCCGGCGTTGAGCTGAGAGGGCTCATCTCAGGGAAATTGCCAGTGCAACTCTCTTCATCGGGTGTGCGAATTGACTCAGGCAAGATACACAGTGTTGGTGAAGGGCTGTTAAAGGTTGAAAACAATGCGTCAATTACTGCCCTAAAAGAGCAGCAACCTAGCTTACAAACGGTGATTGGTGTGCTTGACGAATTGACCATTGAGCAATTGAGTAGTGGCGTAAATTTAAGTGAAGACGGCTGGTTGGACTTAGATGTTAAAATTACAGGAATTAACAAACTCCAACAACAACCAGTAAACTTTAACTATACACACTCAGAAAATGTGTTTACCTTATTACGAGCCTTACGCTTAAGCGACGAGATTACGCGCGAAGTGGAAAATGCGTTAAATAAAGAGGAGCGTTAGTGAATGAAATGGATGCTAGTGATATCAGCTCTGTTCGTGTTGAGTGCTTGTACCCACAAGGTGCAGGTAGAAACTAAAGAGCCCATTACGATCAACTTAAATGTAAAAGTAGATCACGAGATCCGCGTGAAAGTGGATAAAGAACTCGACAATTTATTCAGCGAAGACAGCGAGCTATTCTAAGGAGGATTTATGAAGCTTAAAGCAATCTCTACCCTAATTATTGGGCTCAGTATGAGTTTCGCCGCATTCGCAATTTCCATTGATGATGCTAAATCACAGGGTTTAGTCGGCGAAACCACATCGGGCTATCTTGGTGTTGTTAAAAATGGTCAAGGTGTACAGCAGCTAGTTAATGAAGTGAATGAAAAGCGCAAAGAGAAATACCAGCAATTAGCGAAAAAGAACGGCATTACCCTTGAACAAGTGGAAGCCTTAGCTGCTAAAAAAGCGTATAACAAAACGCAATCAGGTCATTTTATTCAAGTCAATGGCAGCTGGGTGAAAAAGTAGCACTCCAAAACCTGACAAGTAAAGGCTGGCTAAACCAGCCTTTTGACTATTTAACCGAAGCTTAGGTTATTCAACCTTATGGCATTGCTGCAGCAAATGCTGCCAAAACGCCTCTCCTTTACGTCTTGCGAGACGGATATTATTTTCTGGGATCTGTTCAGGATCATCATACTCTTCTAATGCTTGAGCCATACTTTCTTCACGGATCAGATGGAGTGTCGGATAGGGCGCGCGGTTAGTGTAGTTTGCTGCATCATGCTCATCACTATCAGCGAAAACATAATCGGGATGAAAGTTGGCAATTTGATAAGTACCTTCAAACCCTTGCGCTACCAATAAAGCATTTGCAAGGTCGACGAGATCCAAAAAGTCGTCAAAATTGCTAAAACCCTTATCAAATATAACTAATGTTGTTTCTCGCTCTGGGGTGTGGTTTAGCTCAGAGCACTGCTCTAACATATCCATCACAGCATCGTCGTGGCTTATCGCCGGAGACACGAAATAATGAATGCTGTTACTTTCAACTTCTTTTCGAGCAAACGGGCAAAAGTTGTATTTCACAATGACTTGGCTAACCCAGTTTTGCATTGTAGAGGTGACTGTATTCATGAATTACTCCAAGCTCTTATTGATTAGTTTCATGGTTTTAGCAATAGCTCCGGCATTTTCAAGTAACACCGATTTAGCGTTAGTACCGATTTGTGCTCGAAGTGATTTATCTTCAAATAGCCTAACAATTTGCGCAGCGAGCTCGCCCGTATTATCGACGATGATGGCACCTTGTTGCGTTAGTAGCTGAGGATATATATGCGCAAAATTGTAGGTATGTGGGCCGGTTAAAATTGGCACTCCATGAGATGCCGCCTCTAGTGGGTTATGACCGCCGCGCTCAATCAAGCTACCACCGATATAAGCGATGTCGGCACTGCCAAATAACCACTTTAATTCGCCTAGAGTATCAGCTAGCAACACGTGTGCTTCAGTGTCTATGTTGTTACTACTTTTTCTGGTAAAAGCGACCTTTTGTTCGTCGAGGTAGTCAGCTACCGCTTGAAACTGTTCAGGGTGGCGAGGCGCGATAATGAGTAGCGCATTACTTACCTGCTTTAATACTCGCTGATGTGCAGCAATGATTTGCTCATGCTCCTTAGGATGGGTAGACCCTGCAAGCCAAATTAGCCGCTCGGGGTAACCTATTCGGAATTGTCTTGCCTTTGCAATTTCTTCTTCAGTGACTGAAATATCAAACTTGATTGAGCCGGTAATGTGAAGCTTAGATTGAACAAGCCCAAGTTTGATGAAACGCTCGCCGTCTTCTTCATTATGGGCTGCAAGCAGATCTATATTGCTTATCAAGCCTTTCGTTAACCAAGCATGCTTTTGATAGCCTTGGTATGACTTTTCAGAGAGCCTAGCATTGACTACCAAGGTTTTACATTGGTTTTGTTTGGCGTAATGAAAAAGATTAGGCCACAGCTCGGTTTCCATCACAATAAGGAGTTTGGGCTTCAAGGTAGTGAAGAATTTTCTGACCGCAAAAGCAAAATCTATGGGTAAATAACAGACATGTACTTGAACATTGTTATGAAAAGCCTTTGTTATCTCTTCTCTACCTGTCGGGGTATTACAAGTGACAATGATTGGAGCTGCAGCTTGTTCTTTAAGTACTGATTTTATGAGGGGGGTGGCTGCAAGCACTTCCCCAACAGAGGCGCAATGGATCACAACAGCATCTGACGGAAGCTTGTTTAGGCCAAAGCCGAAGCGCTCTGTAAAGTGAGTTCGGTAGTCAGGGTTTTTCCTGCCTCGAATAAAATACAGATAACTCAATAAAATAGGTGCTAATACTAGCAACAATAAGGAATATAGTCGGCGCGCCATAGGAGTCGCTTAAGCTCAAAAATCAGTATTTTACCTTGTTCCAAGGCGAAATTGAATGAACAACACAATTTTACACAGTTCAACAGATGCCTATGAGCTTTTGGTTTGATAGTATTTAGCGCATTAAAAGTAATGGAATAACAAAATGAATTTAGCTCGAGTACTGGCTTGCTGTAGTTTATTAGCTTCGAATTTCGCTTTTGCGAGCCCCACGGCTTATTTACCCATTGGGCAAGATCCGCTGTTGGAATATCAAATTGATAAAATGTTTGCGTTGACCGTTGGTACACCTATGGCTAAGCCTTACCGTATCAGTGAAATCAAGATGCATTTGATGAAACTTAGGCATATTGATGCAACGTTACAGCAGAGTATTAGTCAAGGGATAGCGCCTTATCTGCAGAATGATGCGGTGACACAAAGATCGATAACATTACGCGTAGATAATGGTGAAGAAAAGCAAATCGCCAACGACAGAGGAAATTACAGCAGTGAATATGCTGAGTTAGGACTCGGTGGTGTTTGGCGTGGAAGCGACTCGAGTATTCTACAAATAGGTGCTGAGTATCGAGTGGATGCAAATAAGCTTGTTCCTTACAACACTTTTTATGGCATGTCCTACGGTAATTTGCAGCTTAATTTAGGTTACAAGGAACATTGGTTTTCACCATTTAAGCATTCGGCTCAAGTATACTCTAATAACGCGAGACCTTCATTATCAGCTTCTTTGGGTTTAATTGTGCCTATTAGAAATTGGTGGAACTTCGATTTTGAGCTGTTTTATTCTGAACTTGAGAAAGTCCATGACGGAATTCGCTTTCAAGGCACGCTTCACGATGGAACACCTAAAATAGCGGGTAGTCACTTTAGTATAGAGCCATTAGCAGGATGGAAAATCGGTCTAAACAGAGTCATGCAATTCGGAGGCGGACCAAGAGAAGTAGATTTTAAGGACTTTATTAAGGCATATTTTGACCCTGTTGGAAACGATAATAAGATAGGTGACTTGACTCAAGATGATGAATTGGGCGATCAATGGGCAACTATCACGACCAGCTTTACCACAAATTACGGCACTCAAGCACAATGGTATTTAGAATACGGTGGTGAGGATAGCAATAACCATAAAAACTATTTGTTTGGTAATACGGTTGTCAATGTTGGTGTTTTTCTCCCTCAATTGACCTCAACGACCTCATTACGCTATGAGTTTACTGATATGGAAAGCTTATGGTATGTAAACGAAATTTACGATACTTATGGAAATACAATCGACGGATTTGGCGTTGGGCATTTTGCTGCAAACCATCGCCAGTTCGATGATGGTGCACCGACGCAAATTCATGTGTTAGAAGGTACTTACCAATCAGATTATCGTTCATTATGGAGAGCTCAGCTTTCAGTTATCGATAATGAAAGTAATTATTTGAATGAACTTGGTGAGCTTGGTGCTGAGTACGAACGTGGTTACGAGTTTGAACTGGCACATATTGGTGAAGCCTATAGCAAGCAAATCGAAACGAAATTAACCTTGGGTAAAGATGTCTTCGGTGAGAATTACACTTGGTTATCAGTCCATGTATACTGGTAGGTATCACGCGGGACAAGCATAGAATAGTTTAGGAACAAATATGTCATTGAATGAACAAGTAGCACAAAGCTACTTCGCAAGCTTACAGCGCCATGTTGATGTTTTTGAAACAATGGCAAACTATCACCAAGAATGTGTTGAACTACTTGAAGCATGCCAAAGCACATTAGCAGCCGGTGGTAAGGTCATTTGGTTTGGTAATGGTGGCAGCGCGGCAGATGCGCAGCACCTGGCTGCAGAATTTGTGGTGCGTTACAAATTAGAGCGAGGCCCTTTGGCTTCGATTGCACTAACGACCGACACCTCAATTTTGACAGCACACAGCAATGACTATCACTTTGACTCCGTATTTGAACGTCAGGTTCAGGCACTTTGTAAACCGGAAGATATGGTGATTGGTTTAACCACATCAGGCACGAGCCCTAATATCAATTTGGCACTTCAAGCCGCAAATGAAATTGGCGCGTTTACCGTTGCACTGACTGGAAGAACGGGTGGCAAAGTGAAGGACATTGCTAAATTACCGATTATTATCGCAAACGACGAGACAGCACGTATTCAAGAAGCGCATATGTTTATTGGTCACTGGCTATGCGAAGCGGTCGATATGCTCGTTGCGGCGGAGCAAAAGGCATGAAGTTAGCAGCGCTTCAACAGCTGAATCAAGCCAAGGTATTGGTGGTTGGTGATGTGATGTTGGATAGATACTGGCATGGAGATACCGGGCGTATTTCTCCTGAGGCTCCAGTACCTGTGGTTAAAGTCAGCGCATTGGAAGACAAAGCTGGTGGTGCGGCGAACGTTGCCAAAAACATCGCTCACCTAGATGGTAAAGTGGGTTTGCTTGGGCTTATCGGCGAAGATGACAATGGCAAAACGCTAGAGGCTATCCTTACCAAAGAAAACATTGAATCTAGCTTAGTTAACGTCGTTGAGCTGCCGACTATCGCAAAAATGCGTGTGATCAGCCGTCATCAGCAAGTAGTCCGACTCGATGTAGAAGAGCCCTTTCAGTTATCTCATAGTCAACTACTGCTTGAGCGTCTAAAGCAAGAAGTTGATAAGTATGACTTTGTGTTGTTTAGCGACTACAACAAAGGCGCTTTGTGCGCCATTTCAGAAATGATTGCGGTGGCTAAAGCTGCTGGTAAAACGGTACTTATTGACCCTAAAAATAGTGACTTGAGCCTCTATCAAGGCGCTGATTTTATCACGCCGAACCTAAACGAATTTAAACTCGCTGGTGGAGATGCAAGTAGCGAGGAAGCACTCACCTCTAGTGCGCGCGAACTGCTGAAAATGTCAGGGATCGGCGCGATGTTGCTGACGCGCTCCGAGCAAGGCATGTCTTTGATCACCGATACCGAAAAGTTTGATTTCCCAGCTCAAGTACAGGAAGTAAGTGATGTTACGGGAGCTGGTGATACCGTGATCGCCACACTGACGACTATGTTAGGTGCGGGAATGTCTGCTAAAGACGCAGTGGAAGTTGCAAATATTGCCGCAGGCATTGCCGTGAGTAAGTTAGGTGCTGCAACGGTGTCACCGGAAGAGTTGAGTCGCAAACTGGGTCAATATCTTAGAGAAACGGGCGAACACTACCAAACGCCGTTTGAAGAAGTGCTTAAGCACATTACTTTTGCCAAGCAAAACGGCGAAACCATTGTATTTACCAATGGCTGCTTTGATATTCTTCATGCTGGCCATGTGCGTTATTTAGCGCAAGCTAAAGCGATGGGCGACAGACTCGTCGTTGGGTTAAATAATGATGAATCAATCTCGCGTCTCAAAGGGCCTGAACGTCCAATCAATCCATTGAAAGAGCGGGCCATGGTGTTATCTGCACTCGCTTCTGTGGATTGGGTTATTCCGTTTGGCAGTGTTGAAGAAAATGATACACCAGCTAAGTTGATAGAAATGGTCAGCCCTGACATTTTGGTCAAAGGTGGTGACTATAAAGTAGAAGAGATCGCAGGTGCAGAGCATGTGCTTAATCAAGGTGGAAAAGTTGAGGTGTTAGCATTTTTGGATGGCTGCTCGACTTCCAATGTGATTAAAAAGGCACAGCTACAAAAAAGTTAACGTGCGCTGCGGTAGGCTTGCATTAATACTTGCCACTGATTTTCATCAAAATAAAAGGTCGGCCATTTGCCGGCCTCTTTTTTAAATGAACGTTGCAAACGCTCCATGTTTGCGTGCTGCCAACTTGGATTTGGCTGCATGATTTTGCCCTTATCAAAATCAATCAGAAATACTCTGCCGTCGGCATCAAACAAAATATTGTTGATGTTCAAATCATCATGATAGGCACCGGCTTGATGAAACTGAGCAATGGTGTGGCCGATACTTTCCAGTTCATTTGTACTAAGCGCTCTTGCTTGCAAAATTTCGCAAACACTGGTGGCGTCAGACACGGCTTCGGTCAATATATCTGCACGATAGATACCAAAATGAAGTGATATTCTTGCGCCGAGCGGTGTCGGGACCGGTAAACCTAGCTGTTGTAGTTGCTCTAGCAAAGCAAACTCTTGATATACGCGAGTATTTTCTAGTTTGGTGAAAATATACTGATCACTCAACAGCTTGCCGATTAAGCCACCTCGATAATAGTGCTTAAGTACCGCAATGCTCTGATTAAATCGCACGAACCACGCCGTTGCTCGGCCTTCTTTCGAGCCGACAATCGCATTATTTTTCTGCCAATATTCAGGGTCAAACATTTCTTCTGAAACATCATAATCTAGGGTTGAAGGCGTTAGTAAATAGCTATGCGGCTGTTTGGTGATTTGCACAATATAGGATTCTTAAGAGTCAATTGTGACATTCTAACGATTTTTCATTCTTAGTGAAACTTGCAAACTTGTTTGATTAATTTAAGATCAAGCGCTTGTTACTTTCCATGAGAACTATTGTTTTGAGCAAATCCTTGACCTCTATTTGTATTTTGCGACTTTCTGCGATTGGCGACGTGTGCCATGCAGTGAGTGCTGTACAGGCGATCCAACGCGCACATCCGCAAGCGAAAATAACGTGGGTGATAGGTAAAGTGGAAGCTATGTTGCTGGCTGACTTACCCGGCGTTGAGCTCGTCGTATTTGACAAAAAACAGGGTAAAGCCGCGCTCAAGGCGTTAAAGGCAAAGTTCAAAGGGCAAAAGTTTGACGTATTACTCCATATGCAGGTCGCGTTACGAGCTAACCTTGTTGCGCGAGTTATTCCTGCAAAGCAAAAAATAGGCTTTGATAAAGGGCGCTCAAAAGAGTTACACAGTTTGTTTATTAACAAGCGGATCGAACCTCAAAAGTCGCCACATGTGCTCGAAGGTTTCCAAAACTTTGCCCGTGCAATTGGAGCTGAATGTGGTGAGCCGACATGGCAGATGCCAGTGACGGCAGCGCATCAAGCTACGGCAAAATCGCTGTTGCCCGAAGGGAAAGTGTTTGTGATATCGCCAGCGGCAAGTAAAGCCGAGCGCAATTGGCTTCCTGAGCGTTATGCTAGGGTTGCAGATCATGCTGCTGCATTGGGGTTTCAGGTGGTGATAACGGGTGGCCCGACGGAGCTTGAGCAAAACTTAGCAGCCGAAATTCAAAAACACAGCCAAGCTGAGTTATTAAACTTAGTGGGAAAAACTGACTTGAAAACCCTACTTTGTGTGTTGGAGCAAGCCGAATTGGTGCTAGCACCTGATACCGGGCCTGCTCATATGGCTGTGACAGTTGGAACGCCGGTGATCGGTTTATATGCTCACTCCAACCCAACTCGCACAGGGCCATACCTATATCAAGACTATGTGGTTGAGGTTTATCATCAAAATCTCATTGCGCAAAAGGGCAAAGCCGCTGAGCAATTACCGTGGGGAACACGCGTAAAAGGTAGCGAACTCATGTCTCAAATTTCCGTTGATGCCGTAATTACGATGTTTGAGCGAGTAATAAAAGAGCAGGGGATTGTTACCAATGCATAAGGCTGTATTTTTAGACAGAGACGGCGTTGTTAATAAAGATCACGCCTATGTTCATCAAATCGCGGATTTTGAGTTTATCGACGGGGTATTCAGTGCCTGCCAAGCATTTAGCAAAGCCGGTTATAAAATTGTGGTCGTGACGAATCAGTCGGGCATTGGCCGAGGTTACTATGATGAAGCACAATTTCACGCGTTAAGTGAGTGGATGTGCGCGCAGTTTATGGCGCATGGTGTTGACATCGCAGGTGTTTATTTTTGTCCTCACCACCCTGAAAAGGCACAAGGCCCATATAAAGTAGAGTGTGACTGTCGTAAGCCTGAACCTGGGATGCTGCTGCAAGCGATAGCCGAGCATGACTTGGATCCTGCGCAAAGTATTATGATTGGTGATAAAGTCTCAGACATTAAGGCTGCCCGCGCTGCTGGCGTAAAAACAGCCATTTTAGTTGAGTCTGGGCAGAGTTTTAGTCAAGAGCAACAACAGCTCGCGGATAAAGTATGTGCTTCGTTGGCGGAGGTACCAGCCGTATTATCTTTGTCTGAGTAAAATAAAGTTTGCTGCCAGTTGTCGCAAATCGTGCATTTATTGTGTGAACCTTTTAAAATAAAGATATCTTTTAATGTACCAGGTATGATTGAATTGGTACGTTCCAATTAACTTGAGCTAATTAATATAGAATAAGCGCAAGCGTTAACTTCTGATAGTGAGAATGACAACCGCCTATGGCGATGCGTAGCTTACTATCACCGTGCAAAAAATGGAGACTCCCAGATGAGAGCATCGGCCTTCTACAGCCAGCTTCAGCAACAAATTGAAGAAGTAAAAGCTGAAGGATTATATAAAAAAGAGCGTATTATCACTTCTCAGCAGCAAGCTGAAATTGCAGTATCGACTGGCGAAAGTGTAATTAATTTCTGTGCAAACAACTATCTAGGTTTGGCGAATCACCCAGCGCTAATTAAAGCGGCGCAAGGCGGCCTTGATGACCATGGTTTTGGTGTCGCGTCGGTGCGCTTTATCTGTGGTACGCAAGATATTCACAAAACGCTTGAAGCAAAGATCAGTGAATTTCTAGAAACAGAAGATACTATCCTTTACTCTTCATGCTTTGATGCCAATGCTGGCTTATTCGAAACTATCTTGGGCCCTGAAGATGCAATTATCTCGGACTCATTAAATCACGCTTCTATCATTGATGGTGTGCGTTTATGTAAAGCTAAGCGTTTCCGCTACGCAAACAACGATATGGCTGATCTTGAGCAGCAGTTAATAGCCGCTGATGAAGCTGGTGTGAAAACCAAGCTTATCGCGACCGATGGCGTATTCTCAATGGACGGCGTTATCTGTAACTTAAAAGCGGTTTGTGACTTAGCGGATAAGTACGACGCGCTAGTGATGGTTGATGATTCACACGCAGTAGGTTTTGTTGGTGAAAATGGCCGCGGTACACCGGAATACTGTGGTGTATTAGACCGAGTGGATATTATTACAGGAACGCTTGGTAAAGCGCTAGGTGGTGCATCGGGCGGTTATACCTCTGGTAAGAAAGAAATCGTAGAATGGTTACGTCAGCGTTCTCGTCCTTACTTATTCTCAAACTCGCTGGCTCCTTCAATCGTCACCGCTTCAATCAAAGTGTTAGACATGATGAAAGAAGGCGACGCCCTACGTGCTAAACTATGGGATAACGCAGCTTACTTCCGTACTAAGATGGAAGCCGTTGGCTTTACTTGTGCGGGTAAAGATCACGCCATTATTCCTGTCATGTTAGGCGATGCCAAAGTAGCCTCAGAAATGGCTGACAGACTGTTAGCTGAAGGGATTTACGTAATCGGTTTCTCTTATCCAGTCGTACCAAAAGGTCAAGCTAGGATCAGAACACAAATTTCAGCTGCGCACACTACTGAGCAGCTAGATAAAGCAATCGAAGCCTTTACCCGTATTGGTAAAGACCTAGGCGTCATTTAATTTTGTCACCGGCATTAAGTCGGTGCAGCTAACGAGCGAATACTATGAAAGCATTATCCAAGTTGAAAGCTGAAGAAGGAATTTGGATGGCGGATGTGCCAAAACCGGAAGTAGGGCACAACGATCTATTGATCAAAATCCGTAAAACGGCAATTTGTGGTACCGACGTACACATCTACAAATGGGATGAGTGGGCACAAAACACGATCCCAACACCAATGGTTGTGGGACACGAATACGTGGGCGAAGTGGTCGATATGGGCCAAGAGGTACGCGGTTTTAGCATTGGCGACCGAGTGTCTGGTGAAGGTCATATCACATGTGGTCATTGTCGTAATTGTCGTGCTGGTCGCGTGCATCTATGCCGTAATACTATTGGTGTCGGCGTAAACCGCGAAGGTTCATTTGCAGAATACTTAGTTATTCCTGCTTATAATGCGTTTAAGATCCCTGACAACATTTCTGACGAACTCGCCTCTATTTTCGACCCATTCGGTAATGCAGTGCACACCGCATTGTCGTTCGACTTAGTTGGTGAAGACGTACTCATTACTGGTGCGGGCCCAATTGGTATTATGGCTGCGGCAGTGGCGAAACACGTTGGTGCGCGTCATGTGGTGATCACAGACGTAAATGAATATCGCCTTGAACTTGCCACTAAAATGGGTGCTACGCGAGCAGTAAATGTTGCAAGCGAAAGCCTAGAAACGGTTATGAAAGATCTTGGTATGACAGAAGGCTTCGATGTTGGACTTGAAATGTCAGGTGTTCCTTCTGCATTTAAAGGCATGTTAAACAGCATGAACCATGGTGGTAAGATTGCAATGCTGGGCATTCCTCCTTCTGACATGGCGGTGGATTGGAACCAAGTGATCTTCAAGGGGTTAGTGATCAAGGGTATTTACGGCCGTGAAATGTTTGAAACTTGGTACAAAATGGCAAGTTTGATCCAGTCAGGCTTAAACCTTGATCCAATCATTACACATCAGTTCCATGTTGATGACTTCCAGACTGGCTTTGATACGATGATTTCAGGGCAATCAGGTAAAGTTATTCTGAATTGGGATTAATGCTCAACTTTGCTTAGTGCATGAATGAGTAGTTATAATAGAAAGACGGCTAGGTCGATAAGGCTTAAGCCGTCTTTTATTTTTTAGTTTTAAATGGGTAACACATGTCTTTTAAACATATTTCAGTAGCAGACACACAAGCGCTTTTAGGCAATGATGATGTTGTGGTAGCGGATATTCGCGATGAAAATACTTTTGCACAAGGGCATATTCCAGGCGCTGAACATTTATCTAACGCTAATCTTGCGCATTTCATGCAGGAGAAAGAGTTTGACCAACCAATCGTGGTTGTGTGTTATCACGGGATCTCCTCACAAGGCGCGGCCAACTATCTAGTAGAGCAGGGCTTTGAAGATGTTTACAGTATGGATGGTGGTTTTACGCAGTGGGCAAGTGAGTTGCCAAACGAGATTGAAAAGTGAAATTAATAGCCCATTACCACAATGCACGGCTTGCACAAGGTGCGGTCGATTATTTTAAGACACAAGGGATTTATTGTGTTTTGCAAAGTCATGATGGGCAACAAGTTGAAGTTTGGCTAGAGCATGGTGATGAAGCACTTGCCATGCGCCTTTGGCAAATGTTTTTGGAACATCCCGATGCTGAGTTATATCAAGCGGCTTCTTGGCAAACGGGAAGTACACAGGGGTTATTTAGCTATCAAGGCCAAAACTTAAACTTGGTGCGGCGCTTTGCGGGATTAAACTGGTTATTGCAGGGCGTTTTTGGTGTCAGTATTATTATTTTTGTGGCCATGTTATTTGGTGACGCTAATGGCATCTTTTCTGCACTACGTTTTTCCCTAGATAAACCTTGGACTTGGATAGCACCTACACTCATACATTTTAGCGCCATACATTTGATTTTTAATTTAAGCTGGTGGTTACACCTTGGAGCGCAAATTTCAGAGAAACTCGGGCTCTGGGCATTAGTTTGCATCTACTTTGTAACCGGCTTAACCAGTAATTTTATGCAGTTCCTATTCGTTGATGCTAATTTTGGTGGACTAAGTGGTGTGGTCTACGGGCTACTAGGCTTTTGCTGGGTAATTGGTCATCGAAATCCTGCCGGAACCGCTTTGGTCTCTAAGCCTGTTATTGGTTTTATGCTGCTTTGGATGCTGTTTGGATTTACGGATATGTTTTTTATTAACATGGCTAACTGGGCGCATTTGTTTGGATTACTATCAGGTATGTTGGTTGCGATATTTTGGCCTATCAACAGGCTGCTTAAAGAGAGTAGCTAGTTACTTCGAACTCGGGATCTTGCGCTTCCGAGTTCGTGTATGAGTTGATTCGGTTAGTGATATAAATATTTGGTAAAAAGCACATCACGAACAATCTCCTGCCCAGTTTCTTCTTTTAGCAGTGTCTTTAGCTTTTCAGCACAGCGTTTTCTGATTTCTTCTCTGCCAGTTAATGATTTAATGGTTTCTTCGTTTTCTTTACTCAGGATCTGTACGATCGCATCTCTTAGTAGAGGAGTATGGTGTTCAACCACGGCAATATTCGCAACGTCATTTAACATTAGGTCAACGGTAACACGGACATAACCAAGCTTTTTGTTGGACTGGCCTATGTAGTTTGTGATGATATCTGGCTCAAACCCGAAATACCCAATAGTTGAGTCCGCTTTTACAGGGAAAGCCGTGGTTAATGCAATGCATAGTGTGAGTACAACAGCCAACAGTCTCATGTTTAATTAGGTATCCCAATACAAATTACTTTTTACTTAGTTTATACATAATTGCGTTGATTTTACAGGTAGCTTCAATACAAACATAAACTTTTTAGAAAGCGTCTGCTCTGCTATTATGACCGCGGATTTTTAAAACGGAAATAGAACGTTGCCTTTGCAATTACCCTTAGAGCTCCCTTGGCTGAAAAACACGCAGTTGGTGGATGTTGAGCCTGCACTTTCTCCCTACTTACTAGAGACTCAATCTCTAACCGCAAAATTAAAAGACACTTGTGAGAGATTTTCAGTGACTGTGCTTGCTAATGAACACAGGAACGCTCCTGATGCCTTACGTTCGGAGCTTTCTGAACAGGTTTGGTGTCGAGAGGTAACGTTAAATTGTAACGGTAAAGCGGCTGTATTTGGACAAAGTTGGCTCAATGAGGAAGCATGTATCGTCGGCATGGATGCAATTGGTGAAACACCGTTAGGTGAGTTATTGTTCACTGATTCAAATTGGCAGCGTGGAGCACTTGAGTATCTTCGCTTATCTACTTGCGACTATCCTGTGTTTATTGAACTCATGGCACCAATCCGTAGTGTCCCTAAAAGTTTATTTGCCAGAAGAAGCTGGTTTAAAAACGGTAAGGCAAAAATTTTAGTTTGCGAAGTCTTTATATCGGAAAGCTTTTATGATTGATAACCAGAAATGGCAAGCTTACAGCCAACTTATGCGATTAGATAAGCCCATCGGGACTTTACTATTATTGTGGCCAACGCTTTGGTCACTGTGGTTTGCAGCTGGAGGTGTGCCAAGTATTTGGCTCATTGTTATCTTTGCGATGGGTGTGTTTGTAATGCGCAGTGCGGGGTGTGTTATCAATGATTTTGCAGATCGCAAGGTTGATGGGGCTGTAAAGCGTACGGCGACAAGACCGCTTGCAAGAGGTGCTGTGACGAGTAAAGAAGCACTAGGTCTATTTGCTTTTTTAGTTGTAATCGCTTTTATTCTGGTGCTTTTTTTAAATTGGCAGACTATTGCGTTATCCTTTGGCGCGCTAGTGTTGGCCTCTATCTATCCGTTTATGAAACGTTATACAAACTTACCGCAAATCGTGTTAGGGGCTGCCTTTAGCTGGGCAATACCAATGGCCTTTATGGCAGTAAATCAGAATGTGCCAGTGCTTGCTTGGGTCTTGTTTGCTGCTAATTTAATTTGGACGGTCGCTTATGACACTATGTACGCCATGGTAGACAGGGATGATGATTTGAAAATTGGGGTAAAATCTACAGCGATTTTATTTGGCAAATGGGATCTCCATATTATTGCGCTACTTAACCTCACATTTGTCGCGATTATGGCGGCAGTTGGTATGGCGTTTGAGTTGAATCTTGCTTTTTGGTGTGGCTTACTCGCTGCCTCAGTGTTACTTATTAGACAACAATATGTCATACGCCACAGAGATAGAGACAAATGTTTTTGGGCTTTTTTAAACAATAATTATGTTGGTTTGGCGATTTTTGTAGGAGTCGTGCTGGGGTTTTTACCGCTCTAAAGCAGGTTATTAAAAACGGGCAAGCAATGTAGATTATTTGCCCGTTTTTTAGCAACTAATAAGTTACTGTTTGCTTACTAGATGAAGATGCAGCATCTTCAATTAACTCAAGCAAATGGTTTATATGTGCATTTGAACCAACTTGATGATTGGTTTGTACAATCAATTGTTCTCTGTCCAATGCCTTATTGGTTTTTAAGAAAACTAAGTTAGGATCTTGTGCGATGGTTTTTGAATGTTCGATACTTGCGATTGCAAAGCTATTGCTATTCTTCAAACCATCAATAACTTGTTCAATATTACCAATTTTAACGCTCGTTGATTTATTTAACGAGTCAACGGCTTCATTTAACATACTTTGTACTTGCTTCGACTGTGAGAAACAGCCATACATAGGGTATTGCGTTAATTCGGCTTTTCTAATGCTGTCCTGATTTGCCAGAGGGTGGTTTCTCGAAACAAATAAAACTAACTGATCAGGCAGGTGAATATCACTCACTATGCTATTCGCACTTTGTAAATATACGCTGATATCAATCTCACCAAGCTGCAGCTTACGCGTAAGCTCCAACTCATCTTGCAACTGCATTTCGATCTTTACATTAGGGTACTGAGCTAAAAACTGACCGCAAGAAACTGGCACGATGCTACTAGCTTGAGTCGTATAACCAATAATTAACTTTTGGTTATCACGGCCAAACAAGCTTTGCTTAATGGTTTTCTTGGTTAGATCGAGTTCTGATAAGGTTGTTTTGCAATACTTTAAAAACAGCTCACCTTGTTCAGTCAGTTTTACTGAACGTGTTGAGCGTTTAACGAGTTCACAACCTATTTCATCTTCAAGGGTTTGGATGCTTCGAGTAAGCGCTGAAGTACTGATCTGGGTTTGTTCTGCGGCTTGTCTAAAATGTCTTAGATTACCTAATGCTACGAACTGCTCGAGTTGTTCAAATCTCATGTGAAATTCCTTTTAATTTCAACTAAAACACATTTATTACGTCTTTTCCCAATAATAATACACCAAACGGGAAAAAGAAAGTGAAGTTTTTACATTCTGATTACAAAGTTAGTCAGGATACCTGTCACGTATCTCAATAAATTGTTCCAGATTTTTTAGAAAAAGGTCAACCAATTTAGGTTCAAATTGTTTACCACTTTGAGTATTTAGCAAATCTATTACTTTATCTAGTGGCCAAGCGGGCTTGTAACAGCGCTCACTCCCGAGTGCATCAAATACATCCGCCAGCGCGGTGATCCTGCCGACGATGTTAATTTGCTCTCCCTTTAAACCTCTAGGATACCCTGAGCCATCCCACTTTTCGTGATGCTGATGGGCGATTAATGCGCCACATTGCAAAATCTCATTTGTTGAATTTTTTAAGATTTCAAAACCTTGCTGCGCATGGGTCTGCATAATTATCCATTCTTCATCAGTGAGTTTTCCAGGCTTATTTAAGATTTGATCTGGGATACTGATTTTTCCAATGTCATGGAGCGGTGAGGCAAGTTTAATGATTTCTGCCTGGTAGTGAGAGAGGCCATAAAGCTGAGCTAAAAGCATACTATAATGTGCCACGCGTTTTACGTGTGAGCCCGTTTCTTTTGAGCGTTTTTCGACGGCTTCACCAAGAATATAAGAAAGCTCTTTTTGAGAATCTTTGACGGTCTCACGTAACTTTAAATTGTCATAGGCTAGCGCAATGTTGTTTGCAAAAAATTCAAGTAGCTGGAAGTCCATGCTATGAAGTTCGCTATCTTTACTTACGTAAATCATCGTTTCACTCCCTTCTCGTGAAGGGAAATAGCCGATATATTCGTTACGGGTTTTTATCGATGCTTTTTTATTATGTGTTTCTATAAACAGTTTTTGTACATTCTTAGGCAAGGTAACATTACTTGGCTCTACGCCCGCTCCTGAGGCTGCAAGTAGTTTAAATTTTGTCGGCTCATTGGCTTGGTGATTTATCGCTGCTGCACAATATATTTCCGAATCAGATAATCCCATTACGGCGGATACATGGGATAATATGGTTGATGCAAAATCTTGAATATTGCTACACTTCAAAAAGTTAGAAGATGCATCAATAATGCGTTCAAGTCCCATTTTGTGTTTTTCGATGGTTTGAATATCTCGGTGAGCGCGCAAAGCAGAATAGAGTAGTGTTTTGAGCTTGACGGCAGTGAGTTCGGTTTTGTTCTTATAGTCATTAATGTCGTAATCGCGAATGACTGATTCTTCCGGGGCTTCTCCTGGTTGACCTGTACGAAGTACAAGACGAATATCAAAGTTTTCCAAGTCATCGCGGATATATCGTACTAAATCAAGCCCAGCATGATTACTTTCCATTACAACATCAATTAGGCCTACAGAGATATTTTGCTCCGTGTCCAAAATGGCTTTTGCTTCTTGTGCTGAGTAGGCATGATGGAATCTCAGTGCTTTATTCTCAAACTTAAAGCCAGACAACACCAATTTAGTCACTTGGTGAATATCTTCTTCATCATCTACAACCAGAATATCCCAGTAGTTATCTGCCATTTTATTCGTAGGGCTTTCTAGCACTTCATCTGAGAACAAGAATCCGCTCACAGATTGCTCCTCTTTTTATGCTGACTCAACGTTAGTATAGTCGGCAGTAACAAGGTCGCTAATCTTGTTGAGGTTTTTTCTCGATATTTTGCAATTCTAGTTCGATTGCATCGCAAGAAATGTGGATTTCATAAAGTGAAAGTAACAACGACAACGTTAGGCTGCAGAGGCTAGCACCAAACAATGTGACGCCAAGTAAGGATATTTCAAGGAACAAGGCAAACATTGAAGAAGTACAAAGTAAAAACGCGATTACGCCCCATACTTGCATTCGTCTGATTAATCTAATTCGTTTTCTTAAATTTTCTATTTGTGCTTTGACCAAGGATCTTATGGTGTCGCCTTCTCGGGCGTTTAATTCACGGATCAATTGTGCGAGCACCAAAAAGCGATTGGTGTAAGCGAGCAACAGTAAAGAAATTGCTGGGAATAGTAGGCCCGGTGTTGTTAGAGTCATAGTTGTATTTTAATGGAATATCTAGATGTTTAAGTGTGATGATTATGAGTGATTTTATCAAGAAACAAATGAGCACATTGAGTGCTTATTCAATCGTGAAGATAATACAATGAGTGAACAGCCTTTTCATTGGGTGCAGTTATGCGCTATCGGTGGCTTTGTTGATGCCCATCTGCTCAAAGGTCAACTAGAGCAAGCGAATATTCAAGTTCGTTTACAAGGTGAACATTTGTCAGGCGCAATCGGTGAAATTCCAGCAGAGCAAGCTGCTATCAAGCTCTTTGTTTATGCAATAAAGTTACCCGAGGCTCGAGAAATATTGGTAAACTATAACAAATCACGTCATCGCAGTGCCGCTGAACTTTCGGATTGGCTGTGTAACCACTGTGCAGAATTAAATGGACCAGCGTTTGAATATTGCTGGCAATGTGGAAATAAGCATGAGCAAAGCAAATAACTTTCAAAGAATTAGAGAGTTAAATTATCTTCAAAAGGCAGTCTTAGGTGCTGCCATTATTGAGCGTATGTTGCCAAACTATTCACTATTTAGCGAGGCAACGGGTTTTGGCGACGAGCAGGTGCTCAGAAATGCACTTAATTTAATTTGGGAGAAAATATTACTGCCAAAGAGCAAAATTAGCTTAGAAAAGCTGGTTGAAAAGGTAGAACCTAATGTGCCGGAGCTGAGTGATTTTGATATGTTTGGTACGTACCCTGCAATCGACGTAGCTACGGCGTTGTTAGGCATGTTGCAAGGCCTGATGACAAAAGATGAACATGAGTTTGTTAGCGTTGCCAAAATTTCTCAGGCAACGGTCGCTAAGTACATCGAGTTTATGTTGATGGCGGAGGATATATCTCCAACGAATGAGTTGGTTCGTGAGCACCCGCAGATGCAGTATGAAATCGAAATCCTCGCTGAGCTTATCGAGCATGTCGAGAATATGGGGCGTATTAGCAGCGAATCGGTGAAGTCGCTAAAGGCTTTGGCACTCGCTGACGGCCAAACAAATATTGGTTTGGAACTTGAGTAGTTGATTTCGTATAATCAGCGGCTGCAGTAAAGAGTTTGGAGAAAGTAACTTGCGTATTTTGGGTATAGAATCCTCATGTGATGAGACGGGCATTGCTATTTATGATGATGAGCAAGGCTTGTTGGCACATCAATTATATTCTCAGGTAAAAGTACACGCCGATTATGGTGGGGTCGTGCCTGAGCTCGCTTCTCGCGATCATGTACGCAAAACGATTCCACTTATTGAAGCTGCTTTCGCGGAAGCCGGCTGTGGTCCTAAAGATCTTGACGGTATAGCCTATACTGCAGGACCGGGGTTAGTCGGGGCTTTGCTAGTTGGCACCTCAATTGGTCGCTCGTTAGCATTTGGTTGGGGGATCTCTGCCGTTGCCGTGCATCACATGGAAGGTCATTTGCTTGCCCCTATGCTTGAAGACGATAAACCAGATTTCCCATTTGTTGCACTGCTAGTCTCTGGTGGTCACACTATGATGGTAAAAGTCTCAGGTATCGGTGAATATGAAGTACTTGGTGAATCTGTGGACGATGCCGCTGGTGAAGCATTTGATAAAACTGCCAAACTGCTCGGTCTCGATTATCCTGGCGGCCCAATGCTTGCGAAAATGGCTACAAAGGGGAAGGCAGGACGATTTACTTTTCCAAAGCCGATGACAGACAGGCCCGGTCTCGATTTCAGTTTCAGTGGATTAAAAACCGCAGCGGCAAACACTATCCGTAACGAAGGCGGTGATGAGCAAACCAAAGCAGATATTGCTCATGCCTTTCAAACAGCGGTCGTAGAAACGCTAGCGATTAAGTGTAAACGGGCACTGAAAGAAACTAGCATTAAAAGCCTGGTGATTGCAGGTGGTGTCAGCGCCAATACTGAACTTAGGCAAAAGCTTGAGCGCATGATGCTTGGCATGAAAGGGCGAGTTTATTACCCACGCACTGAATTTTGTACGGACAATGGGGCGATGATAGCTTATGCTGGAATGCAGCGCCTAAAAGCAGGTCAGCATGCACCACTTGATATGAAGACTAAACCGCGTTGGCCGCTGGATAGTCTAGAAAAAGTCTAGGCCTTAGTCTTTAGACTTTTTCCCCACTTTTGGCTCCTTACCACTTAGGAGCCTTTTGATGTTTGCTCTATGACGAATAATAATCACCACAGTTAAGAAGCTCACTGGCAACGTATACAGCGGTTTTATCCACCATGTGTAAAGTGGAGCCGCAGCGACTGCAACGATAGCCGCGAGCGAAGAGTAACGTGTTATCGCTAGCACCACGAGCCAAGTACTAATCAATAGTCCACCCAATGACAAGCCGATGGGCAACAGCGCACCAAATGCAGTTGCTACCGCTTTACCACCATTAAAGTGGAAGAAAATAGGATAGATATGACCAAGGCATGCACTTACGGCAATAGCACCTAACCATACCGGCTCTATCTTCAGAAAGTATGCTCCCCAAACTGGAATAGTTCCTTTTAAAATATCGAAGATGAGCACCAGCACTGCAGGGAACTTTCCTCCTAATCTTAATACATTGGTTGCGCCTGGATTATTAGAACCATTAAACCGTGGATCTGGAAGTTTGAACAACCGACACACCAGAATCGCTGAAGAAATCGATCCCAATAAATAAGCACATACGCACATTAAACTGATTAACACTGTCTTCCTTATTTTTTATTGCGGTGTTTTGGGCTATGATCGGCGGTCTTAAGTCCTGCATAGTTCGCGAGATGCGATTAGTAAATGCGGGTGAATTACAGCGATAAACATGTTTGGAGTTTACATGGATAAAGTCTATATCTCACAGCTACACGTCGAAGCCATAATAGGAGTGTACGACTTTGAAAAAGAAAGTAAACAAAGCCTTTACTTTGATGTTGAGATGTTGACTGATATTAGCGCCGCTGCACGTCATGACGATATTAATTTGGCGGTTGATTATGCCAAAGTAAGTGAGCGTATTATTGCGCATACTCAAGCAAAGCCGGTTGAGCTATTAGAAACTCTAGTCGAACAACTTGCCGCAATGATTCTAAACGAATTTAATGTACAACAAGTGCTTATAAAAGTGAGTAAACCCGCAGCCGTGCCACAAGCGCAAACGGTTGGTGTAGAAATCGTGCGTAAGAAGTAGAATTATCATGGCACAAATTTATATCAGTCTCGGCTCAAATATAGAAAAAGAAAAAAATTTGCTGAGTGGTTTGAACGAGTTGATCACACACTTTCCGAATTTTCAACATTCGAATGTTTTTGAGAGTGAAGCCGTCGGCTTTGCAGGGAATAACTTCTATAACTCAGTCTTTGCTGCAGAAACGGAAATGTCTTTGGATGACGTGTATAAACTACTCAAATCGATAGAGTACGATCATGGTCGTCGCTGTAGTGAAAAGAAGTTTAGTCCACGCACATTAGATCTCGATATTCTCTTTTATGACCACCTTATTTGTTCATCACCCGCTCAGTTGCCTCGGGATGAAATAACCAAAAATGCCTTTGTGCTTCAACCATTAGCTGAACTGGCTCCTGATTTTATCCATCCTGTTGAGGGTAAAACCATTGCTCAGTTATGGCAGGAGTATCACAACCCAACTCAAAAATTATGGAAAGTGGAGTTTCCCAAGCAATGAGCTTTATTGAGATTGTCGTCCTTGCAATTATTCAAGGTCTCACTGAATTTTTACCTATTTCGAGTTCTGCCCACTTACTACTAC
The DNA here is from genome assembly GCF_002208135.1 of Pseudoalteromonas piscicida. Classification (NCBI taxonomy): domain Bacteria; kingdom Pseudomonadati; phylum Pseudomonadota; class Gammaproteobacteria; order Alteromonadales; family Pseudoalteromonadaceae; genus Pseudoalteromonas; species Pseudoalteromonas piscicida. The sequence continues at coordinate 523,923 of NZ_CP021646.1, forward strand.
CTTCTCAGGTACTAGGTTGGCAAGATCAGGGCCTTGCCTTTGATGTTGCTGTTCATGTTGGTACTTTGCTGGCTGTCGTTATTTATTTTCGACAAGACATTGTCAGCCTACTGGCAGGATGGTTCAAGTCATTCTCAGGTACGCACTCGAAAGAAAGCCGGCTGACTTGGTGTATTGTGGTTGCCACCATACCATTCGTGATCTTAGCTCCACTACTTAAAGATATCGTAGAAGTTTATTTACGTAGCGCTTGGGTGATTGCAACATCGACGATAGTATTTGGTTTACTGCTTTGGTATGCCGACGTGAAAGCGAAACAAATCAAAGACGAATTTGCCTTAAACTGGAAAAGCGCATTGATACTGGGGCTTGCGCAAATTACCGCTGTTATTCCCGGCACATCGCGTTCAGGCATTACCATCACCGCAGGTTTATTACTCGGGCTTGATAAGAAAAGTGCGGCGCGCTTTTCGTTTTTAATGTCTATTCCGGTCATTTCTATGATGGGGCTGTATTACAGTTTAGAGCTCGCAACAGGCGATGAAGTGGTTGATTGGAATGCACTATTAAGTGGTGCGGCACTGTCGTTTATCTCGGCTTATGCCTGTATCTTCTTTTTCCTGAAAATTATAGAGCGCATGGGCATGATGCCATTTGTCATTTACCGCTTGTTACTTGGGGTGGGATTAATCGCTTTCTTGAGTCTAAGTTAATCTGGGCTTTGAATAATCCAGCAAGGTTAACAGAAAAGCCAGCTTGATGAAGCTGGCTTTTTCAATTTACTAGGGCCTGTTGGCCTTCGCTGTTTGACTTTTGTTCTCCTGAGTGTGTTTTGGTCGCGACGCTCGACTTGCCGCCTAGTAATCTAGGCAAAAGTTGAGCAACAATGAACAAAGCGCACTCAGGTGAACCCAAAGGCCAGCGCTTGATTGGTATTTCTTCTGTGTTGCCCCACAAGGATGTGGGGTAAGGTGACTTTGCAGGAGCACAAAGTCTTTATCGCCAGATTTACATAGAATGACTATGCCACGCAGGCTCTGTCTTGTATAAATACCAATCAAACTGCTGCAAAAACAAACTTGGAAGATCAACAGGCCCTAGAGTGCATTAAGCAATTTGCTTTTCCGCAAGGCATAATTCCATGGTCGCTTTCAACAGTCTATAAAGGTTTATAGACGCATCAATTTCTTCTTTGCGGTTTGTTAAGCTCTCAATATTTAGGCCGAGAGAAATATCTAGATGTGAGCAGCTCTTTAAGATTTGATCAAGATTTTCTCTGCAAATACGGATTGATTCACTTAGCGTATTATCCGCATCTAACATGCGCCATTTAGTCGCTTCTGGCACTGAGATCCCCAACCACTCCATAAACTGTAAGGTCTTTTCTCCACCACATGGAGTAAAGGTAAGAATAATGCGCTTTGGTGTTTGCCCTTGCTGTTTACAGGTGCGAGCATAACTCGTGATAAGATCTATGGTTGCTTGAGCATCATACACCGCTTGGGAAACAAAGAATTGGCAGCCTTGCTCTGTTTTATCAATCAGCCTTTCGTGTTCATTACGCTTACTGGCGTGGCGCTCTGCAATGGTCACACCACCCAAGAAAAAGTCATCTTGGTGATGCTTCAGTACTTTATAGGCTTCAGAAAGCGGCAACTTAATGTCGCCTTGTGAAGACGGACTACCCACTAATACTAGATTGTTTAACCCATATTGTTGTTTAGTGCTGCTTAACCAATTACCGAAAGCTTCACTATCGCGCTGTGCCACGCTTTTATACGTAATTACATCAAGATGCGACAATTCGCGGATCAACTGGCTATATTCACACGGATCAACGGTGTGCTTAAAAGGAAATGGACGTGGTACTTGAGTACGGCTGCTTTCATCTTGAATGTCATAGATGATCACGCCGTCGTATTCAATCTCATGTAAACGGCCCAAAAGTTTAGCGGCAATTGATTTTAGCTGCTCTGGGTCGGTGCCAATCTTAGGTGGTGTGGTACCAATTAAATATACCCCTTGGTTAGGGTCAATGATTTTCTCTTGAAGCGTTAAAGCCATAATCCTCATTCCACAAAAGCATTTCTGTATCTCTTTACTAATATAGCAGCCATTTAGACGTCTAGATAGATTTTTTTAATGAAAGAATTTCAATAATTATGAATTTATCTCAAGTGCTCAAACCAAAATTTCATATTTGTTTACACATTAGGGTGGTAAATCACCTTGGAAATTAGCGAATTAGTATGACTTTGGGGCATAATCAGGAGGTTTGCTAACGTAAGTGAACACGACTTACTTAGAATAAAAAATATGATTAGGACCAAATTCATGAAATTCAAATTACTAGCAACCAGCTTTGCCGTAAGCTTAGCGCTTAGTGGCTGCGCAGCGACGAATTCAGACCAAGCTCAACAGTCAGCTGTAAGTACTCAAGCTGCCCAATCCAATAAAGTATTCGCCCAAGATTATGTTTTGGAAGAGCTAGAAAATGGCCTTCGCGTCATGGTAGTTAAAACTAACTATCCTGATGTGGTATCGCTACAAATTCCGGTTTCTGTTGGTTCGCGTAATGAAGTAGAAGCGGGTAAAACCGGCTTTGCTCACTTCTTTGAGCATATGATGTTCAAAGGCTCAGAAAAGTATCCGCAAGATGTTTATTCAGACATTTTGAAAAATTCAGGTGTGGATAATCGCGCCTACACGACCAATGACTACACTAACTATCACCTAAATTTCTCGAAGCAGCATTTAGATAAAGTATTAGAAATCGAAGCAGATATTTTTCAAAATCTGACTTACAGTGAAGAGCAGTTCCGTACTGAAGCACTAACCGTGAAAGGTGAATACCTTAAAAATAATGCCAGCCCAGTTCGAAAACTGCTTTCTGCGGTAAGAAAAGAAGCATTTGATAAACATACCTATAAACACACAACGATGGGCTTTTTTGAAGACATCGAAGCAATGCCTGATCAAATGGCCTATGGTAAAACCTTCTTTGAGCGTTTTTACAAGCCTGAATATGTATCACTTGTGATCGTAGGTGATGTAGATCCTAAAGCAACTATGGCTATGGTGAAGAAGCACTGGGGTAATTGGAAAAAGGGTGACTACCAAGCCGATATTCCTGTTGAGCCAAAGCAAGACAAAGCGCGTTACGTTCACGAAAAGTATGATGGCTTACCGGGTCACTGGTTGCTAGTTTCGTATAAAGGCGCTGCATGGGAGCCGAAGAAAAAAGACCGAGCGGCACTTGATTTGATCTCGCAGCTTTATTTCTCTGAAAATTCAGCGTTGTATCAAGAGTTAGTGGTAGACAAACAGCTTGCAAGCCAAATGTTTACCTATAACCCTGAAACCAAAGACCCAGGTCTTCTGCATGTTTTCGTTAAAGTAGAAGATGAAAAAGATTTAGCAACCGTGCGTGATGCAATCAATAACACTTACGCAAAAGCACGCACAGAGCTGGTAGATGAAAATAAACTTGCTGCACTTAAATCAAACCTAAAGTACAGCTTTATTAACGGCCTTGACTCATCACAATCTATTGCTTCGACACTTGCAAGCTACATGCATTTTGAGCGTGACCCCGAAGTGGTGAATGAACTGTATGCAAGTGCAGATAAAGTCACAGCAAAAGATATTCGTGATATTGCCAATAAATACTTTGTGGACAGCAGCCGCACCACGGTGACGATGTCTGCGCTTGAATCTGTGCCTGGTTTTGATAAAGAAGTTAACTTAGATAAGTTAGTGGCAAAAATGGACAAGCCAGTAACGCGTCATTTCAACGTATTAGACAAGACCAATAACTCACCGCTGGTAGATGTGAACTTTCTTTTTTACACAGGTGCTGCTGCCGATCCTGCAGGTAAAAAAGGTCTTGCTGCGCTTACTGCAGCTATGATTGCCAATGGTGGAAGTGAGTCGCAATCATACAAAGAAATTCAAAAGGCGCTGTACCCGATTGCTGGTAGCTTTGGCTATCAAATCGATAAAGAAATGATTTCTTTACGTGGTCGTATTCATAAAGACAATGCCGACCAGTGGTATGGCATTGTGAGTCAGCAGCTTTTGAGCCCAGGGTTCAGAGAAGATGATTTTAAACGCCTGAAAAAAGAGCTAATCGACGGTATTAAGGCAGGTTTGAAAGCGTCAAATGATGAAGAGCTAGGTAAAGAAGTGCTCTATCACGAGCTGTACAAAGGCCATCCATACGAAAGCTATAACTTTGGTGATCTATCAGACTTAGAAGCAATCACATTGGATGACGTTAAGGCCTTCTATGCTGAGCAATTTACTCAAGCTAAACTAAACGTGGGTATCACAGGTGCACTCGATAAACAGCTAAAAGAAGCGATGTTTAACGATCTTGCGGCTTTACCTAAAGGTGAAGAAGCACGTTTACAAGTGCCTGATGCCCCTAAGCTATCTGGCCATCATGCAACCATCGTAGAAAAGAATGCAAAATCAACGGCGGTCTCATTTGGTTTCCCAATCGACACCGTTCGTAGCAGCAAAGATTGGGCTGCGCTTTGGTTAGTGCGTTCATACTTTGGTGAGCACCGCAGTTCAAACAGCCACTTGTACCAGCGTATCCGTCAGGTTCGTGGTATGAACTATGGTGACTATGCTTACATCGAATACTTTCCGCGCGGTATGTTCCAAACTAAGCCGGATGCAAACTTAGGCCGTAGTGAGCAAATTTTCCAAGTGTGGCTACGCCCACTTCGCTCTAATAACGATGCCCATTTTGCAACGCGTACCGCATTGTTTGAACTCGACAAGCTGATCAAAGAAGGGATGAGCAAAGCAGATTTTGAAGCGACACGTAACTTCTTGATCAACTTTGTGCCGCAAATGGTGGCGAGCCAAGATAGACAGCTTGGTTATGCGTTAGATAGCCAGTTCTACGACACGGAAGAGTTTGTTGCTTATGTGACAAAGCAGCTAGAGTCGCTGTCTGTTGAAGACATCAATCGTGTGATCAAAGAGAATTTGCAGACCAACGATATTCACTATGTGTTTATCACCGGTGATGCCAAAGATATGGCGCAGCGTTTAAGTGCTGAGCAGTCATCTCCTATGACTTATAACACGAAAAAGCCTGATGTATTACTGGCAGAAGATGCTGAAATTGCTACATATCCGCTGAATATTCCAAGTAAGAATGTTAAAACGTTAGATGTAGAAAAAGTGTTTGAATAACTATTAATAAGTAATAAAAATGGCGGCTAAAAACTTAGCCGCCATTTTTTGTGTCAAAACCACGCGTAATATTAGGTTATGGTGTTGAACCACTCCACTGCGGCAGCTATCCAAATTAACGAGCTAATTAATAATGTCAGCGTAACGGCCGCTGACGCCATATCTTTTGCACGACCAGATAGTAAATGGTGCTCGGTACTCACTCGATCTGTCAGCGCTTCGATTGCCGAGTTGATAAGTTCTATGACCAATATCAACAGTACACTACCGACCAATAAGGCCCACTGAGCAATACTTTGCGCCAATATGATTGATAAAGGAAGACTTGCCACCAGTAGCCACGTTTCTTGTCTAAATGCCGACTCTTCTTTATAGGCTGCTTTCATTCCTTTCGCTGAGCAATGCGTTGCTTTGATTATCCGCGCAAGCCCTGTGCCATTTGGTTTGTTGGTATTCGTTGTCTTGATCTTTATCGACATATTAGCGATCCCGCGTTGGTAGTATTCAATGGGGCGTTATTATACGAAGATCTGTTCAGTTCGACAGTGCTAAATTGTAAGAATACTTGGGACTGTGTTGCCGCTATGGCTTTGAGATAGAAAAAGGGAATTGGTTATTAGATATAACCAAGTGTTTGAAGCCTGATTTTTTATAATACATGACACTCAATGACTCTAAGCGTTACACTATGAGAAGTATCAGTATTATCGGAAGTTCGTCACATGAGACATGAGATTTGGAATAAGTTACGCGAAGAAGCCAATGAGTTGGTTGCTCGCGAACCACTGCTTGCTAGTCACGTTTACTCGAGTATTTTAAATCACGAGTGTCTTGGTTCTGCACTGAGCTTTATCGTCGCGAATAAGCTAGCGGATGCCGTGGTCTCAGCATTTACAATTCGCGAGCTGTTCGATCAAGCCTTTGTGCACTGCGATACCATGCTGACTCATGTTGCACATGATATAAAAGCGGTTAAAGATCGCGACCCGGCTGCCGATAGTTATCTCAACGTAATTTTAAATCTGAAAGGTTTTCATGCAATCCAAGCACATCGATTGGCATACTGCTTATGGCGTCAAGACAGAAAAGAGCTGGCTCGCTTTATACAGAGCAGAACCTCTGAAGTATTCGGTGTTGACATCCATCCTGCTTGTAAAGTCGGTCATGGTATTATGTTTGACCATGCGACTGGTATAGTCATTGGTGAAACCGCAGTTATTGAAGATAATGTTTCTATTTTGCAATCAGTTACGCTTGGTGGTACGGGTAACGAGCAGGGTGACCGTCACCCGAAAATCCGCGCCGGTGTATTGATTGGCGCGGGTGCTAAAGTACTTGGCAACATTGAAGTAGGAGAGGGCGCTCGAATTGGGGCAGGTTCCGTTGTACTCAGCCCTGTTGCACCGCATACTACTGTGGTGGGCATTCCTGCTAAGGTGGTTGGTAAGCCGTCTTGCCCATGTCCTGCCGAGAGCATGAACCAAAACTTCCTCGAAGATGATGATAAGCTCGAAAACGAGTCAATCACTTCAGCGATGTTGTAAGGTTATTAGATTAAAAATGGGGAAATCAACTTCCCCATTTTTATATCCACTTATTGGGTTGCTTTTACCATAGACACCACCTCACCATCTGCAAGTTGTGTGACTATCGGCTTTTCTGGGTCGACATCCGCCACAGACTTAATCACTTTATCTTCTTGTTTAGCGATACTATAGCCTCGAGCTAGCACCGCCAGTGGACTGACACTGTCCAGCCTTGCACTTGATACCGCGAGTTGGTGCCTTTGTGTGTTAAGCTTTTGCTCCATTGCATACTGCAACTTATCACTGAGTTGTGCGACCAATTGCTTGAATTGAGCAATCCTTTGTTCTGGATGTAATCGATCAAATCGATGTTGCAGCAAATGAAATTGTGATTGCTTTTGACGTAAGTGATGAGCTTGAGCACGAATTAATCGTTGCTCTAATTCATCAACTCGCTGTGTTTGCTGCATAAGTTGATTTTTAGGGTGTTGTAGCTGCAGTCGGGCTTCAAAATTTGCCAAACGCTGTGATGCACCTTCAAGGCGACGTTTAAAAGCCTGATGGAGATATTGTAGCAATTGTGAAGTACGCTGTTTTAGCGCTTCTGAGTCTGGGCTCACTAGCTCTGCGGCCGCCGATGGGGTTGGCGCTCTGACATCTGCAACATAGTCGGAAATGGTAGTATCTATCTCATGGCCTACTGCGCTTATCACCGGAATTGAGCTGGCAAAAATGGCCCTTGCGACGGATTCCTCGTTAAAGCTCCATAAGTCTTCTAATGAGCCGCCACCTCTGCCAACGATCAATACGTCTACCTCGCGTCTAGTATTCGCCTGAGCGATTTGTTTGCAAATCTGCTGTTTGGCTTCATCGCCTTGCACTAAGGCTGGGTAAATAACGACCTGTAACTGTGGGGCACGGCGTTTAAGTACAGTCAAAATATCCTTGATGGCAGCCCCTGTCGCTGAGGTGACGACCCCCACGCGATTAATGGCACTTGGCAAAGGCTTTTTGTGACTAGCTGAAAACAGGCCTTTTGCGGCTAGCTGCATTTTAAGGGCGTCGAACTGCTGTTTGAGCAAACCTTCACCAGCAGGGGCCATTTGCTCGACTATCAATTGATAGTCGCCTCGCGGTTCATACACTGACACTCTAGCTTGTACCATTACCTGCTGACCATTGGCAGGGCGGTGGTTACAGTAACGATTATTACCTCGCCACATGGCCGCTTTTATCTGTGCTTTGTCATCTTTTAGAGAAAAATACCAATGCCCTGAGGCCGGAGCAACAAAGTTTGAAATTTCTCCGGTAAGTTGTACAGAGGCAAAACCTTGTTCTAAGAGCGCGCGTATTTCTCTGTTAAGTCTTGATACAGAATAGGTTTTATTATTATTGGGGTATCCCATGTTGGCCTCCATAAAAAATTCACAGTCACTTTATCACATTTTTTGCTAAATTTTATTTACTCCCATAAGGAACGCTGATAAAATTCGCACGCAATTCCTTATACTCAGTTCACTTGAGAGAAGCCGCGAACATGCTAAGAATTGCAAAAGAAGCCCTTACCTTTGACGACGTACTTTTAGTACCAGCTCATTCAACTGTTCTTCCTCACACAGCAAACCTGAAAACGCGTTTGACTCGTGGGATTGAATTAAACTTACCGCTTGTTTCCGCTTCAATGGATACAGTGACAGAAGCACGCTTAGCGATCGCTCTGGCACAAGAAGGTGGTATTGGTTTTATCCACAAAAACATGACTATCGAAGAACAAGCTCGCAACGTACGTAAAGTTAAGACGTATGAAGCGGGTATTATCTCTTTCCCTGTGACAGTTACTTCTGATCTTACGATTGCAGAAGCAATGGAACTTGCACAGGACAAGGGGTTCTCAGGTTTCCCGGTTGTTGGTGCAAACAACCAACTTGAAGGCATTGTAACTAGCCGTGATATGCGTTTCGAAACTAAGCTAGAAAAAGCAGTTTCAACGGTCATGACTAAGAAAGATGACTTAGTGACCGTAAAAGAAGGCGCATCTCGTGAAGAGATCCTTGGCCTAATGCACGAACACCGTATCGAAAAAATCTTAGTGGTTGATGACGCATTTGCACTAAAAGGCATGATCACCGTTAAGGATTACCAAAAAGCGCAAGATAAACCAAACGCATGTAAAGATGAGCAAGGCCGTCTGCGTGTTGGTGCTGCTGTTGGTGTCGGTGCTGGTACTGATGAGCGTATTGCTGCTTTGGTTGAAGCGGGTGTTGATGTACTACTAATCGATACTTCTCACGGCCATTCTCAAGGCGTTATCGACCGCGTTAAAGCCACGCGTGAAACTTATCCAGAACTACAGATCGTTGCAGGTAACGTAGCAACAGCTGAAGGTGCAATTGCACTGGCTGACGCTGGTGCGGATGCCGTTAAAGTAGGTATCGGCCCAGGTTCTATCTGTACTACTCGTATCGTTACGGGTTGTGGTGTACCTCAAATTACCGCGATTTCAGACGCAGTTGAAGGCCTAAAAGGCCGTGATATTCCAGTGATTGCTGACGGTGGTATCCGTTTCTCTGGCGATATCGTGAAGGCGCTAGTTGCTGGTGCTTCATGCGTAATGGTCGGTTCAATGCTGGCGGGTACTGAAGAGTCTCCTGGTGAAGTTGAACTGTACCAAGGCCGTTACTACAAGTCTTACCGTGGTATGGGTTCACTTGGTGCGATGAACCAAAAAGAAGGGTCGTCTGACCGTTACTTCCAGAAGAGCGATGCTGCTGACAAACTAGTACCTGAAGGCATCGAAGGCCGCGTAGCATACAAAGGACCAATCGCAACGATTATCCATCAGCAAATCGGTGGTATTCGTAGTGCAATGGGTCTAACTGGATGTGCAACCATTGAAGAATTAAATACTAAGCCGCAGTTTGTCCGTGTGACTTCTGCGGGGATGGGTGAGTCTCACGTACATGACGTGCAGATCACCAAAGAGGCGCCTAACTACCGTATGGGTTAAGCCTCAAGGCGTGTTTCTGGGCTAGCAAATTGCTAGCCCTTATTACTTTTGATAGAGGCGCAATGCGGCTTTATCCTGTTTAGTTCCTAACTAACGAGATTATCAATGAGCAAAGATATCCACGATTCCCGAATTTTGATCTTAGACTTTGGTTCGCAATATACTCAGCTAATTGCACGTCGTGTACGTGAAATAGGTGTTTACTGTGAACTTTGGGCTTGGGATGTGACAGAAGAGCAGATCCGTGAGTTCAATCCTCAAGGTATCATTCTATCAGGTGGCCCAGAGTCAACGACGCTTGAAGGTAGCCCAAAAGCACCAGATTACGTATTCGAAGCAGGCGTGCCAGTACTGGGTATCTGTTACGGTATGCAGACGATGGCAATGCAGCTTGGTGGTCAGGTTCATAGCTCAGATAAAAAAGAGTTCGGCTACGCAAAAGTAGAGAAAGTAGGTGACTGTAAGCTATTTGAAGCGATTGAAGATCACATCGAAGATGGTGCAGGTTACCTAGACGTGTGGATGAGCCATGGCGATAAAGTTGCTAAAATTCCAGATACGTTCAAAACTTCAGCGAGAACGGATACTTGCCCTCATGCGGCAATGTCTTGGGAAGAAAAGCGTTTTTACGGTGTACAGTTCCACCCAGAAGTAACGCACACTCAGCAAGGTTTGCGTTTACTAGAGCGTTTTGCAATTGATATATGTGGTTGTGAAAAACTATGGACGCCTGAGCAAATCATTGAAGATGCAATTGAGCGTATCAAAGAGAAAGTAGGGGATGACGAAGTTATCCTTGGCCTATCTGGTGGTGTTGATTCGTCAGTGGTTGCAATGCTTATTCACCGTGCGATTGGCGATAAGCTAACCTGTGTATTTGTTGATAATGGCCTACTGCGCTTGAACGAAGGCCAGCAAGTAATGGATATGTTCGGTGATAAGTTTGGTCTGAACATCATCAAAGTAGAAGCTGAAGAGCGCTTCCTTAACGCGCTGAACGGCTTAAACGACCCTGAAGACAAACGTAAAGCAATTGGTCATACCTTTATTGAAGTATTCGATGAGCAAGCAAGCCAGCGTGTGAATGCGAAATGGCTAGCACAAGGTACGATTTACCCTGATGTTATCGAATCGGCAGCATCAAAAACCGGCAAAGCGCATGTGATCAAATCTCACCACAACGTGGGTGGATTACCTGAAGATATGGAGCTTGGTCTGGTTGAGCCACTACGTGAACTATTTAAAGACGAAGTTCGCAAGATTGGTCTAGAGCTTGGCCTACCATATGACATGCTTTATCGTCACCCGTTCCCAGGCCCAGGTCTTGGTGTTCGTGTACTTGGCGAAATCAAGAAAGAATACTGTGACTTACTGCGCCGTGCTGACGCTATCTTCATTGAAGAGCTACATAAAGCGGACCTTTACCACAAAGTGTCTCAGGCATTCGCCGTGTTCCTACCTGTACGCTCTGTTGGCGTGATGGGCGATGCACGTAAATACGATTGGGTGATCTCACTACGTTGTGTTGAAACGATTGACTTTATGACGGCACGTTGGTCACACTTACCATACGAGCTACTAGGCCACGTTTCAAACCGTATCATCAATGAAATCGATGGTATTTCTCGCGTGGTTTACGATGTATCAGGTAAGCCGCCAGCGACAATCGAGTGGGAATAAGCTTGTTTGTAAAAACTTAACCTAGCTTTCGTTAGATTAAGAAAAGGCCAGTCAGTATTTCTGACTGGCCTTTTTTATGAATTTTTACTTTCCTAAAAACCTTTCGGAGGTATTCGGTTTCTTCGCAGTGATGTTTATAGTGATGCAGGCCTGCTATTTTTTTGGGGCCGTGGCTACACAGCACCTCATTTCACATATATCAAACCGATTATGGTGAAGCTGTAACTTGTTTCTGCTCCGACTTGAGTGCCTTGTTAGTTGTCTTCTTCCAAAGCTTCTATAGAGGTTTTTATGTAGCCATTGATTAAAAGACTTATTCTGTAACCACTTAATTTACCTCTTGACTCGATTTGTTTCTGCTCCAGTAATGATTCAATATTTTTTAGCCACTCTAATTCAATTAATAGGTTTGCATTAAATTGTTTAACCGAGTAGCGATGTTTAAACATATAGCCGACTTGTCTAAATTTACTTCCAGGAAGAGAAAGCAGTATTTCAACAAATTTATTTGGGTCAATGTCCTTTAATATTGGAGTGTTGTAATATAAATTTTCCTCCCTATTACACTGGATTAATTTAAGTGTAAATAAGTCTGTATCACTCTGCATTAATTCAATCAGCTCTCCAGCAATGTTTGGTATGCACTTTACTTTATATAGCTCTATTTTTTCATTAAGGTACTCTTCAAATTGCTCAAACTCTTTAAGATCCCTTCCAGAAAAACCTAGGCCACCCCAGCCATCTCTGTCATATTCAAAGCTATTGTGATTTAATTCAGAGGGAAGGTGGTTATTATCAAAAAGGAAATCTACATATATTTTAAACAAGCTTAAAACCTTAGACTTATCGAAAGGTATTAAAGATATATCTGATAGTCGAATGAACAAACCGGCCAAGTGCTTAACAATCTGATGATGCGTATATTTATGGTCAATTACTTCTTGATTCACAATCTCAAAAAGCGATTCGAATTCCGAATCAGAAAGGTCATGGTAATGCCATAACTTAACCCAGTTTTCAGTATTAGTATCTTGATAATGCTTATTACGCTCTATTGATTCTTTTATCTTCTGTTTATCAGTTATGCCCTTATCAAAAAATCAACCCATACTGATTCTTCTACTAAAGAATCACTAAAATTGATCATCGGATATTTTGAAGATAAAACTGAATATAGTGATTTGGGCTTATCTTTGTCTTTATCGAGTAAGCCATCGTATATACTATCTTTTACGCGAGATATTATTTGGATTGAATAATTTGCGCTCCTTGTTTCAAATGCGAAGCATAAGAATAAATTAAGAAGTTCAGTGATCAAATCTACTTTATCAAAGCTGGAGCTTGGCAACGCATTGTAAAGTCGTTCAAAATCCCATAGCGCTTGTTTTAAGTGCCGTAAATTTTTACATTGCGAACTGGAATAAACTGAAATTATATTGGTCAAGTTATCTTTGTAGATTTTTTTTATTTTATCTGATGATGAAGAATCTATAAAAGATTCAAGTGCTAAATCGGTATTTGGAACCAGCTCAAAGGTTTTGCCAATTAGTTTTTCTTTTGCTCTTGAGTAACATTTATTGTCATCAGATTTATCAAGTATTTCATCTTCATTTGCAACGATTAGTACTTTATAGCCTTGGTGCTCAACAAACTGATTTATATAACCTAATACATCACCAATTTTCATTGAACATCGCTCTAAATCATCAAAGACGAGTACAAAGCTATCTGTGTTTTTCAGGTAATCTGGCAATTTTAACTCTTCAGCTGGGATTTTAGCTGTTGTTTCACTCTTCCCATCACCATCTAAATCTAATTTAATCGTTGCTTTTAATAGTCCTTTAGCAATCTTTGAAGTCAGTTTCATTCCCTTTGAAGAAAGCACAGGATGCATTTGCTCAAAAAACGAGTTTTCAATATCCTCAAAGCAAACCATCCCATAAAGACTTACATATAAATATTTACCTGAGTTTTCCGTCAGACGGTCAAGCGCTTTTTGTATAAACCACGACTTACCCGAACCCCATGCTCCTTTGATCATGACAGCATATTCTGGAGCCTGTTCAAACTCAAAATAGTAATCTAGGAAATCATTTATGTTATCGTTTTTCTCAGACATCTGAATCCTATTCGGTAGTAGTCTAAATAGACTACTAACATTTAGTATTTATGCGACACGCAGTTTGTGTAGCATAATCGCTTGTTGGACTGAGCCGCTACCTGCTCGGTGTGTCAGAGTTGGTGTTGTCTATGCTATGGCTTACTTAGAAAAAATAAGCTTTTTGGAGGCCCTCACTTTCCTAGCTAGTGTTATGTAAGCTTTCCCTGCATTGCTCAGCGCTCATTATGTATTCATTACATCTAAATTCGCCTTAATAAGCAATTACGCTAGTGAACAAATCGCTGCAAATCGCTGACACCCACCACTAATTTGCACCTTCCTAAGCTTTAATTCTGCACTCAAAGGATTGAGGAAACCAAACTATGGCTACTGCCCGTAAAAAAACAAATCAGTTTAACCGACACCAAATACTACCACTGTATCTCCCGTTGCGTAAGGCTTGCTTTTATGTGCGGCGAAGATAAATTTACTGGCAAATCATACGAACACCGCCGGGACTGGGTTGAAGAAAAGCTCCTGATGTTGGGCTCCGTGTTTTGTATTGATATTTGTGCTTATGCGGTGATGAGTAATCACACTCATATTGTTTTATATGTTGATGATAGAAAGGCTGTAAGCGTCGGCCAAACCACACCTAGCCGCTGAGTGATCAGAACTTATAAAGTAAAGCTCTGATTTTAACTCGGAGCTAATCATGCCTAAACATAAGACCGCGCAGCAATGGTTTACACTTATCGAGCAGCAAGCGCTTAGTGGCTTGTCTATCACTGATTTTTGCCAGCAGCACAACCTCAGTACAAAATCCTTCTATTATCATCGCGCTAAGCATCATAAGAAAAAAGCGCCTCAGAAATCTCAGTCTTCCTTTGTGGCTGCTCAGCCTGCTGTGCCAGCGCCCGTCCCCAGCCGCCACTGTTGCAATTCAAACATGGCCAGAGCACGGTATTGCTGCCATCAACAACAGATACCCTTTGGCTCGCAGAAAGTAAATCGCTGACACCCATCACTAATTTGCATCATCCTAAGATGCCGTCTAAGCTTTAATTCTGCACTCAAAGGATTGAGGAAACCAAACTATGGCTACTGCCCGTAAAAGACAAATCAGTCTAACCGACACCAAATACTACCACTGCATCTCCCGTTGCGTAAGGCGCGCATTTTTGTGCGGTGAAGATAAATTTACTGGCAAATCATACGAACACCGCCGTGATTGGGTTGAAGAAAAGCTCCTGATGTTGGGCTCCGTGTTTTGTATTGATGTCTGTGCTTATGCTGTGATGAGTAATCACACCCACATTGTTTTATATGTTGATGATAAAAAGGCTAAGCGCCTGTCGGATAAAACGATTGTGATACGATGGCACAAGTTGTTTAAAGGTAATTGGATAAGCCGTAAATTTACTGAAGGTGAGCCACTCAATGAGTCGGAACAATTGATATTCGACGAGCTGGTTCATGAGTACAGAGAAAGACTCGCAGATATTAGCTGGTTTATGCGGGTACTTAACGAAGACATCGCCCGCCGAGCAAATAAAGAAGATAATTGTACAGGTCGGTTTTGGGAAGGACGGTTTAAATCCCAAGCATTACTAGACGAGGCAGCACTGGCTGCTTGTCTCGCTTACGTAGACCTAAACCCAATTAGAGCCAAAATCGCCGCAACGCCCGAGACCTCAGACTACACCAGCATCAAAAAGCGCATTGACCATGCGAAATTAGGTAAACAACCAAAAAGTCTCCTACGCTTTGCTGGTAGCCCACGAAAACATATGCCTAAAGGCCTACCTTTTGAACTCAAATCCTATATTGAGTTGGTTGAACTCACAGGCCAATGTATTCGCGCCGACAAACGAGGCTATATCTTTGAGTCACAACCCATTCTTACTCGACTAAATATCGAACCTGAGAACTGGATAAAACTCACTACGCAATTTTCTCGGGTATTCCACGGTGCAGTTGGTCGAGAGCGAACAATAACCGCTTACTGTGAAACACTGCAAAAACGACGACGGACAAACCTAACAAACTGCGAGCGCTTGTTGGCTTAGTAAAGCGAACACTATCAACTCGAAAATCTATAACTGCCGTATTTGCAGCGCGTTGCCGTGCGTGATAACCCAATTTTAGTGCGGAGATACGCTTGGGCGCTCAAAATTGGCCTATAGATGAGCGTTTCTGTACCCAGTGATTTAAGTATTTTGATACTTTTTAACCTAAGTTTGTCCAGCGTTGATGCAAATAGTATTGGGTGTCATCGATTCGTACTCTTTGCCAATACAAATTAGCTGCTTAAAAGCAGCTAAAAAGAATCGTTATGCTTACTTGACCGGATAAGGTTCATATGTGTTATGTTCAATTTATTAAAATATGTCTATTTCGTGATAGAAAGAAAGGGTAGCTATATACATAACAACAGAGACTAAAGCTAAAATGTATTTTTTAGAATTAGGCATTGTTCCTGAAGAATTGAAATTTAAAATAATTAATGGATACAAAAGAAATAAGCTTAATACAATATTTTTCAAATAAGCATAGAATAAAATTATTATAACTTGGTCAGTAACACCATAAGTAGCAACTAAACTAACAGATACAGAGGTTGAAACAGCCAACATGACAGAAATCAATCCAATCAAGAAATTCGTAGTTGGGATCACGATACGATTTTCAAAAAACTGATTTACCCCTTCTTTTATTTGTGTTGATTTAATGAACCCTAAAACTAGCACTACAAATGATAATAAAAAAATACTCTTACCAGCTTCATGTTCTGTCATTATGTCACTAACATGTTTAGTTATGCTTGCACCAAATATAGTTTCTTTTAAGTCATAAAAGCTAGATACGCAGGCGAGTAATAATAACGATACAAGAAACACGATAAATAAAGTGATAGCCCCACCTAAATCTAAACCAGTAGCTTCTTCGTATCTTTTTACAAACTGCACTATAAACCTCGACTTTGAACATAACAATCTTAATCTACGAGCGATTGGGTCGTTTTTCTGCCGTGAACCGTCTCGAGTTTCTATCTAAGGGATTTTTATCATAATGGATAACTTATTGCTACAAATAGCTTTCAGCCTTTGCAGCTAAAGTTACTTGAGGGCGAAAAGGATCCAATCGCTCGTTTTCCTGACTATACGAGAAACTTGTAAATGGACAGCCGAAAATAGATAAGGAGAAGATCTGCTTTTCGCTCGACTGAGACCTTAACTCTAACTCATTTTGGGGCAGAAGCGTGTTTGGGGGTTTTAACAACAAGAGTCAGTACCGCTTACACTGACCCGATATTGAGGTGGCGTTACTTAGTCGAGGATTTGCTCGGCTTTAAGCCCGGAGTGTTGCCTGGCGTTTTTTTGTTGTCACGTCGACGTTGAACTGGCTTGCCAGTTGATTTGGCAATTGGTTTTGGCCCTGGTTTCAAACCCATGATTTGATCCTTTTATTTAATGAGGTTATTCCTCGCTGTGTGATTTTTGGGCAGTATTGATGGCTTTCAAGATGTGTATGAGGAATAATCTAAAGATATCCCCAATATTTCTTGCTGGTAACCCATGCTTTAATGTGTTTTAAAATGTACTGCGATAAGTTGGGGGGCGCAAGATGGATAGAATTACCTCGGGTCCGCGATGGCTGAGTATTGAAGAGAAAAAGAGCTTCGTCGTGATATGCAAGAGTCCTCAGCTTGGGGCAAAGCTGAACTAAAACGTCGACGAGACGCAAAAAATCAAAAAAATTCTGCGCATAGTATAGATGATGGTATCGAGAACAGCTAGCTTTCTAACTAGCTGCTATGTAGATATATTTTCTTCTTGTTGATCTTCTAGCGGGAATAATGACTCTAAAATGAGTTAGCACCCCGCTTAAGAAAAGGGCGAATATGATAAATATTCGCCATTTTGCTTGTTTTAGAAGCAGTTGAATCAAAAAAGTGATTTTTTCACTTTACCTTTCAAAAAAGCGCTTTATAATGCGTCGACATTGCAGGGGCGTAGTTCCAATTGGTAGAACAGCGGTCTCCAAAACCGATGGTTGCGGGTTCGAGTCCTGCCGCCCCTGCCACTTCTTATTTTGCACTTCGCATTTTTTCAAAGTAAACTCCCTTAAAAAATTAAGCTGCTTAGCCATGAATCCGATTTACGCAGATATTCTTGATATTGTACCGCTAAAGCTAAATTCTACATTTGCACATCTTGACCCTAACGCTGTTGTTACTACTGCTGCGAATGAGCTTCAACAAGTAACTTTACCGGCTGTTTTGTTGCAGGACTTTGAATTGGTGATGGGTAGAAAAATTGAGGTTGTCATGGGCAATACGATCGCACTTAAGAATAACCAATTGAGTTTGCCAAGTGTACAACTAAGTACAAGTCAAAAGCGTGAGTTGTGGCAATTAATCTGGAGTCAGCAAGATGCAAGTTAAGCAAGGTGGTTTACTGCAGTTTCCACTTAATGAGATTATGCAAGTAGAACAAGCTTGTCATGCTTTTCCTTGGAGTGAGAAAACCATGCAGTCTTGCCTTCACGGTCGTTACTTTAATACGGCTATTGTTGATGGTAATACGCTGGTAGGCTTCTACGTTGCAGAGCGTGCGGGCCCAGACTTAACCTTGATGGATATTTGTATTCGTCCTAATTATCAAGGTAAGGGCTACGCGAAGCCATTAATGGAAGATTTGTTAGCGCAAGCGGAGAGCTTGCAGGCAGAAAATATCTTTCTTGAGGTAAGAGCGTCAAACACTGCGGCAATCGCGTTATATCATCGCTATGGTTTTGTCGAAATGGGCTTGAGAAAAAACTACTACCCGAGCACTCATGGTCGTGAAGATGCAATGCTCATGGCTTTACCATTAGCCTAAGTGACTATTATCCGCTTGATGGTCTATTGATAGGGTATAGCGCATAGCCTCAGTGAGCTTAAGCAAATAGTAATGGCGGTTACTATTTTGTGTTTTTTGCAAACTTGTTTCTAATTCCCCTGCGGCTTCATGAATATTCATAAAGCCAAAGCAACCCGCGCTGCCTTTGATACTATGTGCCAGTGCCCTTAAAGATTCCCATTCTTGTGTATCATAAAGTTTTTGCAGCTCAACTAGCTGTGACGGCAGTTTTTCGACGTAATTGCGACTTATTTGTAAGAACTTTTCGGTGTGTAACAAGGCATCCCACGAAGAGGACTTGTCATTTTGAAGTTCAAGATACTCTAGTAGCAATTTACCTAGTAATTCTTTATCTATCGGCTTGCCAAGAGTGGCATCGCACCCTGCTTTAACATGGTTGTCTATATCGTGTTTCATCACATTAGCGGTAAGCGCGATGATTGGTCCATCATAGGCTGCATGTCTGAGCATTTGTGTCGCTTCTTCACCACCCATGATTGGCATTTGCATATCCATTAAGATCAGTTGATAGTCTTCAACCAGCGCCATTTCAACCGCTTCAGCACCGTTATTAGCAATATCAGGAACTATACCCCAGTTAGACAGTAGCAGCCTAATAAGCTCTTGGTTATCGGGGTTGTCTTCCGCAACGAGGACCTTGGCATCAAGCTCTTTTACCGCCGCAATATGAGTTTTCTGATTATCTGGCTGTGTAGGTCGTTCAAGCGCGTTTAGCCAAGTGTAAGCGCGATCTTTGAAGTTACCCGATACTTCAACAGAAAATAAGCTTCCTGTGCCTTGTTGGCTTTGTACGTGTACATCGCCGCCAAGCAATTGTGCAAGATTCTTTGAAATACAAAGGCCAAGTCCTGTGCCACCGAAGCGCCGAGTTGTTGTTGTGTCAGCTTGCTCAAATGGCTTAAATGCACGCTCTAGCTCATTTTGCGACATGCCAATTCCGGTGTCTTTGATACTAAAGATAAACTTCTCGGATTCTGGCTTAAATTCTACTTTTAAATGAACGCCGCCGTATTCAGTAAATTTCACTGCATTTGTTGCGATGTTAAGCAAGATTTGCTTTAAGCGAGTAACGTCGGTGTAAAGCTTGTCAGGTAAGGGGAGAATAAACTCTGTGGAAAAGTTCAGTAACTTTTCATTTGTCATCGGTTCAATGATGGACTCGATATCATTGATGAGTGGCATAACCATAACCTCAGATTCCTCAACATCGAGTTTCTCCGCCTCGATTTTCGAAAGATCTAAGATGTTATTGATAAGCTCTAAAAGGTGTTTAGAGTTTCTCAAAATAGTGTCTAGATGTTGCTTTGAGGTTGGAGAATTAGGATGCTGTATAAGCTGCTCGGTAAACCCCATAATAGCGGTAAGCGGAGTACGGATCTCATGACTCATGTTAGCTAAAAAGCGACTTTTAAGCTGGTTTGCTTGCTCTGCTTCCACAATGGCAACTTCTAGCTTGCTATTGGTTTCTTCCAGTTCTTTGGTTCTGTCTTCAACTTTCTCTTCCAAGTGCTCTTTGTAATCCTCAAGCTCGCGCTGAAAGGTACGAATTTGGCCGATCATATGGTTGAAATCTCTGAAAAGAATGCCAACTTCGTCACTGTTATGCTCTGGTAGCGCCACCATCAGGTCGCCATCTCCGACCCGATGGCTCGCTTCCCCAGTAATTCTATGGGGTTGAGCAACAGATTGCGGACCACAATAAAAATCAAAATCGGCAATGTAACGACAGATAGAATAACGATCAGAGCCGTGATCAGACTAATGGTTTTACCTGAGCGATAAAGTAGTGATTTGGGGATCGTTGAAATATAGAAGTAGCCACCGCTTAGTTGAGCGCTATAGGTCATCCTTTCTACGTTATCAATACTATGAATAACGGTTGAGTCTAATTGCCCAAGGTCAGCAATATAGCCAATTTCTTCTATTTCACTGGCGCTTAAGTAGTGACCAATGAGGTTCGTGTCTGAACTAAATAGCACCTCACCATCAATGCTCACTAATAGGTTTAGCGTATTGTCGTATGGTGCTTCGAGAATACTGGTACTTAAAAGAGAAGGAGAGACTTGTACGACGATATAACCTTGTTGTCTAGGTTGCTTGAGTTCGTAATCTACGCTGTAGATTTGCTGGACAAAATACAGCTGAGTACCTGCACTTGAGGCAACCATAAATTGATGTTGGCGCAAGTTACTTTGCATGATTTGTTTGGCGAAAGGGTAGAGGTTTGGTGCTTCCCCCAAGTTACTGGAATAAAATGCGGAACTTCTGCCATTGGGAGATAAAAGATTGATGCTGATAATATCAGGATACGCTTCACTGTAACTGGCAAAAACATCCATCAGTGCACCTAAACGCTTGGTTTTTTCCATCCTTTCAAGGTTGGCAGAATTAAGAAAGTCACTAAGTACAGGAGAGGTTGAGAGCAGTTTTGTTGTGGACTGGTAGATCTCAATATAATTGAACATCTTCTGCTGTTGTTGTTCAACGAAACGACTAACAATGAGTTTGGCTTGTTTTTGCGTTGAGCTAGTTACGTTCGTGAGTGTAAAGCCGCCAAGAAACAACAAGGGTAGTATCACAAGTGGTGTGATATACCAAAGAAGTCGAATGCTTAACTTGCTTGTTTTCATGGATGATTAGCTGCCTTGCTACACGAAATGCTTATTACAAAAAAATTAACAAGAGTATTAAATCATAAGCGGGAGAGGTGAATACTCAAGTTTGTCCAATTGCGTCGAAAATACGATAAAAGGTGGGGATTAAATAAAAAAGCCTCCAAAAAGGAGGCTTACAGGTCGTAATTTTACAGCAGATTAGAAGTTATACTTCATACCTAGTGATAGACGACGACCTTTAACATCGAAGAATTCACCGTCATCGTATGTATACGGTGTACGAGGCGGCTCTCTATCAAATACGTTATTTATACCAACACGTAATTGTAGATCTTCAACCAAGTATGTTTTATACATGAAATCTACAGTAGTGTAGGAAGAAACCGCATTGAAGTTGTTATCTTCAGGTGTCCACTCGTTATCTTCAACAGTGCTGTGGCGATAGTTTACTGTTACTACGTATGCGGAATCATCATGCGTGTATAGTGCACTGAAACGACCTTTCCAGCGAGGTGCGTCATCAGTCTCACCCATGTAGTTACGGAAGTCTTCCGCACGGCCTGTTGAGTTTTGGTTATCTTCAATCAAATAAGTCGCAGTTAGTTTAAGTGCAAACTCACCGTTTAATGCGTCAAATTTGTATGCAGATTCAAAGTCCATGCCTTTTTTGGTGATTTGTGCTGCGTTAATTGGACGCGAGTAGAAGTTTTCAATTTCACCCGTATCTTTGTTACGTACAAAGTTACCACAGAAAGGATTGTCTAAAGAAGAGGCTTCGTAACATAGCTTAATGCTGTCACGACCAAAGTACTCAATTGCACCGTCGATTTCAAATGACCAGTAATCAACAGTTAGGTCTAGACCTTCAACAAACTCTGGCGTGTAAATCACACCGATAGTGTAGTCATTAGATACTTCGTTCTTTAGCTCTGTATTACCTTGGATGTAACCAGGTAAGCTACCACCAGATAACCACTCATCAGAAGGCATCCAACCAGCAGCTAGGCCAGCAGCTTGGCAGTTGTTGATGATGTTGTTTCTGTACTTGTAGTCATCGCTTAGCTCAGCGATTGAATCTGCGCGACAAATGTCTGCACGGCCTGAACTGTATGTCTTAGAGTTAGGAGTAAACAGATCGCCTAGGTTTGGCGCACGTACTGATTTAGAACGGTTTAAACGTACACGTAGTTCGTCAGTTACGCCCCAGTTTAGTGCTAGTTTCCAAGCATCGTCACCACCTGTTACAGAGTAATCCATGTAGCGGTATGCACCTTCAAAAGTAAGGTCAGTCGCTAGGAACTCATCCATCAGTAGCGGTACAGAAATCTCAGCTGAGAGTTCTTTAACTTCGATTTCGCCATCCATAGGTAGGCTTGAGTTACCTTTGATAAGACCAAGCTCCATGTTTTCAGATGGACGGATCTTAGCAACTTCACGGCGGTGCTCAGCTGTAAACGCTGCACTTACGTAACCTGCTGGTAATTCAAATAATACACCATCAACCGTAGCACCAAATACTGCTTGGTCGTGTCTTGCAAAACGAGTTGCAGTCGTTGAAATATAACCTAGTTGTTCCTGAGTTGCGCTTGTCGCACCCATTGGATTGAATGGTACACAACCTTCACGCGCACCAGTCACGTTACCGTCAGCATCACGGGTAGCACACACAACTTGACCGTTATCATCAACTACTGAATCGATAGCGTATGCTAGATTGTTTTTATAAACTTCACCAGTCCACAGCGTGTCTTGTTCGATGCGGCCGAATTGGAAGTATGTGCTGTAGCTCCAGTCATCGTTAATGATGCCTTCAGCACCAATTGATGAACGGAACACTTCGCGCTCTTGGTTATACTTACGGTCACCCCATAAGTTTTCATTTGCTTGATAAAGTGTTACTGAGTCTAGACCTGCGTCATCCATCACTTTACCCATGGCATCATTTACAAATGCGCTATCGCGACGGATTGTGTGTGAGAAAAATGCTGGGCTACTTTCAGTCGTTGCTTCTGTCTTAGAATAAGTCGCATCAAATGTTAGTGCATGTTCATCATTCAGCTCATAAGTACCGTAAAGAGTACCGATCATTCGCTCAAGAGGTGTGCGGAAATAATCTTTATAACCGTGTCTGAAGATAGCATCACCAGGGTTTGCTTCGTCGTAAGTGTAACGGCCAGCAGCACGCTTTGAAATTGCTGGGTTAGGATCGTCGATTAGACCAAGACCGTAATCGAAAGGACGCATTGTACCGTCTTCATCGAAAGTGAAGTGGTTGTTTTCAAAAGCTTCACGTGTCTTTGTACCTTTCCAAGCAAAGAAGTCACCACGCTCTGAGTAATAGCCAAGAGCTGTTGGGTGATTAAACTCGATATCAGCAGGAATACCGTCACTACCACTTGTATTTTTAGGGTTAGAGATAGATCTCATGCCGCGCTTGAAGAAGTCACGGTCTAGTTTCGCGTAGCTTTCATTTTTGGTGTAGTTTAATGATGTAATGAAAGATAGTTTTTCTAGCTCTTGACCACCTGTAATAGAGAAGAAGTATTCTTCACCACCGCTCTGTTCAGGCTTTACTGTAGATACATCAACTTCTACACCATCGAATGACTTTTTGGTGATGATGTTTACAACACCAGCTACAGCGTCAGCACCGTATACTGCCGCAGCACCACCCGTTGCGATTTCTACACGCTCAATGATTGAAGTTGGGATGTTGTTTAAATCTACCGCAGTGTCACCAACAGAGCCAGGCACAAAACGGCGACCATTAACTAGTACTAACGTACGCTCTGAACCCAAACCACGTAGGTCAGTTGTATTTAAGCCTGATGCATAGATATAGTTAGTTGTATTCTCTGGAGATAGGCCAACTGTTGCTTGAGGCATTTCAGCTAAAAGGTCATTTACGTTTGTGATGCCCTGGTTTTCAAGCTCCACACCACCAATAACAGTAACTGGAGTAGGTGAAGTTAGGTTCACACGTTTGATTCGAGAACCAGTAACTTGAATACGCTCTACTGATTTTGCTTCTGTTTGTTCGTTTGCAACAGCTACTGAACTACTTACGGCACCAGCCACTAAGGCAACTTGGATACCTGCGGTAACTAGATTTAACTTCTTCAACATTTTGACCCTTATTTACTTTGTTTATAACGACGGTCAACTCTTTCCATACTTTGAAAGGTGATATATCGCAATATAGGTGCCGTGTTTTTATCATAAACAATTGTTAAATATAGCTTTTGTTTAAATGTGTATGATGTTTATAAAAGGTGTAATGTGTGATTTTGTTGTTCTCGATTTTATTTTTCCATTGTAAATCAGGTGGTTGGCGTATTGCTTTGTGTCATCTTTTGTTTACGGTTAGTGAGCGTTTACAAATGCTGTTATTGTTTTGAAAACAATAAATTCAAATTTGATAGAAGTGGTATAAGTTTTAGCGGTAATTTTGAGCGTTTTTGTAGCTGGATTTGTAACTTTTATGTGGTATTTGCTGTGCTAAAAATGAGCGTTTGGTATTCTGGTGGTCATTTTTGTTGGAACTTTTATAGATAGGCTGAAAATCAACCTATCTTTTTATATGAAATGGCTATTTTTGTATAGCTTTTAAGCGCCTGAGATTGAGCTGCTCTTGAATAGCCTTTCCCTGATAGCCCTCTGCAATGATCTCTTGTACGTCTATGTTGCGAGTTGCTAAAAAGTTCTGCGTAAGTTTGTCACAAAGCGCGCGGAAATTATCACTTACCTTGCTACAAATATAACAAAAACGCTCTAGTTTCTCTGGTCTGCGCCATACGTCAATATTTTGTAATATGATAAGCCAATCATCCGACGTTTTATTTTCCTTGCTCAATAAATCAAGATTTGTGATGAGCTCTTTGCTGCTTTCTATGTAAACATTCGGCACTTTGAATTGTTTTGCTTGCTCCAACTGAATCAAGCAAGTACCTGAAAAGTAACAGGCAAGGCTGAATTGTGCTAAGCCATCGAACGCATCGTTCTTTTCAAGTCTAGAGAGTGCATTTTGGAATTTGTCATAGATTGCTTGATCCCATTTGGGGAGGTATGGAGTAACGGCATCAAGTGCGTCAAGCCTCCAAACGGTATGTAGAAAGTGTCCTAAACCTTTATCTTGGATCGTCTTTTCTATTTCTAGCCAAATACGCTCTTTGGTTAAGGTTTGTAATTCACCGTTAGCAACCATGGTTTGCATCAGGTGCCAAGTTTCAGTTGCAATGGTGAAGTTGTATTCTTTATAGCGAGCCGCAAACCGAGCTACTCGTAATACTCTAAGTGGATCTTCACTAAAAGCGCTACTTACGTGACGTAATACGCGGCTTTCTATATCTTTCTTGCCGCCGTATGGGTCGATAAGGGAACCATCATCATCTTTGGCGATAGCGTTGACAGTGAGATCTCGGCGCAGCAAATCCTCTTCCAGTGTGATTTCAGGGCCGAAGTCACAAATAAATCCGGTATATCCTTGACCACTTTTACGCTCAGTGCGTGCAAGTGCGTGCTCATCTTTGGTGGTTGGATGTAAAAACACAGGAAAATCATTACCAACTTGCTGATACCCCAACTTGATCATTTGTTCGAGTGTGCTGCCAACGACCACATAATCTCTTTCTTTTATTGGGCGCCCTAGCAGTTCGTCTCTAACTGCACCGCCGACGAGGTAGATTTTCATTTTCTATGTTCCATTTTCTGCGATTCGAGGTTTTATCTTGAACCGGATTTTGCCATTATAGATCGCATCATAACAATAAAGAGACAAGTCGTGTATTTACGCTATTTTGGGTTAACTGAAAAACCCTTCTCGATTGCTCCAAATCCTGAATTTTTATTCCTGAGCGAACGTCACAAGGAAGCACTTGCACACTTAACCTATGGGTTGGGTGACGCGGGCGGTTTTGTGCTACTGACAGGTGAAGTGGGAACGGGTAAAACCACCGTAACGCGCAGCATGTTGGCTCAACTACCTGAATCAACGAAGGTTGCTTTTATACTTAACCCGTCACTATCTGAGCTCGAACTGCTCGCGACGATTTGTGATGAACTGGGTATCGACTATGACAGCAACAACGCCACATTAAAATCACTTACAGATGTGATTAAGCATAGATTGTTAGAGAACCATCATAGTGGTGGTCATACCATGTTGATCATTGACGAAGCTCAGCATTTAGCACCAGAGGTACTTGAGCAGCTTAGATTGCTGACTAACCTAGAAACAGATCATAAAAAATTGCTACAAATTGTATTGGTAGGTCAGCCAGAGCTACAGCATTTGTTACAGCGCAACGAGTTGCGGCAATTGGCACAAAGGATCACGGCGCGTTATCACTTGCTACCACTTAGCGAATCTCAAGTCTTTGCTTATATACAGCACCGACTTCAAAAAGCCGGTTGTCAGCAAGCTTTGTTCCACCATGATGCAGTAGCCTATGTACATCAAGTGACAGCTGGGATCCCGAGATTAATAAATTTATTGGCTGACAGATGCTTATTAGGTGCGTACTCAGCATCGCAAACTCAGGTAACGAAAGCGATAGCTGTTCAAGCAGCAAAGGAGGCGTTACCAACTAATTTGGTTCCAGTAGCAAGCCAAGAAAAGCGTCGCGTACCATTATTGTTCACTGTTTGGTTGAGCGTGTTATTTGCTGCAGGCTTTAGTCTTGCAAAATTGGTGTAGAGGGAAACATGTCGTATTTAACAAGTGCAATGAAACAGTCGCAACAAGGCGCAGATGCCGAGCAGAATTATTTGAGCCAACGGCAGGACGCCCAACTCATTTTCTATAAAAAGCTCGTCACCTATGCCGGTGCGGGTATTTTATCTTTGTCTTCATTTGGTGCAGGGTATTATATTGGTAAGATAACGACCCCAGCAGAAGTGCAACCAGCAGTAACGTCTAAAGTGGAGTCGAAAAAAGAAGAGCAAGCTGAGCTTGCTACAGATCTTGCGGTGGAGAATAAACAGCAGGCGCAAAAAGCCAATGTTGCTAGTCAAGAAGTGAGTACACCAGCGACTACTTCAGCGACAAACAACACTGTTAATCCTAATCTAGCGACGCAAACTGCTGAGCCTGAGCAGCACTTCCAGTGGGTATCTGTGCAAATTGGCGTTGATAACCAAGGCAAGCCTTTATATCAACAACAATTGGTACCAGTAAATTCCGTTAAAGCTGTGCCTGTTGTTTCAACCCCTGAACCAGATACCGTTCAACCTAATCAGGTTACCCAAGACTCATCCCCAGGAGAGATCCGAACTGCGGGAGAATATGCGGGTTATCGCGTATTCGGCGCTAAGCCAAAACCACAAGATGATGAACTTGCCGGTGTATCTGAAGAGCTTAAAAAGGCCTTTGCCGAGGCAGTGAAAGAAACGGCGCCTCATGAAGAGCCTGAGGTGCTTTCTACGACTAAGGACTCTGCTTCAGCTACGCCCATCGCGCTGCTGCCAGCGCGACTGCAAAATAGTATTCCAAGCTTGCGTTATCAAGCACATATTTATGCTACCGACTCTCATGAGCGGTGGATAAAAATAAACAATAGACCCTTATACGAGGGCGATAGCTTAGGGGCTTTAACCGTTGTAGAAATTACACCAGAACAAACTCGTTTTGATTTTGACGGTATAGAATTCAGCCTCGAGGCAATGGAGGACTGGCTGCCTTAATATCAAGGCAGCATTGAGTGTTTAAAAAACCGAATAAGATCAAGCTTGAATTCTTCAGGCTTGATCGCTGACTCTAGCTCATCGTTTGTTTTTTTTGCGCTTAAATCGATATCCTGAACTTCAATGTAATGCATGTGCTTAGCGTGATAAAACACTTTAACTACGGGTTTTAGTGGCGTTTGGGGATTGCTTTGGGCAATAACACCGACCTTACCACTGGTGAGCTTTACTAGAGTGCCTACTGGGTATACACCAATGCAAGCAATAAACCGACTTAGTAATTGTTCGTCAAAATGATGAGGACATCCTTCACGCATTAGCTTAAAGGCTTTGATTGGCGTCATCCCCTCTTTATAGACGCGCTCGGCGGTCAATGCGTCATAAACATCCACAATTGCGGCCATTCTGACATGCTGAGGCAGTTCATCTGCGGTTTTACCATAAGGGTATCCTGTGCCATCTAGGCGCTCGTGGTGATAGCCAGCTATTTCGCAAGCAACTCGTCCAAGACCAGCATTGAGCAAAATATCAAAGCTATATTTTGCGTGTGACTTCATGATGCTGTATTCATCTAAGCTCAACTTCCCTGGCTTATGTAAAATATCATCAGGAATTTCTATCTTGCCAATGTCGTGGAGCAGCGCTCCTGTGGTCATCTCCTCTGTTAACTCCCGTGAGTAACCAAGGTGTTTACAGAAAATTGCCATTAAGATAGAAACATTAATAGAGTGCTCCAATAAATAGGTGTCTTTTTCTCTGATCCGAGCAATACAGGAAAGCGCGTCTTGATTACGAAACACGGAGTCGATAAAGCCGCTTGCTGTTGCTTTAAAAGCCTCTATTTCTATCGCTTTACCTGCTTTAATGTCCGCAAATGCTTTGCTTTGAATTGCTTTTGCTTCGTTGTAAAGCGTAACGGCGTGCTGCATTTCTGCTGCAACGCTACACTTTATCTGCCAAGGGTCATGCTCTGGCTTGTGCGGCTCCTCTATGTTTTCGTCATGAGGAGGTTCATCGTTAGGATCGTGTTCAGAAAGGCGCTTACTGGGGTCGACTGTTACCTCTAAAACGCCGCTTTTTTGTAGCTTTGTAATGCTTGTTTTCGTTCTCACCCAGCCCTTGGTTTTAATCGCAACTGAGCCTGTCTGCTTTGTCACACCGACAACAAACATACCTGGCTCTAAATTACTGATATTAATGTTAATCTCTGGCATGGAGGTTCCTTAAGTTGTGTATTTAAGCGTAGCAAAACTTAGTAAAATAGAAAGGACTAAAACATAAATATGATTGATTTTTCGCCGACAAACCCGCATCCTGAAAGAAACGAAAAGGAGTCTATCTTATGCGCTTATCTCCCTTGGCTTTTGGCCTCATTACCACTTTATCTTGGCAAGCAAATGCCGATTTGAAACAACAAGTTGCAGAGTCTATGCCTGCACTTGAGTCTTTGTACCTACATTTACATCAAAATCCGGAGCTTTCTTATAAAGAAGAAAAAACAGCAGGGCGTTTGGCCGATGAAATGCGCAGGCTTGGATATGACGTCACAGAAAATATAGGTGGCTTTGGTGTTGTTGGCATGCTGAAAAATGGTGACGGTCCAACTGTGATGATCCGAGCTGATACGGATGGTTTACCAATTATTGAAGAAACAGGGAAGCCATACGCGTCAAAAGTAAAGGTGAAAGATGATGCGGGGAATTTGGTTGGTGTGATGCACGGTTGTGGTCATGATATCCATATGACCAGTTTAATCGGTACTGCGAAACAGCTAATGGCTAATAAGGAAAAGTGGCAAGGTACATTGATGCTAGTTGCTCAGCCCGCAGAAGAAGTGGGGGGCGGCGCGAAAGCTATGTTAAAGGAAGGGCTTTATACTAAGTTTGCTAAACCTGATCACGTTATTGGTTTGCATGTAAGCGCGGCCGTCCCTGCAGGTAAAGTAGCGATTGCACCGGGTTATGCGTTGGCTAATGTTGACTCAGTTGACATCATAGTTAAAGGCAAAGGGGGCATGGAGCCTATCCACATACTACTATTGATCCTGTGGTGTTGGCATCTCGGATTGTACTAGGACTACAAACCATTACATCAAGAGAAATCTCTCCGTTAGAACCGTCAGTGATCACGGTAGGCTCCATTCACGGTGGTTCTAAGCACAACATCATTTCAAACGAAGTAAAGCTACAATTGACGCTACGTTCTTATAATCCGGATGTGCGTGAGCAGCAAATAGCTGCGATCAAACGCCTGACTGCAGGTATAGCACTAAGTGCTGGATTAGAAGACAGTCTTGTGCCTGAGGTTATCGTTCATGAAAGCGAAAGTATTCCATCTACCTACAACAATCCAGAGCTGGCAAAGTTTGTAACAACTGCTATTGAGCAAGAAATAGGTGCTGAAAATGTTGAGCAGTCTCAGCCTGTTATGGCGGGAGAAGACTTCGGTTTATATGGCCGTACTGATGACAATGTACCAATCACGATTTTTTGGCTAGGTGGTGTTAACCAAGCGGTATTTGATGAAGCGCAGAAAAGCGGTGATCCTTTACCTTCGTTGCACTCTAGTAAATTTGCGCCGGATTATCCTATTGCCATCGCGACAGGGGTAAGAGCAATGACCAATAGCGCACTGGCTTTGTTTAACCGAAAATAAACGCATTAATTTTATCTAACATAGTAAAAAGGTAGCCTTGGCTACCTTTTTGTTTTTAGTCTTTATTTGCTGCTGCAAGCATCAATTCTCTATTGCGCTCTAGTTTTACCAGCATCGCATCTGCGATGGGTTTGAACTTCGCAAGCTCAGACTGAGGTAATGGCTCAGACTTCGGCAGTTTTACTGTTTTAGGATTACGGTGTACGCCGTTCACTAAAAACTCATAATGAAGATGAGGCCCTGTAACGCGACCAGTTGAGCCGACGGTACCAATTTTCTGTCCTTGCTTCACTTTTTGACCTGTCTTCACGGCGCGTTTATTTAAGTGTAAGTACTTAGTCACATACTTGCTGCCGTGCTGAATAAACACATAGTTACCATTGAGCTTATTGTAGCCAGACTTTAGTACCTTACCATTACCGGAGGAAACCACCGGTGTGCCTACGCGTGCCGCATAGTCTATACCATTGTGAGAAGATACTCGGCCAGTCACAGGGTGAAGACGGCGTGGATTAAAGCTCGAGCTGATATATTTGAAGTTAACTGGTGCTCTTAAGAAGGCTTTTTTCATGCTGCGGCCTTCAGGGGTATAGAACTCATCATCAGTATGACGAACCGCGCTGTAGCGCTCGCCCTGGTTGATAAATTCTGCGGCAATAATTTTACCATTACCGATTTCTTCCCCATCTACATAGTGCTTTTCAAACACTAATGCGAAAGAGTCGCCCTTACGAATATCGTTTGCAAAGTCGACATCCCAGCCAAAAATGTCGGCGAAGTTCATTATCTGACGTTCGCTAAGACCAGCTGAAATACCTGCGCTCCAAAAGCTGGAGTTGATCTCGCCACCCGCTGACTTTTCTCGAGTTTCGATTTCTTTGCTTTCGATTTTGGTTTCGTAACTACCCTCGTCATTTAACGTTACCAATAAGGTATCTGTTTTTGACAAGATGTATTTTAATTGAGCTAATTCACCACCATCATTGCTAGCAAAGCTAAGCACTTCTCCCGGGTGGATTTTTGTCAGCTTGCGAGTTTCTGCGTTGGTATTGACCAGATTGTGTAACGTTTTGGCAGAATAACCTGCGCGTTTAAAAATCACGGCCAGGCTATCGCCAGACTTGACTTTGTGATCTTTAAATTCAAATACAGGTTGTTTAGGAGCTGACTCAGGCGTGATGACTGGCGCTGCATCTAATTCAGTCAGTTGCTCTGTTTTTTCTGATATTTTTACTGGCAACTCGTAACGTTTCCCAACTTCCAAAGCTTTTCCGTCATTGTCTTTTGAAGCTGTTGCTTTTTCAGAGGGGATCAGGGCAATTCCGACCATCGCAGATAGGAAGCCGATGATGAGCACTTTGTGCTTTTTGGGGAGCTTATGAACCACATGAACCATAATGCGCCTTTTCTGCTGTCAAGAATTATTGTAGATAATATTGCAGGATATACGTAATAAACCCGTAATACCAGTGTTTTGTGCATTTAAACTCGGTTAAATATAGGCTAGAATCGAGCGATTACAAGTTATAGCTGTTGGAGTGAGAATAGTGGATTTAGAAACTGCATTTGCAGAGATTAGCCGTGGTGCAGAAGAAATTCTGTTGCAGGATGAATTAAAAGAAAAGCTGAAGTCAGGTAAAAAACTACGTATTAAAGCGGGTTTCGATCCAACAGCGCCTGATTTGCATTTAGGACACACAGTGCTAATCAATAAAATGAAAACCTTTCAAGACTTAGGTCATGAGGTGATTTTCTTGATTGGTGATTTCACTGGTATGATCGGCGACCCAACGGGCAAAAATGTAACTCGTAAGCCACTCACTCGCGAAGACGTGCTGGCAAATGCAGAAACATACAAAGAGCAGGTATTCAAAATCCTTGATCCAGCCAAAACCACTGTTGCGTTCAACTCTGAATGGATGGAAAAGCTAGGCACAGCTGGCATGATCAAGCTCGCTGCACGTCAAACTGTGGCGCGTATGCTTGAACGAGACGATTTCAAAAAGCGCTATGCAAATGGCCAAGCAATCGCGATCCACGAATTTTTATATCCACTGGTTCAAGGTTGGGACTCTGTAGCATTAGAGGCGGATGTTGAGCTTGGTGGTACCGATCAGCGCTTCAACCTATTAATGGGTCGTGAGCTACAAAAAGACGAAGGGCAAAAGCCGCAAACTGTACTGATGATGCCGCTACTTGAAGGCACAGACGGCGTACAAAAAATGTCTAAGTCATTAGGTAATTACATCGGTATCACTGATGCACCAAACGACATGTTCGGTAAGGTAATGTCGATTTCTGACGACTTAATGTGGCGTTACTATGAATTGCTAAGCGCGAAAACGCTGGATGATATCGCTGCACTTAAAGATGAAGTAGCGGGCGGCCGTAATCCTCGTGACATTAAGATTGAATTTGCCAAGGAAATGATTGCTCGATTCCATAGTGAAGCAGACGCTGAAGCGGCACATCAAGACTTTATCAAACGCTTCCAAAAGAATGCGTTACCTGATGAGATCCCAGAAGTGACGGTAACTATCGAAGGTGAAAGCACGTTTATCACTAACTTGCTAAAAGAAGCAGGTTTAGTGGCGAGTACTTCAGAGGCGATGCGCATGATTAAGCAAGGCGCAGTGAAACTAAATGGTGAAGACAAAGTAACGGATACCAAATTAGAAGTTGCCAAAGGTTCTTGCGAAATCTACCAAGTAGGTAAGCGTAAGTTTGCAAAAGTAACGGTAAACTAAATTAGTTCACCTACATCTCATTTTAAAAAGGCTAGGCTACAGAGTATCTAGCCTTTTTCATTTAGGGATGTAAAAAGAGTGAGATACAGTTGATATTTGTAGTTATTGTTTTTTGAAGGCATGTCAGTTCCCATTTCAATTTCGCTAATTCACAAGCAAGCTTTATCCTTAAAAAGGTCGAGAAAGTCGCCCTCGAAGGTTAAGTGATTTTGAATATAAACGTTATTTGATTGCTGTTGGATGCAAAAAAGCTAATAAGAATTACACCTTGGCAGAGCCTACCCTAGCCAGTATGCTTAGGTTAGGGTTAATGGCGTAGCGTATACATGGAACAAATTGAGATATTTGAGATCCCAAGTCCGTGTAAGGGGATCTGTCAGGTAAATAATCGTGGTTATTGTAAAGGTTGCTATCGCAGTCGTGAGGAGCGCTTTGAGTGGAATAATTTGAATAACGAGCAAAAGCGTAAAGTTATCGCGTTGTGCCAGCAGCGTTATAAAAGGTATTTGCAACGTAAATCAAAAGCGGAGCAAACTGAGAACCAAACAGGAGAAAACTTTAAATTTGATATTTAGCTTTGAGCATTTGTATTACTCCTTCCTGCTCAAACTCTTCTAATTTTGCTTTGATAAGTGGAACTAGTTGTTCATGGTGCTTATGCACAAAGTGAAAGCTTTCAACAACGGCTAAGTTTTTTATTTGTAATGTTTCTTCATTGATATTTTTTAAGTGTGGCTTTAAGTGGAAGTCGAGTATCAATGCGCCTTCAACTTGCTTCTGCATGACTAAGTTGAGCTGTGACACCGCGCTTTTAACGCCAATAATATAGGCTGTAGTATGGTGTTCAGCCAAGTAAGTAGCTGCCACTGGATAGCCGCTGCGGACAGTTAACGATTGAAGCTCTTTAAGTTCACAATGCCCACATAGGGTAAATAGCTGTAAATTGAACTGAAATAACGGATAGTCAATACGGCGCAGGTTTGGATACTCTTTTTCTACACTAGCAACTCGAGCCAGCTGTCCGTCCAAGTTACCTGCATTAGCTGCAATTAAAGAGCCTTTATGATTAAACTCTTCTAGTCGTAACTCTATTCCGAGAGATTGATAAACCATTCTCATCAGTTCGATTACGTAGAGTGCTTGCGGAGTGTGCGGAGGTTTATTGAAGCGCATCACTTTTGGTAGTTCATTAGTAGCGTGTGCACCAATTGAAATTATCATTAATACACACAGTAATACGGCTTTCAATCAAACTCCTTCGGTGGGTCACTCAGTGATTTACGTGGATTTAAGTATACATAATTTTTACAATAAAAGGCACGCTATCGCGCTTTAATCAAAACTAGATTTTGCTGCAATAGATGTACTGCCTTGTGATACACTCAAGTTCTCCTTTGTTTAGAACTGAATGATGCGTAATGAGCTATAACCTGTGTTTGCTACCTAGACAAGAAAAATACCAAATTCAACTTGAGTATGAAGCGTCGTTTTGGGCTTACCAAATTAAACGAGGCAAAAAAAGTAGAGAAGCGATTTATGACGCGATCAATCAGAGGCCTTTGTCTGAACAAGACACGCTAAAGCAAAAGTTTGAGTATTACCTGAGTCTAATGCTTGCTTGATGTTGAGCGTTGAATTGCTTCCAGCGGTAATGACGCCGCTTGTAAACAAGTTTTATGATGCACACAAGGCGCGAGGACGAGCAGCAAAGCACGATAAAGTTTGGGTGGTCAAAGATAGTTTTGAGATTATCGCGGCTTGTCGTTTGCAGCCTGTAGACGGCTATTGGTTGCTTGTGGGCGTTTATGTTGCACCACAGCATAGAAAACAAGGTATTGCGAAAAAATTAATTGAAACAGTGATTACACAGTTTCGAAGTCTGCAGCCACAGCAGGTAATTTATACTTTTGCATATTGCTATCTCCATGACTTTTACAGCGCACTTGGGTTTCAAAGCAATTCACGAGAATTACCACCCGAACTTGCTTCTCGCTTATCTAGTTATCTTGGACAAAACCGCCAACTCGTGGCAATGTATTACGTCTAGTTAACAACCTCGGCTTTTTATGTTTCGCCTGTGTTTTATATTTTGCATTTGCTTGTTTACAGGACTGGTAAGTGCCGCACAAATTTCACGACTTTCACCCGCGGAAGGATTATCACAAAGTTATGTCAATACTTTGCTTATTGATGAGCAGGGGTATTTGTGGCTTTCTACCGAAGGTGGACTTAACCGCTACGATGGTTATCAAGTACTGGATGTGAATGGACCCGATGGCGTACTTGATAAAGTGCAGGTGAATTATATTTATCAGGACAACCTTGGTGGGATTTGGATCACCACGGGCATCGCGGGACTGTTGCGATACGATCCCATGAAAGATGAATATAGAAAGTACATAGAACCCCCTTCCACAGAGGACGAGTTTTATTCCAATTTGGTTAATATTGTTTTGACCAAAGATGATGACCACATGTGGGTCGTACGCACTAATGATGTAGCCATCCTTAATATCCATACTGGCAAACTCGAGAGTGAGGTGACCTTACCACTTGATGAAGAAAGCGGTTTTATACGCGCCGTTTATCAACATCAAGACATCTTGTTTATCGCCACTTCTGAGCGCTTATTCGCATATCATTTAACAGCGAAAAAACTAAGAATTCTGGAGCACCTTGCTCCTATTGATCACCCCTACCAAACAAATACTAAATCGCTATTTATTTTAGACCAAGATACCTTGCTCTTAGGTGCAGTTCAGGGGATGTACGAGCTAGATATTTCTCAATTGCTAAAAGATTTTGACGCAGAGGTATCGTTTAAAACACTGCTTCCTGAGCTAAACATATGGAAAATGCTCAGGCATGATGAACATACCTTGCTGCTTGGTACCGATAAAGGCCTTGTTTATTACACGGTTGAAGATGGCAGTGCAGTTCGTGATAAGCGTTTGTCTTCAAGCATATTCTTACCATCCAATACTAGCATTATAGATATCGTTAAGGATAGTTACGGGGGACTTTGGGTTGCCACAAAAGAAGATGGCGCATTTTACTTGCCAGACAGCACGCTAGCATTTGATAACGTCAGCGATCTCACTGTTGAAGGTGAGGGGTTTTCTCACAGTAATGTCTGGGCGATGCATGAATCTAATCAGTTTTTGTGGTTGGCCACGAATGACGGCTTAACGCGTTACAATCCAAAAACCAGAGAGACCAAACAGTTTCTTAAGGGTTACTTAGGTGACGAAATTCTCTCAGAGTTTATTATTTGGAAGATCGCGGAGTATAAAAATAAGCTTTGGCTAACGACCGTAAAAGGACTGTTTGTCTTTGACCCTATTACTCACGAAGTGACAAGACCCAAGGCTAATAACCCAGAAGACCAAGAGATACTGACATCCTTTGTGAAAGGAGGGGAGTTGTTAGCTGACGGTAAGTTTTATTTCGTCAATAGTGATGCAGGAATGTTTGTTTATGACATTAATACCGCTGAGCTAACACACCTTACTAAGTCATTTGAAAATGTTGACCCGTTTCTCACTTATGGCTTCTATCCACCACTTCCAAATGAACCGCATAAACCCCTTTATTACTATGCTGGCGTATTGTTGCAATATGATCCGCAGTTAGAAACGTTAACTGAGATTTATAAAGCGCCGAAGGCAAATAAGCATTTAGCTGTAGATATTACGACCTACACCATAGATAAAAACAATATTTTGTGGTTGTCGTTATCATCGTTTGGTTTGATTGGCCTGACGCTGGACGGTTATGAGCCAATTTATAACATCGATTTAAAAGCCCACAAAATAGATACTTTGATGTATGAAATGCGCCAAGACAAAGAGGGAATGATTTGGATGTCATCTCACAAGGGGATTTGGCGTCTAGACCCGGATAATTTGCACTTACAACAATTCACGACCGAAGATGGCATACTCTCTAACGAGTTTAACGGTGGCGCATCAGTGATGTTGGAAGACGGTCGCATCGCGTATGGTATGTTGAAAGGGTTTGTAGTGTTTTCTCCTGATGACAATCGGCCTAAAAAGCCATTACTTGATCATGTAAACATCACCAGCGTGGATTTAATTTCTCGTCCAAATCAAAAAGCCGGATTAAAGCAATTTGATCACATCGAACTTGAGCATGATGATATCGGACTCGAAGTCTCTTTTTCTGCGATGGCATTTAGTTATCAGGATCGGATTATTTATGAATATCAAATATCGGGTGGTCAGAAGATCCTAAGTCGTAATCAAAACCGCGTAGTATTCCCTAAACTTAACCCCGGTGAATATGCATTAAAAGTGTGGGCGAAAGACCCATTAACGGGAGATTACACACCGCCTGCAAAATTAACCATTAATGTAAATTACCCTGCGTGGCGTTCACCCGTTGCGATTGCCGGATATGTGTTTCTTACGCTCTTACTATTGTCTCTTTGGAGTTATCGAAAGTATCGCGTTGAGCAACTTATTCTTGCCGCCCATAAGGAAACACAAGACAGAGAAGCTAGATTGAAAATGGCGCTAGAAGGGAGTAATTCTGGAGTATGGGAGTGGCATGCGGGTAGTACGTTAATCTATCAGCCTCGACTTGTGACGGAGCTTGATTACGAGCTTGAGAGTGTTGGTTTGGATGATTATCTGCAAAAGATACACCCCTCGGATAGAGCCATGTTCCGCTTACAGTGGCTTGAGTTCGTCACAACGAACAAAGGTTTTATCGACTGTACTTATCGATTAAAAGACAGTAAAGGTCAGTGGCGTTGGTATAAGGATTTTGGCAAGGTGCTCGAATGGGATGAAGGTAATCCCACACAAGTGGCTGGTACCTATACCAACTTAACGCGTGAACGTTTATTTGAAGAGCGTGCCGCATTATTTGGGGCTGCGTTTGAGCAGACCCGTGACTGGGTCATGATCTTAGACAAAAGACTGCGTATCCAGGCTTGTAATCGGGCGATGCAAAATGCCTTTAATCTTGAGTCCATCCCGTCATCAAGCACAG
The DNA here is from genome assembly GCF_002208135.1 of Pseudoalteromonas piscicida. Taxonomy (NCBI): domain Bacteria; kingdom Pseudomonadati; phylum Pseudomonadota; class Gammaproteobacteria; order Alteromonadales; family Pseudoalteromonadaceae; genus Pseudoalteromonas; species Pseudoalteromonas piscicida. The sequence continues at coordinate 562,087 of NZ_CP021646.1, forward strand.
CGGTGAAACTTGGGATGTCGAGACAAAAGCGGATGATGTATCTACGCCAAACGTTGGCGTTGGCTGTACATCAGCACTTAAGTTCTGAGGAAGTCGTTAGCCTGCCAAATGGTGACGAAAGAGACGTATTGATTAAAATTAGTGCTGTGGCGAATGGTGATGGCGAACTATACAGTTATGTTGTAGTGCTGACTGATATTAGCCAGCAAAAGCGCACTGAAAAAGAGTTATATCAGCTCGCTAACTACGATTTACAGACTAAGTTGCCAAATAAAGCATTATTGATGGATAGAGTACAGCATGCAATCAAGCAGTCTGAGGCCCAAGAGACACAATTTGCGCTGTTAGTAATCAAGTTCAATCGTTTACAGAATCTATACGATATTTATGGTGCGGACTTTGTTGCCGAGTTGCTTCCGCTGCTTGCAACAAAGCTACGCTGTTGCTTCCGTGAATTAGATAGTTTAGCAACGGGGCATGATAAGTCGTTTTATGTATTGATGGAGCATCTCGACAACCCTGAAAAGGTTCATCAATATGTAGAGTGTTTAGTTCACTCATTTAGCATACCGCTGGAGGCCGCAGGACACACCGTACTGATGCAACCAGCGATTGGGATTGCGATGTATCCCGATGATGCGTCTGACGCTTTTGAGCTCAATCAAGCGGCAAAGGCTGCACTTGAGCATGTCAATGTACAACAAATCTCCAGTTATCAGTTTTTCCGCGAAGAGATGAATGGCAAGGTCAGGCGTTCTCTAGAGGTCGAACAAGCGCTTATGAGAGCGCTAAAAAATGGTGAATTTAGTAATCATTATCAGCCTATTGTCGATGTGCAAAGTGATACCTTGCTTGGCTTTGAAACCTTATTACGCTGGCCTGAAAATAGCGAGTTTTGTGCTCAGGAGTATGCGCTCGCAGCTGAACATGCCGGTGTAGTTACCGAGCTTACCCTGCAAACCCTATCTCGGGCATTAGTTGAATTGAGACACTGGCAAACCATTGAGCGCGACTTATATATATCCATTAATCTATCGGCTATCGATTTTGAATCCTCAAGCTTAGTTGAGGATATTCAACAAGCACTGAGTCGCAGTAAAGTGTCTGGTCACTCTGTGGCTTTTGAGATAACGGAAACCGCTCTGCTTTCTAATATCGATAGTGCAGTGAAAGTGATGAAAGAAATAAAAGCACTGGGCTGTCATATCTATATGGATGACTTTGGGACGGGATACGCCTCTTTGACCTATCTGCAACAGTTGCCTATTGATGTCATTAAGATAGATAAAAGTTTTGTACAACAAATTGCTGAGGATCCAGAAAGCTATTTAATCATTCGCTCATGTGTAAATTTAGCGCATGGGTTGGGATTAAAATGTGTCGCAGAAGGGGTGGAAAACGACCTTCAGTATCAGCGCGTCAAGGCTGAGCAAGTCGATTATTATCAAGGTTACAGGTTTAGCTCGGCGATTAGTGGCGAACAAGTCGCGCAATTACTCTCTGAAACATCGCTGTAGCTTTTTGCTACAGCTTTTTACCACAGTGACGACAGTACATATGATGGACGCGTTGGCTACTCATCAGTTTAATCGCTTGGTTTGCTTCCAGTTGACTTAAGCCAAGCTCAATACGTAGCGCTTCTAAATGGGCTCTTTCACTTTTGTCGACATCGCCATCAACTAATGCATGCAGTACAGCCTCATTGAACGCATCTCGACGTTTGCGCATTTGGTCGGCAAAGCTTGAAGCCAAGAGGCCTGTGGGGATTGCGACCATGCCCATACTGAGTAAGGTGATAAGACCACCAAAAAATTGTCCAAGCGGGGTGATTGGTACAACATCGCCGTAACCCACTGTGGTTAGAGTGGCCATCGCCCACCACATGGCTTTGGGAATGGAGCCAAACTTATCCGGTTGCACATCGTGTTCTATAAGATAAATCCCGCAAGAGGCCATGATAAGCACCACACTCATGATAAAAAAGGCGGCAAGCAACGAGCTCGATTCTTCTCTAAATGCCGCGAGTAGCAGCTGCATAGCCCGAGAGTAGCGCGTCAGCTTAAAGATCCTGAGTAATCGAATAACACGTAAAAAACGCAGATCAAAGGTGATAAAGGCCATTAATATGGTTGGTAAAATAGCAATGAGATCAATCACCGCAAGCGGTGATATCAAATACTTTAGGCGCTTTTTCCAATTTGGTATTTCCAAATGACGATAATCAAGCTTATCGACACAGCACCAAAATCTCAGTAAGTATTCAATGGCGAAAATGGTCACACTGACTAATTCTAGGGTGAGAAAGTAGTGATGGTATACACTTGCTAAGTCGCGCTCAGACTCCAACACAATAGCAACGACATTGGTTAAAATCAGGGTGATGAGGAAGATATCGACTACGCGCCCTAGTCGGCGATATTGCCCTGTGGCCTCGAGTACCGCAGCCGTTTTTTCTCTGATGTGAAGTTGCATCAAGTTGTCAACGTCCCTTATCTTTTTTGCGTTTTAGTTTAAGTGTAACACCATCTGAATCGTGCCTTCCTCAAAATCTCGAGATACAGTAAATCCGAGCTTTTTAGCAAGACCAATCATACCGCTATTTTCTGGTAGGGTTATCCCTTCTATGCTTTGTACGCCTTGCTTACGGCAGTGCTTTATCGCGGCTTCCATTAGTATGCGTCCAAGCCCAAGTCCTTGGCAGTCTGAGCGTACAACCACAGCAAATTCAGCCACTTGGTTATCCGGATCCATCAACACGCGTGATACCCCAAGCGTTTGATAGCTAGACTTGTTAGGCACAGTGACAATAAACGCCATTTCTCGGTCGTAGTCAATTTGTGTCATTTTGGCGAGCTGATCATGATTAAATTGTGGCAGCTCGCCAAAAAAGCGGCGGTATCTATCTTCTTTACTTAAAGACTGGTCAAACTCTTGGTGCGCTCTTTCATCTTCAGGACGAATAGGCCTTAAGGTTGCAGGGCGGCCATCCTTTAACGTAACGGTTTTTACCAGCTCTCGAGGGTAAGGTCTGATAGCCAAGCGTTTACGGCCAGATACAGGCTCGTATCGTCTGAGCGTAATACTGGCGTCGAGTACTTGGAACTGGCCAGAGCAGGCCAAAATAGGATTGAGCTCCATATCAATGATATCGGGCTGGTCGACTACCATTTGAGAGACACGAGTGAGTAGGGCGCACAGGCGGTATTTATCGACCTTTTCAGGCAGTGCCCGATCTTTGATAAAGCCTTTGTCGTGGGCGGCTGCAATCAGGTACTTCGCAAGGTTCATATTCAGTGGCGGCAGTGCCACTGCGGCTTGCGAGAAATTCAGTCCGGTGCCCGCTTCACCAAGTAAAATAACTGGGCCAACGCCGGGTTCTGTTTTTACTGCTATCCGTAATTCTTGTCCACCAGCGCGTTTTGCCATGCGTTGCAAGGAGAAGCCTTCTATTTCAGCATCGGGTGCTGCCTCACGGATCCTTAGTAACATAGAAAATGCGGTTTGTTCTACTTCTTCGGCGTCGTTGAGGTTGAGTACAACTCCACCAACTTCCGATTTAGAGGGGATATCATGGCTTATCAGTTTAAGTGCAACGGGGAAACCGAGCTGCTGAGCTTGTTCTTTTGCTTCTGAGGGGGTGAGTGCGATTTGCGTCTCTATGCATTCTATATCGTAATTAGCCAGCACCTGAGAAGCCAAATGGGTCGCGAGTTTATTGGCACCTGAGTTTAAAAAATCATTGATTAAGCGTTTACTTTGCAGGTGTTGCAGCTGGCCTTCATCACTGTAGGATTCAGGCGTTTGCGTGAGGTGCTTTTGGTTTCGGCGGTAGCTAACCAAGTGCATAAAAGCGCCAACTGCACCTTCTGGTGTGCGATAGGTTGGGATCTTAGCGTTTGCGCACACGAGCCTTGCTGCGTATGCCGCTTCTTCACCCATAAAGTTCGTCATCACATAAGGGCGTGCCATTTTTGGAATTTTGGCTAGCGTTTGTGCAATGATCTCGGCATAAGCGGTACTTGGCGCAAGTGCTGATGGAGTATGAATTATCAGTAAGTTTTTGACTTCGTCGGCCTTTAATAAAATCTCTAGTGCTTGCTGGTAACGTTTTGGTGCGGAATCACCAAAAATATCTATCGGGTTACAAGCATGATCCGTTTGTGGGATCAGGGCACTGAGCGCTTGCTTGGTTTGCTCGCTTAGCACCGCCAGTTTGCCTGAGTTCTGCAGTAAGGTATCTACTGCCATAATGCCAGGGCCGCCGCCATTGGTTAAAATGGTCAGCTGTTCTACTTGCAGCAATTTGGGGTGTAAAGCAAGGGTTTGAGTAGCAGCAAATAGTTCTCTAAGATCGTTTACCCTCAGCATACCTGCACGTTGGAACATGGCATCATAAACCGCGTCATCGGAGGTATTGCCGCCGGTGTGGTTCAGCGCAGCGATTGCGCCAGCCTTGGTTTTTCCGGTTTTTATTGCAATGACGGGCTTACTAAATGCAGCAGCTCGAGCTGCGGAAATAAAGCGCCTAACATCGTCGATATTATCAATGTAAAGCAAAATAGCTTGGGTTTTTGGATCCCGTCCTAGAAAGTCGAGTAGTTCGTCGAAATCAATATCAAGGCAATCTCCAACGGAAATAAAGTAAGAAAAGCCGATTTTTTTATGTTGTGCCCAGTCCAAAATGGTTGAGCATACCGCCGCCGATTGTGAAATAAAAGCAAGCTTACCTGGCGTGGCAACCGTATGAGAAAAACTGGCATTAATACCCAAGTGAGGAATGAGTAGACCGAGACAATTAGGACCAAGCAAGGTGACTTTGGCTATTTTGGCCGCTTCTTTTAATTGGTGTTTATGCTGATTATCAAGCCCCGCCGCGATGATGATTGCATGTTGACAACCAATCTCACCAAGCTCATTGATGATTTGCACTAGGGTTTGTTTGTTGGTACAAATAACGGCGAGATCAGGGACTTTGGGTAGCTGTTTGATGGTGCTGTAGGCAAGCACCCCATGCACGGCGGTATGCTTTGGGCTGACGGGCATAATGGGCCCTTTAAAGCCGCCTTGTAGCAAGTTACGCATTACGATAAAGCCGGCGCGATCAGGATTGTTAGAAGCACCAATCACCGCGATAGATTGGGGGTTAAAAAATTGGCTAATACGCTTTACGCTCATACTGTTTCCTAGTTCAGCCGCAGCTCATAAGCACCACTCTACCATTTTGCTCGCAGTTTTCGAGTGCAATTCAGGTAGACTTTGATCTATCCCCATAATAATTGTATGAAAACCATGACTGAGGCGTAACGTTGAGGACAAAGATATGTCTACTATGAGTAAATATTTGGCTCCTGCGGCTTTGCTATCACTGGCGGTGATAATGAGTGGCTGGATGGTAAAATCGACCATTCTAGAAGTAAAGGGAATGGAACGAACGGTAAGTGTAAAAGGGTTATCTGAAAAGGAAGTAACAGCAGACACAGTGATTTGGCCCGTATTTTATCGTGATGCAGATAACGATCTGGAAGCGTTGGTTGAGCGCACAGAAAAGAAAAACGCAGCGATCCGCGCGTTCTTAACCTTGCATGGCTTTGATGCTTCAGAGCTTTCGTTATCAGCGCCCTCTATTACGGATAAATACGCACAAGAGTACGGCCAAAACAATCAAGGGTTTCGGTATGTGGCAAAAGCCGGAGTGACTGTGTACTCCAATAATCCAGATAAAGTCTCGCAAGCACTAGGGCAGTTAAGTGAGCTTGCTAAACAAGGTATTGCAATCACCAAAGACGACTATCAAAATCGGGTTGAATATTTGTTTACTGGTCTTAATGATATTAAGCCTGAAATGGTGCAAGAAGCCACACAAAAAGCTCGAGAAGTGGCGGTCAAATTTGCTAAAGATTCCGACTCTGTGCTTGGCAAAATAAAATCGGCAAGGCAAGGACAATTTAGTATTCGCGACAGAGACAGTAATACGCCGCAGATCAAAATCGTGCGTGTTGTGACGAGCGTGGAATATTACTTATCGGATTAAAACGCGTTTATCGCGCGACTAAGCAATCAAAAGTGACGAATTCGTCAAAAAGCAAAGCCGCTGCTATCAAGGTGCTTTGCTTTTTTATTTCTTGCCAATCAACAATTCGTTTTCGATTGGTATAAACTCACTGGCAGCACGGATCAGTGAAGCCGCGGTAAGCTGCGGTACGCCGTAAACTTCGACTCGGGTATGGTATTTATCTCTGAGCTTATTCGCGAGTAAGTCAAAATCACCATCGCCAGTAACTAGAATAATTACATCGGATCCCGATGCACATTCCATGGCATCAATGGTAATGCCAACATCCCAATCACATTTTGCGGAGCCATCGGCACGTTGAATATAAGGCTTTAACTTCACCTCAAAGCCAATCGCTCGCAGGATATTTTGGAACTGCCTTTGTTTATCGTCACCCCGTTCGCTGGAATAGGCAATGGCTTGATATACCTCGCGATTAGCCGTTGCTTTACGCCAAAACGCGTTATAGTCAAAGCCTGTTTGGTAGGCTTGCTTGGTGGTGTAATAAACATTTTGGGCGTCAACTAAAATGGTGACTTTTTCCATAATGGACTCTTAGCAATAAATTTGCTTTATGATAGCAAGATTAGCGTTTGTTTAGCCATTTACTCATCGCGGCATCATAGGCTTTTTTAATGGCACCGCCATCGCAAGGGCGAGGCGGAGTACGCCAGTTATTACTTAATCCCTCTGGTGTAGGAGTACTCGGATCGAGTCTAACCTCAGTATAGCACAGGCCATTTTCACGGTAGACTTTATAATGTGGTGTGGACGCGAGTAGCTCTCTTGGCTTGCTCGCAGCACTGGTTTGATGCGCTTTAGGCACGGTGATCTGCTGCGGCTTTTTTTGGTTTTGGCTGAGTACAACGTCACTGGGAGTGCGCTCTAAAAGTTGCTGACGAAATTGAGAGATTGCTTTGCGATGGTCTAACTTTTTAGGTTGCGTGACGACTGCTGCTTTGGCTATGTGCTTGGTTGTACTTTCAACCGCAGGCTTTTTTGGTTCCGTTTGCGCAGTTTTTGGTACTTCAACTGTATCGTCCGGCAGCGTTGGTTTTAACTCCTTTACTGGCTTATCTTCAGTTATCGTCGGTGTCTCAATATGCTCCACCTTGGGCTTGGCAGGCTCAATAACCAAATAGGTTTTCATTGCCTTAATTTCTAAAGGCTTTGAGGGGATATAAATACTTTGCTGCAAATACCAGCCGAGCAGTAGATGCAGCACAATAGAGCCGATAATGGTGAAACTAATTAGGTTGTTTTGGAGCGGCCGCATTATTCTTATTAATCCTTGAGTTATGCAGAGTTAGAGCTTAATCAACGTGTAAATGTTCCCTCAATAGACGAATTATTCTGTGATTAGTTGCGCCGATATGTGTTTCAGTAAAGTTAATTCACGCAAAACGGACATCCCTTTGTTATTTGCATCATTGAGTTTAGCTTCATTGTGAGCTATGGCTTGATTTATGTTAATCCACAAAGGTTTCATCCCATTGGCGTGTTCATAATCTTCCATCGCAGGTGCATCAAACTCGCCACAGATCTCACAAACGTAGCAATAAGAAATAATATGCACATTGTCATGATCGGCTTTATACCAAGGACGGTATTCTTCATAGCGGCCAAAAGGGGTCAAACCTGTGATGGATACTGCACCGGTTTCTTCTTTTAGCTCGCGCTCCAATGCTGCTTCTAAGCTTTCACCCTCATCGACACCACCACCTGGCAAGGTGTAATCGTCATAACGCTTGGTGTAAAGCATAAGAATGTCGTTGCCTCTAAGGACAATGGCACGAGTGGTTTTTCTGGTAAAGCAGCTGCCTTGAAGTGGAGTGGCTGGGGTGTTATTTAAGCTTTGCATGGGGAGTTTAACTTCAATCTAGGTAACAAAGGTGAGATACGCCAGCGTAAAAGCGGCGTATCGTGAATGAAGATATTAAAACGGAGCTGGGTACGCTTTAAATACCGTATCAATCTCGGCTAAAGATTCTGCACACAGCGGCTTTTCAAACGCTTGAATATTTTCTTTAAGCTGCGCCATGGTTGTCGCGCCGATAATGGTTGAAGTCACGCCATCGACTTGGTTGCACCAAGCTAGCGCCAGTTGCGCTGCAGTCATATTAAATTCTTTGGCGATTTCTAAATATTTTGCAACGGCTTCTTGTGCTAGTTGTGTGTCCCTAAATAGGCCTTGTCTTTGCACTAAGGTAAAGCGGCTGCCTTCAGGTCTTGCGCCCCCTAAATATTTACCGCTCAGCATCCCACCAGCCAACGGCGACCAAGGTAAATAGGCGATATCTTCGTTTACGCAGCTCTCAATTAAGTAAGGCCAATCTTTGGCATGTAGCAAGCTAAACTCATTTTGAATTGAAACCGGCTTAGGTAAGTCATGTTGCGTGGCTAAATTAAGGTAAGTGTGAATGCCCCAAGGCGTATCATCCGAAAGACCCCAATGGCGAATTTTACCTGCTTGAATACAACTCGCTAAGCCCTCTAAAATATCTAGCATGCCAGCGCGCTCTTCATCGCGGTCAAGCGCACTCAGAGGGACCATACCAGGCCATTGTTTACCAAAGTGCGGAGAAGTTCGGTTTGGCCAATGTAGTTGGTATAGGTCGATATAGTCGGTATTCAGGCGCGCTAAAGAATCGTCCACCGCTTGGATCACTGATTGTCCCGTAATAGGGCCACCTTCACGGATCCAAGGCAATCCGCTTCCCGCAATCTTTGTGGCAAGTACGAGCTTTTCGCGTTTTTCTTGGTGTCGCTTTAGCCAATTGCCAATGATTGCTTCTGTTTTGCCATAGGTTTCAGGGGATGGAGGAACTGCGTACATTTCAGCGGTATCGATGAAGTTAATACCACGGCTTAGTGCATAATTGATTTGCTCGTCGGCATCATGCTGGTTGTTTTGTACGCCCCAAGTCATGCTTCCTAAACAAATGCGCGAAACTTCTAATGGGCTACTACCAAGTCGTGAGTACTTCATGCAGGCTCCTGATTGATTGCTGAATGATTAAATATAGTCAAAGTAACGGATTTAGTACTTTGAACTGTATTGATATTGTTAGCATTATCTCTGTTTTACGGTGTAAGTTGCAACACACATCCACACAAGTATAGCCCAGAACACTTAGGCTTATGTTCAAGATTGCAACAGCTGGAAAATTAGCACATAATAAACACTGTTTATTTAGACAGTATCTTGGTATGCGTAAGTTTATTCATATTGATATGGACGCGTTTTATGCATCGGTAGAAATGCGCGACAACCCCGAGCTTGCAAAAGTGCCGATGGCGATTGGCGGCCGCAGCCATCGCGGGGTGCTATCCACGGCTAACTATATTGCTCGGCAATATGGTGTGCGCTCGGCCATGTCAAATTATCAAGCGAAAAAACTCTGCCCACAGCTGGTGATTGTGCCGGGTAGAATGGAGGTCTATAAAGCAATCTCGCAACAAATTCGCGCTATTTTTGCCCGCTATACTGAGCTAATTGAGCCATTGTCTTTGGATGAAGCCTATCTAGATGTTACGGAATGTCAGCAGTGTAACGGCAGTGCAACGCTTATCGCTGAGCAGATCCGAGCAGATATATTTGCAGAAACAGGCCTGACAGCTTCAGCGGGGATTGCGCCAATCAAGTTTTTGGCCAAAATTGCCAGCGATGAAAACAAACCAAATGGTCAGTGTGTGATCCCGCCTCACCAAGTGAGCGCTTTTATTGATGTGTTACCGCTTAAGAAAATTCCAGGTGTAGGTAAAGTGACTCAACAGCGTTTGCTGGCCATGGGACTTGAGTATGGCCGAGATATTAAAGCACTCTCTGAAACTCAGTTACGCCAGTCATTTGGCAAGTTTGGCGCTGTATTATGGCGGCGTTGTCAAGGTATTGATGAGCGCCGAGTTGAGACCGATAGAGTGCGCAAGTCAATAGGTGTTGAAACCACATTTGCAGAAGACACGCTCGATCTGGATACTTTAAAACAAGTCATAAAAGAAAAATTGTTACCTGAACTGACTCGCCGAGCACAGCCTTATTTACAGCGCGGCTTTAATAAGCTTGGCGTTAAAGTGAAGTTTTACGATTTCACCCAAACCACCAAAGAATGCCAATATCAGCATATTGATCTACCCGTTTTCGAAGAGCTATTGATTGAAGCGATGTCACGGCAAAAGTTTAAACCTGTGCGTCTAGTGGGCTTGCACTTGGGGTTAAATGAAAAGTCTAATACTCAGGCTCAACTGGGACTTTTTGATGGCTAATTCTGACTTACCTAGACTAAAAGATAACTGCAATTAGTTTAATTTGTGCTAGCTTCGAAGTTGTCGTGCAACAAACTAATCACGCGAACTGCGTGTAATTAAAACAACAACAAGAGGTAAGCATTATGCAATCCATAATGATCGTACTCTTCGGCATCATAGGGATGTTATTTGGATGGTTTGTCTATTCCAAATTTATTGCTGAAAAAATATTTAAAATGGATGATAACTTTGTCACGCCGGCCCATGAGCTTGAAGATGGCGTAGACTATGTTCCTACCAACAAGGTAGTATTGTGGGGACACCACTTTACTTCAGTCGCTGGCGCCGCACCAATTGTAGGTCCTGCTATAGCCGTTTATTGGGGTTGGGTGCCTGCAGTACTTTGGGTTGTATTCGGAACCATATTCTTTGCGGGTGTCCACGATATGGGCGCGCTATGGGCAAGTGCTCGCCACAAAGGTAAATCAATGGGCGCGTTGTCCGAAAGCGTGATTGGCAAGCGCACTCGTTCATTGTTTATGATAGTGGTCTTCCTGGTACTGCTCATGGTAAATGCCGTGTTCGGTGTGGTGATAGCCAACTCCTTCGTGGGTAACCCAAATGCGGTATTCCCCGCTTGGTCTGCTATCGTCGTGGCGCTTATCATCGGCCAATTGCTGAAACGAAAAGTGCCGCTAGTACCACTCTGTATTATCGGGGTTATTGTGCTCTACGCGACCATTTATATGGGCAGTAGTATGCCGATCACCTTACCAACCGAAATGTTTGGTCTAAGCGACAAAGCCAATTGGATCATCATTCTGTTTATCTATGCTGCCGTGGCGTCATTGTTACCGGTTTGGATGCTATTGCAACCTCGTGACTTTATTAATGGCATGCAGCTGTTAGTGGGATTAATCCTGCTATATGGTGCAGTATTTGTTGTCATGCCTGATATCACCGCGCCTGCGTTTAATACTCAAACGGTGGAGAATACCCCAAGCATTATACCCCTGTTATTCGTGACCATCGCGTGTGGTGCGGTATCTGGTTTCCACGGTATTGTTTCGTCGGGAACGAGTTCAAAACAACTAGACAAAGAAAAAGACGGTCGTTTTGTCGGCTACTTAGGTGCAGTTGGTGAAGGCTCACTAGCACTTATCACTTTAGTCGCCGTGAGTGGTGTTATGCTTGCCGTATCACCTGAGCAATGGCATGAAATTTATAGTCATCTTGGTGCCGGCAGTGTATCAGCCTTTATTAATGGTGGTTCAAATCTTATCAGCACAGGTTGGGGGTTACCAGTTGAAATTGCATCAACCCTACTTGCCGTTATGGTTGTACTTTTTGCAGGCACCACCATGGATTCTGGCGTTAGACTTCAGCGTTATATTATTCAAGAGTGGGGCGAGATCTATAACATCAAGTTCCTGAACAACGGTATCATCGCGACTTTATTGGCCGTTGCATGTTGCTTGCTACTTGCCTTTGGCGCTGGTGGCGCATCGGGTAGTGGTGGTATGGTGATTTGGCCGCTGTTTGGTTCAACCAACCAAATCTTGGCAAGCTTAACCTTGTTGGTTATCTCAGTGTATCTCATCAAATTAGGCCGTCCTGCTAAGTACACCTTGATCCCTATGGTATTTGTGCTGGTGATGGCGTTTTTTGCCGGAGTGATCAAGCTAGGTGAATACTATCAAAAAGGCAATTGGCTGTTGGTTGTGCTTGACGTTATCGTGCTGGTGGTCAGTATTTTGGTGATGTTAGAAGCTTGGTCCGTGATCAGCAAAACCAAAGCGAAACCAGATGAAGCCCGTGATATGTCGTAGTTCCCTTGGAACTTGACCACAAATCACCTATAGTCGGCCCTAATTCTAATATAGAAAAGGGCCGTTTTTATGTCTTTTCCAATCGCATTACCCTGTAACACCCTATTTGAAAGCGATGCAGATGCTATCGTTGTTATTACTCATGATATTCAAAACCTTGGCAGTGCAGAGCTTGACGACGTTGCTGCACCATTTTTAGCTGTGGATGCGCGCATTGCACAAAAGGCAAGTCTGCTTGTTTCAGACAAAGTACCAGGCAAGCGATTGGTGATTGCGCCAACCGGACCACTCGATAGAGATTACGATGACGTTCGTCGTTATTTTGAAGCGGCAAAAGCCGGTATTTTAGAAGCGAAAGCGGCAGGCGCGGTAAAGCCTGTGCTTGCTGTTGTAAATGTGCCTGCTGATGCTCGTTACGAAAATGCGCGTGCAGTCAGCTTTTTAGGTGCTTGCCAAGGCTTATGGCAGCCATTAGAAGCACGTGAGTACCGTGGCGAAGCGATTGAACCAATCGAAGCGATTTATGTTTTTGAAGCGTCAGTACAATGCTGCGATCAACTGAGCGCAATCGCTGCAGGCCAATATGCTGCGCGCGATCTGTGTGGTACAGAGCCTGAGCGCATGGCTCCACCTCGTTTTGCTGACTATTGTGTTGAGCTATTCCAAGGTTCAGCGGTAAACGTTGAGGTTATCGCTGATCGTAAAGTTATGGATGAGCAATATCCACTGCTAAGTACCGTAGCGCGAGCCTCTTACGCCGTTGAACGTCATCATCCTCGTGTTGTAAAAATGGCATACGAGCCTGAAGGTGACGTTGAACGTACCCTTATCTTTGTTGGCAAAGGTCTTGTATACGATACCGGCGGTGCAGATCTCAAAGTGGGCGGTTTTATGGCGGGCATGAGCCGTGATAAAGGCGGTGCGGCGTCAGTGGTTGGTTTTATGGAAGCGGTTGCTAAGTACCAACCAAAAGGTATTAAGGTAATTGCTTACCTTGCCGTGGTTCGTAATTCGATTGGTTCTGACTGTTTCGTGCCGGATGAAATCATTGAGAGCAGAGAAGGCGTTCGCGTTCGTATTGGTAACACCGATGCGGAAGGTCGCTTGGCGATGGGGGATTTACTCAGCGAAGCGAAAGACTTAGCGCTTGGTGAGAAAAACCCTGAGATCTTTACGGTTGCAACACTAACGGGTCATGCGGCGCGCGCCATGGGCCCTTACAGTGCTTATGTTGAGAATGGTCCTGCGCGAGCAGCACAAGTATCTCGCAAGATTGCAGATATGGGCGACCTATGGGCTGATTGCGCGGAAGTATCGCGTAGCCGACGCGAAGACTATGACTTTGTAAAACCACGCACCCTTGCGGATGATGTGCTATCGAGCAACAACGCTCCATCGGCGGTGACAGCCCGTGGTCACCAATTCCCAATGGCATTTTTGGCAATTGTTGGTGGCTTAGACAAGCATGGTTGTAATGCAGAATTGCCAATTCCGTATGTACATATGGATATTGCAGGTAGCGGCGTTGAAGGTGGTGACTGGCAACATGGCAAACCAACCGCTGCAACCGTTGCGAGTTTGTTTGCTCGGTATTGTATCTAAGCTATCTAGATAGGCGTTTAAAAGGGAGCGAATTCGCTTCCTTTTTTATGCCTATAACCCATTCCACGTATTGTTATTGCTTTTCTTGACGTTGTCTTGTGGTTAAATTATCAGCAACAAATGCACCTCGTTGTCCTCTAGTTTTTTCTGGGCCAACGGTACTATCTTTTAAAGTTTGAAGTTCAGCGCTGGCGTTTAATGCGGCACCAAAAATAATAATGTAAGCACTTAAGTATAACCACATCATCATAATGACGACGCCTCCCAATGAGCCATAAGTCTCATGATAAGAAGCAAACTGTGCGACATAATATGAAAATCCCAATGACGCCAAGATCCATAAACTGGTGGCGGTAAACGAGCCGAGTGTTATCCAACGCCATTTTGCGGCTCTGCGATGAGGCGCATAACGATAAACAAATGCTAAGGAAAAGTGAAATAGCACCGCTAAAATAGACCAAGTGATTAGCTGGATTATCGAATCTATCGCTGTAGTAAATCCCACTAGATTAAGCACAATGGGTAAGATTCCGATAATAGACAACGCCACAATCGCAACGAAAATAGCCCCACAGAAAACAAAAAGCGCACCACTAGCGCTTGCAAAAACTGCCTTTTATTGTGCTCGTGATAAGTAATGTTGCAGGCAGTGATCAGCGCCTGGCAGCCTTTACTGCTACTCCATATTGTTAAAAAGAGGGTAAAAACAGCACCTAGGCTTAGGCTTGCCTGCGATTTTTGAGTGAGCGCTTTGAGCTGTTGCAGCATAATTTCTTGACTGGATGGTGGTAGGAGTTCGATAAGCGGCTGCAACTGTCCGACCATTTCTGTGGGCGAGGAAAAATAGGCATAGACAGAAACAACGGCCGCCAACGCGGGGAATATAGCCAGCAGGGCATAAAATGCCACGCCAGCGGCAACCAGCGATAAATTATCTTGGGTTAAGCTGTGATATAGACGTTTACTTACATCCCACCAACCTAGTGCTGGAATATCACTTGGTCTGTCTGCATTAAAGCCGTGTTTATGAGTTGCCATTCGTTTTTCCTAAATCAATTCTGGGTCGGTTGATCTAAAGTGATATACAGCAAAAGGTCTGCCAATCTCGTTTGGCGTTATATTTGCTACTAGTCAACTCGTGACCTTGTGAATAAAAACCTAAAGAGTGCAATATGGAAATCACTAATCTTATTAAAAATCAAATGGCTAATATGGTTCAGGCGGCAGCTTCTCGCGAAGCGACTGAGGCCGTGAGCACTTCAGATATGCTAAGTTTAAGCGCACAAGTTGTGCACTTTTTACAAACTGCATGGCAATTATTACCTGCTCTGGCGTTGGGAATTGTGGTTATTGTGCTTTGTTATTATTTAGCACGGCCAATCTCTTATCTTTTGATTAAACCCATAGGTTATGTCAGTAAAAGTCGGTTATTGCATTTAGTCACTCGCCGTTTTATCAGTGTGTTAGTCATATTCTTTGGTATTTATATCTTTTTGCGCTTGGCCGGGTTGAGTGAGTTTGCCGTCGCAGTAATGAGTGGCACTGGACTTGTCGGTCTCATTCTCGGGTTTGCGTTTCGTGATATCGCCGAGAACTTTATTTCGAGTATGCTACTTAGCGTCCAACGCCCGTTTAGAATTGATGATATTATCGAAGTGGATAACCGTTTAGGTATCGTTAAAAAGGTCACCGCCCGAGCAACGACCTTAGTTGACTATGATGGCAATCATATTCAAATCCCCAATGCGACCGTATACAAGAATGTGATTAAAAACTTTACCGCCAACCCCAAGACTCGTGGACACTTTAAGATTGGTATTGGTTATGACAACGATATACGCCTGACGCAGCAAATTGCAATTGATTTACTCAAAGAACAAAGCGCGGTTTTAAACGATCCGCCACCGCAGGTTTTACTTGAAGCATTAGGCTCCGCAACTATCAATCTAACCATTTATTTTTGGGTCAATAGTGAACAGCACAGCCCGATAAAAGTGGCGTCTCAACTCATGCGAGAAACCGTTAATTGCTTTACTGAACACGGAATTAGCATGCCTGATGATGCTAGAGAACGGATAATCATAGCTGCAAATAGTGAGACGCAAGGAGCAACTAAAGAAGCGAATAGTAATCCGAGTAGTAGCAATAGAGAATCAGTGAAACAAAAGATCAAAACCACAACAGCTGCAGTTGATGCGGATATTGATGATGTGAGTAGCGATGCGGACGAGATCAGAGAACAAGCAGAGCGTGCTCGAAGTCCAGAAGAAGGAGATAATATTATTTGAATAAGTGTGATTACCAAGGGACCTTGACGTAATCACACTATCAGTGTTGTCGCTCATCAGCAAGCTTTGCCAATCTTAATGCAGTGGTGGTCATATTTTCTCTCAGGCAGTTTGCCTGCTGCAGAGCATAAGTAATGCGCGTTTCCTAACGTCCATGACCATTGCTGACTTGTACGTCTTCAAGCAAATCTTCCTCTTGTTCAAAGGTTTTTTCAACACACGAAGTGACTGCTTTATAAAGCGTTTTCTGATTTGCTTTGACTTGAACTAGATAGTCAGCTCCTCTCGAAGTTAGTGTTGATAGAGTTGGTTGATGGAAGAGTGGTTATCTTCAACAAGCTCAAGGTAACTAAATAACGACATAACTGACAAGTAGATAGTGATAAATTGGGGATTATTAGATCAGAAAAGGGCCGAATGTTAGAGCTTTTTACAAAGTGCGATCCCGCCGAGGCCTCAAAGTAAATCACTGAAATGATATAAAGTACTTTAAACCGAAACAAAATAGGACTTATTGTTGGGGAGGGGATGTTGCAAAAATGTATATGGTTGCACGTGTCTTCTTACTTTGGTTTGTAATCTATATGACGCTATATCTAATATTAAGATCATTTAAAATCAGTGTCTTATATTTAAATTTCTTTATAGATAATTAAGGGGCATAGTTTGTTTTTTTAATAAAGATTATTGATGAATTTTTTTTATATTTTATTGTGCAATAATCTTGGTTTTAATAACAAGATTGAATAAGTAAAAACATTAAATAAAAATGAATCATTTAACAAAAGTGTAAATAAAGATTAAGCTTGTGTTTTTTTTGATTTTTTTTAGGTACAAAGAGAGGGGGCAGAATTCGCTAATTGTTCGTGATTTATCAATAGTCAGCTTTTGTGAATATTTTGTTTTTTGGTACTTTTAACACCTTTTTATCTTTTTTCCTTTAGTCTAAATTATTCAAGTGCACATTAAGTGTACAAATTAGTCAATTAAGGAAGGTTATAAAATGCTTAAATTGAAAAAACGGGCGGTAGTTGCATGGACTATTGCTGCATTTGTTTGCAGTTCTCATGCGCACTCTATGAGTGAAGGTGTGCTTAAGAAAATATCGCTGGCAAACAATGCTGAGGTATTTATGCCTGAAAATAATTTACATTTAAGGCATAACGCTAATAGCGGTGCTATAACAGAAGCGGTTTTTAATCGCATTATTAACTCAGTTAGTGTGCACTATGAACCATTAATTAACTCCCATGGTGCGAATCTAGTTTGGAGGCGTAACTGGAACGATGATACGGTCAACGCTTATGCATTGCAGCAAGGTAGCAATTGGATTGTGTCAATGTTTGGTGGCCTAGCCCGAGCTCCCGAAATAACGGAGGATGGCTTTGCCTTGGTTGTTTGCCACGAGCTAGGCCACCACTTAGGCGGTTTTCCTTTCAAAGGAACTCGGTGGGCTGCAAGTGAGGGTCAATCGGACTACTTTGCTTCACATTCTTGCGCGAAGAAAATCTGGGGGAATGAAGACAATAGTGAATACAGATATAGTGTTCATTCAACCGCAAAACAGCAATGTAATGCAACGTACGGCGATTTCTATGAACAAAATCTTTGCTATAGAACATCTATGGCTGGGTTATCACTAGCAAAGTTATTAGCGGCCGGACGCGGACAGCGAGTTAGCTTTGATGATAGAGATGATTCGGTTGTTACACAAACCTATGAAAACCACCCTCAGCCACAATGCCGTCTTGACACTTACGTCGAAGGAGCGCTGTGCAAGATAGAAGATGATAGCTACTTGATCCCAGGTAAAGATGTTGTTTTCGGACGTCAATCTATCTATGCAGAACTAGAAGCTGCTCGCAATCACTGTGCAAGTATTTCTAAGATCCTTGAGGTTCCAAACGCAAACGACGCATTTCGTCCTAAGTGCTGGTATAAACCTCGCTTAGCTGAATAAAATTTCTTCGAAAATAATGAGGATAAGATGATGAATATTACAAAAAGTTTGGTTCTGTTATTTACATTATTATTTGCATTAACTCTAGCGAGCAAAGCGGAAGCTCGCGTACCAATTCCAATTGACCGATGTGAGTTATCAGGCTGTGGAGATGGTGGCCCTACAACACCATCCGAAACAAATCGGTTTTTGGACCAAAAATATGTAGATCAGTTAAGGTCGCGCTGTAACGGTACAGAATTGAGTCAAGAGGAGTGTAGACAGTATCGTGACTATGCGCGTGGTAACTGTATCAACGATACGGAATATTATTACGCGAAAACAAAGAACTTCGCTCCAGTGTGTAACCAATTCGATCCTTCTAAATTAATCGCTGTGTGTCGTTGTGGTTGTTTCGAAATAGGAACTAAAATTTCAGCTCGTGAAAATGGTTCAAACATTAATAGTCAAATCAACATTGAAAACTTGTTCAGCAATGAACAACAGTTCAATGTACTTGCAATGGCTGACACTGCCACCCTATCTAATGTGCAATTTGACCTAGAACAGATCGCAGATACTACGAAAGGACCTGAGGAAAAGCCTCTAATCGTAATCAAGACGGCATCTGGTATTCGTTTAGGTTTAACAGAAGAACATGGTGTATTGCTGGCTTCTGGCAAGATGGATGTTGCACGTAACCTACATGTTGGTGATCAGCTAGTAAAAGAAGATGGCTCAATTGATATTATTACCTCGCTTGAGCAAGGCGCAGAAAACCAAGATGTTTATAATTTACTGACAAACTCTGAAGACGAACAAGGCCACTTAGTCATTGCTAATGGTTTAGTCATGGGAGACCTTTACTGGCAAAACATTTTGATGAGTGAAATGGCAAAATTCGAAGTTAGACAGTGATTTAATCAATGATTCAATCTAGCAAAAAACTAGCTGTTGAGATTATTTATCAACAGTTAGTTTTTATAGGATTTATTATGATAAATAAAAAATACTTGGCCATTATCACATTTTTTACCCTGTTAGGTTTGTTCTACCTTGGGAGCGAAACTCTCTTTGATTATAAAGAGGAGCAAAAAGTCGAGAGAGTTACAAGACAAGTTTCAACTGACAATCATAATACAAATAACGATATAGACAAACCTGTACATAAAAGCGAAACAAAAATAAAGCAAGAACTTAAATTTATTTCACCCACCAGTGAAGCTCTAGAAACTGCCAAGCAGGGAGTGAATGATTATATTGGTTTTAACCAGTACGCAGATCGGGCTGAAAGAAAGACCGCATTATTTCAAAACTGGGATTTAAACCCAGACATACTCGAATTGCAACATGATATTTTAGTGAAAAAAGACATAGCCGACTCACTTTTTGGCGAGAATCAAGCACATGCAAGGTTACTTGCAATTGACTACCTTGGCTACTTATCTAGTAATGGTCAACGAAAACCAATTGAGAAAACGATTTCAGCTCTTTCCCAAAGAATAAATAATGAAGAATGGAGCAAAGGAATTGAACACGATTATGTCGATTTAATACTTAAATATACGGATTCTCTCTCGCAAGATGAGTTAATGAGCAACTTTGAGGTTATTGTTGAATTTTCAGGATACTCTCAAAAAAGTCATGATTTATTTACAACGGGACTATCTCTCTCTGAAACAGTACTCCTATTGCCCGATAGCAAAATGGAAGAATTAAAAACTCGATTAAATTTAGTCAAGGAGCAACTATGAAAACACTAATGCATTCGATGTTGATAAGCACTGTATTGTGCGCCTGTGGAGGGGATAGTTCAGCAAAGCCACATGATGATACATCAAAGCCTGTAGTAACGAACCCAGATCCTAAACCTCATGAAGAAACCCCTAAAGATCGCTTGGTTTTACAGCGAGGCGTTATTTTTCCAAAGTATCCTGTACTTGGAGTTGACCAAGGGATTATAGATGAAGTTGCTCTGATTACAGCAGAATCAACCTGTGATGGACTAAAAGAAAACTGCCAATTAGTGGATGTGGTATTTGAGCCTAAACCCTTTAACCCCCAAAAGCATGACAGAGATCAACGCATATTGCTAATCGATTTTGGCCTTGCGAAACAAGCAATATCTGCTTATCAGGACCGAGTTATTGACCTAATGTCGTTTGATGAAAATCTTAACTTAATAGCATATAGACCGGTAATTGAGATGCCAAAAGACGCCGAACTTATTTTTAAAAGAATAAGTAACTCGACACAAAGCTTATCAGCCATCAACTTCTCACGTATCTCAGCAGACTTTGCAGCTAAGTTTCTTCCGTTGATAAATGAGAAAGATGCACCTTTCTCATTGGGTGATGGTCATGGTGCTCATATAGCCAGCTTTCTATTTGAGTATAATCCCAAAGCGCAATTACTTTTGGTAGAAGATAAACATTGGATGACGACTAGCTCATGTGATGCACTTGATAGTAAAGATGAGAATGTTGTTCAAAGTGAGCTTAATAAGCTAAAAAGCAAACAGGATAACGCTTTAACTGGCCTACAAACAGCGATTCAAGAACACGAAATTGGAATGATCAATGCGTCGTTTGGTGTGTCTAGACAAATTCTAAATGAAACAGTAGCGGCAAAATGTGGTAAAATATTTAACCAATCTGTGATGAGTGCATTACTCAATTTAGAGCATCGCTATATAGATAAACTTTCAATGATGTCTTACACTACAGAGTTGAACGAGGTTCGCCATCCACTGCTAGTTCAAGCTGCCGTTTCTTCTGCTTCTCGTGCACTTTCCGAAGATGATGCTGCGTTTCCGATTGATTGCGATTCGGACATTAGCCCGCGCCTAAGGGTCGCGAATCCCCTAGCCTCGATGAAAAATTTAGGTGTTGAAGCTGTGCCTTTGGAGGGGATCATTGACAACGCTAAGCTAAGCACTCAAGATTACAATATTTGGAATTGTAGTGATGTTTATATTTCGACTGGAGGGTACAAAGATGACGGTATCAAACATCGAAAACGCACATTCCCATTAACTCTCTATGGTGTGTTAACAGCTGGTCCAATATACTCAGTTTTTCACAGTTCATCATTTTCTACTCCTATCGCAGTTTCGACACTGAATTATATTCAAGGTCAGTCATCACGACGACTTACTGCGCAAGAATTAATTGAGGAGTTTGTTGGCTTCGAGAAGAAGGTGCTAGATCCTCTACAGCATGATTTATTCAATGTATATAAACACTCTGTAAACTAATCGCGAAATGCCTTTACTGCCTCAGGCTTTGGCTTGGGGCAGTTCTGTATCGCTATATTTTTTGAAGTCGTTAAATGTGAAATAGGCGACTTGAGATCCGTCGCGATATTATCGATTTTCTGAGTGCTCACTATCAGGTGACAAACATCAATGATTATAGTCATCTAACCGCTGAAGAAATATTCCTTGAAGGCACCGGCTCTATGGTTATCGATCATCAAGCAAAAGTGGCCTATGCGGTAGAGTCCAAGCGCACCAACACCGTGTTAGTTAATCAAGTTTGCGAGCAGTTGGGACTACAGGCAGAGATATTTAATGCCTATGATAAGAATGAAATGTCTGTTTATCACACCAATGTCTTAATGTGTGTCGCCACCGATTTCGCCATGATATGCTTAGATATGGTGCCAGAATATCAGCGGGCACAGCTTATCAATCGTTTTACGCAAAGCAGGCACACGCTGATTGCGCTATCTTATCAGCAGATCCAACATTTTTGCGGTAACGCGATTGAGCTACAAGGCAGTATGGGACGCATACTCGCGCTTTCCACAACGGCTTATCGGGCGCTATTGCCCGAGCAAATTGCTGTCATTGAAAAGTCAGCTAAGCTTGTTGCTATCGATATACCGACAATCGAAGCCGCTGGTGGCTCAGTGCGTTGTATGATCGCTGGAGTTCATTTAAGTAAGCGTAAAAACAAGCTTCACCGTTAAACAATACTTAGGGCTTGTAGCGCACTCAGGAGAACAGAAATCAAACAGCAAAGGGCAATATGCCCTAGATAAACGGCAAATAATAACAAAACAGGAATCGCCTATGTTTGAACATGCAGTTAAGAGTATCAATGGGTTCTTATGGGGAGAAGGCCAGATACTTATTTATATCCTGTTATTTGCAGGGTTTTGGTTCACTATTCTTTTGCGAGGGATACAAGTTGTAAAGTTTCGCCACATGTTTAGCCTGTTACGGGGCAGTAGTCAGGGCGATGACAATACGATTAGTTCTTTTCAAGCATTATGCACAGGGCTATCAGCTCGAGTTGGAACCGGTAATCTTGCAGGTGTTGCGGTTGCAATTTCTCTTGGTGGCAGTGGTGCGATATTTTGGATGTGGATGATCGCTATTCTGGGTATGGCGACAGGCTTTGCCGAAAGTGTGCTTGGACAAGTCTATAAAGTGCGAGATAGCCAAGGTGAGTTCAGAGGTGGTCCTGCTTATTATATTCAAATGGGGTTGGGAAGTAGGGCGTTTGCAGTATGCTTCGCCTTTTGCTTGTTTTTGGGATATGGCTTTACTTTTAGTGCCATGCAAACCAATACCATCACCGATGCGCTCAATAATGCGTTTGATATTCCAACCTTATATTCAGGTATTGTGATCACTGTCCTTGCTGGCTCTATTATTCTTGGCGGCTTTAAAGCGATTGCGCGATTTGCTGAAAAGGTAGTGCCAGTGATGGGATTAGTCTTTGTCCTTGCAGCCATTATTATTACCTTGATGAATTACTCGCAAGTCCCAGCCATGATCAAAGATATTTTGCTATCTGCTTTTGGCTTGCAAGAAGCGGGCGCCGGTGCACTGGGCGCGGCCATTAAAAATGGTATTCAGCGCGGGCTTTATTCTAACGAAGCGGGAGCGGGCAGTGTACCGCATGCATCGGCAAGTGCGACGCCTATTCCCAATCATCCCGTGACTCAAGGCTACATCCAAATGCTAGGTGTATTCTTTGATACCATTGTATTGTGTAGCTGTACCGCCGTGATCATTTTATTGGCAGATATAGATATTGGCAGTGAGATGGAAGGCATACGGCTAACACAATCTGCGATGACCGCGCATTTAGCAACTGGGGGCGTGTACTTTGTCGCGGCGGCGATCACTTTGTTTGCTTTCACCTCTGTAGTGGCTAATTACGCCTATGCTGAAAGTAACTTACACTTATTCCATCTGGATAATAAAGTTGGCCGTTCAATTTATACCGCATGCTACTTATCTATGATGTTGTGGGGCGCGTCGGCAACGCTAAAACAGGTATGGGATCTTGCCGACATCGCATTAGGTTTAATGACGGTGGTGAATGTTATTGCCATCGTGCGTCTTACACCCACTATCTTGGCGGTTACGGCTGATTATCATCTGCAAAGAGCAAAAGGGAAAGAACCTGTATTCGAAGTCGATAAGGTCAAAGTGCAAGGAGTTACTGAGTCTGGCATTTGGGGTAAAATTAATGCAAAGAGTTCAGTCTAATACGTTTTAGATGGAATAAATAAAGGCCGAATTTTTCCGGCCTTTATTTATTTTTGACAAGAAAGTTTAGATGCACCGTCAGTGACGAAGTTATCTAACCTCAATAGGTATATAACTAATTACCAGCCGTCGTAACGCTTTCTACGAGATAAAAATAGCGTCAGGATCACACCGATAATAATGCCACTGATCCCGATGATGCCACCGTAAGTGAGCAACTGGTGTTGTTCTTTTTGGACTTTTTGCTGTTGTGCTAAACGCTCATTTTGTAGCTGCTTTTCAAGCCCTGAAATAGTGTCTTGAAGTGAAGCATTTTCCGCCAGCAGATTGGTATTATTTTGCTGCAGCATTGGAAGCTGTTGCTGGGCATCATTTAGCGCTTCTTGGGTTTCTACCAAGGTTTGGTTAACCGTCTCTAATTGCTGCTTTAAACCAGGCTCAGTGGTGACAAATCTACTCTCTACCCAACCTTCTCTTGCTTTGTCGTCTTTAATTTGGACAAACTCGTCATTAGCGCCACTCAAAATAGTGATTGGCGTCCCAGCATCGACAGAACCTAAAATTCGATAATTTTTACTTGGACCTGTGTGCATGAAAATAAAAAGATTGTCACTAATATAGCCGTTTGGTGTTGCCGCGTTTACTGTGCTATTTTCGTCTGGCTCTTCGGCCAAGCTTACAAAGCTGGTGAAGAGCAGGCTCGCAATGATAAATTGCTTAAAGTTGAACATGCGTTGGCCTTTTATTCTTTGGGTCGTAAAGTTTACAAAATAGTAGGGATTTCGCGGCCTAATAGCAAGGCTTTGTTTATTTTGAATGGCGCGAAATAATTGATTACATAATGAAAATTGCGGCATTTAACGCAATGATACGATGTTATTAATCCGTTGACGTTCAGCGAAATTAGCCCGACTATCTATTGATTTAGCGCATATTTGGTGCACTTCTCATCGGATAAAAAGATTGCAAACTTAGCCTCCTTTGTATATTTTGATCCTCCCTTAGACAAATAGGTAAAACACTGCCCTAATGGACACTGAAATAGAACTGAAATTTTTGGTTTCAGATAATGAAGTTCCGCTGATCCCTGCACTCATCACACAGTTTGCAAAAACGGTCACTAACAAGCCTGCTAAAAACTTAACTAACGCCTACTTTGACACGCCAAATCGTGAATTGCGTGCGCTAGATATTGGCCTAAGAACACGTTGTTGCAACGATGAATGCGAGCAAACGATTAAGCTTGCGGGAGAAGTTGTAGGAGGGTTACATCAACGGCCTGAGTACAATTTACCTATTCAGTCAGGACGTCCTGACTTGTTAGCGTTTGACGCGAATATTTGGCCTCACGGCATGCAACTTGAGCCGATCGCAGAAAATATATTCCCGATCTTCAGTACGAATTTCATTCGTCGTACTTGGTTAATCGAAACGGATTCAGGAACCAAAATCGAAGTCGTGTTGGATAAAGGGGAAATAGCAGCCCAAGGGAAGATGGAGCCAATCAATGAGCTTGAAATAGAGCTGATTGAGGGAAACAAAGAAGATCTTTTCTTATTAGCCGATCACCTAATTAAACAAGCTGGTATGCGTTTGGGGCTTTACTCAAAGGCTGCTAGAGGGTATCGCATCGCCGATGATAAGCCTTTAAAACCAAATAAGTTTATAGGCTTTGTACCGCTAAAATCTCAGGTAACACAAGAGCAAGCGTTAATTGCGACAGTAAGTTATGGTATTCAGTTCGTACAGAAGCACGAACAGTGCTATTTTAATAAGCCAAGTCTCAAGACGTTAAAGCGCGTTATTGATGGGGTTTCGCTTATTCGTCATGCGTTTTGGTTGTTCGATGACATCGTTGATAAAAGCTCGACCGAAAGTATTCGCAACGAGTTAAAATGGTTGTTGTCAGAACTTGCTTGGGTTGAAAATGCAATTCATTTAAAAACCTATACCTCAAAGCGCCATGCTTACCATAAGAAACTTAATCAGTTTCCTGAATTGGCGCAGGTCATTACCGATTTGCAAGATGTTCAGCCGACACCGACGGACATTGAAGATCTATTTCATTGCACTCGTTATAACCGCTTAATTCTCTCACTTACTCGCTGGCTTGTTGATAGAGCTTGGCGTAAAAATTGGGATCAAAAAGCGCTGAGTGCAGCAGAGTTGCCCGTCACAGAAATTGCAAGCCAATTATTTGATAAAGACTGGCAAGAGCTTAAGAACTTACTCCCACAGGATAAGTCGCTTTCTGAGGGCGACTATTTACATGTGAGAATAAAGTTAGAAAATACGCTACTAAGTGGTAACTGTTTGGGCAAGCTTTACGATAAAGAAGCGCGTAAAGCCTTTAGAACGCCGTGGATTGATATCGTTTATGGTATTTATGAGCTAGAAACACTGGCGTATTTATATCAGCTCTGCCAAAGCCAAAATTCAGACGAGTTACAAGAAGTGCAAGCATGGCTTAAGCAAAAATCTGACTTTTTGATCAGTGCCATGGAGCAGAGTCGACAATCTTCCGTGCATAGCGAACCATATTGGTTCTAACCAGATTAAGCGGGTTTTCCCCCGCTTTTTTGTACCACTTCATTACAATCAATACTGCAAATATCAGGCAATGAACTAAACTTGGGTGTATCAATTCTGAGGTAGCCCAATGATCGATATTGACGATAAAGTGCTGAATGATTTGCGCGGCGGGTTCAACTTACCTGCTAAGCCTGAAATATTGCAAGCCTTACAAAATGAGTTATCACAACCTGAACCTGATTTATTTAGCGTGGCAGGTATTATTGCGGCTGATGTTGGTGCATCAGCTGCGGTATTAAAGGTAATTAATTCACCTGCTTATGGCCTTGCCCGTACCATCACAGACATTAAACAAGCCGTGATGTTTTTGGGCGTCACCTGTATTACGCAATTAGTAACAGGGTACCTACTTAAAAACGCGTTTGAGCAGTCAAAGTGCTGCATTTCATTGCAGCAGTTTTGGGATAACGCTGCGGATATTTCAAAAGCGGCAATGGTAGTTGGACATTATCTAAAAGCGTCATTACCCATGGAGAATTTGCAGCTGCTCGGATTGTTTCACGATGCCGGGATCCCAGCGATGGCCGTAAAGTATCCTGATTATGCTGAAGTAATAAAGCAGTCTGTAGAGCGACCAGAGCAAACGTTGATTTACTACGAGCAGCAAAAGTATCCAGTGCCTCACACTGTGATAGGCTACTTTCTTGCGACGTCTTGGCACTTACCCAAAGAAATATGTCAGATGATTTTGCGCCACCATGACGTTAGCTATCTTGAAGAACAAAAAAATGCGCAACATATGCAAACTTTTGCGGCACTTAAACTGGCTGAAAACCTTTGCTTTGAAGCAAAGCACTTTAGAAGCGCAGCTGATTGGTACCAATTTAAAGATAAGGTGATGATTGAGCTTAATCTGCATGAAGATGAGTATCAAAACTTAAAAGATGATGTCGACGAAGTATTTATCGGATAGGAAGATTATTCGAGAGCATTAAAAAAGGCGCACTAGGCGCCTTTTTTACTTTTTGCGGCAGGAGATTATAGGCCTGCAGCTGCACGTAGTGCGTCAGCTTTATCTGTCGCTTCCCAAGGGAACTCTTCACGACCAAAGTGGCCGTACGCAGCAGTAGGCTGATAAATTGGACGCTCAAGGTCTAGCATTGTGATAAGACCGTAAGGACGTAAGTCGAAGTGCTCGCGGATAAGCTCGATTAAACGCGACTCATCAAGCTTAGCTGTACCGAAAGTTTCTACACTGATGGAGGTTGGCTCAGCAACACCGATTGCGTAGGAAACTTGGATCTCACATTTGTCAGCAAGGCCTGCTGCAACAATGTTCTTTGCAACGTAACGCGCTGCGTAAGCAGCAGAACGGTCAACTTTTGATGGATCTTTACCAGAGAATGCACCACCACCGTGACGAGCCATACCGCCGTATGTATCTACGATGATTTTACGACCAGTTAGACCACAGTCACCCATAGGACCACCGATAACGAAACGGCCTGTTGGATTGATGAAGAACTTAGTTGCTTCAGTGATAAGCTCTGCAGGTAGGGTTGGCTTGATGATAGTTTCCATAACCGCTTCTACGAGATCAGCTTGTGATACAGAATCACAGTGCTGCGTAGATAATACGACGGCGTCGATACCTACCGCTTTACCGTTTTCGTACGCGAATGTTACTTGAGACTTAGCGTCTGGACGTAACCAAGGTAGCGTGCCGTCTTTACGAACTTGTGCTTGGCGCTGAACTAGACGGTGTGAGTAAGTGATAGGCGCAGGCATAAGTACGTCAGTTTCGTTACACGCGTAACCAAACATTAGACCTTGGTCACCAGCACCTTGTTCTTCTGGACGAGAACGATCAACACCTTGGTTGATATCAGGTGATTGCTTACCAATCGTATTAAGGATTGCACATGAATCAGCGTCAAAGCCCATGTCAGAATGGGTATAACCAATTTCACGCACGGTCTTACGAGTTAATTCCTCGATATCAACCCAAGCGCTAGTTGTGATTTCACCACCAACCATAACCATACCGGTTTTAACGTAAGTTTCACACGCAACACGTGCTTTTGGATCTTGCTCAAGGATGGCATCTAGAACCGCATCAGAAATCTGATCGGCGATTTTATCTGGATGGCCCTCAGAAACAGATTCAGAAGTAAATAAATGTTTAGCCATTGTATTTATGCTCACAAATATTGCGCTTCACAAACATCAGGGACAGCGCGAAAAATTAAGGGGCGTATTCTAACCAAAAAACCTAGGCATTGACTAGTTATTTTACGCCTAGACGTCCAAAATTGTGCAAACTTTTTTAATGGTCGGAAAAAGTCCGTCTGTACCCGTTTTTTTATGACCTTTGCCGTTGCAGTTAGCCATATAAATAAGTAAGAATGGGCTCAAACCCCCGCGAAACACATTTAAAGGTAGGAGAATTCATGCCATCTCGCAAAGAACTTGCTAATGCAATTCGCGTTCTTTCCATGGACGCTGTACAAAAGGCCAAGTCTGGCCACCCAGGAGCCCCTATGGGCATGGCAGACATCGCAGAAGTACTTTGGCGCGATTTTTTAAAGCACAACCCAAGTAATCCTGAGTGGTTCGACAGAGATCGCTTTGTATTATCAAACGGTCACGGCTCGATGTTAATTTATTCACTGTTGCATTTGTCGGGTTATGACTTATCAATTGATGACATCAAAAACTTCCGTCAGCTACATTCAAAAACACCAGGCCACCCAGAATATGGTTATGCGCCAGGTATCGAAACTACCACAGGCCCATTGGGTCAGGGTATTACTAATGCGGTAGGTATGGCGATTGCTGAAAAAGCATTGGCTGCGCAGTTTAACCGTGAAGATTACGACATCGTTAATCACTGTACCTATGCATTCTTAGGTGATGGTTGTTTGATGGAAGGTATCTCTCACGAAGCTTGTTCACTTGCGGGCACCCTTGGCCTTGGCAAACTGATTGCATTTTGGGATGACAACGGCATTTCAATCGATGGTGAAGTTGAAGGTTGGTTTAGCGACGATACACCAAAACGTTTTGAGTCTTATGGCTGGCATGTTATTGCAGGCGTTGATGGTCACGACAGCACCGCGATTAAAGCAGCTATCGAAGCGGCGCAAGCTGAATCTGACAAGCCAACACTTATCTGTTGTAAAACGGTTATCGGTTATGGTTCACCAAACAAATCAGGTAGCCATGACTGTCACGGCGCACCGCTAGGTGATGATGAAATCAAAGCAGCACGTGAATTCCTAGGGTGGGAGCACGGCGCGTTTGAAATTCCAGAAGATGTGTACGCTAAATGGGACGCAACAGCACGTGGTCAAAATCAACAAAGCGACTGGTTGATTAAGTTCACTGAATACCAAATGCATTACCCTGAGCTTGCTGCTGAATTTGAGCGACGTATGAAAGGCGAGCTTCCTGCAGACTGGTCTGAGAAAACAGAAGCGTATATCGCAGAGCTTCAAGCTAACCCTGCAAACCCAGCAACACGTAAAGCATCACAAAACGCACTGAATGCTTATGGTCCAATTCTACCTGAGTTTATGGGTGGCTCTGCTGACCTTGCCGGTTCTAACTTAACGCTTTGGGATCAATCTAAAGGCTTAACGGCAGAAGATGCTGCGGGTAACTATATCTTCTACGGTGTGCGTGAGTTCGGCATGTCTGCCATCATGAATGGTATTGCGTTACATAGAGGTTTTATTCCTTACGGTGCGACATTCCTAATGTTTATGGAATACGCGCGTAACGCCGTACGTATGGCAGCATTGATGAAGCAAAGAAGCATCTTTGTGTATACTCACGATTCAATTGGTCTTGGTGAAGATGGTCCAACACACCAACCTGTAGAACAAATGGCGAATTTACGTACTACGCCAAACCTTGCTAGCTGGCGTCCATGTGACCAAGTAGAATCAGCTGTGGCCTGGCAACAAGCCGTTGAACGCGCTGATGGCCCATCTGCACTTGTATTTACCCGTCAAGGCCTCGCGCAGCAGCCACGTACAGCTGAGCAAGTTGCTGCGATTAAACAAGGTGGTTATGTCCTATCTTGTGACGGTAAACCTGAAATCATCCTTATTGCCACGGGTTCTGAAGTGCAACTTGCGGTTGAGTCTGCGGATAAGCTTCGTGCAGAAGGTAAAAAAGTACGTGTTGTGTCTATGCCTTCAACGGACATTTTTGATGCACAATCTCCAGAATACAAAGAAAGCGTACTGCCAAGCTCAGTAACGCGTCGCGTCGCTATCGAAGCAGGTATAGAGGACTTCTGGTACAAATATGTGGGCCTAAATGGCGCTATCGTTGGTATGACAACGTTTGGTGAGTCAGCGCCTGCTGATGAGCTATTCAAGCTATTCGGCTTTACCGTAGAAAATATTGTTGAGAAGGCAAACGCATTGTTTGCATAATCAAAGAACAGAGACAAAAAACCCATGCCATGCATGGGTTTTTTTATGCTTCGTGGTTTTGCTAAATCACTAAAAGCTAAGTTTAGATAGTTAAACTTTAAACTGCTCTACAGATAAGCGTAACTCTTCAGCGAGTTTAGCGACCTCAGAGCTGGAGATTGAGGTTTGGCTCGCGCCTTCAGCCGTTTGCTCTGCGATTGTTACAATCGATTCCAAACGTTCACTAATTTCCTGTGCTACTTGCTGTTGCTCATTTGCAGCGTTTGCAATCTCTTCACTCACATCATGGGCTTGAGAAACGGCAGCAGTGATAGAGTTTAGTGCTTCATTAGCTCGGTCGCTCTGAGTTACGCACGACTCCGCCTGCTGTTTGCCTTTCGACATTGCGCCTACGGCTTCTTCGGCACCAGCTTGTAAGGATTCAATCATTGCTTGAATTTCTTGAGTCGACTCTTGAGTCTTGCTTGCGAGCGAGCGTACTTCGTCTGCGACCACAGCGAAGCCACGACCTTGTTCACCAGCACGTGCGGCTTCGATTGCAGCGTTTAGTGCAAGGAGGTTAGTCTGCTCGGCAATGCCACGGATAACATCCAAAATACTACCTATCGACGCGCTGTCTTGATGTAGTTTGTTAATCACGCGAGATGCTTCATCCACCTCTCTTGCGAGTTGCTCAATAGTGTGTTTGTTCTCATGTGAGATACCTTTTACACGCTCAGCTTCTTTATCCGCATTTTTAATTTCTTGTAATGCTTGATGCGCGCTGTTGCTTACACCGTGAGACGTGCTACTCATCTCAGTTGTAGCAGTAGCGGCTTGCTCTACTTGTGCCTGCTGATTCTTAATTGCTTGGCTTGACTCTGTTGTGATAGTCGATGTTTCTTCGGACGCTGCAGCAAGCTGTGTCGAACGAGAAATAATGCCAGTGATAAGCTCACGTAAGCTAGAGATCAGGGTGTTACAGCTTTTAGATAGCTCGCCAAACTCATCTTTTGCCGTGTCATCTAAGCGCTGTGTCATATCGCCACTTGCGACAATGTTTAAGACTCGATTCACTTCCGATAATGGTTTAGTGATACGGCTAACGGTAATGTAAGCAACACCAACGGCCATTAGAGTCGCTACTATCATCCCAATCCAAGTCCATAAGTTTGCAGTACCTACATCGGCACGTACACCTTGTTGTAAGTTAAAGGCGACTTGGCTCGCTTCAGAGAGTAAATCATCTAGCTGAGATAGGGCGGCTTTTGTGGTTTTCTCGGCGTCGGCTAGTTCTTTACGTGTTTCGGCTAATGCATTGATCAAGCGTTTTTGATTTTCCGCGATACTATTGTTGCCGCTGACCGCACCTTTTAAGTTGGTGTAATAGCCTTCGAGATCAGCAAACAAACTGCTATCAAGCGCGCTAACGGGGCCACGCATTAAGTCGATATTACGACCAAGCTCTTCAACGAGGTAGCTTTGATCTCTACTCACGATTTCCAGCGTATTGATGTCTTCAACTGTGACAATATCGTTGGCACTGGTCACTACAGAAGAAAAATTATTTTCTAAATTATTTGCTGCTTGAAAAGCTCGTTTGTCAGTATCTTCTAAGCCATCCAAATCGATGATATCAACCGTCACCATAGTTGCATCTTCTGCGGCAACATCGATAGTTGACAACTGCTCTTTTAATTTGTCTCTTAGCGAAAGCTCAGATGTTTTCTCGTTTAATAGGCTGTTCATGGCTTTTACGAAAGCATCATAACTTTTGCCAACATCTCGGCTGCTTGAGGCTAGTTTATTATTGGTAGCAACGACCTGTTGCAACTCTGAATAGGTTTTGTCAAAGATCTTCTGGCGCTCTACAAATTGCTGTTTGAGCGTCGCCAGTTCAGTCTCTGAACGCGCATAAAAACTTCCCTGAGCCATTTTGCTCATTAAAGTAAACTCTACTTGTAGTGCAGAGCTTTTAGAGAGTGCAGGTAAAGAAAGGTTGTTTACCTGCTGAGTTGAGTTGTCAATGTTCGCAATTCTTAATAAAGAATTGCCCCCGATAAGAAGAAGCAACAAGGTAATGGTAATAAAACCACCCCAAATACGTTGGCTAACAGTCAAATTCATAGCTGTCCTACAAAATTTACAATGCAATACGGATACTTATCGGATTTATTGCGGATAAGTTAAGTATTTTATAGCAGATGTGACAGAAAATTTCAGTAAAAAAGGTCGGATTACAAAAAATAGCAGCTCAACGGATGAAAAGTATAAGCTTAACGCTTTCTTCGACTTTAGCTTAGTTTTCTAAAAGTTAAAGTAAGTGCTTACCTTGGAGTCGATTTAGGTAAATTAAATGGATTAACTGTGTTGGTACTTTTCGCCACTGTCGATATTTATCATCGTCATAGGGCCTCCCCACACGCAGCCGGTATCGAGGGCGATAATATTGTTCCTGTTTGTTTCGCCTTCTAAAGCAGCCCAGTGGCCGAAAAGTAGGGTAGTGTCGGCTGGAGTGTTGCTAAGCTCAAACCATGGAGTGAGACCTGCAGCATCTTTTAGCCCAGACTTGTTCTTAAGGTCCAGTTCGCCACTTTGTTTTAGAAAGCGCATTCGAGTGAATACGTTAACAATAGCTTTAAACTTATCTTTTTCACTGAGCTTGTCGAGCTCAAGCCCCGGGTCAGAGCCGTACATATTCGCGTAAAACTCAGGGGCTGTTGCTGATTGATAAATGGCTTCGGCAAAGCGTGCATATTCTAGCGCTTGTGTAATATTCCAACTTGGATGAATGCCAGCATGAGAAATAAAAGTTTGCTGCGCTTCAAGCCAAATAGCGAGGGGTTGTGCACGCAACAAGTCAGCATATTTGTGGCACTTAGGACTGGCAAAAACAGCGTCTAATTTATCTTTCGGGTTCGGAGTCATTGCTAAAGCAAGGCATGCTAAAAAGTGGAGGTCGTGGTTACCGAGTGTGATACTAACGGAGTCAGCGTGTTGATAGAGGAACTCTAAGCAAGCAAGCGAATCCGGTCCTCTCGCAATAATATCACCGACAAAGTATAAATGGTCTTGGCTTGGATTAAAGTCGACTTGATCGAGTAATCCGATGAGTGGAGTGAAGCAACCTTGCAAGTCTCCAATTGCGTACTTTGCCATTTATTACCTTTTGATCTTTGTATAACTAACTGTTTTATTTTGATTTCTAGATGTATGAGGATCGCGGGGTAACCCGCGCCTACAGAACAAAAACTGTCTTAGTGCAAGATATTTGGGCAGGAGAGTCTAAATACGTTGATTGGCGTTTTAAACTCAGTGCCAAATTCATTACGCATTAAATAATACCCTTCCATCGTACCTACTGGGGTATCGAGCACCGCGCCGCTAGTGTACTTATAGCTCTCACCTGGGCGAATGGTGGGCTGCTCACCAACGACACCTTCACCTTCGACTTCGGTCTCTTTGCCATTAGCATCGGTAATGAGCCAATAGCGGCTATGAAGCTTAGCATTGCATAAGCTATGGTTTTTAATGGTTATTGTGTAGGCAAACACATATTTGTCCTTTTCAGGCTGTGATTGCGCTTCAACGTAAAAGGTCTCCACCGATACTTTGATCGGTGAGCCAATATTAGTTTGAGTTGTCATATATCCAATTTGCAATTTCAATAAACTGGTTAAGCGACAGGTTTTCAGCGCGAAGTGTAGGGTCGATACCCAAGTTTCGTAGCTGCTCTTCGGTTAACAGGTTCGATAAGCTATTTCTTAGTGTCTTACGACGTTGGTTGAATGCTTCTAAGCAAACAGTATTCAAAAGTTTAGTGCTCTTAGCGGTACGTTGCGATGGATCTTTTGGGATCAATCGAACAACAGCCGAGTCAACTTTTGGTGCTGGTTTAAAGCAATGTGGTGGTACTTCAATCACAGGAATAGCGTGACAATAGTACTGCGTCATTACGCTCAAGCGACCAAAGGTTTTGCTGCCAGGACCTGCAACCATACGGTTAACCACTTCTTTTTGTAGCATAAAGTGCATATGCTCAACCTGATCGGCAAATTCAAATAAGTGAAATAGCAAAGGGGTTGATACGTTGTAAGGTAAGTTACCAAAGATCTTCAGTTTTTCCCCTTCTTTGATTAAAGAAGAGAAGTCAAACTTCATCGCGTCACCTTGGTGAACCGTTAATTTAGGTCCCAAGAATGGATGATGGATCAAGCGCTCGGCAAGATCTTTATCGAGTTCTACAACGGTGAGGTGGCCACTTAAATCACAAACAGGCTCAGTGATAGCACCTAAACCAGGACCGATTTCAACCAGGTTGTCTTCAGGTTTTGGGTCGATAGCAGTTACTATCTTGTCGATAATATTGTTGTCATTTAAGAAGTTTTGACCAAAGCGTTTACGCGCTCTGTGTCCGAGATGTACTTTATCTGTCATGCATTCTGTGCTTTTTTGGTTGCGAGCTTAATTGCTTCGCGGATCGCTAATTCAAAACTACCCACTTCAACATCACCAGAGCCGGCTAAATCAAGCGCCGTACCGTGATCAACCGATGTGCGAACAAAGGGTAATCCTAGGGTGATGTTTACTGAGTTTCCAAAACCTTTATATTTTAACACAGGTAAGCCCTGATCGTGATACATTGCAAGCACAGCATCAGCATTATCTAAATATTTAGCCTGGAAAAGGGTGTCAGCTGGCAGCGGTCCAACTAAGTTCATGCCTTGTTTATTCAGCATTTCCAGTGTTGGTTCAATGGTTTCTATTTCTTCACGACCAAGGTGACCACTTTCTCCAGCATGTGGATTTAATCCACAAACTAATACTCTCGGTTGTTCAATACCAAACTTGGTTTGTAGGTCGTGATGTAGAATATGAATGACTTTGCTGAGACGCTCAGGCGTAATCGCCTTTGATACATACGCCAGTGGGATATGCGTCGTAACTAGCGCCACACGTAGCCCGTCGGTTGCGAGTAGCATAACGACATCAGCGGTATCAGACTGCTGTGCAAAGTACTCAGTATGACCGCTAAACGAGATCCCAGCTTGGTTAATAATGCCCTTATGAACTGGGCCCGTGACTACCGCAGCGAATGTCCCATCCATATTCTTTTCAGAGGCAATGCGCAAGGTTTCGAGTACATAATGGCCATTAGTTTCATCTAATTGACCTGCGACCACTTCAGCACCTTTGTCTACTTGAAGGTAGTAAATGGCACCCGCCGGTGCCGCTT
The DNA here is from genome assembly GCF_002208135.1 of Pseudoalteromonas piscicida. Taxonomy (NCBI): domain Bacteria; kingdom Pseudomonadati; phylum Pseudomonadota; class Gammaproteobacteria; order Alteromonadales; family Pseudoalteromonadaceae; genus Pseudoalteromonas; species Pseudoalteromonas piscicida. The sequence continues at coordinate 597,743 of NZ_CP021646.1, forward strand.
CAGGTGTAGCATCGCTGTCAAATGGCAGTAACTTGATTTGCTCACCAAGTTCTTTGGCGCGTTTTTCTAGAATACTTTTATCAGCCACCGCAACCAACTGAGCAGGCCATGCATGCTGAGCCAGTTTGATAACAAGATCTGGGCCAATACCTGCAGGCTCCCCGGTGTAATTGCGATTCTGAGTGTCATAGCCGTTATTCCGCTTCGATAATTTCAATATGCGCTTGGTCACGCATTTCTTTAATCCATTTAAAGCTTTCTTCTTTAAATTTACGGTTAAACAGCAGTCGATGTGCGCGATTTAACTTGGCTTGTTCTGTTTTGTCGGCTACGCGTTTATCTAGCAGCTGGACGATGTGCCAGCCAAATGTACTTCTAAATGGTTCACTGATCTGATTTTTTTCTAGGGACAGCAGAGTGTCTCTAAACGCTGGTACGTAAGTGGTTGGATCTGTCCAATCGTACTCACCGCCTTTAAGTGCAGAGCCAGGATCTTCAGAGTATTCTTTAGCCAGTGCCGCAAAGTCAGCGGTACCTGCGCGCAAGTCTTTTACAAAGCCTGTAAGCATCGAGCGTGCTTTTTCTTCACTTAGGATAATAGACGGTTTGATTAAGATATGACGTGAACGCACTTCAACGGTTTCAACGACTTCACGACCACGAATATCTTGTACTTTTAGAATGTGGAAACCTGCGCCTGAGCGCAGTGGGCCAACGATGTCGTCTTTTTTCGCGCCTTTGATGGCCTCAGCGAACAAGGTTGGCATTTCGTTGATCCCCATCCAGCCTAATTGACCACCATCCAGCGCTTTTGAGCCGCTTGAAGAGGCGATTGCGATACGCTTGAACTCTTTGCCTTCATTCAAAAACTTAATCACGTTATCAGCGCGCTCACGAGCGTCTTCAATTTCTTCTGGAGTCGCTTTATTTGGGATTTTAATCAAGATATGGCCGATATCATACTCTTCTGAGTTACCCGTTTGCTCACTCAAGATTTTTTGCAGGTTAGTCACCTCTTGAGGGCTAATATAAATACGGCGGTCAACACTGGCACGGCGCACTTGGCTTGTGGTTATTTCTTTACGGATCTCTTCTCGATATGCCTGAAAGCTTTCGCCACTTGCTTCAACTGAACGACGTAAGTCAGCAATAGTACCGCCTTGATCTTGGGCAATATTCGCAATGGTCTGATCCAATTGAGCATCTGAAATTTGCATACCCATGCGGTCGCCCAGTTGCAACATCAAAGATTGCTCAATGAGTTTATCGATGGCTTGTAATCGTAATGTTTTATCGCTAGGAAGTTCAGTACCTTGCTGCTCAGCCTGTTCTTTAACACGATTTATTATTTGATCGACTTCGCTTTGTAAAATTACACCATCATTTACCGTGGCAACGACTGTATCTAGCTTTACACGCTCAGCATGTGCTTGAGTAAATAGGCCTGCACTTAATGAGGCCACTAATAACAACTTTTTTAAATTCATACGGCTTTCTAAATTCTATTTATTCAAAAAATACGGTCTACGGTAACCAAAAATACCCTGTTGAAGGAGTTTACTTGCATCACCACTGCTTTGGCTTCCAAGCCCTGTAAGGACAAATTTCAGGCTGAAGCCAGAATCAAACACTGCTTCATCATTTGTAAGTGTTTGGTTTAAGTTTGTTTCAATTTGACGATTCGCAGTCACCTGAATAGCCCAACAACAAGACTGGTATTGAATACCAACAAAGGATTCAACACTTCTATTTGCCGTCATATCTCGGTGATAGCTTGCTACAAATTGCCAGTTATCGTCAATTGGTAAACTTGTAAAGAGACCAACTTGGTCAATTTCATAGTCTGAGACATCATTAACATAACGATGGTTCAATTGCACCAACTGCTTGTTGTCTCCTTTATAGTCCAAGGTAAAGTGAGACTGCACTAACTCTTTGCTATCCATATCATATTGCACCCCACCTGAGAGGTACCAACGCTTATGCCAATGTAACATGGATTCAGCGGCAAATAATGCATTATAATTGGTATCATCGGTAAATAGCTGTTCAGAAGGCTTTACAGATGACTCGAGATAAACGATCTGACCTGCGCTGAAGTTAAAGCGCTCGACATTACTGCTATCGAATACACGAGTGGTTGCACCCACGGTGAATTGATTGGCTTCTGCAATACGGTCATAACCTGAGTAACGGCGTGCTCTAAACAGACCAATAAAGTCATCCTGTAGTTTAGCAGTGTCGTACCAGCCAATTTGGCTTTGCTCTCTGTGTGGGGTGTAAAGGTACTGAATTTGTGGCTCAAGCGTTTGTGTACCTTGTTCAAAAAAGAACTCGGTACTGCGTTCAAAATTCAATTGTCCATGTATCCGTAAACTTGGCAAGGTACGCGTAACAGACTCTTCATACTCTGTATCAGGCACATCTATATTTTGTTCATAACGCGTGTGAAGTAGGCGTGCCTCGGAGGTAAATGACCAAGCGTAGTCGCTGCGAGAAAAAGACACACGAGGCTCTAAATGTAATCTCGACGCCTCAGAGATTGGCAAAGCATCATTTTGAAAATAGGCAAACTCACCTTCAAAGTCCCAGTCAAGGCCGACAAGATCATAACTGTCACGTGTACGGAAGCTAATTTGCGGTAGTGCGGTGTAGGATTCTCTATGATCACCCAACACCTCAAAATCTTGCAACTTTAAGTCGACTAACCAGTCTTCACCAAGGTAACTTAGACTGCCAGTTCGATATAACTGAGTGTCAGTTTCATTGGCGTATTCGGATGTTAAGTCAGTGAGGTAGTTATCGTCACTCACATTTGTGACATCAACGAACGCACGCCATTTATCACTTAGATAACTTTTTTGTTGCCAATGTACTAAATAGCGATCGTCTAGCTGCGGCTCTGAATCATCCTTACTGAGATATTCCACTCCAATTTTACCTTGATGTTGTTCAGTTAAATATCTGAACTCGGTAATAAGCTGAAATCCTTTATTGGCCATGTATCTTGGCGTTAAGGTCGCGTCGTAGTTGGGGGCTAGATTGAGATAATAAGGGGTGATCAGCTCCAAACCAAACTTATTCGAGCTGGAAATTGTCGGCGTCAGCAAGCCAGACTTACGTCTATCATCGATTGGAAACGTAAAATAAGGTAAATAGATGATTGGCGTGTCCATAATTTTGAACACCGTATTATACGTTTCACCCCAACCATCTTCGCGAGAAAGCACAATGCTGCTCGCCTCAATACTCCAAAATGGGTCATCAGCAGGACACGTGGTAAAGCTGGAGTTATCGAGTGAAATCTTGCTACCCGAGGCATGTAATTTTTCCGCTCCGCCGCGGCCCAGCTGATCTGTTAATTCATATTCAGCACCAAGCAAGCTCACAGTGTTAGCATTTAAATCCGCGAATAGCCCATTGCTGTGAACTTTGCTAAATTGGTCACGATAAAGTAGTGGTCCAGAAGCGCTGAGCAGGCCTTCTTTTTTATCGATTAGCGCACGTCTAGCTTCTAAGCTCATGGTTTCAGTGTTAATCACCACATTACCCGAAAACTCAGCACTATCAGTACCTTGTAGTTCTAAGTCATCGGCAACGATATCAATGGCATGTTTGGGCAGCGAGGCTAACGGCTTCCAGTTTTCTGGCTGCATATAGTCTTTACATTGTGCGGCGACAATGTTCGTATTAGCAAAAGCTGTAGAATGAATCGCGGATAATACAGCCAAGCCCCAAATTTTGCGCATTTAATAACCTATTAGCTGAGCATTTAATAATAAGCTCATCATGATAAATGAAAACTGTCGGAAATACAGTAGCATTTAGATATTTACAAGTAGAAGGTGTAATAGTAAATCCATGAATAGTCAAAACCAGCGCGTCGAGTTTATACAGCAAGCAATACATAGCGACGATTTTACGTGCGAGGCTATCACCTCGGATGCCAGTTTTCGTCGCTACTATCGAGTAACGCATAAAACAATGACATGGATCTTGATGGAAACACCCGTCGATAAACTCGATAATGCCCCTTTTATTGGTTTAAATACGGTGTTTGCAGAGCAAGGACTCAATGTGCCACAAATCCTTGCGAATGATGAAGAGCATGGACTGTTACTATTACAAGATTTAGGTTCTGAGCATTTGTCTGATAGGTTGGTATTGCCTTCTCGGCTAGACGATTATCGCGCGTTGATAGCGCTTATTCCCGATATAGCCAAAACACCAAAGAGTGAGTGGATGAAGCCCTATGACGCTGAATTCATCAACATGGAACTCAATATTTTTTACGAATGGCTAGTAACAAAATGGCTAGGATTAACGCCCACCGAATATCAACAAGTACAGTGGCATAATGTGAAGCTGAAACTCGTTGATGCGATGACTCGCCAGCCGCAGGTTACGATGCATCGAGATTTTCATAGTCGCAACCTGATATGTCATCAGTCTCAGTGGTATCTCATTGATTATCAGGATGCGGTACAAGGACCAGTCACTTATGATGCGGTTTCTCTGTTGCGGGATTGTTATACTCGCCTTGATGCTCATGAGTTTACTGAGCTTCAGCAACATAGCTTTGATTGTTTAAAAGCGGCCAACTTATTAGGCTATATGGATTTTAGCACCTATCAACATTGTTTTGACTTAACGGGGATGCAAAGACACCTTAAAGCTGCCGGGATTTTTACTCGTCTACTGCAGCGAGACGGCAAAGGCGGGTACGTAGAAAATATTTTGCCAACGTTACGCTACCTCTTTGAAGTAGCAAATAAGTATAAAGAATTTCAGTGGCTTGCAAGCTGGCTAGAGAATGACATAATGCCTCAAGCTCAGGCCAAATTAGGCAAAAAATAGAAGTAACAATGAAAGCGATAATTTTATCTGCTGGTCGTGGTAAACGCATGATGCCACTGACCGCGAACCAACCAAAACCTATGCTCAACGTCGCGGGAAAGCCACTACTTGAGCATCATATCGAGCGCTTAAAAGCGGCTGGGATCTGCGATATTGTGATAAATCTAGCATGGCAAGGTCAGGTGATAAAAGACTATTTCGGCGATGGTAGTCACTTCGGTGTCAATATTGAGTACAGCGATGAACCTGAAGGTGGATTAGAAACCGCAGGTGGAATAATTCAAGCACTGCCGATGTTATGTGAACAGGATGACAGCTTTATTGTACTCAATGGCGATATTTTTACGGATTATGACGTCAGCAGCCTCGTGCAGTTACAGCTCGGAAGCACAGCTGAGGGGCACTGCGAAGCGCATATTGTGTTGGTAGAAAATCCCGAACATCATCCTGAAGGCGATTTTTGTCTTGCCCATCAGCCGCTCAATCAGCAAAGGTATACATTGTCCGGCATTGGTAAATATCACCAAAGTTTTTTTACCGAGCTTGGGATTGGCTTTATAAAACTAGGGCCCTTGTTGCGCAGTGGGCTTGAGCAGCATAAAGTTTCTACTGAACTGTATTTGGGCGCATGGGACGACATCGGCACGCCAGAGCGACTAAAAATGATCAATGATAAGTTAGGGTATTGCGATGTGGGGTAAATTATTAGGCACAATTTTCGGCTTTTTATTTGGTCGTTGGTTAGGCGCTATTTTAGGTTTTTATCTCGGCCATTTATTTGATAAAAGTTTGCGTCAGGATTTTGATAAAGTCGGTGGCTTTCAAGGTTTCATGAAAGGTGAAGATCTGCATGAGCGCCAAGCCTTGTTCTTTTCTAGCTGTTTTTCTGTGATGGGGCATATTGCGAAGTCTAATGGTCGTGTCAGCGAAATCCACATTCAAGCCGCGTCTGCGTTTATGAGCGAAATGGGGTTGCAGGGTGAAGAACGAAAAGAAGCACAACATGCGTTTACAGCGGGAAAAAGCAGTGACTTTTCGATAAAAGAAGCGGTTACCGATTTTAAAGAAGCTTTTGCTAGACGCTATGACTTGAGGCAGCTGTTTTTAGAGATTCAAATTCAAATGGCATTTTGTGATGGTCATGTGTCTGATGCGGAGAAAGCCTTACTTAAACAGGTGAGCAAGTATTTAGGCTTCGCAGAAACCCACTTTCTATTCTTGCTAAAGCGCTACCAAGCAGAATTTGAGTTTCGCCGCTCGCAGGCGTCGGGGAGATCGCAACATCAACACCAGCAACATGGCGGCGGTCAACCAGCATCACAAGATAATGGCTTAAACCGCGCTAAAGCGTTGGCTGTACTGGGATTGAGTGAAGGGGCAAATGAGCGTGAAATCAAAAAAGCTTACCGCAAACTGATGTCGCAGCATCACCCTGACAAATTGGTGTCTCAGGGATTACCAAAGCATATGATGGAAGTTGCAAAGCGCAAAAGCCAAGACATTCAGTCCGCCTATGAATATTTAAAAAAGAGCTAAGCTGAAACACTATAAGACGTGTAAAAAACCGAGTAACTCCTTTCTGAGTCTCTGATGTTGGAGTGGATCGGTTTTTTCTCCAAAAAGCTCCCGTTGGCGATAATCAAATTTACTGTTTTTTCTCGCCCAGCGCGCTCTGTCTGGCGTGCTGTCCACCACAATAGGATTGTCAAAACTGTAGTACACATCCAGTAAAGCCGGGCTTATCAAAGAAAGGTTGGATGCCAAGTGCTTTTGCCGCGTTGCATTAGGCAGTTGTGGGCTAACAACGGTAAAGGCATCGATGCGTAGATTGGGTAGCGTTGCTAAGTGCTCAGCAAATAAACCAGCGCTGTTACCAAATGCGACAACCACCAGTTTCTCTGTTTGAGTCATGGATAGCGTGTTATAAAGCACCTCAAAGCGGCTGATCAAGGCCATTTTATATTCGTCGAGATTAGACTCTGAAATGGGGGCAAGCGCTTGCTGAGCCGGTTTTTCAGCATCGGGGAGCGCGATATCTTGCTCTAGCAGACTCGGTGCATAAGAAAGGTCCGGCGGAGTGAGGGTATAAGTGTCGTAGCCATCATCGCTTAAGCGTTTTGCGAGAAAGCTTATGCCGCTGTTATTGAGAGGCGGAGTTTGCATGTCGGGCAATAAGACTACGATGCCTTCGCGAGCGGCTGCCATATATTCTTGATGAAATACATAAAAGCTTTCGTTTTCACTCTCTAGTTTTATGAGTTGCGATGGATCGTAGAAGCGATTAGCATCCTGCTGATAAAGAGAGCCAAGTGGTGCAGCGTCAATATGTTCTGCTGCAAGAGCCCCGGTGGATACAGCAGTAACAAGTAATAAAAGCGTTCTTATGATCATGGTAAAAGCGCGTAAAATCTCATGATTTGTTATCGACCACTTAAGTGAAAACTTTAGCTGTCGCTATTTTTTAGCGTTTTAAGTTAAACTGCGAAGGGCATTTGATCCTACGCAGTAAAGTAAAATGAAAGGAGAAATTTGTGCAGTACAAAGATAGCAAACGAGACTATCTCTTGATGTTTTTAAAAGGGGCTGGAATGGGCGCTGCGGATGTTGTTCCGGGGGTTTCTGGCGGTACCATTGCTTTTATCACTGGTATCTATGCACGTTTTTTAAATGCCATCAAAAGTGTGAACTTACAGGCCTTGAGCATATTGCGCCGTGACGGCCTAAAAGCAACTTGGCAGTACATTGATGGTAGCTTTTTACTTGCAGTATTTTCCGGTTTGCTAATTAGTGCGGCTTCTTTGGCAAAGGTGATCACCTATTTATTGGAAGCACACCAAACACTGGTGTGGTCATTTTTCTTTGGTCTTATCGTTGCTTCTTTTATCTATGTTGCAAAACAAGTCTCTCATTGGAACGGCCAAAATATTATCGCCTGCGCAGTTGGGGCTATCGTGGCCTTCGCTATTACTTCCCTTTCACCGGCAGAAGCGCAGGCATCTCATTGGATGTTTTTTATCTCAGGTGCGATCGCCATCTGCGCGATGATCTTACCGGGAATTTCAGGGAGTTTTATCCTACTGTTGCTGGGTATGTATGGCCACGTACTCAGTGCCGTGAATCAGCTTGAATTTGGCTTAGTGAGTTTATTCTTACTTGGTTGTATTGTGGGGTTAATGTCGTTTTCGCGCTTACTCAGCTGGCTACTAGCGCACTATCAGCAAGTAACGTTCTCGCTACTCGCTGGTTTTTTACTGGGCTCGCTTAATTTATTGTGGCCTTGGAAACAAGTGCTTACGACTTACGTGAATTCCAGTGGTATCGAAAAGCCATTGAGTCAGGCCAATATTTTGCCAGCGCAATACAGTACGCTTTATGGTCAAGACCCGAATACGCTGGCATGTATTGCGCTTGCCATCGCTGGCCTTGCGCTGATCTTAACTATTGAAAAGATAAGCGAAAAATACTAATAAAATAGACACCTAGAACAATAGACACGGGTTGAGCTTACGTGTCTATTGTTCTAAACCACCCCGTCACAGAAAGTCGCGGCGCTTTTGCAAATGGCGCCACATAAGTCACTGAATGAATTTTGCTTACATCAAAAACCACCAGTGAATTAAACTTAGGTGCATAACTTTTAGTGGGGGTGCCATCGCGTTCAAAAAACTGCAGTAGCCCGCCCCAGTCAGGGTGCCAACTTTTGCTTAGGCTGAGTACATAGGCATAAACCCGCCCCTCAGCTTCAACAATATCATTATGCCGAGTTAAATACTGACCACCGATAAATCGTGTTGCTTGGGCAGAGGTACGGATAATGTTTTGTCCTGAAATTGCTGAAAAGCAGGACTGTACAGCGCTACTGTTGAGGTCATTGTAGAGCTTTTTCAGAGCGTCAGGGCTTGTCGATTCAATGGAGTGACGGCCATACATAAAACCAACACCACGCGATGCATAGCTATGTATATCCTCAAGTAATGCTTGTTGCTCTTGTGGTGTTAAGGCAAGAATATCACTGTCTTTGACTGACTTTGCTGCCCCGTTATGAAACAGTGCGAGCTGGTAGTCGAGGTTACAGAGGCACTCGTGTAGTTGTTGCGCGTTTGTATCGTCTAGAATATTTTCAATCCGTGCAAACCCATCGTTGCTCAATTTTTGCTGTAATTCTGTTTGTTGCTGCTGCGAAAGTTGAAGCATAAATACCTACTGCTGATGTGTGTGCCTATTTGCACTACTGCAAACAGGATGCCTTAGACTTCTGTCCAATGCTGATTATTTTTTATCTATGCTAAAGTGAGTTCGGCTGAAATGCTATCCCTCTGCACTCATCGATAGGCAAAAAAATGAAAATCAATGGACTACTGCTATTCTGTTGCGCATGGGTCATATTCATGATCCCATCACCAGCCTTGGCGGCTCAAGGCACCTTAGATCTCACCAACTCTTCGCTGGGCTTGGTTTGCATTGTTGTCTTCGTTTTAGCATACGCACTCGTAATGCTCGAAGAAAAACTCCATATGCGAAAATCAAAGCCAGTACTTGTGGCGGCAGGCTTAATCTGGCTCATGATTGGTGCCTATTATGTTAATCAGGGACAACCCGATGTTACCGAGCACGCATTTCGGCACAATTTGTTAGAATTTGCAGAATTGATGTTGTTCTTGCTGGTTGCGATGACTTACATCAATGCACTAGAAGAGCGCCGCCTTTTTGATGCGCTAAGAGCGTGGATGATCCAAAAGGGTTTTAGTTATAAAAATCTATTTTGGATCACAGGATTTTTATCATTCTTTATTTCTCCAATAGCAGACAACCTGACAACGGCGTTGCTAATGTGTGCCGTGGTGATGAAGGTCGCTGATGGTGACAAAGAGTTTATCAATTTAAGTTGCATCAATATCGTGATAGCAGCCAATGCCGGTGGTGCATTCAGTCCCTTTGGTGACATTACTACTTTAATGGTTTGGCAAGCCGGTATGGTGCATTTCAGCGAATTCTTAGCGTTATTTGTTCCTTCATTGGTCAACTACATCGTACCAGCACTCGTGATGAGTTATTTTGTGGCGGATAGAAAGCCGAGTGCGGTTTACGAAAGAGTAGAGCTTAAACGCGGCGCCTTAAGAATTTTAACTTTATTCCTACTGACTGTCGCAACGGCTGTGCTCTCTCATAGTTTGCTGCATTTACCACCAGTCCTTGGCATGATGATGGGGTTGGGTTATCTACAGTTTTTTGGTTATTTCCTCAGAATGACGTTACCTGGGTCATTAGCGCGAAAGCGAGCGATGGCTGAAAGAGAAGGGGATCAAGAGCGTCTAGAAAAATTAGGCAGTGTTGTGCCATTTGATGTCTTTAGCAAAGTTTCACGCGCTGAGTGGGATACCTTATTGTTCTTTTACGGCATCGTTATGTGTGTTGGAGGCCTTGGGTTTCTCGGTTATTTAAGCTTAATGTCAGAGATATTATACGGTGAATGGTCTGCAACGTATGCCAACGTATTCTTAGGGATTATTTCTGCGGTCATCGATAATATTCCAGTGATGTTTGCTGTACTGTCGATGCAACCTGAAATGTCACATGGTCATTGGCTGTTGATCACGCTCACGGCAGGGGTAGGGGTAGCTTACTGTCTATTGGCTCTGCGGCAGGTGTGGCACTCATGGGACAAGCTAGAGGCTATTATACTTTTATGGGGCACCTAAAATGGACGCCTGTGATCTTACTTGGTTATATCGCGAGTATTTTATGTCACCTGTGGCTTAACGGATCTGCTTTTAGCGTGTTTGGCTAGGGCTTAAGCAAGGTGTAATAGTGAGAGTGAATGTAAAAAGCGTTCACTCTCACTATGCCTATTGTTCGGCGAGGTAATGCTGATATCGTTGTACCCACTCCTGTGATACTGGTTTATCCATATTCAGCACTTTATCGACTTCAGTAATCACAATTGCACCATTTATTTTTCCTACCATAACAGGTGTCGAAATTTCAGTGTCTGGTTTGATGCTACCATTAATCACTTCCACGGCCGCTACCCCTAATTCCGTTGCGAGCATTCTATCTTCAACGGACGGCGCACCGCCTCGCTGAATATGGCCTAACACGCAAAGTGCGCAATTGATATCGGCACTGGTATTCAACTCGGTTTTCAGTGTTTGGGCACCGCCAGGCCAGAGATTTTCAGCCAGTATAATTAAAAAGCTACCGTGTTGATGTTGCTGCTCTATGGCATTTTTGAGATGAGCTAAGACCTGAGTGGTATTCTCTGTCATGCAGTTTTCAAATGAAATGATAGCCTCAGCGCCTGTCGCTATGCCCACATGATAAGCAATATGTCCGTTATGACGACCCATCACTTCAGTAATAAATACCCGTTCAAAGGCATTTGCGGTATCGCGGATTTTATCTATTGCGGAGGTAGCAGTATTGATGGCTGTGGAAAAACCAATGGTGTTATCACACCCTGCGAGATCGTTATCTATAGTACCGGGAATACCAATTAGCTGACCTTGCCAGTGAGCTGCCAGTGCCTGCATTCCTCTAAACGAGCCGTCACCACCAATCACAATAAGTACGTCGATATGAAGCTTTCTCAGGGCGTTTGCGGCTTGAAGTACGCCTGAAGGTTCTAGCATCGCAGGGCAGCGGGCGCTTTTTAGAATTGTGCCACCAAGTTGGGTGATATCGGTGACGGAAACCGCACTTAGCTCAGTGTACTCTTGATTAATTAGCCCATTGTAACCATGAAAAAAGCCAAAGCACTGAAACCCAGATCTCAGGGCACTTAGCGTGATAGCTCTAATCGCTGAGTTCATACCCGGCGCATCACCGCCACTTGTCAGTACTGCTATCCTTTTCGTCATGTCGCTACTCTAACATTGCTTACTTATTCTTTTGTATACTACTAGAGTGATTTGAAGACAAGTTGATCGATATTAAAGATAGTGAATAAGTGGAGGATATAGAAAGGTAAAACGGCATTTAGGTTTATCTAAATGCCGTTTTAATTAACGTTGCGTGACTTTGCTGGCAAGTTCTTCACGTTGTGCGGTCGGTAGGTTATCTACGACGATTTGATAAGAATCATCGATCATCTTCTTTATTTCGTCTTCTGGAATAGTGCCATCTAAGATGACTGTATTCCAAAGACGCTTATTCATGTGATAACCAGGCACAACAGATGAATACTTGTCTCTAAGCAATAATGCTTCGTCAGGGTCGCATTTTACATTTAACCACCAAACCGGTTCACCATCTTCATCTACTTGCCCCTCTTTCCCCTCAGTTAGAGTTGCAAACATTTTATGTTGAACTTTGTACACATCTACGTCTTGCGCAAAAGGCTTCGTGATAAAGGTTGCAGGCTTGGCCTGCAAATATTCATGTACGCTTTTCTGATCCATAGCCCGTGTCCTTGAAGTAACAGTTAATACTACATGAGAGTAAGTTTAGCAGCTCTTGTGATAATACTGTAATCGTCTATCAGTAAAAACTATCAGAAAGTCTATACTATGGCGTTATAACGCAGACAATTATTGAATAACTGACCGTTTTATATCGGTTTAACTCACAGTTGACGATTAAAATAAGTACAGTGTGTAAAAGCACCAAAATTTCAGTCGTCTACAATATTAGAAAAGCTAACTTTTAATTTCCAGTTAAGGACTAAGTTGGCTTCACAAATTATGCTAAAAATACACTCATAACCTAAGTGGACTAAGCTAGGAAATCATTGCCAGTTGACCGTAAAAAATTTCCCACTTGTCTCTGTTTCCCAAATTAGGAAAAGTTACGGCATAACATCTCTTGTGCAATGCTATACCTCTAAACAGTCCGTTATTAAATTAAATAATACAAAAATATGCAACAATAATTTCTTCATTGATTAAATATTAAACGTTGTGTAGACTCATCGGCCGCATTAGTAAATGGCATCGAAATGTGATGTTTCTTTCCTAATAAAGAATGTTTTAGTTTTCTTATTGAATTAAAAAACCGAGGAGTATCAGTGGCTTTTGGAATAATTTCAGCTTTATGTGCGATGGTAATGTATCTTCAAACTCTATGGACTGGAATGCCAAGAAAACGCTGGTTAAGTTTGGCCGTAGTAACAGGCCCCGCGGCGTTAATTCTGTTTCGAGTGCACTATCGCAGAGCGTGGATGCGTCGCTGCGCAAATTTAGTTAGTTGGAAAGCGTAAAGTGGTTAGGTCAAATGAAGCTAGACTATTGCACGAGCTGTAGGTTTGGTTTTTCACTTGGGGTGTGTTGCTTTAAAAATTGTTCAAATTCACTGCTTGAAAGCGGTTTTGAATAGTAATAGCCCTGAACTGTTTGGCAGTTTAGCTGCTCTAAAATATTGAGTTGTTCTTCATTTTCAACCCCTTCCGCAACAACGTGAAGATCTAAGTTATGCGCGATAGTGACAATAGAGTCAACCATGTTTCTACCGCGCTCGTTACCCATATCATCGATAAATGCCTTATCGACCTTGAGTGTATTTAGCGGAAATTGCTTGAGATAAGCCAGTGACGAATAGCCAGTACCAAAGTCATCCATGGCTAAGTGTATCCCTCTAGCACTAAGTGAGCGCATTATCGAAATTGCTTCTTTTGGATCGTCCATCACCGTTCCTTCTGTGATTTCTAACTCAAGAAAATAAGAAGGAAGTTGATTTTTTTGCAAGATAATGTCGATACGAGTGGTTAGATCCGGCAAGCTAAACTGTTTTGCTGATAAATTCACCGCAACTCTGCCATTGAACAGTCCTTTATCAATCCAGCGCTTTACATCACGGCATGCTTTGTCTAAAACGACTTCACCAATTTCGATGATCTGTCCGGTTTCTTCTGCGATAGGGATAAATACACCAGGGCTTATCACCCCCTTTTTTGGGGTAATGAAACGGACGAGTGCTTCCATGCCAACCAGCTCGCCGGTTTTAATATTCATTTTTGGCTGATAGTAGACAACAAAGTGATCTTCTTTGAGGCCATAGCGCATTAAGTTTTCAATTTGCAGACGCTTAACCGCTTGCTCGTTCATTGAATCATTAAAGAATAAATAATGGTTACCCTTTTGCTTGGCATGATACATAGCGGTATCTGCATTTTTCAGCAGGCTTTCAGGAGACTTGCCATCTTCAGGGCACAGTACAATCCCCACAGAAGAGGTGATCACTAACTCGTGATTAGCTATTTTAAAAGGTGTCGCTATCGCCGCTAGAAATTGTTTTGCTGTACGTGTAATCGTGTGAATATCGTTGGTGCCTGAAATCACCAGCGCAAATTCGTCACCACCGAGTCGGTAAAAGGTATCTTGTTGGCGAGCGAGTTTATTTAGCCGCATGGCCAGTTTCGCAAGCAGAGTATCGCCTAGTTGGTGGCCCAGCGAATCGTTGATCTTTTTAAAGTTATCTAAGTCGAAGACGAGTAGGGCATGGTGCGTCCCTTGTAACGATAGCTTTTGTAGATTAGTAAAGAACAGGTTGCGATTGGGAAGACCGGTTGTACGATCGCGATTCGATAAATTGTGGAGTTGAGATTCTGCTTTTTTGCGCTCGGTTAAATCAGAGTAAACAACCACATAGTTGCTTATCTGGCCGTGATTATTTTTAATTTCATCAATCGTAATTTCGATAGGCAAGAGTACATCTGCCGCATTACGAAGTTTGAGCTCTTCTTGCCAATGCTCTGTTTGTTTAAGCTGGGCTTTTACTTGAGCAACAAACTTATTGTCATAGCCCGGTAAGCTAAAATGTTTATTTAGATAATGTTCTCGTTGACCACCAAATAATTTAAGGTAGCTCGGATTTAGATCGACTAAATTATAGTGTCGGTCATAAATTGCGATTGCGTCAGTAAGTGATTCAACACATTTTGCAAATAGGTTTAGCCTTTCCTCGGTGCTCTTAAAGTGGCTGATATCGCGAACCGTACCTGTCATTCTTAAAGGGTTGAGGTTGGCATCTTTCTCGATGATTTTGCCTCTGTCTAACACCCAGTGGTACTGACCAAGCTCGTCTTTAATACGATAACTTGCTTCAAAGAATGGTGTTTTTTCCGCGAAATGCTGTTTCATCAGCTTTTCGACGATTAATAAGTCTTGCGGGTGGATCCTATGCTGGTTAGGTATAACGCTGCCAGGCTTCGCAGAATTCATGCCGTATTTGTCGTTGATCCGAACAATTTCACCTGATTGAATGTTCCAGTCCCATAATGTATCACCACTGCCTTCAATCGTACTTTTAAATCGTTGTTCTGAATGCTTAAGTTGAAGAGTTGATTTTTTGAGTTGGTGATTTGACCAAACTAAGTAAGGAATGCTGAGCAGAGCAATCACACATGGTACGAGCCAGGCTAACTGGGCACCAGTTAATACACTTGCTTCACTGGCGTATATTGCATGCGGAGTCAGTGATAAAAGTAGTGCATTGATTGTTATTGTTTTTATTTTTAGGCTCATATAATGCGTAATTCATAACTGCAATCTCTAATCTAAATCAAGCCATTGTAGTAGTCAAAAGGAAAACGTTGATTAAGGGGAAATTCAGGTTGATTAAGGGGAAATTCAGGTTGATTGCGGTTTTTCACAACAGCGAAACAAGGTTTCAGATGAAATTCATTATGCTAAAAAAATATGGTTGCGCATTTTTTGAGCTTTAACCGGGCTCAAAAAAATGCACTAAGTGAGGAAAGTTTTGGTAGTAAGAGAAGTGCGATAAGCACTCTTTGCTTACGCTAACGCATTAATTACACTTTAAAACCAGCCGTGGAGCATTTGGCTCTAGCATCTTATCTATGTAAACAAGGATGTCTTCTAATTCTAAGTCGGCCAAAGCCTGGATTAATCTTTGTTGCATATCAAATTGGTGGAAGTCATTGGTGATTGAAATCCATAAACGCTGCGCCCTTAGCCTCAAGTTTTTGTCTTGCTCAGAAATATGTAGCAACAAGCTTTCTTTCGAACGCTGCCAACTTACCTCATCGAACTGATGCAACTGCTTGGCAAACTGTTTAAGGAATCTGTTATGTCGTGCAAGTAGGTGTTTACTGTCAAAATTGGGCGATTGAATATAAAAGGCAATACCCGCACGGGTGTTGAATGGCGCATATCCAGCGCCAACCAAATAACCGAGCTGTTCCCTCGTTCTTAATTGTTCAAAATAATCTTGATTAATGAGGTTATTAATCGCCATCATGGTGACTTTTTCTTCAACAGAATCGGTACGTGATTGAAAATATTCAATGAAGGCATAATCACTGCCTTCGCGCTCAATATTGTCTTCCGTCAGTCTCGTTAACTCGTTTAGTGGACGTTTCAAATCTTCTAGAATTTCGCTGTTAGAAAACAGTCCGTGTACTGATGTTTTTAATTTCTCGGCATGTTTTAACTGCCAGTTGCCATGCATGAAAGCTTTGACGTGAATTGCTGAAAAAAACTGCTTTCGAAATAGTTGAAATTCGTTAAAGCTGGCACTTTTGAGCGCACAGGCTAAATCTTCAGGGCTAGGGTTCCATGGCATCAAGTGTGCGCCAAGTCGGCTAAATAGTTCGCTAACTGGCTTATTCTTATTGTGATTTTTCCAATGGCGAATAAGTTGCTTTTTGTATTCTGCAAAGCGAGCTGCATGAATTGGTTGGTTCAGTAGTGCCTCTACAAGCTCTAACACCAAGGTGATTTGATTACCAGTAAGTCCTGCGGTATGAAGCGTTAAGCCACCTTGATGAGAATTAATATGGTAACTAAGGCCAGCCAATTCTGCGCTATAAAAACGCTCTGCGACTGCATCCATAAAGAGATCGGCAAACAGGCGAGATAGTGCCATATGCTTGTGACAGGTGACGGATGGGGCTGAATCTATTTCGAGATAAAAGTGCCCTTTGGTCACTCTAAAAGTCAAATCCTGTTTAAACCAAAACTCAAACCCAGGCTGATCAGCTAAACGGATCGGTGTATCTTGATCGTCCTCAACATCATGAAGTGGATTCTTCGCACTCAGGTAAGGGTTAATTAAAGGCAGTGACATTTGCGGTAATGGCATATGCACATTATAGAGTGACTCAATCCAATCCTTTGCTATCGGCGAGACACTGTATGGCGTGTTATACCACTTGGCCTTTTTACTTACCTCAACATGAGGGTGGATGAGCACGAGGCGCATGTTGGTTGGGCACAAATGCATCAGTAGTTTTTCGTGCTGCTCTTGAGAAAAACCATCCATGCGATAATCACCATAGAGAAAATCTTCTTCCTCATAGTGGTGCATATTAACGCTGATTGAATTTACCCAGTCTAACATACGGCCGACTTCTTGGTTATCAAACGCGATATCCAGCAAAGTACTTTTGTCTTGATATAGGCGTGGTAGTGCGGCGGTATTTTGCTTAATTAATGCCAAGTACTCGAACAGCATTTCCACTATGTCTTCATAGTATTCAATCCCTTCATCGGTAAGAGCAAAGCTGATGTTAAAATCTCTGAAGTTACTGCCAGTGATCCCACCTCCGGCTGATAGTGCATTGATCCAACCTTGTGACTTGAGGATAGAATACAGCGAGCCTTTACCTTCATACCCTAATAAATGAGCTAAAAAGCTCACACTTTTATGACGGTATAAATCTGTAGGGTTTGGCATGGCAAAACTGACAATGAGTTTTTGCATATGCTTTCGAGGTTTGATCTTTAACTCTAATTGTAAGTCGCATTCACGATACATTGGGGCCTGTATCGCTGGTTTTTCTTCTTTGGTGCCAATTATTTTCGCAAACGGTAAACAGTAGGATTCCAAGGCGGTCAACGGTTGTGGTCCGGCAACAACCAGTGTCATCCACTGAGCCTTATAATAATTATTAAAAAATGCGCGTAATTCACTGGCGATATTACCATTACGATCCGCGAGAGTATCCCGTGTACCAACAGAGAACTTGGCAAACGGATGCTTAGGATTGATGGTTTCTTTATGAACTTGATAGATGCGACGGCCATCATCTTTGATTTTCATCTTAAACTCAGCGTCAATCGCCTCTCGTTCTTTTTCTGTGTCGCTATCACTCAATAAAGGAGATACAAAGAATTGGCTAAAACGCGCTAATGCTTCATCTAATCGTTCGGCGTCACAGTCAAAGTAATAGCTTGAATGCTCAGTACCTGTCCATGCATTGCTCTGGCCACCATACTGACTAATAAATTGAGAAAACCCACCAGAGTCAGGGTGCTCAACGGTACCAAGAAACAGCATATGTTCTAAAAAGTGTGCCATCCCTTGGCGATCTTCAGGATCGTCAAAATGACCAACATTAACGGTTAATGATACGGCGCACTTAGCGGTTGAATCGTCGTTGATCAACAAGACTCTAAGACCATTGTCCAGTGTTAGTAATTGGTACTGCCGACTATCATTATTACTCAGTTTCAATATGCTGCTGCCGATAAATTAGTTAAAAGATAATTGAAGGTAATTAGAATTTCATTTCATGTTAATCCTTCATTTGTTTTAATATAGCGAACAAACCAGTGAGATAGCTACCGGTTTAGAAGAAAATAATACCAAGCTGCATATATGAGTAGTCAGCAAGTATAAGATCCTAGGTTGTGAGTGGCGCAGTAGGGAAAGGCCATTAGCGACAATAGGTTAAACGTGGATCTCATCAGGCATAAGCACGTATATATGTAGAGTGATATAAACAGAAGGTGCTGAACAGTATGAAGACTATCTTAATTATGCGTCATGGCGAAGCTGAGCCTATGCAAGCCGAAGATGCAAGCAGAAACTTAACCGAACAGGGGTTGCAACAAGCTAAGGATGTAGGTGAATGGTTGAAACAATATTTTGAGATAGACGCAGCGCTTGTGAGTCCTTTCGTCAGAGCACAACAAACAGCGGAGCAAGTGCTTGCGCTGCAAAATCCCAAATTTGTTGAAACCTGTTCAGACATAGTACCGAGTGGCTCAGCACACACAGCTATTGATTATCTAGAAACGCTTATCTCTATGTATCCAGAACATCA
Source organism: Pseudoalteromonas piscicida (assembly GCF_002208135.1). NCBI lineage: Bacteria > Pseudomonadati > Pseudomonadota > Gammaproteobacteria > Alteromonadales > Pseudoalteromonadaceae > Pseudoalteromonas > Pseudoalteromonas piscicida. The sequence goes on from NZ_CP021646.1 coordinate 616,602, forward strand.
AACCTGGATTTTGGTTGCACATATGCCGATAGTCAGCTATTTGGTAGATCGTTTGTGCCCTGATACGATGCCTATCTTCTCGACTGCCGCTGTCGCTATTATTGAATACAATGAACAGACTGGCCGTGCCGAATTCACATCGATGCAATTACCTTAAGCCTTCCAATTAATAATTAATATAGAAAGACTAAAACCTCCCCTTAATCGGTCTAATGTCCTCTTTTTAATTTCTATTGAACTTTATCATTACACTGGTGTCATATCATCGGCATTGCAATCACGATTTTCGATATGATCGATACGTTTGTTTGGGCGCAAATTGTATTGTTCAGGTAACCGACACAGTTTCGACCACTGTGTCATGGTTCTGTTATCGGTAAAGTTGGTTTTTAGAACTTATATCGTTATAAGTTTAAAGGACAATTGTCCGCTTTTTTGTGTTTTTTGTTGCTAAATGTTGTGAACTTTCAGCTAACGTCGCTGAAAGTTGCGAAAAAATTGATTTTTTAGTTCGGTTTATAAAGCAAAGTAGAATTTACCTGCTATAATTACCGCCGTCTCGTTCAGCCTTGCAAAGTTGTATCGCACTCTCAACTGTAAGGTCCGCGTTATCATATTCAAATCGCGAAAAATTGAACGTTCACGCCTAAGTGAAACGGCGCCCAAATTTTAAACCGTTGAACAAAGAGTGCACTAAAAGGTCGAAAACCAACATGAAAGCAATGAAAAGATCTACGTTAGCTACCCTTATTAATGCTACGTTGTTCTCTGCTGTGGCAGGTACTTCATTTTCTTCACTTGCTGAGGAAGAGCAAGCCAAAAAAAATCAACTAGAAGTTATTCAAATCACCGCTCGTAAACGTGTTGAAAACGCGCAGGAAGTGCCTGTGTCTGTGTCAGCGCTTCAAGGTGATAACTTGAATGCTTACAGCTCAGCGGGTATGGACATTCGCTTTATGAATGCGAAGATCCCAAGTTTATCGGTAGAATCTTCGTTTGGTCGTACTTTCCCACGTTTTTACGTACGTGGATTAGGTAACACTGACTTCGATCTAAATGCTTCTCAACCTGTATCTTTGGTTGTTGATGAAGTGGTTCAAGAAAACCCTATTCTAAAAGGCTTCCCTGTATTTGATATTTCACGTATTGAAGTATTACGAGGTCCTCAGGGCACGCTATTCGGTCGCAACACGCCAGCAGGTCTTGTTAAATTTGACACGGTGAAACCAAGCCAAGAGTTTGATGGCTATGCTGCTGTTTCTTATGGTAGCCGCGGTGCGGTAGACTTTGAAGGCGCAGTAGGCGGCTCAGTAACTGACCGTGTATCAACGCGTATTTCTGCATTGTGGCAGGAACAAGAAGATTATATCGATGTAAAAGCACCAGGCTTCGAAAAAGAAGATTCTCTAGGTGGTTACAGCGAGCAAGCCGTTCGTGTTCAATTCCTATATGAAGGCGATGATTTTAACGGCCTACTTAACTATCACTACCGTGATTTAGATGGTCGTCCAATTGCATTTCGTGCGAATCTAATCGAGAAAGGCACAAACAATATCAATCCATTGTACGACAACGATGTGGTTTATCACGATGCAGCTTCTCGTTCAACTCAGCAAGTAGAGACTCAAGGTTTGAGTTTAAAGCTTGAGTGGGACTTACCTGAGCATACAGTAACTTCAATCACGGCTTGGGAAAGTGCTGAAATCTATTCTCGTGCAGACGTTGATGGTGGTTACGGCCCAAATGATGCTGGCGTTTCAGGCCCAGGTTTGATTATTTTCACTTCTGAAACTGCAGATGTTATTCCAGAGCACAACCAGTATACGCAAGAGCTTCGTTTATCTAGTAACTTCTCAGGCGATTATAACTATCAGGTAGGTCTCTTCTTATTTGAAGAAGATCTGACGATTGAAAGCTACAGCTTCGATACGAATGGTTATGATGCTGCGTATGCCCAGTATGGCGTGCAAAACGGTTACGCTTACCAAGATCAAGATACATCGGCATGGGCGGTATTCGGCTCTTTTGATTACACCGTATCTGATGATTTAAAAGTAACTGCTGGTCTGCGTTATTCTGACGATGAGAAAGAGTTTTACGCTAAGCGTACTAAAAACCCGACACCTTGGAACGGCTCTCCTGACGTACTTGATGGCACCGCTAACCCAAGCGATAGCCACGTAAGCTGGGATTTAAGTGCCACTTATAAGCTAACTGATGACGTAAACTTGTTTGGTCGTCTTGCTAACGGCTTCCGTGCTCCAAGTGTTCAAGGCCGTATTTTGTTCGGTGATGAAGTAACTGTTGCTAAGTCAGAAACTACCAACTCGATTGAAGCAGGTATTAAGTCAGACGTACTTGATGGTCAAGGCCGCGTAAACGCGACGGTATTCTACTATCAGATGGACGACCAACAGCTAACGGCTGTAGGTGGCGGCTCAAACTTCAACCGTTTAGTGAATGCGGACAAGACTACCGGCTACGGCTTTGAGCTTGATACTGAGTGGGTGTTAACGGACGAGCTAAATGCGACGTTTAACCTAAGCTATAACAAAACGGAGTTGGAAGATAAAAACTTAGCTGTTGCGGTTTGTGCGCAGTGTACGGTCACGGATCCAACCTACATGGTTGAAGGTGCTAACGGCCCAGAAGCCCGTGCAATTTTGGACGGTAATAGCCTACCGCACGCACCTGAGTGGATCGCAAACGCAACGCTTCGCTATACAAAAGAGTTAGAGAATGGTGAGTTCTTCGTATATGGTGATATGTCTTACCGTAGCGAGGTCGACTTCTTCTTATACAAATCAGTAGAATTTGAAGGTGAAGCGTTATTTGAAACTGGTATTCGTTCAGGCTATTTGTGGTTCTCTGGTGACAACGAATACGAAGTATCGGCATTTGTTCGCAACCTATTCGACGAGCAGGTAGTTATTGGTGGTGTAGATTTCAATAACAATACCGGTATGTTGAACCAAGATCGCTTCATTGGTGCTGAATTCAAAGTGAAATTCTTCTAATTCACGCTACAGTGACTATAATAGCGTAACTAAAGCCCGCATTAAGCGGGCTTTTTAATGAAATTTTTATGTTAGGAGTGAATATGTCAGGTTTTTGGAATTATCGAGTGATATATTGTGAAGCAACAAAAGACGAAGCGGCTTTATATCAAATCCATGAAGTGGAATATAACTTAAATGGTAAGGTAACGAATTGGTCTGAAACAGGTGCTGCACCATTTGGGCGTACGTTGGAAGAGTTACAAGCGGACGCAGATAGGCTAAAGTCAGCTTTCGATAAGCCAATTTTAAAAGTGATTAGACAGCAGCGAGGCTATACATTAGTTGAAGTTGATAGCGGTGAAGAAGCCACCGCTGAGCCACCTGCAGGGATCAACGGTTAATTAATACAACCAAATTAAGGAGTGTAAATGCGTTTTCAGGCTGTTTTATTTGACTTTGACGGTACATTAGTTGATTCAGAAGCACTCCATTATCAAAGTTGGATGAAGGTGTTAGCCCCGTATCAAATTGATTATACGGAGCATGACTTTTGTGATGAATTCTCGGGTGTGCCAACACTCGAAGCCGCGCGTATACTGAAAGAAAGACACCAACTTGCGTCTTCTGCTCGCGATTTATGTGATGAAAAAAATGTCGTCTTTGTCTCAACTGCCGCTGAAGTACTCCCCAGATTAATGTATTTTGCAACGCAAGTGGTTGAACTAACCTCAAAGCGCTGTCCAATTGCACTCGTGACAGGAAGTAGTAGAGCAGAAGCACTTCCAGTTTTACGGCATTATCAGTTATTAGAGTTATTCTCTGTTATTGTGTGCAAAGATGATGTCGAACAGCCAAAGCCTCATCCAGAACCTTATCGCAAAGCGCTCGCCGCGCTAGACATTGCGCCACACGAAGCCGTGGCAATAGAAGACACCTGCACAGGGTTAACTTCGGCCAAAGAAGCGGGGTTAACCGCGGTTGTCGTGCCAAATATGCACTCTAATAAACAAGATTTAAGTCTTGCCGATCATTCATTTACTGATCTAGAAGCTGTCTTTCAATGGCTGTGCCCTGAAAGGTAATGCCAATTGGTATAAACAGGGGACTGTTAGTCAAAGCTTGTTCGATTTTACAAACGTTGATTCTTGTGTAATCTTTAAGTGTGAAATTTGTTAATTTTTAATATCGGTGAACTTAAATAACTTGGGCTCAGCTCCTGCCAACTGGTGTTAGTCCAAGTCGCTGGTATTAACTATCCACTGCAAAGGATTATGCTATGCGATATTTACCATGCTTATTATGTCTACTACTGTGTTTTTCCAATTTCCTTTATGGGAATGAAACCCACACAAAAATCCAGCTTGCTTCCGTATATCAAGGCGACGAAGATATTTCTAATTACCTTGTTAGTGAAAAATTTGATGGTGTTAGGGCCATTTGGGATGGCTCACAGCTGCGTACGCGTGGCGGTCATTTAATTAAGGCGCCTGACTGGTTTACGCAAGGGCTACCTGAGACATGGTTAGACGGCGAGTTGTGGGCTGGGTACAATAACTTCGCTTTTGTGAGCGCGATTGCGAGGCGCCATTTGCCTAACAATGAGCACTGGCGTCAAGTGACTTATTATGTATTTGACGCGCCAAATTCTGCAGAGATATTCTCCAAACGTCATGAGCGTTACTTAAGCCTACTAAGCCATATTGAGTTATCGCACATTAAACCCGTCAAGCAGCTATCATTTGGCTCCGTTAAGGCGTTAAACGATTATTATCATGCTGTCTTAAAGCGAGGCGGTGAAGGGGTTATTTTGCATGCTAAAAATGCCAAGCACGAAGATGGAAGAACAACCAACGTATTAAAATACAAGCCGTATCTTGACGACGAAGCCATCGTGATTAAGCATTTACCCGGTAAGGGAAAGTACCAAGGGATGATGGGATCGCTACTGGTGAGAGATGAACAAGGTATGGAGTTTAAAATTGGCTCGGGGTTTAGCGACGAAGAGCGCGCATCACCACCACCGATTGGTAGTCAAATTACCTATCGATACCAAGGATATACTAAGTTTGGTAAACCGCGTTTTGCGCGATTTTTAAGAGTAAGGCCAAAATTATAGAAAGCGACTACTGCAAAGAAAGTTTGGGGATTTTTAGACGATAGCGAGCACTACGGCTCGCTATCAAAAGTGCAATGGACTTATTCTGCACGGCCCATGAACTTAGATTCAGCAGTGTTGATCTTAATTTTGTCACCGCTTGAAATATGCTCAGGAACTTGAACAACAAGGCCAGTCGTTAATGTCGCAGGCTTTGTTCTAGCGCTAGCAGATGCGCCCTTGATTGAAGGAGAGGTATCTTCAATCACAAGCTCTACGCTTGAAGGTAAGTCGATAGAAACAGGCATGCCCTGAACCACGACGATAGATAAACCTTTAGTTGATTCATCGATAAACAATAATTGCTCAGCAATAGACTCTTTATTTAGATGGTATGGCGTGTAGTCTTCATCATCCATAAACACATATTCATCACCATCTACATATGAAAGCATTGCAGGGCGACGGTTAAGATCTGCAAGTGTCAGCATCTCTTCCGCTTTAAAAGTCTCATCTACTTTAGAGTTATCTACTACATCGTACATACGCATACGGTATAGGCTACCACCAGCGCGACCTTGTGGTACTGAGCGCTCAATGTCACGAACAATCATTACGCGGCCGTTATACTCGATCGCGGCATGTTTTTTTATTTCACTTGCCTTTGGCATAGCTTAATTCCTAATACAAATAAAGTTGGCACAATATAATCATTTTTCGGCTTTTTGGCGAGTTTCAAAACTCATTCTGAGCCTCAAATACCGTATAAAGTCGTCATTTCTGAGTACTTGATCCCAAAGTGCTGGTCAAACCAACGGTTGATATAGTCATGCTCGGGCTCAAGCTTGGCACAGCGCAGAATATTTTCGCCTTTATCGGTGCCAAGTGCCTGCCCACAGTAATTTTGCTTCCAAGTTAGTGTAAGATCTTGAGAGAATTTTTTGAGTAATTCGTCAAAGGTCTTTTCTGTTAACTGTGAAAGATTGAGAAAGTCGGGAGACAGCGGGGTGATATCAAGTTGCTCAAAATCAGCCTGATGCGCACGGGTTTTATTATGCTTACTATCGCTTGCACTACCTTTGATATAACGATGGGCTAAACTCGCCTCATAATTAACGTTGATATCAAATTTCTCATCGTAGATGGTCACCGGGTAAGTGAACTCTCTTGTGACTTCTACAGTGTGCGTCTTATCTGAGTTATTTGGGTCTGGTCGTTCAACTTCCTGTTGATAATGCTTACGTTGAATATATTGATTGCTAGTGCGGTAATAGTCTGCATCTGCATATAACTCTAATGAAAGCTGTTGACTGCCATCACTATCAAACCAGAGGCTATTATTAAATGCCGTATTTAGGCTTGAGATAAATGCGCCATATTGTCCTCTGATTGAGTTGCCAAAGCGCAAGCCAATATCGACACGATCTCGTATGTTCATCGCAAAATAACGACTTTTATCTTGGTTATCTACACGTAAACGTTTTGGAGTTTGCCACGCTAAACAGTATTTTTCCGTGAAACTTTTTAAATAGAAGCGCTGCCCGCTGACCTGTCCTGCAAGTTCATCACACTTTTTCTGCGCTTGCGTTCTTAGCGTGTCATAGTGGGTGCTCATGGCGCTTGCTAATTGTGCATTGCTGATCAGATGGCGATAGTTATGTTCAAACAGCTTAAACTTGTCGGGGTAGGGCGTGTTTGAAAGTGAACGGGCTTCATCGAGTAGCCATTGCCTCGCGTAATCCAGTTCTTCTCTTTGGGTGTTTGCCATCGCGCCAGTCGGCTTCATTTGCCATTGTGCTTGGTTCTCTACGATTTCTTCTAGCCTAGTTGCAGCGGCGGTGTAGTTATTTGCTAAGCGCAGCATACGGACATCGATAAGACCTTTATCTATCAGCTTATCTCGCGCCAGTGTTAAACCTTGTTTCGCTTCAAGATCCTCAGGATCTTCCACGAGTGCTTGTGAATAATACTCAGCAGCTTGGCGGTACATTCCCGCTTCGTAAAGTTTATTACCTTTATAAACCAGCGATTTACAGCCGCTAATAGCAGCCAATATTGCAATGATGATGGCGGTTTTCTTGATCATAATATCATTCCATTCGCGCAAAAAGTTCCATAAGCACAGTTATTGATTTTAGTATCCATTCGCTTCACGTACAGGCGCACCCGTTCCTAAGCTTTTAACAGGCTTATAATACAGGGTTCTGGCGAAATCTACATCACTGAATTGTTAAGATTTTGTTTTGGGAGGTATTGAATCATTATGCTCAAAATAACCTCAATCGACAAAGTCGCTAGGGGTTAACACATAGCCGAAAAGAAAAGCAGAAAAAGGATAGCAATCTTTGGAATCTCGCTGTGTTGGTTTGTTGTCCTCCTGACTGATTTCGACGCCCATCCATGGGCTACGACATACTTTTCTTTGATGCCCAAAGAACAAGTAAGCAAAAGAAAGGGCACTCCCAACATCACACTGACTCCTCAAGCAAATTGCCAATATGAACGTCACCGCTGTGTAAGGGCCATCCTTGGCCCTGTCACCGCTTTTCACGCATCCATGCGTTGAAATGACTCATTGGCAATTTACTTTCGGGTGTGATGAGGGAGACACAAGGCGCTGATAAATTCTTGTGGTGCTTGTAAGCGACTTAGCTGCTTTTAAAAGAAAAACCAGGACGCACGGTCAATACCACACTAGAAAAGCATAACTTCTCGGCGGGTGAACCACCTCCCACAAAACGATTTAGACTGTTAATTAGGTGCTCACTCGGATCGTTTTTGTGGTGCTTGTAAGCAACTTAATCATAAAAGCCGTAGAAGATCTTGAAAGCAACTTATTCCCCCTCCATCACACCCGAAAAGCATAATTCGATATGCAATGTGCCGACAGGATGTCGGCCAAGTCTTGTCATGCACAAGGACGTGCCTTACAAGACGGTTGCGATACCAATTGCATTAGGTAAATGAGCAATTTGAAGCGGAGAAATAGCTTTAGTAGCTAGGCAAAAATTTTGCTATTTAGTTGTTCTAAATGAGAAATTTTTAACGACGCTAATATGGTATTTCACCCTTCAAATTGATTGGAGACTTAGTGCAATTGGTATTATATATCGGCTTAGGGTTTGAGGATTGAGTGTGATGCTGGGGCGACGTTTTCTTGGTTCGCTCGATCGCGTCGTTTAAAAAGAATGAACGAGAGGCGCATGGATGCGCTTTGATACGAGCCATGGAGGGTAAGGCTAATATGTCCTCCTGACGGATTTCGACGCCCATCCATGGGCTACGACTATCTTTTCTTTGCTTGCCCAAAGAAAAGGTAGCAAAAGAAAGGGCACTCCCAACATCACACTGACTCCTCAAGTAAATTGCCAATATGAACGTCACCGCTGTGTAAGGGACATCCCAGTCCCTGTCACAGCTTTTCACGCATCCATGCGTTGAAATGACTCATTGGCAATTTACTTTCGGGTGTGATGAGGGAGGAAAACGGTGCTGATAGTGTTGTTTGGTGCTTGCAGGCAAATTTGCTGCTTTGAGAGGAAAACTAGAATTAACAAGTAGAGCTATTTCCCCCATATTCAAGAAATTGCGAAAGTTGCGCATTTTTATCTTTCTCAAAAAATCGTAACTTGAACTTTTAATAATGTTGGCCATGAGTTATCAATTTTGTTAAAACTAAACCAATCATAAAAGTGCGCGATTGCAAATCAGAAATATGCGCGATTTGCGCACTATTAAAATGTTAGGTGAATCTTTGATTTCGTGGAAAGTTGCTAATATTGAAGAAAGTCCAAGTCATTGGCATTTTCCTTCATTTGAAATTCAAGAGTATTTATTGCCACTAATTAACGTTGGCGCGCAGACTTTTGATGAATATGGACGAACAGAATACGAACTAGAAGATTGTCGCCGTCTGTTAAATACAATTGCGTTCGCTAGAGAAACTTTAAGTTTAATGTCTAAAGAAACCATCCGATATGAAACTATTCATGATGGGTTAGCGTCATTAAACAAAAATGAGCTTTTGAATACATTGGACATGTTAGTTAAATCAGCGAAATTAGCATTAAAACAAGAAAGTAATTTGGTGTTCTACGGTGATTGATTCACCTAACAAACGCATTAAAAATGGACGCCTAACAGTTGGCTGGCGCTCATTCTTCGCTGAGTTTAGCCAACTGTTATCCGCCACTTATGCGGGACGTTAAATTCAGGGAGCCAGATTTGAAATCAATAGTGACATTCATACTTTTGAGTATCTTAAGCTCTTCGGGTATAGCGGATGAAATATCTGATGAGATGAGTAAGCGTGGTTACATAGAAAGCGAAGTTCCAGAAGTTGGTTCTGAGGAATGGTCGCTAGCGAATAGAAGCTTTCCTTCGCGCCATGTAGCACTAGATGAGTCGTTGGTAATAAGTAGCGACGATGAAGAACAGACGAACTTGGTGTTTGATGCAGGTACAGTTAAGTATGTAGGTATTGATCACGGAGAATTTGGAGGCGGCTTGTACCTGAATGAATATAAGCAAAATGAAAAACCTTTTTTCAGTGCTAATATTCGGGCTCTCGTCCCCATAAATGGAGATCTTTACATTATCTCTGGTTTGGCACATATGAGTTTTAGCGGGGGAGCTATACACGTAATTAGGGATTATAGAAATCCATCTACACCCATACAGATTACATTATTGCCCGATGCTCCTGAAGCAATCACTATTGAGGATTCCTGGCGAGGTGCCAAGAAAATTGTAATTGCTGGTCATTCAAGCCTGATGGAATTTACCCCGGATACCGATTTTGAAATTGTAGTTTTCAATGCTTTTTGGGGTAGCCTCTACCCTACATCTATCGTTCAATACAAGAAAAGCTACTACATAGGTATTCGTTCGGGGGTCGCTGTTGTTACTCCTGAATTTGGAAGGGCGAAGGTGAGGTACTTCGTTGCAAAATAAATTTAACAAACCGCTGCACGCCGACACATACTGCTACGCTCGTTTTTGTATGTCGCTGCGCGCCATTTTACACAAAAACGCTCTTCGCAGTACGTGCGGGTGAGCGGGGCGTTGTTTCAAAGATAATTTAGGTGAAATGTCCAGAACTAGAAACATCTCGGTTAATTCTTAATAAGCTATCAAGAGATAACAGTCTTGCTTTGTTAGCTATTTTTTCTGACGAAAACGTTGTGAAGTTTTACGATATTGAAGCATATAAAACTGAACAGCAATCATTAGAACTGATAGACTATTTTCAATAGTCGCTTCTCCGAAGTAGGTAATCAATGACACGTATGCTGACAATCTATCTACTTGCCTCGTGGGGTTGTACTGGTTTAGCTTGGATCAACGGCGCAATTCTTTTATGGGATGGTTTTGAGAATGCAGAGTATTGGGTTATTACTTTCGCGGTCGCACTGCTTTTTGGCTTGATCGGCGGCACCGTTTTTGGGGTGGAAAGAAGTTTGCGTAGAATCTACCGATGTTCCGACAATATTTCAGAGGAACAGGCGGGGTCAAAATCTTCCAGTGCTTGGACATTACTCTATGTATGTCTTATTTTCGGAACGCTTCTTATAGGTGTGATAATGGGAAGCGGTTTAGTCGCTATCGTCGGAAGATTACAAAGTGGATTTCATATCTTTGGGTAAATTCTAATGCAGGTGTGTTCTATGTTCTAATAAGAAAATGCTGATCAAAGTGCTAACACCATTCTTTTCTGACATACAGACAATCGGGTTTGATTAAATCTAATTAATCAAACCCGAAAGTTAAAGCTAACCCTTATTAAACCAAGAATTAAACCAAGGTAAGGTTACGGCTCTAGTTTGTCTTGGATGCTGGTATCAAAGTCGCTGGCGTCGTGTCTTTCATGAAGCTGCTCATGAGGTTCTCCCCATGTTTTATTTACCATTTTTCCGCGTTTGACCGCTTCTCTTGAGGCGATGAGTCCAGCCCAGCGGATCACGTGTTCATATCCATTGACGTCTAAAAACTCTGCCGCGTCATATAGGTGTCCTTGGGCTAGCACGCCATACCACGGCCAGATTGCCATATCAGCGATAGTGTATTCATCGCCACAAATATAATCTCTCGTGGCTAGGTGTTGATTCAGTAAATCCAGTTGGCGCTTCACTTCCATCGTGTAGCGGTTGATTGGATATTCGTAGTGCTCTGGTGCGTAGGCATAGAAGTGACCAAATCCACCACCAAGTAGTGGCGCAGCCCCCATTTGCCAAAATAACCAGTTGAGGCATTCCGTGCGTTTTGTGGGATCTTGAGGAATGAACTTTTGGAACTTTTCAGCTAAATAAAGCAAAATTGAGCCAGATTCAAAGATTTTGGTTGGTTCATTGGTGCTGGTATCTAATAGCGCGGGATCTTAGAATTTGGATTAAGTGCAACAAACCCTGAGCTAAATTGCTCACCTTCCATGATATTAATTAAAAAGGCATCGTATTCAGCTTCTTTTACCCCGGCTGCTAGAAGCTCTTCTAGCAAGATAGTCACTTTCACGCCGTTTGGGGTCGCGAGGGAGTAGAGTTGTAACGGGTGTTTGCCTTGCGGTAGGGACTTTTCGAATCTTGCGCCTGCAGTAGGGCGGTTGATATTCGCGAATTTACTACCATCGCCACTTTGCCATGGCCACTGCCAAACTTTAGGTGGGGTATAACCCGATGTACTCATTTCATGAACTCCTTCTGTGACTGTCCAACTCCATTATAGAGTGTAGAAGTGAAATGGAAATGAACAAATCTCTATGGTCATAGGCTTACCCGCTTTATCCAGATCTTAAGAGAGGTAGCCGAACAAGCTCTCAACAAAAGATGGGGGGAGTAGTAGAATAAAAAAATGCCGATTAAAAGACCGGCATTCTTGAATTGGTTGGTTGGGAGTTAAAACACAACAGTTTGTGTTGCTGAACAGGTCGCAGTGCTACCTTGTTCGCACACTTGGTAGCCGTATGTACCGCCGCCTTTAACACTGATGCTGTCTGTATGACTATTATCATTGCTAGTTGTGACAATTTTACTACCGTTACGATAAATATCGACTTGTGACGTGCTTGCACCGTTCCAGCTTAAGTCAACATAACTGTTACCTTTTTGCTTATAACCTGAAGCTGAAAGCTCAACGCTTGTTGTGTTATCACCGCCACCTGAACCTGTACCACCGCCAGCACAACCATTAGCTGTTAAGTAAGCGCTCGCATCTGCTGCTTTAACGATACCGTAACCAAAGTACACGTCTTTACCTGCAGCGCCAGCATCTGCTGCGGTTGCTTTTAATGCACTACGGATTTCTTCACCAGTACACTCTGGGTGGTTAGACCATACCAATGCTGCAAGACCTGCAACAGCAGGAGTTGCCATTGATGTGCCGCTCATTAAGCCATAATCACTCGTACCAATGCTGATGTTCGCGTTTGTAGCGGCCATCAACGCTGTGCGATCTTCAAATGCAGCGCCAACCGCTGGGATTGATGTGCTGTTAGTATCACCTAAAGTGCCGTATAGCATGCCTGCTTCATTATTTACGATAATCGCGCCGATACCACCAGATGCTTCACAGTTTGCTACTTTATCGTGGAATGAAACATTACCACGGTCAATTAAACACACCTTACCGTTTGCAGCGCCATCGGTTGCTTCAGCTGTACCCATAAAGTAAAGCGAGCCTGAAGCGTTACCACTGTTTTCCATTGCTGAACTTGCAAACGCCGCACCGTCAGCGGTCATGCTTGAAGAAGTAGCCATGTCTGCTGGATAAGTTGAAAGTGTATCAACACCACCTGCAGTTACCTCTACACAAATGTGCTCGTCGTTAGTCGCGCGTTTTCCACGACCAGAAGTACAGCTTGGATACTGAGAAAAGTCTGCAATTTGATTATCCGCATCGTTTGCGCCGATCATCATTACTGAAGGATAGCCTGCAGGGTATGAACGAACATTGTTGCCATCGTTACCAGCTGCTGCAACCACTAGGCCACCCGCATTACGGAAGTTTTCAAATGCGTTTGACTCTGTATTGTTTGAGCCACCACCGCCCAAACTCATATTGATGATGTTTGCACCGGCTTGTGAGCATAGGTTTGCTGCATGAGCAAGGTCAGAAGAGTAGCCCCAGCCTTCTGCATTAAATACTTTAATTATGTGCATTGGCACGCCAGGTGCCATGCCGATAACACCAATATTATTGTCAGCAGCACCGATAGTACCGGCTACGTGTGTGCCGTGTGGGCCACCATTTTCATACCAATTACCTGTGCCGCTGTCATTATCACCAGTGATATTACCCCAAATGAAATCAGGGTTTGATTGGTCAAGACCTGAGTCAATCACACATACTTTCATGCCTGCATTGGCATCGAAAGTAAGTTGATCAGCTTGTGATTGGTAAACTGCATAAGGCGTAACCTGTTGCTGCATTGGGTTACCTGCGTCGTCGTTATAAATCCCCAGTGGGTAACGCTTTTGGTCTGCTTCAACGAGTTTGATGTGTGGGTTGTTTAATAAGCCCTTTACTTGACTAAGATCTTTGCCTGTAAAAGTTGCAGCGAAGAAGCCATCGCCATCAACGTGCAGCTCAGCGCCAAGCTTTTTAGCAAGTGCTTTTACGACGCCTTTTTTCGAATTGTCGACCTGAATGATGTATCGATCGTCAGATGCCTGTGCTTGTGACATAGCGCAAGCGCCAGCGATGAGTAGTGCCCCAGTTAACTTGTTTAATTTCATTGTTATTTTCTCAGTTACATTGCGTGAATATTGTTGTTAATAAAAACTAACAACTTCTTAACGGTGGTTAGCATATAACCAATAACAAGAACTCGTAAAGAGTAAATTATACAGTTTTGTGGAGTTAATAAGAATATTTAATTACTTTGATATAATGTATGGTTATGACAGGACGTCTAACCATACACCGTAGTTATTAATAAAGGAACTGTACTGATAATTGCTATTATATAAATTCTAATTAAGCTGCACTGTGAAGCTGGTGACGGTGCTTCGTAGCCAGCAATAGCAAGAAAGGTAGTGCGAGTAATAAGTGCAACGCGAGTTGCATTGGGGCATCCAATGCTAATGGTTGTGTCATGGTTGCAAGTATCCCTGCGCCACTCATCTGTAGTACCCCAATCAGCGCTGAAGCCGTCCCAGCTTGTTTAGCAAACCCAGATAACGCTTTACCAGCCGCGGCTCCAATCGTAAATGCAAAGCCGACTGATGCCATATACATAGGCAGTACAAAGTGCGCTATTTCAGTTTGTGGCAAAGCTAGTAACAACAGGCCGCTAAAGCTAAAAACAGCGAGGCCAAAGGTGAGTGACTTCTGGCTATTACGCTTGATGAAGTGGGGAGCAATAAAACTTGCGACAATACTCAGCACCGCATTGCCAGTAAACCAAAATGTGAAGTCGGAAACACTGCCGCCCATTTTTGCCATGATCCACCCCGGAGCCGAAATCACAAATACCAGCATTGCAGCCATACCAAGCATAGCTAAGGCGGCATTGTATATGAAAGTCGAGCTACTGAGCATCGGCTTAAAACGTCTCAAATCTAGGATATGACCACTGTAATGCGTATCTTCGGGGCGAGTCTCTTTATAGATAAGAGAAACCAAAACGAGGCCAACAACGGCAAAGCCAAACAAAAAGCTAAAATTACTCTGCCAGCCAAACTCGACGGTTAACCACGCACCTAAAATAGGCGCTAATGCTGGGATAAAACATACAATACCATTGAGGTAAGTGATCATTTGGCCACTGCCTTTGTGTCCAAAGCTATCACGAACAATAGCAAAAGCGCTGACGAAAGTGGCGCAAGCGCCCAGACCTTGTAGCACTCGAGCTACCATCATGAGTGGCCAAGTGGAGACAGTGCTTGCCATCGCGGCACCAAGCGCAAACAAAATTATTCCAACCAGTGCAACCGGCTTACGGCCATATTTATCCGCAAGCGGACCCGCTATCAATTGTCCAAGACCCACAGCTAACATATAAATACTCACGGTTTGCTGAATTTGGCTTTCCGATACTTGAAGGCTGGTCTGCATATCCACAAATGCAGGCAGATAGAGATCGATACCTAACGGGCAAAAGATAACAAGTAAAGCGAGAATAAAAATCAGTGCTTTCGAATTTGATTGGGTCATGGCGTCTCCTTTTGGCCGTTATTGTATTGTGGAGAATGAGAAAAGACAGGACAAAGCGCCGATTTAGCAAATTTTTAAGATATTTTATTCGCTGATAATTGTAGGCGGTTGATTAACTGGTCAGATGTGTTAATTTTAAGCAAAATTATTTTAGATGAATCTTATGTCTGCACCACTTTTAAAAATTTATAAAAGGATAAGTTGGTTGCCATTTGGCAAATGGATGTTTAGTAAGGCGGTATGTCGTAAGGCCCCTTATTTTGGCACCATCAAGCCAAAAATCACGCAATTGAAGCCCGGCGTTTGTAGGGCGACTATTCGTAACCGTAAAGCTATTCATAACCACATAGGTACAGTTCACGCGATTGCACAGTGTAATCTTGCGGAGTTGTGTGCCGGAGTTATGACGGACGCAACCATCGACCATAAAACCCATCGCTGGATCCCAAAGGGAATGTCCGTGCAATATTTAGCTAAAGCCGAGACCGATCTGCATGCCGTGGCGCAAATAGAATACCCGCGACCATGGCAAGATAAAGAAGAGCTAGTTGTTCCGGTGGAAGTTTTTAATACTGCGGGAGAGAAGGTATTTCACGCCGACATTAACATGTATATCAGCGCGAAAAGATCTTAATGATTTATGGTTTGATCGTCAGCAGAATCGATTGGTGTGACGTTATTGGCTCGCTCGTTACGGTGTGTTAGCTTGCCATCAACATGCGCACCAGCTTCAATCGTTAAGGTTTCGTGTTCGATGTTGCCAAGCACTTGAGCGCTAGGGAGCAGCGTGACTTGTTTGGCTTGAATATCACCTTCCACACGGCCTAATATCGTCAGTTCATTGGCTTGAATATGACCTTGTACTAGACCTTTACTGCCGATGATCAGCTTTTCTATATCGAGGTTGCCATGGACAGTACCATCTAATTGCAGTTCACCTTCGCAGACAATATCGCCGGTGATTCTAGTGCTTTGAGCAATAATGGCCGGAACGTCATTTCGTTGGTTTTTGAAAGAGTTAAACACGAATGCCTCGCTACCGCAGCGCAATTGCAATTATATGTTACTTATTGAATGCGCGAGCGATTTTAATTGGGTTTAGGTGTTTTTTACCTTGAATCACTTCATAGTGCAAGTGTGTCGCCGTACTTCTTCCTGTGCTGCCCATTAATGCAATTACATCACCTTTATTGATTTGTTGACCCGCTTTCACTTTGATGGTGTGAAGATGACCATAGCGTGTGGTGATATTATTGGCATGCTCAATTTCGATAAAGTTGCCATAGCCGCCATTTTTCCCCGCTCGCTTAACAGTGCCAGAAGCTGGAGCTACGATCTGTGTTTTGTGCCAGCCTGCGAGATCGATACCTTTATGATAGGCACGGCGGCCAGTGATTGGGTCTTTACGAAAACCAAAAGCGCTGGAGACATAATATTTTTCCTGAGCGACAGGCAATGTATCTGGCAGTTGTCCGATCATAGTCGATAACTGTGCATAAACTGCGTATTGGTCAATGGCATTAATAAAGCTGGCTTCTACCAATTCTAAGTCGGCTTGGAAGTAGGGACCACCTTGGGCTTCTGAGAAGTCAGATGATAATTGTAATCCCGCACTGTCGATTGATTCTTGCATCGCCGCAATTTCAGCGCCGAACGATTGTCCAAGTTGTTCGCTGAGCTGTCGTTGTTGGATGAGTAGGAGACTGGCTTGGGGAGCAAATTCGGTTGTGGTACTCGGTTGAGCGCCGTCGATGTCTGTCGGTGTTTCTTCTAGCTCACCTTCCACTGCGCTGTCGTCAGTTGTTTGGGTCGAGTCAACCAGAGACTCAAGCACACTGTGCTGCTGTGACAGTTGGTCAAGCATGCCTTTTTGCTGCGCTAATTGTGCTTGAAGTTGTGACTTTTCTGTTTGCCACTTGGCTTGTAGCTGCGCTAAGTTTTGTTGCTCTTTAGTGAGCTTATCACCATTTTCTTGTAATTTAAGTGAGGCATTGGCTATCCAAATAGCGACAGCAAGCAAAATCAAAATCGAGCAAGCTTGAACCCAAGATGGCAATTTTAGCATCTTGACAGTTGCGTCTTGACGAACAATTAATTGAGTCGGCTTAAACAGCTTTAGATATAGGCGCTTGAGTACTTGCAACATTCAACCCCAGATTTAAATCAGCGCTACACTCTAACAATTTTTAGTCAAATTTCCAGTTTTTAGAACTAAAAAAAGGCATGAAATCATCATGCCTTTGATTTAAAAGTAAATAAAATTGCGATTAACTCACAATTAATTGCGATTATTTTGCTGGAAGTACAGTGCCTTCAACACAGCCAAAACCGATACGGTTATAGCCTTGGGCTTCACACCAACCGCGCATAATGACTTTATCGCCATCTTCTAGGAACTTACGCTCTTCGCCGTTCTCTAGAGTGATAGTTTCTTTGCCGCCGCGTGATAGTTCCAGTAATGAACCCGCTTCTACATGCTCAGGACCTGATTGTGTGCCCGAGCCCAGCATATCACCCGGTAGGAAGTTACAGCCATTCACAGTGTGGTGCGTAACCATTTGCGCAACCGTCCAATAACTATGCTTGAAGCTGGATTCAGACAGTTTGCTAGGCTTAGCGCCTTCGCTACGCATTTTTTCAGTCTCTAGTAAGACATCCATGCGAATATCAATAGCACCAGACTCGCGGTTTTGCGTTGATTCTAAGTATTCCAGCGGTTGTGGATCGCTTTCATCGCGATGCCAGTGAGTACGGTAGGGTGCAAGTGCTTCTGTGGTTACAACCCAAGGAGAAACCGTTGACGCAAAGTTTTTCGCAAGGAACGGACCTAATGGTTGATATTCCCAAGCTTGTAAGTCACGTGCAGACCAGTCATTGAATAAACAAAAACCAAAAACGTGATCTTCAGCGTCTTTAATTGCGATAGAGTCGCCAAGCTCATTACCTTTACCTAGGTAAATACCTAGCTCTAGTTCGTAGTCTAGACGCTTACAAGGACCGAATGACGGTGTATCGGCATCTGGTGCTTTTGTCTGGCCTTTCGGGCGAGGGAAAGTTTGACCTGATACGCCAATAGACGATGCACGACCATGGTAACCGATTGGCACCCACTTGTAGTTTGGTAACAGCGGGTTATCAGGACGGAATAGGCTACCTACCGCTGTTGCGTGGTAGATTGAGGTATAAAAGTCAGTGTAATCGCCTATGTGACAAGGTAAAGCGTATTCTACGTCATCCTGTGCTACCAATGCGCCTTCAAGGCTTGATTGCAGTTCAGAACCTTCACGTAATGCACGAGACAGGGCTAGTCGAAGTGCTGACCAGTACTGCTGACCCATGCCCATAAATTCATTTAATGCTGGGGCATTTGCGGCTTCAGCGGCCTCTGCTGCGTCGCCTGAAAATAGGTTAGCGTCGACAACAGCGCCAAGGTCTAGTACTTGATCACCAATTGCAACACCGCCACGAAACTCTTCGTTACTGTTCTTACGACGAAATACTGCAAAAGGTAAGTTTTGAATAGGGAAATCAGTTCCAGTCGCATTCGCACTAGCTACCCAACTTTTTAATTGGATGTCGTGTGTTTCATTAATTTGAGACATTGCCTTTCCTTTAATTTTGGCTTTCAACTTGAGTTATGGTCAAAAGTGAAAAACTCAAGTCGTAATAGCAATTTGATAAACCACAAAAAGCAGCTATCGCTAGCTGCTTTTTTATTAATTTGATGTGTGTGTTTAGATTACACCACGGCGCTCTTGGTCGCGTTCAATTGATTCAAATAACGCTTGGAAGTTACCTTCACCAAAGCCGCCATCGTCAACACGCTGGATCATCTCGATGAAGATTGGGCCAAACAGATTTTTAGTAAAGATCTGTAGTAGGTAGCAGTCTTCGCTTTGGCTATCTACTAGGATTTGGTGCTGTTTGATCTTTTCTTTATCTTCTTTAACCCAAGGCACACGGTCAAAGATAGTGTCGTAGTAGTGATCTACGATATCTAAGGTGGCAATGGTGCTCTTGTCTAGTTTATCTAGTGAGCCAACCAAGTCGTCAGTCAAAAATGCTAAATGCTGTACACCTGGACCATTGTACTCATCTAAGTACTCATCGATCTGGTTATTGTTGTCGTCTTTACCTTCGTTGATTGGAATAGAGAAGGTGCCACATGGTGACTTAAGTGCATAAGAAAGTAGCGCCGTTTTTTGACCTTTGATGTCAAAGTAACGAACTTCAGTAAAGCCAAATACGTCTTTATAGAAGTTAGCCCAAGTTTCCATCGTCCCTTTGTAAACATTGTTTGTTAGGTGGTCGATACGCTTAAAGCCTTTGTCTTCAACAATCTTTTGCTCTTCTAAGTCTACGAAGTCTTGCTCGTAGATTGACCCTTTATCACCGAAGTTTTCGATGAAATAGATAAGGCTGTCGCCGATACCGTAAATCGCAGGGTATGGTAAGTCTTTGTGTGTTGAATCGGTCGCAGGTTTAGCACCACGCTCAACCGCTGTGTCGAACGCTTTTTGCGCGTTTTCTACACGCCAGCCCATAGAACAAATTGCCGGGCCATGGCTTTTCGCAAACTGTGCTGAGAAGCCTTCACGCTCGTTATTCAACAGAAAGTGAATATCATGCTGGTTGTAGTAAACGATATCTTTGTCTTTAAATTTCTTTAGTTTTGAGAATCCAAAGTCAGTGAATACTTTATCCATGTAATCAGCGTCTGGTGTTGCATATTCTGTAAACTCGATGCCGACTAGGCCTAGTGGATTATTTACTTCACTCATTGTTTTACTCCCGTATTAAGCACTGGGTGACTTGTTAGTATTTATGACTGGATGATTAATCAAATTACTGCAAAGGGGAAGTTAGAGGCCGTAAATAGCAGTAGGAGACTTTGTAAATTTAGTTGCACAACTGCCATGTAAAAAACACAAAATTGACACAGACGTGACGAAAATTATTTTTGCTTAAATTTTGACTAAAAATAGCAAGGAGCTTTGCGGTATATTTCGTAACTTTGTTTTTGTATTACTATGATTTTGTTTGGTTTTTATATTTTTAGTTGATGGGTTGTATGAGAGGGAGGATTTTTATCACACGGCTAAATTGAAAGGGAAAATGACGCTAAGTGTATTTAAATCTTTACGAAAGGCTGTTGCGGGAGAGGTAAACCACGCTAAATTAGCGTGGTTTACAGCAAATATTATTGCTTCTCAGCGGATACTTCTAGCTCTTCCGCAAGGTAATGTTCTTGCGTATGAGGTTCGTGCTTGCCCTCAGCGCCGTGCATCCAATCTACAAGCTTGTTGCTTAATAGATACATTAATACAGCAGATAGTAAGGCTACGCCGCCTAAACCAATGAAGATGCTCATCGCGTTTTCCATTGCTTCTTGGCCTTCACCGATGAAAGAGCCAACAAGACCTGCAAGTTTGTTTGCAATGGCCGTACATAGGAACCAAATACCCATTAGCAGTGATGCCAAGCGTAGTGGTGCCAGTTTACTTACCATAGAAAGACCGATTGGTGATAAACATAGTTCACCAAGTGTGTGGAACATGTAGAACAATACTAACCAAATCATGCTGATCTGAAGTGTGCCACCGGCTTCACCACCTTCTGTTGCAAGCGCAAGCATCATGGTTAAGAAACCAAGTGCTAAGAACACTAGACCAATTGCAAACTTCACTGGAGAGTTCGGCTCTTTGTTATCTAGCTTTAACCAGATCATCGCGACTAATGGCGCAAATACAATGATGAAGATAGAGTTAAGCGACTGGAACCAAGAAGCTGGGATCTCAAAGCCCATAAACATACGGTTGGTATAGTCGTTTGCGAATAGGTTCATCAGACCACCAGCCTGCTCGAAACCCATCCAGAAGATAATTGAGAAAACACTCATGGTGAAAATAACACGAATACGATCTTTTTCTTTCTTCGTAAGCGGCTCTTTTGTTAGAGAGTCAGACATCTGTTGAGAAAGTTTAGCTGAAGGTACTTTACCGATATCGCCAAGGTATTTCTGGCTTAAGATAAGCTGCATCACCACAGAAATGATCATACCAACACCCGCCGCGATAAAGCCTGCTTGCCAGTTAATTACTGCTGCCACATAACCCGCAACAAGTGGACCTAATGCACCACCTAAGTTGATACCCATATAGAAGATAGTAAATGCACCGTCACGGCGTTTATCACCTTCTTGGTATAGATCTCCTACCATCGTTGAGATATTAGGCTTGAATAAGCCATTACCTAAACAAAGCAGTGCTAAGCCAAGGTAGAAGACGTTTACTTCTTGTCCTGCCACAACGCTGTGAGGAATACCCATTATAAAATGGCCAGCAGCCATTAAAATACCACCAATAATGATGGCTTTGCGCTGACCTAATACGTTATCTGCAAGCCAACCACCAAATAGTGGGGTGAGATAAACGGCCATCGTAAATGTGCCGTAAAGGCTTAGTGCGTCGGCATTACTCCAACCGAAGCCACCATTTTGTACTTGTGCTACAAGATAAAGAACTAAGATGGCACGCATACCGTAGTAGCCAAAGCGCTCCCACATTTCGGTACCAAATAATAAGAAGAGGCCTTTAGGGTGACCCAAAAATTCTCCGGCCTTCGGAACTGAATTCATATGTACTTCCTAATTTAATCAATGTGTTGTATCTGGCCATTTTTATAAAGAATGCGTTATTGCATCTAATGTTTTTCAATCAACACTGAATAATGAGCCATGCACTTAACATGCATCGTTTAAACGATGCATAGTAAATAGAACACTTTTCAATGCAGATTAGCATTGCTCATTGAGTCACCGAGTAAAAATCTTAATATGAAATTCACTTGTTGAGCTCAGGCATGCCTGTACTTTTTTTGAACGGGTGGCCAGTACCTATTTCAATTAGTGTTTGTTGTATGTAACGACTAACTAATTTAAAAAAGTGCGTCAGTATACTCAGTGAGAATTAATAGGGGAAGCGTTTGGAGTCAGAAAGCGAATAAAATGCGGTCAGTGATTCAGGAGAGGATCATTCTTTTGGGGCAGTTATGTATATGTGGACAGTCTAATCGTCAGCCTACGTATATTTTTTATCGCTGGTTTTTACCATCCATTGCAGGTGTAGGAGTAGGTTAACTCTGCGATTTATTTATCTTTACCTTGCCGATAAAATGCCTTTAACCTAGTAGTGACAAGACTTGTGGGGGAGTGCCCCCACATTATTAAGCTTCTTGACTCAAATATTGTTGGATAAACTCTGTTGCGGCTAAAAAGTCCTGCTCCAATTTATCGCGCATCAGAATAAGCTGATCGGTGGTAAGCGTGCCTTCTTTACATAAGGTCTCAAACTCTACGGCTGTCTCAGCTACTTTTTCGGCACCGATAGTTTTAGAGATAGACTTAAGCTGATGACAAGCTTCTATGATTTCCTCTTGGCTCATCGTGATCACTGCGCCGTTTACATCTCGTGTTAGCTGACTACTTTGTTCCAAATACATTCTGAAAAAGCGATTTCGTTTCGCTTCATCATGGTTTACATACTTGTCTAGCATGTCCATATTGATAGCTGGTGCAGGTTCGCTGGTTTCTGTTTCAATAATTTCAGGTTCTACAATCATGGCCTCATCAACAGCAGGCTCTAACTCAGTCTCTTGCTTTGATCCTGCCTGTACTTGGCTAACGGCTACTGGCTCGGCAGCCGAGGGCTCAGCACTTTGTCTCGGCTGCTGTGCTTTTGGTAAGCTTTCTATACACTTATTAAGTGTTGCTTCTAATACATTTAACTCTACTGGTTTGGTGATATAGTCATTCATACCACCCGCCTCACAGCGCTCTCTTTCGCCTTTTAGTGCATTGGCTGTCACGGCAATGATGTATGGCTGTTCAACGTTATCGGTTGTGGTTTCTACATAGTCTCTAATATGTTTGACCATGTCGTAGCCTGACATCTTCGGCATATGTAAATCAGTCAGTACGATTGGAAAGTATTCTTTTTTCCAAAGTTCTAGACCTTCCTCACCATTTTCCGCAACCTCGACACCAAAGCCCAGTAAGTGTAGTTGGTCGGTCAGCACTTGCTGATTTAATACGTTATCTTCAACCAACAACACCAGTTTGTTGGTTGCTCTAGCGTCATCAACGCTTAAAAAGTCGTTGATGGTGCGTGAAGGTTTAATTTCTTTTGGTTTATGCAAACCGGCAGCAACCAAGATAGCTGTCATAAAGCTAGACTTACATAACGGAGACGCATTGAGGTAGAAAATATTTTTATGATTAAGCGCGGCCTCGTCCATTTTACTGAGGACAACAACTTGCTGCTCATTCTTCTCAAGTGAATAGACTACGGTTCTTAGCTCTTCATTGACCTTATTCATCCCGTCTAAACCGTCTAACACCCAAATCAGTTTGTCTTCGTGTTGGTTTTCGGCTATTTCGCTTTCATCGATGATAATCACGTTCGCTCCCATAAATGAGAGGTAGCGATTCAAAATAGTGCGCCTCTCACTATTTGGAGTGAGTAGGGCAACAGTGCGACCATTTAACATTTGTTTGTTTGCGTAATTGACTTTGCCATCAACACTAAATGGTAGCTCCACAACAAACTCACTCCCCATGCCAATATCAGAGTTAACATGGATACTACCCAACATGAGTTCGATTAGGCTTTTACAAATAGAGAGACCAAGTCCAGTACCGCCAAACTCTCGGGTGATAGAGCCCTCAGCTTGGATAAATGGATTAAAAATCTCTCTTAGCTGCGCTTTTGTCATGCCTTTACCATTGTCAGTGACGGTAAAGCGTAGGGTGTAATGCTCTGAGGTGTTTTGTGCAACTTCAACGGAGATTTTTACATAACCTTGGGTTGAGTCGTCTGTAGTCGTGAATTTAATGGCATTACTGCACAGGTTATAAAGTACTTGCCTAACGCGAACGGTGTCACCAACTAAATTCGTTGGAATGTCAGGAGCAATAAACAGCTGTAAGTCTAACTTACGTTTTTTCGCTACTGATGAAAGCACACGTGCGACTTCTTCTGTGGTTTCAGCCACCGAGAAAGCACTATTGTCTATGCGTAATTTACCCGCCTCAATTTTAGAAAAGTCGAGAATATCATCGAGAATACCAAGTAAAGAGAATGCCGAATCGCGAATAATCGTGGTGAGGCGATGTTGAGCACCGTCAAGATCTGTTTGACGCAGTAAATCAATGGTACCAATGACGCCGTTCATAGGCGTGCGGATCTCGTGACTCATGGTGGCTAAGAAAGTGGTTTTTGCATCGCTCGCACGTTCCGCATTTAAAATCGCTTTTTCTAGCGCCAGAGTACGTGCTTGTACTTCGGTTTCGAGGCTTTCTTGAAGCTGCTTTAATTCGTTTTGCGTTGCTTGATCGGATTCTATGGATGATTGTACTTGCTTTAACAGCGCATTTATCGCTCCAGCAACCTCAGCTAGGCCGCCACTATAATAGGTACCCACCGTCGACTTGTAGTTTTTATCCATCGTTAGATGATTGATTTCTGAGATGAGCTCTTCAGTATCGTTACTTGATGCGCCAGAAAGCCTACGAGCAGCAATCACAACAATCATCAAAGCGCTAAGAATAGCGGCTGCGAGCAGTATATAGGCAATGAATGGATCACCTGATGACGTAGTAGCAACGGGAGGTGTATAGGTCAAAATGAGTTCACCAACGTTTTGCTCATCTAGTAGCAGTGGCATGTGGTAAACCTGCATTGTGTCTTTGTTATAAGATTCTTCACGATTCAACGCAATGATTTGTTCACCTGCACTTTGTTGAAAAACTAGGTTTGGTTGTCCCATCCCTGTATTGACATACAAATAGGCGCCTAAACGTTCGTTGGATGCTAATAACGCGGATATAATCTGCTTGGCATTGTCAAAACCGTGCTGTGTTACAACCTTTGCAAGAGGAGCTGCAATTGTTGTTGCTTGCTGCTTAAGGTTCACGGTCGATGCAGTAGGTGCGGAAGTTTGTTTTGGCAGTAGGTAAGCACCTGCGGCGCTACATAGTCCAACAGTCAGTATTGCGATAAATAAAAAAAGTATCCGTCCATTTGCATTGGTACTCGCGCTATTTGGCATGCTTAATCCCGAAACAATTATTTATACTTACTAGTTGTAGCAATCCTATCACCTTCGGCAAGTTTTTACCTCTCGTTTTTCAATCAATAGTGGTAATACAATGAGATGCGATGATTATTTTAAATCTTAAAATAATCAGATTGTTATCTCGATAATTTTAATAAGCCTTCGATATATAAAGCATTAAAATTTAATAAAAATTAAATTTTACGTAACGTTTTTATAAAGTAGTATTCGCTAAACCTAATACTTATAAGGATATCTCATGTTTTTACGTCAAAGTCGGCTGGTGTTTGGTTGGCTCATTATACTACTGGGCTGCGCCTTACTCACTGCCTGCAACAACAGTGACAACGCTATTGTGATTGAAAATAGCGCTAGCGAAAACATAACTGCCACTCCCCCTCGCTACGGAAAGGTAGGAGACGGGCTACTCAGCGAGCAATTGGAAGCAATCCGCGCTGAGTTTGCTATGCCAGCCCTTGGCGGATTTATCGTTTATGGAGATGAGTTGATTGAGCTTGATGTTGCCGGTGTGCGAGTGAGCACAGGCCAAGCTTTGGTCACTAAACTTGATAAGTGGTCGATTGGCTCGTTCAGTAAGTCCATGACGGCAACGGTAGCCGCTCGTTTGGTTGAGCAGGGATTAATTCGATTTGACAGTCGGGTGAGTGATGTTTTCCCTGAGTTAGTCGGAAAAATTAACCCTGAATTTGAGTCTGTGACATTAACTGCACTGCTTTCGATGACATCAGGGTTAAAGCGTGATCTTGATTCCATGTATTCAGGTAAGTGGCATTTAGATAAACGTGGCATGGTCGAGCAAAGATATGCCTGGACTCAAGAGGTGTTAACGACGCAACCAGAAGTGACTCACGGAACCTATCTATATAGTAATGCAGGTTATGTTGTTGCAGGGCATATGTTGGAGCGAGTGACGGGGCAATCATGGGAGGCGTTAGTGAAACAAGAGGTATTCATTCCTCTGGGAATGGCAAATATCGGATTTGGGCCTGCCAGTTATGGAGATCCTGAAGGACAGCCGAGTGGCCATCAAATGCGAGAAGGGCAATGGCATCCAATAACACCAGCCGACAGGGTAGATTTACCAAATGTTGTTGGACCAGCCGGGTTAGTCAGTACGACCTTGACCGATCTGTCACACTATTTACGTGCTTATCTCGCGGGTGCCAGAGGTGGCGATAATTTGATTGGTGCTAATTCATATACGCGACTGCTCACACCGGTTAGCCCAGAATATGGCTTAGGCTGGATCCTCACTCCAAACAACAATAGCTTTCATCACAATGGCTTTACTGGAACCTTTTATTTAGACAACTTAGTGTTGCCAGAAAAGAACATCGCGATATTAGCGGTAACAAATGGTGATACAAGTAATGCAAAACAAGCGGTAGAAAAAGCGATATTGGTTATGCAGCAAAGATTTGAAGCGCAATATAAAGACAATCTCTAAACAGGATTGATAAACCTTATCGCCAAACTTCGCGATAGGAATAAGATGGAATGCATATCTCCATATCCATTTATTCCTTTCAGCACATATTTCTCTTAAGTGACGGCTTTTTCCTTGTTATAGGCCTAGAGTGGTTTGCCTGCTTCATAGATACAAGCCGTTAAATGCAGTAAAACATGGCTAGTCGCGTGTTTTTTCATCGAAAAAGCGGTATTTTAACCGCTTTGTCTGAAAACTGTGCAAACGATAAATGTATTTAAAAAAAGGGTTGACTTAGAACCGCAAAACCCGTTTAATACGCCGCACGCCCAGATAGCTCAGTCGGTAGAGCAGAGGATTGAAAATCCTCGTGTCGGTGGTTCGATTCCGCCTCTGGGCACCAAATTAAAATCATTGCATTAGCAATGTGGTGCGTGCAGAAACTGCATGGTACACGAATTAGTGTGCCGACTTAGCTCAGTTGGTAGAGCAACTGACTTGTAATCAGTAGGTCATCCGTTCGACTCGGATAGTCGGCACCATTTAATTTAGGCGTTAGCCTTTTTTTTCTAGAACGCTCAGTTGATTGAGTTTTTTAGGATTTAGATACTTGAAAGATTTGCCCAGATAGCTCATTCGGTAGAGCTGCTTGGAGTTGTATTGAAAATCCCTTTAGGATTCAGATACTAAAAAAGATTTGCCCAGATAGCTCAGTCGGTAGAGCAGAGGATTGAAAATCCTCGTGTCGGTGGTTCGATTCCGCCTCTGGGCACCATAATTTAGTGTGCCGACTTAGCTCAGTTGGTAGAGCAACTGACTTGTAATCAGTAGGTCATCCGTTCGACTCGGATAGTCGGCACCACTTTATTTAGGCGAAAGCCACTATTTCTAAATGCTCAATTGACAGAGTTTTTAGAAAGTGTATTGAAAATCCCTTTGAGGATTCAGATACTAAAAAAGATTTGCCCAGATAGCTCAGTCGGTAGAGCAGAGGATTGAAAATCCTCGTGTCGGTGGTTCGATTCCGCCTCTGGGCACCATCCTTTAAAAAGCCTCGCAATCGCGAGGCTTTTTGCTTTCTGGCATTTGCAAATCTTAGCTTAGTGCGGGGTTACTGCCTACATTAAGCTAAAACTCTTGTTAGCCTATCACTCAATTCCCATGCAACTGGCGTAAAAGCTGGTAGTCGCAGGCCAGTCGCTAAATACTGCAACTACGCCAACTTGTTTTGTCAATATGTCCAACACCCTAAGTATATCGCCATCATGCTTAACTGCGTTTTTTACAGATTGATAATACCAACCGCCGCCGTTCGCTAAAGGGCCTGAGCGCTCTAAAGACCAAGCAATGATTTTTAATCCAGCGCGTTTAGCGGCGAGGGCGTACTGCGACGGAATGATATCGCCGTTTTTATCTTCGCTAATTAACATCCAAATTGGTGGGGCGATAATTTTTACCTTATTTTTGACTAAGTCTTCCATTGACGGTTGCCAAGTACTTGGTTTGTTAATATCAAACTGTTCGCCAGCTTCTCTACCATCAAGAAATACGGCATGGTTTGCAAACTCTGGGGCATGTTTTATCCAGTACTGAATATCTTGGTAAGAAAAGGATTGTGGAAAAACTTGAGATGGGGGGACATTGTGCTCAGTATATTCGTCCAACATTTTTTGCGCGAGCTGACTTTGGCTTAACCCATTAAAGGGCATTGGCACTTCTGGCGCTTTTAACTCAGGACTCATATTTACACCAAGTTGCTTAAATAAAGCAATGCTTTCGCTGTGGGTCATCAAGGTCCCGGAACTGGCATAAAGATCAGTACGCCAATAGGGAGTACCTCTGACAAACTCTGCCACTGTGGTCGCTTGACGATTCACACCATCCATTTTGCCTTTAAGTTGCTTGAATTCTGCTAAGGTAATGTCTGAGGTGCAGCATTGAGCAGATGCAAGTGTACTAGAGTCTGGATTGGCTGGTGTGAAGGGTTGTCGACACTTGCTAGCAAGCTTAGGCTGTAACAAGATATCGGTTGTTGCATGGAGGTCGCATTGTGCATGGCGGCAAACGAGAGTCTTGTCTTTGGTGAAGGTCACATCGCATTCAAGCGTGCCTGCTCCCATTTTTGCGGCGGCCATGTATGATTCTTTGGTGTGCTCAGGGTAGAAAAGTGGCGCACCGCGATGCCCTATGGAAAAGCGTGTGCGCATGATTGGTTTATCTAAACAGCCTGTAAGTTTTTCTTTAAGCTCACCATCTGGAAGTTGAGAGACCAAAAATTGAGGCCGTGTACCTACATCGAACCGCTGAATAGCTTGGCAGCCTGTTAACACAACTGCCAACCACGTAATCCATATTATTTGGCGCATACCTGCCCAATTCTAATTAAGCGTGAAAGGCGTAAGTAGAGCATGGAATTTTTACAGTCCGATGTCATACCTCAATTCGCTTAACGATATTGCTGACGATAGTTCTCCACCCACAATTTAGTGGCGCCACAAACGGCAACGGGCATCACAATGAGATTAACAAATGGGATTGAGGTCAGTACAAACACCGCAAAGCCAAAGCCATAAGACAGCCCTTGCTTACTCTTCAAATCATCTTTCATTTGCTTGAAATGAATTTTATGGTTATCGAACGGATAGTCATTGTATTGCACGCTGTACATCCAACACGTAAACATAATCCATAAAATTTGCCCAACGATAGGTAGCATCCAAAGTAAGATGAAAAAGCCAAGCGCACGTGGAAGGTAGTAGCAGAGTTTAGTCCATTCTCGACCCAGCATTCTCGGCACATCTTTTACGGTATCAATGAGCTTATCATCATTGATTTGTTGGTTGGTTAGGTAAAGTTCTACTTTTTCGGAGAGTAAGCCATTGAAAGGCGCAGCAATAAAGTTGGTTATCACCGTGAAAATCATACTATAACTAAAAAGTATCACTAAGATGGCAATTGGCCACATCAGCCATTCTAACCAACTGAGCCAGTCTGGTAGTAATCCGTTGAGATAATTAAACCCTTGAGTCAGCCAGTCATAAAGGAAAAAGAGCGACGCACCAAATAGCAATACATTGATTGTTAGGGGAATAAATACAAAACGTTTTAACCCTTTTTGGGTGATCAAAGAAAAGCCGGCAATAAAGTACTCGATACCGCGTGATAGTTGCACTGTACACCTCGTGTTGTGATTTAATTCTTTTGATTTAAGACACATACCAAAAATGTTGGCGTTAGTATAACGCGAAACAGCTCGCTACAAACAGAAGATTAGTAACAATTCATCTCAGCCTACACAGTGCCTGAGTGTGCGTATAAAAATTAACCTTAATATATTTAGCAGCTTAGTAAATAGACTAGAAATAATACTTGTAAACACGAGAAACTGCCCATACACTCAAAGTAAGGCAGTAGAAGTGAGAATACTATGCGGTTAGTTCGTTGGATGATTACATTTTGTATGTTGAGTCTGTTGACAGTGTCAACGGCAGATGCTGCTAAATGTGATACCACGCTTTCAATCGCGCCTATCGTTGTCGACCTAGACAATTCGAATTCCAGCCCTGACTTAGATGATTGCGTTGTATCAACAACTCATCGTTTCGTGGTTGCTAGTAGCTTTATCATAGCGCAATCGCAACCAACCTATTCTTATTCAAACTCAGTATGCGAGTCTATTAGAGCACCACCTGTCGCAAATTAATTTAGTCCTTTTCCGTGCTTAATTAATTTTAAAGATAGAGGTGATCTATGAACACTTACACAGTATTGAAAACTCAACCTGTTGCAAATTATGAACTTGCTGAAAATAACTTCCCAGCTTGTAACACTGACAACCTAGAGCAAGCGCCAGCACATTGCTTAATGCACAATCTACATTTGGCACCAATGCAGCATATTGATGAAAACAGTAGCATAGATGAAGCTACGTTAGTGCTGGACAAAACACACCGCAGAGCAAGCTTTGTCGTCAATAGCAAAGAGAAGCTTGTTGGTATGATCTCTAATGCAAGAATTGGCAGTCGCTACGTGTTGAGTATTGCAGAAAGACGTGGCTGTACAAGACGTGATTTAAACGTTAATGATGTCATGATCCCACTATCAGATCTTCGTCAAATCACCTTAAAACAAACTAGCCAAACAGTGGTTGGCAATGTGCTAAAAACAATGGAAGAAGGTGGTTTCGAGTTCTTACTTGTTATTGATGAAGTGACTCAGCATCCAGTCGGTTATTTTGACCTAATTGATATGATGAAAGCCTGTGGACGTGCAGTAAACTCGATGAAACCAGCAAATAAATTCAGTGATATTGTTGGTACAATTTTGCACCACGCTGAAATTTAAAAGAATCCCTATAGTTAATGTAAATTAAAGTTAGCAAGGCGTCGTAAGGCGCCTTTTTTGTGCCTCGAGTTTGCTCCTATGCAGCAGGGGATAGGAGCTATTATTACTTTGCGCCAGCAAACCCAAGCTGTCGCCAAGACTCGTAAACAAAAACAGAAACAGCATTAGACAGATTCATGCTGCGGCTATCGGGACGCATTGGGATACGGACTCGCTGAGGCTCAGGCAGTGAAAAAATAATGTCTTCAGGCAAACCTCGAGTTTCAGGGCCAAACAATAGACAGTCACCGGCTTCATAGGCAACTTCATGATGGTACTTGGTACCTTTTGTCGTGCAAGCAAATACGCGCTTTGGACTTCGTTTTGCTAAATATGCTTCAAAGTTTGGATGGCGCTCTACTTCGCTAAACTCGTGATAATCAAGGCCTGCACGTCTTACCCGTTTATCATCCCATTCAAATCCTAGCGGCTCTATCAGGTGTAGTGAATATCCTGTATTGGCACACAAACGAATAATATTGCCTGTATTAGGCGGGATCTCGGGTTGGTATAAAACGATATCTAACATGATAGGCCTCAATTAAATTTTGCCCGGCAGTATAGCTGATACTTGTCGACATTTACATGTGCTGCGCTTGATAGAGCGAAATCCATTACCCGGTTTTTAAAGTACGACTGTTGTGAAAAAGTATACAACCGTAATCTGTTTTTCATTTCAAAGCATTACCCTGTAATATAACAGCATCGCGATGCCGTGGCATTTTGCGAGGGTTAGTCATCCAAACGTTAGATTAAATAACATGAAAAATTGAGGTGCCAGTGGATCGCAGCTATGAGTTTTGGGTTAGATTTTCAAGTGTCTTTACCATCATAATGGTGGGATTGATGATCGCAGCTAAGTGTTGGGCTTGGCTGTCTTCTGGTAGCGCCGCTATGCTCGGCTCTTTAACTGATTCACTGCTTGATATTAGCGCCTCTTTAATGAACTTCTTTGTACTGAGTTATGCACTGCGTCCAGCGGATGATGATCATCGATTTGGTCACGGTAAGGCAGAAGCATTAGCAGGGCTTGGACAAGCAGCCTTTATTGCCGGCTCTGCGAGTTTGTTGGCTTTTCACGGTGTAGAGCGCATTATCAATCCAACCCACATTCCACATTCTCTGTTTGGTGTGTGGGTGAGTTTATTTGCGATAGTTTGTACTTTGTTGGTAGTTGCTGTCCAGTATCAAGTCGTTAAGCGCACGCAGTCTATCGCTATTAAGGCCGACTCGTTACATTATAAGGGCGATATTTTATTAAATCTTGCTGTGCTTCTAGCAGTATTGCTTAACTTTTACGGCGTAGGTTACGCCGATCCGATTTTTGGTATTTTGGTGGCGATGTACTTACTTTATAACAGTTGGGATATCGCCAAGGAAAGTGCTGCACACCTGATGGATAAAGAGCTGCCAGACGAAGAAAAAGCACAGATCATACTTATCGCATCGAGTCATGAGGACGTTTACGGAGTGCATGATTTGCGTACCAGACAAGGCGGCAAAATCAAATTTATTCAGCTACATCTAGAGCTTGACGATGATATGCCGCTGATGCGTGCGCATCAGGTCGCCGATGAGGTGGTTGCTAGCATTAAAGAAGAGTTTGACTGTGAGATGGACGTACTCATCCATCAAGACCCTGTTTCTTTAGCACTAAGCAGCTCGGCTGCAAACGCATAAAAGTCATCCAGCACGGCTTTGCGGGTGTTATCTTGCTCGCAAAGCAGTTCGTGTTTCCCAGTAAATTCTGTGAGTGTCACATTGTCTCTATGCGCTGCGAATTGACTTTGTGCCTGATTATCAACAATGCTGTCTTCACTAGCTGTCGCGATACGGATTGGCAGATCTAGCTTACTATCTCGAAACGAGCGGCATTTATGTAGTGCCGTGTATAACCAAGCAAAGCTGACACCACCGAGTTGTAGCTCGGGAAATTGATCGTATAATCCTCTGAACAGCGCATATCTGATTGGGCAATCAGTAAGGTCATTATCTTGAAACGGTTTGCTGTGGTAGTGCACCTGTCCCAATGCATAATGCTTACCTAGCCCAAATAAACAAGCTGCGCCTGCAAGTCCCTCGGCAAACCAAGCCGGGTAGGGTGTCGTATTGATCCCAAGCATCGGGGCTGATAAATAGATTCCCTCAATGTTATGAGGCCGAAATAGCGATAAATAGTCGCAGGTAATGGCGCCACCCATTGAATGCGCCAATATAAAAAGTGGTAAGGTGTTTTGCTTGGCAACGATTTGATCCATAAAGCAGTGCAGCGTTGCGGCATAATCTTCAAAGCGTCTAACATAGCCGACTTGCTTGTCTTTAAGTAATCGCGGCGAGTAGCCTTGTCCTGGATGGTCATAGGTAAATACCGCTATGTTGTTTTGCGCAAACTCCCACAGCAATTCTCTGTATTTATGAGCAGATTCAATACGACCATTAACCAACACTAGGCTGAACGTTGCCTTTTCTGGAATGTGGTAGGCGTAAAATAGCCTACCATGAGGGGTATCAAAAAAGCCTTTTTGGCAGCCTTGCCAGTGCTCATCAATTTCCGGAAGGTGTGATTCAAGTTGCTGACTTTGGCTATAAAACATGGCTACCTGTGTAATGGAATTCGAATGCTGACTTGCAAACCGATATTATTACTAAATTCGATATGGGCGTCATGTACTTTTAACGCGTGCTGCGCAATGGCAAGACCCAATCCAAACCCGCCCATTTGATTTTTGGTCGGTGTGCGTGCACTCGACACTCTGAAAAATGGAATACAAAGCTTGTCGAGCATATCTTCACTTACGCCTTTACCATCATCACTGATACTGCATCGCAACTGATTACCATCACTTTCAATATCGACACTAATACGGCTAGTCGCATACTTAATCGCGTTACGAATAATGTTTTCGAATGCGCGGTTAAGTAGCATTGGGTCGCCATAAAGTGTTGCCTCGGGTAGTGCTGTGACGACAAGGTCCTTCCCTAGTTGTTGTGCTTCAAACAGTGCATCTTCCAATATCGGGTCGAGCAGTTCATTGAGCTTAATTATTTGCTTATCGATTGGCACTTGATCCGCTTCGAGCTTAGATAAATGCAAAATATCGCTGAGCATATTTTCAACTAACTGAGCTTCACGTTCAATGCGCTCGATATAACTTTGGCTTTGCGCTGTGGCATGGCCGGCAGCGAGGCCTGTGGCCATTTGCAAACGGGTGAGCGGTGAGCGTAGTTCATGGGATATATCAGCAAGCAAGCGTTTTTGATTGTTAACCAAAGACTCTAATTTATCAGCCATCAAGTTAAAATCATGACCTAGTTGACTGAGCTCGTCTTGGCGCTTGGTATTTATATTGGCTCTGCTCGACAGCTCTCCACGAGAGAGTTTTGCAGCAGCTTTTTGTAGCTCTTTAATTGGCGACAATAGATCTCGAGTAAACCAAAAACACAGTAACAAGCTAGCGCCTAGCACGACCGCGATTTTTACCCAAAGCGGTAGAGTTCTTAATTTGATGAGCGCACTTGGTGTATGGTTTTCAAAAATTAAATAAAGACGATAACTTTCACCCAAGAGTGTGAGCTCTAGCGGGCCAAAAGCTTTGTACTCGGGCGTAAAAATAGCGACCGGTTTAGCATCTTCGGTAAAACTGAGTAAATCTAAATTCAGCGTTTTTATATTGGGATCGGCGGCAACGCTTTTTTCGGCATCGCGATGGCTCAAATAGATATTGCGAGCCTTTCTTTTACGCAATTTGGCTACCTTACTCAGCTCAAAATTGGGACGCTCGCTTGCGCGTACTAACGCTTGCTCTATGTGTTTTAGATTTTGCAGCATTGGCTTTGAGATACGGTGAGTCTCTACAACATCAGGTTGTAGCATGCTGATCCCGAGTAGCAACAACATAGTGGCAATAATAGTGAGCCAAAACCAGGCAAAAACCTTAACAAGTAAGTACCGCTTCATTCATTACGCCTTTAGAAAAATATAGCCAGCGCCGCGGATCGTTTTGATATAAGTGTGCTCACTTAATGCGGCAATTTTCTTGCGAACGTTAGAGACATGCATATCGATAGAGCGATCATAAGGCACAAGTGGTCGGCCTAATACTTGTCGCGAAATAGTCTGCTTGTCGACCACTTCTCCTGCTGTTCTGACCAGCAAGTGTAGCACCTCGTATTCGGTGCCCGTCAGCGACAGCACTTCACCATTGACAGTGGCGCTTCTCGAAGCCACATCTAAACGCAGCTGTTGGATAGTAAAGGTATCATCCTGGCTGTGTTGCTTATAATGATCGACGCGACGTGTAATGGCTTTAACGCGCGCGAGTAGTTCGCGGTGGTTAAACGGTTTTGGAATATAATCGTCAGCACCAAGCTCTAAACCAAAGATACGGTCAAAGTCATCGCCTTTTGCCGTTAACATAATGACGGGTGTCATCTTCTGGACACGTAACGCTTTTAGTACTTCAAAACCATCCATTTCGGGAAGCATCACATCTAATAATATCAGGTCGAAATTTTTTTTTAATGCCAGCTGTAGACCTTGAGTCCCTGTGTGGGCCATCGCCACTTCAAAGCCTTCTGCAGTAAAGTATTCTTTTAACAAGCTGCACAGCTCTTGGTCGTCATCAATAAGTAAAATGGAATGTTTCATTGTCATACTTGGTCCAGCATTGTTGATTGGCGGTGGCCTGAATAGTTCGGCTCTAGCATATTACACCTTACTTCAAAGCCTTATGTAAATTGCCTTTGCTTTTTTTTGCAAAGCACTGACAAAACTTTACCTCTGTCTGACGTTCCTTTTCTTTGCGCTTGCTAAATTTGGAAGTGACAAAGCAATGGCGAACAAGGAGCCAATACCATGAAATTACTATCTACTTTAGCATTAGTTACAGCACTTGGCGTATCGACTTTTAGCTTCACTGCAAACGCGAGCCCTATGGGCAGGCAGCTTGAACACTCAGCAAGGTTGCTACTATCAGATAAAGGCCAGAAGTTATTAGAGTTAACAGAAGCGCAGCAAAGCCAACTTAAGACAATTTATGCAGATTACAAAACTGCCAAAAAAGCGCTAAAGGAAAGCGGGAAAGAAGCACATTCAGCTTATCGTGAAGAAATGAAAGCACTCATGGCAGCCCCTACCTTTGATAAGGTACAAGCGCAACTTTTACTGGAAAAAGGGCAAGATAAAAAGCAAGCTTGGGCGTTGCTTTCAATGGAAACTCGCCACAAAGTATTCCATGTGTTGAATGAAGAACAGCGCGACAAACTCCAAGCACTTAAATCACGCCGTAGCCACAAAGGTCATAAAAAAGTAGATTAAGTCTCTCTAACTTAGCCCTGACCTTCTCGGTAAGGGCTTTATCATTTTCCTATCACCGCCGTCTTTTTATAAAATGAGAGCTTGTACTCCAGATTGATATAAAGAATCGACCTCTCGGAATCACCGTATAAAATAGTACAACAGCTTGTACTGGTTTGAGTTACATGTTGATAACATGTTTGCGTTGTGATATTTTTCGATTGAGAGTGTATCTTGCAAGTCTGCGGACAACTCTTTGAAATTTGAAATAGTGTTGAATTGAAAAATTCTTAATTTACGCGCACAAACTTTCCAATAACTTTTGTTTTCGTCAGAGTAACTAAGGGTATTTTTTGTTGTTGGCTGTTTGTAACTAGGTATCACTGAGGAAGACATGCAGACACCTGAAGAATACGAGGTGACACTTAGGATCCGAGAACTGCTAAAAGAACTCAAAAAGCGTAAAGGCTATACTAAAAAAACCATTAGCCAAAAGCTCGGAATAGGTCTCACCACATTAGACGACTACCTTAACGGAACAAGCTCATTTCGCTTAGGTACCTTAATTAAATTGTCGGAAATTTGCCGGATCCAATTGAGCGATATTTTGGAAGGGGCGGGACACATTGCTAAAACCTATCAAAATGAGGTAAGAAGTACAGAGCAAAAGGCGGAACAAGAACAAACGGAAATAGAGCGCTAGTAAAAGCTGCCGAGTTTGAATTATTTGTTTTGTCAAACAAGCGGCTACAGAGAGAAAGGCCGAAGAAATCGGCCCGCTGGTTTATTCTTTAAAAAAACTATCGTCGTTTTTTGCCAGCATAGCTTCTATATCTTCAATTAGACTTTCCGCATCTTGAGGCGTGAGTTCACCGCTTTTCATTGGTGTAGAAATCGTATTCGATTCGTCAGACCAATCACCTAAATCAATTAATTGACAGCGTTTTGAGCAAAACGGGCGAAATGGACTTTTATCCGACCATTCAACAGCCTGCTGGCAGGTTGGGCACTTTACAGTAGTTGTCATAATACACTTACTTTTTACTTCCTAATTGTACAAGTCTAATCGCATTTAATTGCTTTGTGAACCGAGTGCTTATGACTCTGTTGCTTGCATACTAGGTAGGGATCCATGATAGGATGGTACTGCAAGGTAAGTTAAGGAAAAAGGTGTACAAACGGTGGAGAAGTTCGAAGCAACGTTAGACAACTGTCATAAAGAACCAATTCATATCCCAGGTTCAATTCAGCCGCATGGCTATTTATTGCTATTCGACACTAACACATTAATATTACGCTACTTTAGTGAAAACTTTGCAGCACTCGTCGGCCTTGAACCCAGCGCTTTAGTCAACACTCATGCTGAAACGATTTTTGAGTCTCCTTTTTTTGAGTTGTTAGTGAGTAATGCTAACTCCTCTGATATCCATCGTTTGAATCCGATGACAGCCAGCATAAAAACCAAGGATTCAAAATGCGTTGAATTCTCCGTGGTAGCTTGTCAAAACGAAGCTGGGCTCATTTTAGAGCTTGAGCCAAACACGGTGCAAGGCGCTGAGATCAATCATTCAATGCAATACCTTATGAAGCACTCCCTGTCTAGTATGGTTGATTCTCACTCTTTACAAGCTTCGTTCGAGATGGCTGTGGAGGAAATTAGAGAGTTAACGCAGTTTGACAGGGTGATGCTGTATAAATTTGACCATGAGTATAATGGTGAGGTGATTGCAGAAGCAAGGCGCAATGGACTTAACTCTTTTTTACATCAACATTTCCCCGAGTCTGATATTCCAAAACAAGCAAGGGCGCTGTATCTAAGGAATCCGATCCGCTTGCTTGCCGATGTTGATAGTGAAAATTCACAGCTTTATCCGCAAGATAAGGCAATTGATTTAAGCGCCTGCATTTTACGTAGTGTTTCGCCCATTCACTGCCAATATTTACGCAATATGGGCGTTCAGGCAACCATGTCCATTAGTATTATTGTCGCGGGCAAGTTGTGGGGTTGATTGCCTGTCATCACTATGAAAAGCATGTGGTTCCATTTAACGTCCGTGAAGTCGCTCAATATATGGGGTTGATGCTATCTTATTTAATTTCTCTAAAAACTTCGTCTTTAGAAGCAATGGCAGAAGCCAATGCACTGACCTTAAGCTCTTCTGTCACTGAACGCATGGCAAAAGAAGTCTTTTTTGTGGATGGCCTGCGGTACGAATCTGCTGCATTACAAGAGATGATGAAAGCTACGGGCGTCGCGTGGCGTGTTGAAAATGATTTGGAGTGCTACGGCCAAACTCCCGCAAAAGCGGATATTGAAACCATTTACCAATGGCTTGCTGAGCATCAACTTGGAGATGACTCTATTTTTTATTGCCATAGTTTAGGTGAGCTCAACGAGTCATTTAAGACGTTTGCTAAAACCGCGAGTGGGGTGTTAATGATGCCACTTTCTGCGGATGCGAATCACTTTATCATGTGGTTTAGAAAGGAAGTTATCCAAACTAAAAACTGGGGGGGAAGCCTGAAAAATCTATTGAGTTTTTGGATGATGGTAGCCACCGTTTAATGCCGCGTAGCTCATTTAAACTGTGGGTTGAGAATGTGAAATGTAAATCTCACCCGTGGACGGAAGCCGAAGTAAGTTGTGCATTGAAGTTTCGTAATACCTTGGTTAATTATGTGTTGGCTAAATCAGAACGATATAAAAAGCTCAATGCAATTTTAGAACAAAAAGTCACCAAGCGTACCGAAGCCTTAGAAAATGAGATCACTTCGCGCCGTACTGCCGAGCAGTTACTGACGATAGCACTTGAAAAAGCACATGAGTCGAATCAAGAACTGGAGCGTTTTGCCTTTTTAGCGTCTCATGATTTGCAAGAGCCGCTTAGAAAAATCCAAATGTTTGGCGATCGGATCCAATGTTCAACTGAGGGGCTTAGTGAAAAACATACCTCCTACCTTAAACGAATGATGGACTCTGCAGAGCGAATGCAAAAGTTGATTAAAGGATTACTGAGCTTTTCACGGATTGACCGCAAAGGCGAGTCATTTAAATCATTTAATGGCGATAATGCGTTAGCTGAAACCTTACTGGATCTTGAGTTAGTTATTAAAGAATCAAACGCACAAGTGGATACCACTGGGCTTGGTGATGTATTTGGAGACCGCAGGCAGTTGCAACGAGTGCTGCTAAACTTAATCAATAACGGGATTAAATTTAGTGCGCCAGATAGGGCACCACGGGTCTCAATTAGCAGCGAACGAAAAGAAAATGAACTGATCATTGCCGTTAAGGATAACGGGATTGGCTTTGATCCTGAATTTAGTGAGCAGATCTTCAATCTTTTTGAAAGGTTACACGGCCGTAGTGCATATGCCGGTACCGGGCTTGGACTTGCTATTTGTAAAAAAATTGTCGAACGACATCATGGTCGCATATGGGTCGAGACGGAAGTGGGGCAAGGCTCTACCTTCTATTTTAGCTTGCCAATTTCAGCGCAAGAGATTTAAATTAGCTGTAGAGCCATTGATGCGGTTCTGATATCAGCATACAAACTCGAGGTTAATGCGAGTTTAAGGAGAGAGCGTATGGTCCATCCTCATGATTTAATTAAACAGCTTCACTCTGTGAACTATATCTTGGTTGCAGATGATGATTTCGACGACCAAGAATTAATCCGTGACGCATTTGAAGACAATGGGGTGATGGATACTAAATTACAATTTGTATGTGACGGCGTTGAGTTGATTGAGAAACTCAATAGTACCGAATTATTACCTAGCCTTATTATCCTTGATTTAAATATGCCACGAAAAAGCGGTAAAGATGTATTGGCTGAGGTGCGTGGGGCTGCAAACCTTAAGCATATTCCGGTTATTATGTTCAGTACTTCGGACTCAGAGTTAGATATCAAACAGTGTTACTTGTTAGGGGCAAATTCTTATATGACCAAACCGTCCCAATACCACGAGCTGGTGGATTCAATGAAGTCCTTACTGTCTTTTTGGCTTGGTACTGCGAAGCTTGTGATTGATTGAAAGTGAGATTAAGGGCCAGAATGGACTAACTGACCCTTTAAGCTGCGTAGCACTATATTGCTTCGTTAGTATTTTTTTGCTTTAACAAGCGACTTGTCACTGTACCTGCGGTCATTGAACCCGATACATTGAGCGCTGTTCTTGCCATGTCAATTAATGGCTCAATAGAAATAAGTAGCGCTGCAATCGTCACTGGTAGTCCCATCGCAGGCAACACCACCAGCGCCGCGAAAGTGGCACCACCTCCAACACCCGCAATACCAAACGAGCTAATTGCTACCATAGCCACTAAAGAGACAATAAAGTCGAGTGCGAACGGATCTATCCCTACGGTTGGCGCAACCATCACAGCAAGCATTGCTGGATAAATGCCAGCGCAACCATTTTGTCCGATTGTCGCACCAAACGATGCTGAAAGATTTGCGATCGCAGGGGGGACATTAAGCTTGTGGATCTGCGCTTCAACGTTCAGTGGAATGGTTGCCGCTGAGCTTCGTGAGGTGAATGCAAAGGTCAAAACGGGCCAAATTTTTTGGAAGAAATGTTTTGGGTTTTCACCAACTAAAGTAACTAACAAGCCATGCACCACAAACATCAGTAAAATAGCAACGTAAGAGGCAATAATAAAACCGAGTAAGCTAATAATATCAGCCATGCTTGATGTGGCGATCACTTTGGCCATCAAGCCAGCGACACCATAAGGCGTAAGGGCGATGATCATACGTACTAATCTTAGTACCACGGCCTGTGCGCCTTCTACCGCATTTTTTATTGGGCTACTTAAGTCCGACTCTTCCAAAATGGCTTTACGAGCGGCAATACCCGTTAACACGCCAAAGATCACCACGGCAATAATCGAGGTAGAGCGCTCGCCAGTTAAATCTGCAAACGGATTGGTTGGTACAAAGCTAAGCAGCATTTGTGGAATGGTTAAATCGGCAACGGTTGTTGCTCGTTCTTCAAGTACCGCTATTCTGGCAGTTTCGCGTGCGCCTTCAACCAAGCCTTGTGCGCTTAAGCCAAACGCTTGAGTGATAAAAATACCAATGAGCGCCGCAATAGCAGTGGTAAAAACTAAAATTGCGATGGTGACAAACGAGATCTTTCCAAGCGAGCCTTGATTATCTAACTTTACAACCGCGGCAATCATAGAAACTAAGACCAATGGCATAATGACCATTTTGAGAAGATTGACATAGCCGCTACCAACAATCGCAACCCAATCTAGTACAGTCTGCTTAGTGCTCAAGTCACCTGAGAAAACAAATTGTAGTGCGAGTCCGAATAGACTACCCGCAACTAAGCCTAATAATACCGTTCGTGACAGGGTTTCGGAGCGCTGTTGAAAGCGGTAAAGACCGAAAAGTATGGCAATAAAAACCGCCAGCGCGGCGATAACAGCAAAAGACATCAGAATACCTTTCGAAATATATGAAAATAACGCGCTACTATAGAGGTTTTGACGATTGGGCTAAAATATTCTTTGACTATGGAATAGAACAAAAGGTTATCAATAAAAATGAAAGTTTTTAATGGTCTTTCCAATCATATAAAGATGTCTTGTGGTGAGTTGGTACTAACTCATAGTAATTAAAAACACTGAGATATGAGCTTAGCTAATAATCTTTCGTAGCAGCGAGTTTATCTCGCGACGCTTTTCTAGAGTTTATCTCGCAACTCTTTTCTAGCGTTTATCTCGCGATTTCTTTTGCTTTGCGACGTTAACCGTGTAGCCGTTTTTATAGTATGGAATTGGACATGTGGTTTATTGAATATGTGTACAAGCGAGTTAGTTCTAAGGTAATGACAAGTGTGTAGTGGAAAAGATTGTTCCCCGGCTTCGCGGATGCCGATGTCAGCCCTTGAACCCTGAGGTTCAAGGCGGAGAGCAACAGCCTACCGTAGGCTTCTCGGTACATGCCGAGCATGCTCAATAGTAAACAAACTGCTATCCTAAACGAAATTTATCGGCTCAGGGACTTAATCAGCTGTCCTACGAGCTAGGGAACAATTACAGTATATAAAACATCTGCCGATCACGAAACCATAGTAATGCAATTTATGTGTTAACCGCGTGCTTTTTACTCGCTTTGTTTAGTGACTAATCAAACGTTAATCTGAGCGTTAGCTGACAACGCTAAATTTGCTTAATTTTCGAAGGCCACAGTTTCTAACTAACAGAGTAAACGCTATTTAACCTGAGGTTTGGATAAGGAATGAGCTAACTCATTGTTTTTAAGCCCACATTAAATTATACCCTTATCTAGCCAGACAGTTTTGGGGATAACAAGGCGAATTTACGCACCAATAGCTGGCTATTGGAAGTGAATTCAACGCAGTTAGCGCTAAAATTGGCTGCTAGAAAGGCATTAATTATCTGAAGCTCAGGTTATTTAGCTCAGGTCACTAAAAAGGGATCGGAGCGGTAAAGGTCATCATCTCAGCAGTTGTTGGATGTGAAATTTGCAGCATCTCTGCATGCAACTGTAGACGTGAAGCCGCCGCTAACGCCTCTCCCGTAGCGTATAGTCTATCACCTAGGATAACGTGTCCAAGTGAAAGCATATGCACTCTGAGTTGATGAGAGCGTCCTGTGATGGGGGTTAGCTTAACGCGTGTTGCCTGCGCTTCATACTCCATGACTTCAAAATGCGTTAATGAAGGTTTTCCGGTCTCATGACAAACCATTTGCTTTGGGCGGTTAGGCCAATCACACACGAGTGGTAAATCAACAGAACCCGTTTGCAGCTGTAATTTACCATGAACCCGGGCGATATAATGCTTGTGGGTTAACCGGTCTTGAAACTGAATGCTCAGATGGCGATGCGCTGCTTTATTCATAGCAAGGCACAGTACGCCGGATGTTGCCATATCAAGGCGATGCACAATTCTGGCCGTAGGGTAGACAAAATTCACTCTGGCGATAGCGCTGTCCCAATGCTTTGGATCTTTACCAGGTACGGTGAGTAACCCGCTTGGCTTGTTGATCACCAACATATCTTCATCTTGGTACAAAATATCAAGATAGGGAGAAAGGGGGGAGCGTAATTTAGTAACACCAGCTGCCTCAGCATGAACAGAACGAAGCCGCGTATTATATATGAGTTGCTAAGTGAGCGGTAGCGAGAAAGAGAGCCGCAGCTCTCTTTCGATGTGCGAGATTTACTGGTTTGCAACCACAATTAAACGAATCGCATCCAATTTAAGCTGCGCTTTTTCAATGTGTGTGCTCAGCTCAGTTCTTTGTTTATCAAATACTTGAACTTCTTCGTCACGGATGTTCGGATTGATAGCTTTAAGAGCTTGCAAACGACCTTGCTCATCACCTAATTGCTTTTGCATTTTATCCATCGCACTGGCTTGAATGCTTTCAAGTTGAGTTTGTGCAATATCGCCAGCTTGAGTAATAAGCGGGTGAATAGCGCTTTGTAGCGCATTAACTAGCTTACTGCCGGTTTGTCTGCCAACGGCAGAAAGCTGTTGATTGAATGCATCAAACGCAACGTTCTGCGCTA
This sequence comes from Pseudoalteromonas piscicida, assembly GCF_002208135.1. Lineage (NCBI taxonomy): Bacteria > Pseudomonadati > Pseudomonadota > Gammaproteobacteria > Alteromonadales > Pseudoalteromonadaceae > Pseudoalteromonas > Pseudoalteromonas piscicida. The sequence continues at coordinate 660,637 of NZ_CP021646.1, forward strand.
AGTCATTGCCCCCTTTATCCATAAGAACACGAATTGGTGTCGGCGGTAAAAAGCGGCCTATCTGAAGAGACTTAGGCGCAGAAGCTTCTGCAACGAAGATCATTTCAACAAAGAAAGTACCGACAGGTAACTTGTTGTTTTTAAGTAGTGCCACTGACGCACAGCCAAAGTCATCGTTACAGATCATATCCATCACGCCGCTGACCATTGGGTGATCCCAGCTGATGAAATGCGCGTCTTCTTGTGACAGCGAGGTGTTACGGTCAAAAGTCACTGTGATGCCATCGTCTTTCAAACAAGGGAAAGAAGGATTTAGCATGTGCTCGGTCGGTTTGAGAATAATCGTATTCTCGCCTTTGTCTTCTTGGTTAACACCAAAAGTATCAAACACATTAATCATAAACGCAGGCAAAATTACGTCGTTATCAAGTGCTTCAAGTTCAGCAACGATATTATCTGTTTTACCTTGGCCACTTGAGTGAAGCTCAAGTAGGCGATCTCGACCTTGCTCCATCTTTGTGCGCAGCTGCGCATTTTCTTTTGCGGCTTGCTCCAATAGAGGATCTAATTCGTCTTCGTCACAGTTATGCTCGGCGATCAGCGCTAACAAATCATCAGAAAAAGACTTGTACAGCATTTGCCCCGTGGTGCTGGTGGTTTCGAACGCATCTAAGCCCTCGTGATACCAACGTAGCAATACTTCTTGTGCGGTACTTTCAAAGTAAGGCACGTGAATATTGATGTCGTGTTTTTGACCAATACGGTCAAGACGACCAATACGCTGTTCCAACAGATCTGGGTTAAGCGGCAGATCAAATAGCACCAAGTGATGTGAGAACTGGAAGTTGCGACCTTCTGACCCAATTTCAGAACAAAGTAATACTTGTGCGCTATCATATTCATCAGCAAAAAACGCTGCCGCGCGGTCGCGCTCAATGATAGACATGCCTTCGTGGAACACTGCGGCCTTAATCGCTTCGCGCTCACGTAACACTTGTTCAAGGCTGATTGCGGTTTCCGCTTTGGCACAAATAAGCAGTACTTTTTCGTGCTTTAACTCTTTTAATTTAGCAATCAACCACTCAACGCGCGGGTCAAACTGCGCCCAGCCGCTTCCTTCCCCTTCAAACTCCTGGAAGATTTTTTCTGGGAATAAAGCGCGCATGGCGTTAAATTCAAGACTTTGAATACCACCAATGTTACCCATTACCGACATTGCTGTTTTGTATTGCTTAGGTAAAGGTACAGGGTATTGATGTAACAAACGGCTTGGGTAGCCATCAATGCCACTACGGCTATTTCTAAATAGAATGCGGCCAGTACCATGACGGTCAAGTAGCATAGACAAGATTTCTGCTTTGGCGTCGCTATCGCCACTTTGTGCCTTTGCAAGTAACTCAGAAATATCGGTTTCTTTTAGCAGTGTACAAAGCGTTTGCTCTTCTTTTGCGTCTAGCTTTTTGTCTTGCAGTAGGTTATTAGCTGCTTCTGCGACCTCTTTATAATGACTTTCTTCTTCAACAAACGCGTCGTAGTCGTAGAAGCGGTCCGGATCGAGTAGCTGTAAACGTGCAAAGTGACTGCGGTGGCCAAGTTGATCCGGGGTTGCAGTCAATAAGATAAGTCCAGGAATGTCCTGAGAAAGCTCAGCAATACGTTGGTATTCAGTGCTTGGCTTTTCCTTTGTTACCGTCAGGTGATGTGCTTCATCGACAATCAGTAAGTCCCAATCGGCGAGTGTGGCTTGTTCAAACCAGCGACGCTTTTTGGTAATAAACTCTAGGCTAACCAGCACTAGCTGTTCTGTTTCGAATACATTAGGTGCATCAGCATAGGCTTCGCTACAACGTTCTTCGTCAAAAATCGAAAAGTGCAGGTTAAAGCGGCGTAGCATTTCTACTAACCATTGATGCTGTAAGTTCTCCGGAACCACAATCAATACTCGGTTGGCGCGACCAGAAAGAATTTGCTGGTGTAAAATCATGCCCGCTTCAATGGTTTTACCTAGGCCGACTTCATCAGACAGCAATACGCGAGGTGCAAAGCGCTTACCGACTTCATCGGCAATATAAAGCTGGTGCGGAATAAGGCTCGCACGCTGACCTATCAACCCTTTAAGGTGAGACTGTTCTTTATCAAACTGGTGTTGCCAAGTTTGATAGCGCAGTGTGTAGCGATCAAAACGGTCAATTTGGCCTGCAAATAGACGATCTTGAGGTTTATTAAACTTAAGAAAGTGATCAAGAAAGGTCTCTTTGAATGAAGTATCTTCTTCATTATCAACTCGAGTACCATGATAGCAAAATAGTCCATTTTGCTCTTCCACGCTGTCAACACGTAGTTCCCACTCTTCAACATGGCGGATCACATCGCCTGGGTTGAATACGACTCGAGTTACAGGGGCTTCCTGTACTGAGTAAACACGGTTTTCTCCGCTAGCGGGAAATAAAATAGTCACTTGACGCCCCTCAAGTGCCACTATTGTGCCCAATCCTAAATCTGACTCCGTATCACTGATCCAGCGCTGACCTAAGGAAAAATTCATGGTTATCTCGTCTATGCAGAAAAAAGGCGGCTATGTTACCTATTCATGTCGGTTTGTTCAATACACAACAGTGACTCAAGCCTTTATTTATCAAGCGCTGACGCTTTTTCTATTTAGTTGGCATGACAATCGCTAACTAGTTGTTTTTTATCAATATGCAAGTTGGATTTTCTACTGTCATAAAAGCGACTTTTGTGACAAATAGACTAAACTTGAACTATATCCAAAACATAATTAACCGCAGTGTTGTGTATTGGGTATAGCATAATAATCTGTAAACAACAGGAATGCGCTATGGTAAAACAAGACAAAGACCATAAAGTGTACGTGCTCGACACCAACGTACTTCTCCATGAACCGCTCGCTTATCTTTCCTTCCAAGAACACGATGTTGTCATTCCTATGACTGTCCTTGAAGAACTCGACCACATTAAAGATCGAAAGAGTGACGTGAGCCGAGACGCAAGAGTTGCAATTCGTGGGTTAGATGATGTGCTTCGCGATGCAACACCAGAGCAAATGTTAGAGGGGGTAGCGCTACCAACACTAAAGATTGAAAGTCATAGAACGCCCAGTTCAGGTAAATTGATTATTGTAAACGATCACCTGTTTCCTGATTCCATCTCAGGGTTACCCGGCAACGAAAATGATCACCGTATTATTAATTGTGCGGTACATTTGCAAACCCAGTACAGCGACAAAAAAGTGGTGCTGGTTACCAAAGACATCAATATGCGACTTAAAGCGAAAGGCGCTGGACTCAAGTATGTTGAAGACTATCGTACTGATCAGCTGATTGACGACATTGCGCTGTTGACCAGTGGCTTTAAAAAGGTTGAAGGCGACTTTTGGCAAAATGTCGGTGAGTGTCAAACGCAGCAGGAAGGGCGCTACACGGTTCATGATGTACCAAAATCGCTCGTACCCGATGTGTTCTGTAATGAATATCTAATAGACGACACGAATCACTTTGCAGCTCGGGTTGTGGGTTACGACTCTGAACATATACGATTAAAAGACTTAGGCGTTGAACGTTTGATGCACCGTCAAGCATGGGGAGTGAAACCGAAAAATATCAACCAAGGTATGGCGCTGGATGCATTACTTGATACGGACATTGAACTGGTGATACTTACCGGGCCTGCGGGATGCGGGAAAACCTTATTAGCGCTTGCTAGTGCCCTTGAAATGATCATCGAAAAAGGGATTTACGACAAGGTAATTGTGACGCGAAATACACCTGAAATTGCAGAGAGCATCGGCTTTTTACCCGGCACGGAAGAAGAAAAAATGGCCCCTTGGCTTGCGGCAATCACAGATACCTTAGAGGTGCTCCATAAACATGACGAAAGCCCTGTCACAAGCCGAAACTACATTATGGAGAAGGCAAATATTCAGTTTAAGTCAGTGAACTTTATGCGTGGCCGCAGTATTCAAAATGCGGTCGTTATTTTAGATGAGAGCCAAAACTTAACGGCATCACAGTTAAAAACCATCATCACTCGCTGTGGTGAAGGAACCAAACTAATTTGTACGGGAAACCTCGCTCAGATTGATAGTAATTATCTCACTCCTGTCACATCAGGGTTAACTTATATTGTCGAGCGCTTTAAAGACTTTGAAGGTAGCGCTACCATTAACTTAAACGGTGTAGTACGAAGCCGCTTGGCAAGTTTTGCTGAAGAAAATTTATAACTTGCCTTGAGCCGACTGGCTCGTTACTCTTTTGCTAACACTGTGTGCAAACGGGAACGAGCCAGTAAATGGATGCGACAAAAGAATTTTTACCACTAAAAAGTTACCGAAAGGGAATTTTAGTGGCGGTAATAATACCCATCCTACTTGTCCTCGTTTTAGCTTACCATCTCTATCAAATTAAACTCGAACGCCAGTACAAAGTTCGTTTTGGCCAATATCAATATGTTTCTCAGCAGCTAAAACAAGAGTTTTATGCTGCACATGTAGTCCTTGATAGCATTGCCGTTAATCTAGCGCAGCCTATTTCATTTCAAAAGCCACCAGAGTGGCTAGAAGACATAGAGCAACACCCTGAACACTACTATCATGCTTTACCAAACAATGGCGGAGAGATTGTTGGTCGTGGGCAAGTCAGTGAGGCACTTTTTGCCACTAAACGATGGCAAACCGTGTTGTCGCTTAATACCGCGTTTGATGCCGCGCTCGCGTTGCAAGGTGGATTGTATGCGGTCGCATACATAGAAGATGACGGCTTTGCGTATGTTAAGCGTCGAGAAGCCTCAAGCAGTCATTTCATAACGCGGCTAGTTCAAGGTAAGTTCGAACCCGACTTTAGTATAGGCAATATAGTCGTTGGTCCACCTGTGAAATTTTTCGACAGACAAATGTTTGCGCTCGGTAAGAAACTATCAACGGTGGATAACGCCCATGTATTGATGATCTACGATAGCGATATTATTGATAGGTGGTTGTTAAACATAGGCTCCCTAGACGGTACGATGGAATTTAAAAACCAAAGTGATGAGATTATCGCGGGGAAACGCTATGATCACGACCACGATGGGCTGGTAAATTCATCAGCACCTTGGCAGTACGGACTACACTTTATCGCTAAGCCCGCCAAAGAGCCTATCAGTTTAAACTATCATGAAAGCTATGAGCAGTTTGCCGCTCCACTACAGCGGGAAATCTTGCTCGAACTCGCACTATTACTGTTTTTTATTCTTTTTACCTTTGTGACTATTGTGTGGTTAAGCGGACAAATATTTGTCCGACCTTTAAAGCATTTTGTGAACTATTTATCTTTGCAAGAGCACACGCCACAAGCCACCTTAAACTACCCCATTCCCTCAGAATGGCAACCTTGGTTTATACAAATCAAGCAGGTGGTGGAGCAAAAATCGCGCTTGATGCATGCCCTTAAACAACATAATCAAGAACTAGATGACGAAATTAAGCGCAAACAACAGGCATTAAAACAAAGCTTTGAGGCAAAAGAGCGCCAAGCTGCTTTACTTAACGCTGTGCTTGACTCTGTGCCTGATATTATCTATTTCAAAAATATCGACGGTTCATTCATCGGTTGTAATCGCGCGTTCGAAGAGTTTATGGGGGTCGATAAGTCGGATTTGGTTGCGAAAACACAACCTGAAGTGACTTCCGGGTTAACCATACTACTTGAGCAAGAAGCGGCGATGGAACGCTCGCAAGAGCAGGTTGCAACTAACTTTGTCCTTGGGGCAAATACTTACTTTTTGACTATCACCCCATTAAAATCGGAAACCGGAAAGCTCATTGGTTGTTTGGGAGTTGCGAGAGATATTACCGCAGCACAAGAGGCGTATAATGCCCTAAGAGATTCTGAAGAAAACTTTAGGGCAGCGACTGAGTTTGCACCAAATGGTGTCATTTTGGCTGCGATCAGCGGTAAAATCTTGGAGATGAACAAGGCTGCCAAACGTTACTTGTCACTTGATAAGAATACGGGAGAAAAGCAGCTAGAGCGCTTGTTTGATGAGCAAAACTGGCAAGAGCTAAAGCCTGTTTTGGTAGGGCTTTTAAAAGAGCAAAAGAAAGTCGTTGAACACATGATCTCACAGTCGGGTAAGCACCGCTGGTTACAATTGAGTATTTCTTTAGTTTGGGATAAAAATAAGCGCCCTAAGTATTACGTGATCCATATTCAAAATATCACCGGTCTGTTGTTAGCAAAGCAAGATGCAGAGCGCGCAACGCTTGCCAAAAGCCGCTTTATCGCTAATATCAGTCATGAAATTAGAACGCCAATTAATGCCATTTTAGGTCTGGCGGATATGATCAAAAGTGAGGCGCTGAGTCGAGTTCAGAGTAAAAAGTTGCAGCAGCTTTCCGGGGCTGCTAATGAGCTGCTTACCATGCTCAACAGTATTTTAGAGTTTGCCAAAGTCGAAAGCCACCAAGGCACAATTCAATATGAGACATTTCAAACCTGCCATATATTTACCACGATAGAATCATTGATAAAGCCTTTGTGTATACAAAAAGGCTTGGAGTTTGAGTTACAGGTCGACCCCCAAGTTTGGCCGTATCTCTACAGTGATGAAGATAAGGTAAAGCAAATCTTGGTAAACCTGCTTGGCAACGCAGTAAAGTATACCAATCATGGCAAGGTTGGTTTGAGGGTGACGTTACTCGTTGATAGGGCTGCAAAACAAACCGTAAAGTTTGCCGTTTGGGACACTGGCGTTGGGATCAAGTCGCAAGAGATTGAGCATCTTTTTGATGCATTTACCCAAGGTGATGAAAGCTTCACACGTCGTCACGAAGGCATTGGTTTGGGGCTTGCGATTGTGAAGCAAGAAGTTGCACTTTTAGGTGGCGACATTGCGGTTAACTCAACCCCTAACGAAGGAAGCTGCTTTTTCTTTGAGTTGGTGCTAGATAAAGGCGCTTGCCCGGTTGTAGATAGTCACAAAGAAGTCTACTGTCTCACCACCGAAGCGCATAGCTTACCAAGCTATTTTGCGGGTCTCGCGGAGCCTTTATCTGTTGAGCGATTGCACGCGATGCATGCTCAGCTCGACAAGTCTATTGTTGTTATTCCGCCAGAAGCACCGCTTGAACCCGCATATTCTGTATCTGGCAATACTGCCTTACTACTACATTGTGAAGGGGAGTTCCCTGAGCGAAGTAACCATATTGCGCTCAATCAAAGTGTGTTTTACCAATCGGCTTACACTTGGCTTGCTGAATTTGCCCATATGACGCAAACCGTCGACAACGTGTGTATGCAAGTTGCTGGCGCGCTTTGTTTGGTGGTCGACGATAACAACTTAAATTTAGATATTACTGAGAATATGTTAAAACAAAACGGTATCTCTACCGTAGGGCTTCAAAGCGCTGAACATATTGAGGAAGTTTGCCGCTCGCTGCGACCGGATATCATCCTGATGGATATCCATATGCCAAACATCGATGGCTATCAAGCGACCAAGCAGATCAGGGAAGTATGGTCTGAAACTGAGCTACCTGTTATCGCCTTGACCGCCAATGCAAGCAAAGAAGAACGGGCGAAAGCCACAGCCGTTGGCATGAATGATTATTTGGTAAAACCAATTAATAGCACACAGGCGTGCAAGGCATTGGCAAGCAATATTTTTCAATCAGATAAAACAGAAGAAGCCTTTTTCGATTATGAGTTTGCTTTATCACAAATGATGCAAAATGAAACGTTTTTGCAAACAATGTTAGATAAATTTGCTAAACTTTGCCATGATTACCTAGAACAGGTTGCTGAAATAGAGCAAGGTTCAGCATTATTTGAATTAGCACATGGAATTAAGGGCGCTGCTGCAGGTCTGGGCTTTAAGCGACTGGCGAAAGTTGCAAAAGACCTTGAAACGCAAAGCAAAACGATCACAACAATAACAAATCGCACTGACTTGGATGTGTTAACAAATGCACTTTCACAGGTGGTGTGCTTTATCGAGCTAAAAAGGTAGCGTCATAAGATGCAGCAAGCTGAGCACATTTTTATTATTGATGATGACCCAATAAACAAAATGGTCCTAAGTAATACATTGGGTGAGGGTCATAGACTATCCCAAAGCACAGGCACTAAGTTTTGTATTGATGAACTCAAAGCGAGTAAACCAGACCTTATCATTTTAGATGTGTTAATGGCTGATGGCGCTGGTTTTTCTATTTTAGAATGCCTAAAGAGGGATGCGAGCACCTATGGTATTCCGGTTGTCGTGATCTCCGGTAGCGTGAGCTTTAAAGACGAAGCAAGAGGCTTGGAGTTAGGGGCGGTGGATTATATTACTAAACCCTTCAATCCCTTGATTGTAAAAGCCAGGATCAAAAACCATTTAGCGATAAAAAAGAAAAATGACCTGCTCGAAAAGCTGGCCTCTATCGATGGTTTGACGGAGTTGCCCAATCGTAGATATCTAGATGAAGCTATGAAATCAGCATTAGAGAGCGCGAAAATAGATGGCTGTGCGTTTACCGTTATGCTCGCTGAGGTAGATTATTTTAAAACGTTTAATGAGCACTATGGCTATATGCATGGTGATGATTGCTTATTTAAGGTAGCCAAAGCGCTAGAAGAAGCCGCAACAAGACGCTCTCTATTCATTGGCCGTTTTGATGGTACTCGTTTTGCGTTGGTGCTAACTCAGCATAATATCGATGTAATTAGTGAGATTGCCGAATCGCTACACAACTCAGTCAATGCGTTAAAAATCCCCCATATCGCCTCACCCATATGTGCCCATGTGAGCGTTAGCATTGGTGCGGTTCATATTGAAAATCACTGTAGTAATGAGCTAGCTGAACTGATAAAAGTGGCTGATACTGCCCTTGCCGCTGCACAAAAACAGCAAAGCATGGTATTTATTAAAGCATTATAAATATGGAAAGTCATATGTGGGACGAAAGCATATCCGCATTATTCACCATCCTTGGTGCGATAAAACCTTACTGAATTTGTTGTAGTGCGCTGTCACCAAAGCCAACCAGTAGGTTGTTTTTGAATACCAATGGCGTGCACTCATCTTTTGTCACTTTGCCGTCTGAGTGTTTGCTATTAGTTGCATAGTAAAGCACTTGATAGTTGTCGCCGTCTTTTGACACCAACTCACTAAAATCAGGTGTGGCAAACATGTCTTTTACTGATGAGTAAGATACACCCATTTCAAGGTTGGCAATCTTTTCACGATTTTTGCGCTGTTTATGTTCCCAGTTAGACGAGTTGTATTCAGAAGCCCAACCATGCTCTACTTCACCGTCGGATACAGCAACGATACAGCCCGATAATAGAGTAGAGCTAAGCGCAGCCACTAACATTAATTTTTTCATTGTTGTTTTCCTTTTTAATTTTGTTGCTGAGCAAATAATGCAAACAGCCATTTGTTTTTGCTTGAATTATCACAAGAGTTGCAAACTCTTTGCCAACTAATAAAGTTTATATATATCAGTTTGTTGTTGGTTTTTAACCAGTTCGTAGTTGAGGGTTTTCACTAACATTTAGCTATATTACCTACTAAAACAATAATCTAGACCACCCGGTTTCTCGTTGTCCCAGCCAAAAAATTTTCAATATTAATGGCAATTTCGCTGACTAAACGTTCGATGGCCTCTTTACTTGCCCATGCCGTATGCGGTGTCAAAAGCAAGTTCTCACCTTGGTATTGAACAAGTGGATTACTTGCTTGTGCCGGCTCTTGTGTGAGGACATCCACAGCAGCACCAGCTATTTGCTTGTTAGTTAGCGCATCCACCAACGCGTGTTCATTGACTATGCCGCCTCTTGCGGTGTTGATAAGATAAGCATGATTTGGAAGTAGGGCGAATTCAGCACTCGCAATCAGGTTTTCAGTTTCAGCGGTAAGCGGGCAGTGAATCGATACAATATCTGCAATTCGCAGTGCTTCTTCAAAAGCCATTCGTCCTGCTCTAATCTCAGTTACGCCTCTACGTTCGGCAACAATTACCTGAGCTCCAAATGCTTGTGCGACTTTTGCAACGGCTTCTCCTAACGTTCCATGGCCTACGATCACAAAGTTTTTGCCTGCAATTTCATTGATGCTGTAGTCCAAACGACAAAACATGTCACTTTGCTGCCAAAGGCCTGCATGGCAGTCTTGTTGATAACGATGGATATTTGTCATTAAGTTACCAAGCATAGTAAAGGTGTGCTGCACGACAGAAGGGGTTGAGTAACCAGCCACATTAGCCACCGCAACTTGATGGGCTTTTGCGGCTGCTAAGTCGATGTTATTTACGCCCGTGGCCGCGACACAAATCAGCTGTAATTGCGGTAACGCCGCTATTGTTTCTTCATTTAGTTTTACTTTATTGGTGATGATGATTGCCGCATCTTTACAGCGTGTGATGATGTCATCACTGGATGTGGTGTCGTAAGACGTTAATGTGCCTAGTTTGGCAATGGGGGAAAGATCGGTTCCTGCAAGTGTTTTAGCGTCTAATACCACGATTTGCATTATTTTTATCCTTTTCTTGACTTTGGAGTTAACTCTAAGGTTTATACTTGTGATGTCGACTAGGATAATCTTCAGGACTTGGGAGTGTAAAGTGGTAAAGATTGGTGAGCTGGCAAAGCGACTTCACGTATCAACTGACACGTTAAGGTATTATGAAGCAAACGATCTCCTACACCCTTGCACAAGGAGCGAGGGCGGGTATCGGTTGTTTGATGAGCAAAGTGAAAAGCAAATGCGCTTTATTCTTCGCGCGAAGGAAGTGGGGTTCAGCCTCAAAGAAGTACAAGACTTGCTGAAGATAAAGTTTGAAAAGCATCAGCACAGTTGTGAAGAAGTAAAAGCGCTAACTATCACTAAACGGGATTTAGTGAGAGCGCGGATCGCTGAGTTACAAAAATTTGAACAATCGTTATCGACGCTAGCAGAGCAATGCTGCGGCGGTAAGGAAGCGGCAGTGAGCTGCTCGATTTTAACGGCCTTGGAGGCTATCGATGAATGAACTGATAGTAAATTTTTGGCAGCTATTTTTAGTATCTGCCCCGTGGTTACTGCTTGGTCTAATATTGGCCGGGTTACTGAATGTATTTATTCCAAAAGACTTGTTACAAAAGCATTTAGGTAAAGAAGGGTTTTGGACAACGATAAAGGCAGCGCTGATTGGGGCACCTATGCCGCTTTGCTCTTGCGGCGTTATTCCAGCTGCAGTGGGACTGAGAAGAGCGGGGGGCTCAAAAAGTGCGACAACCGCATTTTTAGTCTCAACACCTGAAACTGGCGTGGATTCTATCTCGGTTTCTTATGTGCTACTTGGTCCTTTTATGGCGATAATTAGGCCAATTGCAGCTGTGGTTAGCGCAATTGCGGCAGGGTTACTCGTTGGCAGTGAGAAAGATGAAAAGCCTGTGCCGCTAAAGCACCTTAATACCTCAGAGGAACCAAGCGCGACTAGCGGTTGTTGTGACGCTAATCATCACCCAGAGCCAAAGCCAGCTGAAAAGCATCACAGCCATGATAGCTGTTGCGCCAGCGCTAAAGTGGAAACCGCAAAAGTTAACTCAAGCTGCTGTGCGCCTGCTGGCCCGCAATTAGCAATGGCTGGGGCGAATATGTCTTGTTGTGATACTACGGAGCCTGCCGTAACTAGTTGTTGCGATTCTTCATCAGCCACGGCAAGCTGTTGTGAGCCAGCCCCCGTACCTGAAAACCAAGGGGTTTTTGGCAAAACAGTAGAAGCTGTTAAGTTCAGTTGTAATCAACTACTGTCCGATACCGCAGTTTGGCTACTTATCGGTTTATTCTTTGCCGCGTTAGTGCAAACTTTTGTGCCTGAGTCTTTCTTATCTCAATGGGGCGACGGTATTATCGCCATGCTAGTGGTTATCCTTATCAGTATCCCAATGTATATCTGTGCAACGGCTTCAACCCCAATCGCCGCGGGCTTGTTAATGGCAGGTGTGTCACCTGGTGCGGTATTGGTCTTTATGCTCGCAGGTCCTGCAACTAACATCGCCACAATCGGGGTGGTAGGTAAAGAATTAGGGCGTCGAGCCGTGTTTGCCTATCTGGGCGGCGTTATCGGAGTTGCACTTATCTTTGGCTATTTAACGGATTACTTAGTTAATACTTACGGTTTTGTGGTAACACCGATGATAGGTGAGGAACACGAAGTGCTACCACATTGGTTGACAATATCGATGGGCGCATTATTAGCAGCACTCTTACTAAGATTAGCTATACTCAAATTAGGTAAAGTTGTTAGAAGATAAACAATTGTGGTACTTTTTACCGTATTACAATTACCTGACGTTTAGGCATTTTATGTTCCAACTTGGCATATCGCCTTGGTGGTCAGACATGAAATGCTTAGCGTCTGTTTATTTGACACGATAGAATGCGTTCCAGTATTCGTTAATCCGACAATTTGAGAAGTAGAGTGGATAAATACGCTGACATTAGACCGTATAATGATGATGAAGTAGTGCCAGCATTGGCACGTCTGCTAGGTGATGATCAATTCATTGATGTGGTCGCCAAATATAACCTGCCAGCTTGGTTGAGTGCTTGGCCAGCTATCGCGCGTCCACTAGTAAGAATGAAACTAAAAAAGAAGTGGGGAGACTTTTGTACAATTGAGCAAGTACAAGATGAGGTGGCGTACTATCTACAAATTTTAATCAATAAAACGACGTCTAAAGTTACCTATTCTGGACTTGAAACATTAGACCCGGATACCTCGTATTTATTTATTTCAAACCATCGCGATATCGTTTTAGACCCAGCACTTGTTAACTGGGGCTTGCATCAGCAAGATATGCGCACGGTGCGCATCGCTATTGGTGATAACCTACTGCAAGTACCTTATATCACTGAGCTCATGCGCCTTAATAAGAGTTTTATTGTAAAGCGCTCGGCAAAAGCACCAAAAGAAATGCTAAAAGCATTAACCCAGCTTTCTGCCTACATTTGTGACTCATTAAGTGAAGGTAACTCCATTTGGATTGCGCAAAAAGAAGGGCGTGCAAAGGACGGAGTGGATCAAACCGATCCAGCACTGTTAAAAATGCTACAGCTCAATGGTCGCAAACAGAAGCTAGATTTTTCAGATTATGTAAAACAGCTAAGGATTGTGCCCGTTGCTATTTCCTATCAATATGAGCCGTGTGCGGTTGCTAAGGCAAAAGAGCTATACCATAAAAAACAGTTTGGCCAATATGTGAAAGCGCAAGGTGAAGACATTGCTAGCATTGTCGAGGGTTTTAGCTCAGATAAAGGCCACGTACATATCGCATTTGGTGACCCTATCACTGCGGATGTTGAAAACCCAGATGAGCTGGCGAATGTCATCGATAAACAGATTTTAGATTTATACTATCTGCATTCAACCAATCACTTAGCTGCAGGTGATGATGCGCAAGTGAGCCCAGAAGATAAAGAGGACTTTATCTCAAAGCTTGAATCTGTACCGGAAGAATTGAAGCAATTGGTGCTGAGCATGTATGCCGAACCACTGCGTCGCAAAGGCATTTAATAGCAGTGAGTATGCGCAACCGTGGTGTTAGGTGGTTGCGCTTTTGTTCGGTTAACTTATAAGTTTATGATAATAAACGACTTCCATATCACCTAAAATATCTTTGTGAAGCCCTTTTTTCACATAACTCATCCCAAGCTTTTTCATAATATTGATAGAGCCAAGGTTCTCTTCTTCAGCGATAGCGCTAAAGTGCGTCAAGATAGGATTTGCTGCTACTAGGTCTGGCATAAGGTGTTTTGCCGCTTCTGTCGCAAACCCTTTACCCCAAGACGCTCGCTTAAAGCGCCAACCGAGCTCTAAATCTTGATCGTTTCTTTGTTCTGAAAAGAAGTTAGCAGGGCGAACCAAAATCCAACCAATAAACGCCTTATTTGGCAGTTCAAAGCAACCCCAAAGCCCCCAACCTCTGTTCTCATCCGTAAACTCAGTTAAACGCGGAATATATACAGCTTTTACTTCCTCAAGTGAGTTAGGCCGACCACCTGTGATGTATTTCATTACTTCAGGGTCGCTATCCAGATCGGCGAGCAGTGGTGCATCTTGTGGAGTGAGTAGGCGATAACTCAGTCTTGCAGAGTCCTTTACTTGCATTTTGTATACCCCAAATGAAAGCCAATAATACTCTAGAGTACAAAAGCTTATGTCGTGAGTAAAGATGTTGCTTAAGTTTGCGTAGACGCCAGCCGAGCGCTTTACTAAAATACGGCGGCATTTTTAGATGGGGAATAGAGTGAATAATTCAGTACTAGCGCTTAGACAGCGTCAAATCGCTGCGGCTCAACGCGAATATAAGGCAAGAGGGTCAAAGCTTGCGCGTTGTGAATGCTGCTTACTAGCCACGACTCTATGTATTTGCGATAAAGTCGAAGTGGCCGAAGCAGACTGTGCAGTGTGTTTGCTTATGTATCATAATGAAAGCTTTAAGCCCTCTAACACCGGACGCTTAATTGCTGATGTGATCCCTGATAACTACGCCTTTCGTTGGGACAGAACTGAGCCTGACGCTGCGTTATTAGCGCTTCTTTCGGACGAGCAATATGCACCAATAGTCGTTTTCCCCGAGCAAGGCGTGGAGCTTGAACGGGTAATTACCAAGGTGACTCGCACTGAGAATAAAACACCACTGTTTATCTTTTTGGATGGCACATGGCGTGAAGCTAAAAAAATGTTCAGAAAGAGCCCCTATCTCGATAATTTACCCGTGTTATCCATCGCCCCTGAAAAGCTCTCGGATTACAAGCTTCGAGTCGCGCCGCATGAACATCAGCTTGGTACAGCAGAAGTTGCGTGTGTATTGTTTGCCGAATGCGGCGAGCAGGATGCGGCAGATAAATTAACCGAGCATTTTATCGATTTCAGAGATGCATACTTAAAAGGGAAGCGCAGCAAACTGTAGGCTGAGCCCTAACCGTAGGTCGAGGTTTACCTCGACAAAAAGCTGCATTATTTACGCAGTACAGCGAGCAAGATGATGGTGGTCAAAATTTATTTCGACAAAAAGCTGAATTGTTTACGCAGTAAAGCAAGCAAGATGTTGGTAGGTCGAGATTTATCTTGACAAAAAACAGTATTGTTTACGCTGTATGGCAAGCAAGATGCCGGTAGGTCGAGGTTTACCTCGACAAAAAGCTGCATTGTTTACGCGGTACAGCGAGCAAGATGACGGTAGGACGAGATTTATCTCGACAAGAAGCTGAATTGTTTACGCGGTACAGTGAGCAAGATGACGGTAGGACGAAATTTATTTCGACACCACAAACATCTCGATAACACAAACGCAATATCACGCGATAGATAGGAACAAAATAAGAAGCGCGCGACCCATTGCTGAGTCGCGCTTACGGAATCTTCTAAATGCATCCTGCAAAGTTGAGTAGTTCAACGTCCTGAATTTTTCCTCTTCCATGGCATCGCTTGGTGTTCTCGTTTTGCGAATAAAGGCATCTTGCCCTGTGTCCATCTTCCTTTTACACGTCCGCTGTCTTATCCATTGCCATCCACTTGCTAAGAACATACCCTTTGTTCTAATTGTCCCTGTTTGCTACTTTCCAAAATAGCAGTGCCAATCATCACGTTGTTTTACTTTGGCACTTGGTAGCCTGAACGTGTTGCTTCAAGCTAGGTGTTGCGCTATTAATCGCAACAATTGGCATCTCCTAAGCCACATTTTACCAGTACATCCGATGTACCTTCCTTCCTCATCCTTAACCACCTGCATATCCAATGCAGTAACGTTATCCTTTAACGTTTAGCTTCTCCCCTGAAGCAATCCTCAGATTCACCATGAACCTTTAGTCCCTATCCTTTAAAGCAATCACACCATGTGACATACAATCTCGCTCTCTTTTCCCTATATTCCTTTAAGTGGGTGCTTATCCATTCGCAAATCCTACCCTGAGCGTTTCCCGTGAATCCTTTGCCTCTCTTCCTGAGATGTTGTTAAGTATAAGCGGGCTAAAAAAAATGAGGAGCAGTGAAACTCAATCTTTTTTGAGTCTTTTCTTAGTAATAATTAATAACTTTATATTTATTAATTGGTTATCATATTTTTGAGTGTTATTTCAGCACATCTTTACTCAATTTCTGGCAGCTAAGTGAGATATGTCTCACAGTTAATTCTCCCGTTTTCTACAACGCTAATTTTATCTTGAGCGTAGTTGCAAAGATTCAGGGTGTAAAACAGCACAATTACAGGTAGAATTAGTTGATAATAATTATTGTTTACCAAATGGAGTCTTTATGAAAAAAGCACTTGTTACTTTACTGGCAACGCTTACTTGCCTACCAGCAATGGCTGCAGAGGAAGTTAATATCTACTCGTTTAGACAACCTTTTCTGATCCAACCTATTTTGGATGACTTCACCAAGCAAACCGGTATCAAGACCAATGTGGTTTTTGCAAAAAAAGGCTTAATTGAGCGTGTCAAGCGTGAAGGCAAGCATAGCCGTGCCGACCTTGTACTCACTTCAAACTTCAGTGCGTTAATTCAACTTGAAGACGAAAACCTTACACAGGCAATTAACAGCGAAACCGTCACCAACAATATCCCAGCGAGCTTCAGAGATCCTGAAGGTCAGTGGATTGCGCTGACTAAGCGCGTGCGCAACGTGTACTCTGCAAAAGACCGCGTAGGTAAATTAGATGCGCTTACCTATGAAGCGCTAGCGGATGAACAATATCGCGGGAAAATTTGTACGCGCTCAGGTAAGCATCCCTATAACCTTGGTCTAGTGGCGTCTATGATTGCACACCATGGTGAAGCAAAAACCAAAGAATGGCTTGAAGGCGTGAAGAAAAACTTAGCTCGTAAGCCTCAGGGTAACGACCGTGCACAAGTAAAAGCAGTAAAAGAAGGGCTGTGTGACTTGGCCATCGGAAACAGCTATTACTTCGGTAAGATGATGGAAGATGAGAAGCAAAAAGCGTGGGCTGAAGCGGTATATATCAACTTCCCAAATCAACAAAATCGTGGTTCACATATCAACGTTTCTGGTGTTGTCTTAACCAAGCACGCTAAAAATACTGAAAATGCCTTGAAACTCATTGAGTTTATGACCGACAATAAGGCGCAAAATATGTATGCGTCGATGAATATGGAATACCCGGTTAAACCTGGCGTCGAGTTATCGAAACTTGTGGCATCTTGGGGTGAGTTTAAGGAAGACAGCCTACCATTGTCAGAGATCAGTAAATACCGTCCGTTAGCACTTAAGCTAATCGATGAGGTAAAGTTTGACCTTTAATGCAATTATCATTTTCACTGTCTAAATGGCAGAGTTTTGCGTGGCTGATAGGGCTTAGTCTATCAGTCCCGCTGATGTTCTTAATCTTTGAGTCGCTACAACCTGACTCCGAAGTCTTTGCTCATCTTTGGGACACCGTTTTGTGGGATTATGTCCGCAATACGGTTTTGCTTATTGTTGGTGTATGCATCCTTTGCGCTTTGATAGCGTTACCCCTTGGCTGGCTAACCGCGTATTGTGAGTTTCCTGGTCGGCGCTTTTTCGAATGGTCGCTGATGCTACCGCTCGCGATGCCAACTTATTTGATTGCTTACGTTTATACCGATTTGCTGGATTACGCAGGGCCTGTGCAAATCGCGATGCGAGAGTGGTTTGGTTGGCAATCTCCAAACGATTATTGGTTCTTTGATATTCGCACTTTGTCTGGTGCAATCGTGATGATTGCGCTAGTGCTATATCCTTATTTATTTTTGATTTTTAGAACAGCACTAAGAGAGCAGTCGTTTAAGCTGGTGCAAGCCAGCCAACTTATGGGCAAGTCGCCTTCACAGAGCTTTTTTAAGGTGAGTTTACCTTTGTCTCGAGGCGCGATTGCGGCGGGGCTTGCTCTGATCGCTATGGAAAGTATGGCGGACTTTGCAACCGTACATTACTTTGCCGTAAGCACGCTAACCACCGCCGTTTATGATACTTGGCTAGGTTATTATTCACTTACCGCGGCGGCTAAAATTTCAGGTATTATGCTACTGTTTTTATTTTTGGTCATAACGCTGGAGCGAGTGAGTCGTCCAACTCAAGTTGTGCACGAGCGCCAATCGAGTGTCAACAGTACCACGCTTTATCACCTTAAAGGCGTGCAGGCTTGGCTAGCCAGCGCATTTTGCTGGTTTATTCTTATTGCTGCTTTTATCGTGCCTACATGGGTGCTTGCCGATTACGCCATCGACTATTTTGAACAAGCTTGGAATGACGACTTTTTCTTGTATGCGTGGCAAAGTTTAAAAATAGCGTTTTGGGTGAGTGTGGTATTAATTATCATGAGCATGCTGGTGGTGTTTAACCAGCGAGTTAGCAGTGGTAAACGCGCCACGCTACCGGGCAAGCTTGCAAGTACCGGATATGCGCTACCGGGCACTGTGCTGGCAATTGCAGTACTTATTCCACTCACTTTATTAGACGACAAGCTAAATACTTGGCTTGAAGGTACTTCATTTGAGCCTGGCTTGCTGTTCAGTGGGACGATTTTTGCACTGGTTTTCGCTTACGTTGTACGATTTTATGCGATCGCGCAAGGCGCGGTCGAATCAAGTTATCAGCGGATCAGTCCAAGTCTGGATATGGCAAGCTTTTCGTTGGGTCGCAATCGTTTCAAAACCATGTTATCAATACATCTGCCATTGCTGCGTCGCGGTATTTTAACCGCAGCACTGTTGGTTTTTATTGAATGTATGAAAGAACTTCCAGCGGCATTGTTATTACGACCCTTTAATTATGAAACACTGGCAACACACGTTTTCCAATATGTGAGTGATGAGCAGCTGGAGCTGGCCTCTGTCTCTGCGCTATTTATTGTGTTGGTTGGTTTAATTCCGCTTTATGTTGTAAACCGTTCTATGGAGCAGCGAAGTTAATGCATAGTTTAGTGCTTGAAAATCTCTCTTATCGCTATGACGGTGAAGCCGTTGTGGATAGCCTAAATCTGACTGTAGAACAAAACGAGATTGTTTGTTTGCTTGGCGCCAGTGGCTGCGGTAAAACTACCACGCTAAAGGCGATAGCGGGCTTGATTGAACCATTTCAAGGCTCGGTGAGTATTTTAGGCAAAGCCATGAATGGTAACGGCACTTTCGTACCTCCACAAAAACGCAATATCGGCATGATGTTTCAAGACTATGCACTATTTCCACATCTTACTGTGGCGCAAAATGTCGCGTTTGGTTTAACTTCAAAAAGCAAGCGTGAACGTCAAGACCGAGTGGCTGAAATGCTCCATTTGGTGCAGCTGCAAGACTATAGCGACCGCTTTCCACACGAGCTGTCAGGTGGTCAGCAACAACGCGTCGCAATTGCGCGAGCACTGGCGTACAAGCCAAATCTGTTGCTGCTTGATGAGCCGTTTTCAAATATAGATGCCCAAGTGCGGTTTCAGTTAATTAACGATATTCGCCGTATAATCAAAGATCAGCAAGTTTCCGCGATTTTTGTTAGTCACTCGAAAGAAGAAGCCTTTGCTTTTGCTGATCGGTTGGCAATTATGGATAAAGGGAAAATCGCGCAAGTGGGCGAGCCTAAGACTCTGTTCCAACGACCAAAGAGCAAAATGGTTGCTGAATTCTTGGGTCAGGGAATTTATATTCCTGCACAGCGAGTGAATGGCGCTTCGGTAGAAACCCAATTTGGTGCTGTAAAGTCTCTCGTTGAACTCGGTAATATCGACGCGAAGGGCGAAATGTATGTGAGGCCACAGCACATTACGTTAGAAAATGCCGAGCTGGGCAGCGTTAAAGTACTCAATCAGCGCTTTATGGGAACGGAGTACATTTATCGTGTTGCATTTGAGGGACAAGAGCTCGAAGTCCCGCATCCGGCTCATGAACCGCTCGACTTAAATCAACCAATCTCTTTAAAAATTAAGGCACATGCTGTAAATTTCTTTTCTTAATAGCAAATGAATATAAGCAGGGAGTAGAGCATGGCGCTTGCCCAATCAGGTGTGTGTGCTGAAGCCAATTTGCACGGCTTACACTTGTTCTTCAATGTGCTTGAAGGACAAGACGAGGCGCTAAGAGCGGCGCTCGCCAATAGTGGACGCTTGCAAGAGGAGTTGGAGGACAGATTTTCTGAGTCTATGTTATCGAGCTTTGTCGCGGTTGGTGCCCAATACTGGCCGCACATCTATCCTGAGTTTATTCCTAAAGAGTTAAAAAGCTTTCCACATATTGTTGAGGCTGAGCACACCGTGCATACCCAGCCTTTTGACTTGCTTTACGTGATCCGCTCCGACCGAGAAGACGTTAATCATATCTTTGCTCAAAGTGTGCTGCATATGCTAAACGGCCTAGTCGAAATGGTGGCACATGTGCGCGCCTTTCGTTTCTTAGATGGTCGTGATTTTAATGGCTTTATTTATGGCGCCGACACACCTAGAGGGCGTAGTAAACGTGAAGTTGCTCTCGTGCACAACCCAAATGCAGCCGACCACCTTGGTAGTTATATTCATGTACAGCGGGTCAAGTTTGATTTACTGCGCTGGCAAGAGTTGCCGCTTGCTGAGCAAGAGCAATTGATGGGGCGTACACGTCTAGATAATGACCTAATTGAAGATTGCGAACCGTGTAACCACGCGGCATTAACCGAGTTGAAAGACGCAAACGGTAATGCGCTACTGCTTAATCAAAGCATGCCATTTGGTGACGTGTTTGAACAAGGAAGCTTGTCGCTAAGTTGCAGCGCCAAGGGCGATGCTTTTGAGCAGGTACTTAGAAGTCGATTGGGGGAAGGGGATGAATACGACCCCATATTGGATTATTCCAGTGCCGATATGGGCTCCGCGTTTTTTGCACCGTCACTAGAATTCTTGGCGGTGATGGCAAAAATGCCAGAGTAAGTTACGTTTTAACCTGAACTCGGGGTAAGAAGTTAGTTAAGCTACTAAAATACCTAAGTTCAAAAGCGTATTATCACTCTAGCCAGAAGTTATTATCCCGGGTTCAGGTTTTTTAGCTTTACATCTCCAAAGCCCATCCATGGGCTTTGACTCGCCTCTAAAGCGCTTTTCAACCGTTACAACATATATGGGTTCTTTGACGCTGAACTGTTACTAACAACTGGTCTTGATTGAATATCCTCAAGCTGTTGCCATACGCCTTTGGCCTTTGCCATCGAGATAAACTGCTCGCTGATGTGCTTTGCCTGTGATGCAAGGTCAAATTGTCTCGGCTTAACTTACTTGGCAAGGGCTTTAACTAAGTAAGTTGCACTTAACTCGCCTGAAAAGGGGTGTAGCTCGGTTAAATAGCGCGATAAATTTTGCTGGCAAAATGCCGCGATCTTTTCACTTAATTCTTTGCTTAGCTGTTGGCTAAAACGATGGTCATCTAACTTCGTTGCCATCAGCTCTGCTTGTGTAGCCTGAAACGCCAATTCTGCTAGCTCGGCCTTGCTTTGTTGAGTATTAAATAATTGCGCCGCGATTCGACAACTGGCTGGGTAGACGAGTAACTAAAGCTGACGTTTTTGTTTATCGTGATAGTGGCGGAAGTATGTTTGTTGGGATTAAAGTACCGTGGTTAGTGCTAACTAATGAGTTAGCACTAATAAAAATAAGAGACTAAACGTTATCGAACAGCGTTTTTACTTTATCTAACGTAACGTCGATTTCAGACACTTTTGCAGGCGCAATAAAAATCGTATCATCGCCAGCGATAGTACCTAATACGCCGTCTGCGGTGCCTAATGAGTCAAGTAGCCTCGCAATTAATTGTGCGGCACCTGGACTGGTTCGAATAATAATCATCATTTCGTTGTGCATAATATCAACGACTAACTGGCGCAAAGGGCTTTTTGCGGTTGGAACGCTCATTTCAGCTGGTAAGCAGTACACCATTTCTTGCTTAGCATTACGTGTGCGCACAGCACCAAACTTGCTTAGCATGCGCGACACTTTACTCTGACTGACGTTGTCAAACCCTTGTTGTTTTAGAGCATCAACAATTTCACCTTGAGAACCAAAGTTTTCTTCTTTTAAAATAGCTTTAAATGCTTTGATCAGTGCTTCTTGTTTTTCTTGCGGCTGCATAGTCTGTCTTCTTTTACGGCTAATCTTTAAATTCTACACAAAACCACCAAGATTCCCAAATTTGCACGACCAAAATGCCAGTCGTAAAGCATAAGTGTACAAAGTGTCGCGATCTTTACACTTTTATTTAAGACATTAGTCAAAAAATCTCGAAAATAACCGTGATTAATTTGTGTTTAACAGCGCTTTTCATTATCTTTACTGCACACTCAATTCCACCTTCAAATTATGGAGAATTCAAATGAAAGTTGCTGTATTAGGTGCCGCTGGCGGTATCGGTCAAGCTCTATCTTTATTGCTTAAAAATGGTCTTCCAGCTGGCTCTGAGTTAGCGCTTTATGACGTTGCACCTGTTGTACCTGGTGTTGCAGTTGACTTATCTCACATCCCAACTGCGGTAAAAGTAGCGGGTTATGGTAAAGATGACCTAGACCCAGCACTTGCTGGTGCTGACGTAGTGCTTATCCCTGCAGGTATGCCTCGTAAGCCTGGTATGGACCGTGCTGACCTGTTCAATGTTAACGCAGGTATAATCAAGACACTTGCTGAAGGTATCGTTAGAAGCTGCCCTAAAGCACTTGTTGGTATCATCACAAACCCAGTAAATGGCACGGTACCAATCGTTGCTGAAGTGTTCAAAAAAGCAGGTACTTATGATCCAGCTCGCGTATTCGGTGTAACAACGCTTGACGTTATCCGCGCTGAAACCTTCATCGCAGAGCTTAAAGGTCTAGACGTTGCTGAAGTTAAGATCCCAGTCATTGGTGGTCACTCAGGTACTACAATTCTACCTCTACTTTCTCAAGTTGAAGGCGTTGAGTTCACTGACGAAGAAGTTGCTTCACTAACAACTCGTATCCAAAACGCGGGTACTGAAGTGGTTGAAGCTAAAGCAGGTGGCGGTTCAGCTACACTTTCAATGGGTGCAGCAGCAGCACGTTTCTGCTTCTCACTAGTGAAAGGCCTACAAGGTGAGGAAGTACTTGAGTACGCATACGTTGAAGGTAACACAGGCGATGCAACATTCTTTGCACAGCCAATTATCCTTGGTAAAAACGGTGTAGAGAAGTTACTTCCTTACGGTGAGCTAAGCGCGTTTGAGCAAAAAGCAAAAGACGACATGCTAGCGACACTTGAAAAAGACATCAAAGAAGGTGTTGATTTCATGGCGTAAGCCAGGTTGATACAAAAAAACCAGTCGCATCACAGTGACTGGTTTTTTTATGTCCGAGGTTTAATTCCTCAAATAGTTATGCTTAATGAAGAATACGTGCTCTGATAGTCCCTTCAACCGCACTTAACTCTTTCAGTGCTACTTCAGAGTGGTCGCTATCGACATCGATTACCACGTAACCAATAGACTCATCTGTTTGTAGGTATTGCGCCGCAATATTGATACCGTGCTGAGCGAACGCTTGGTTGATTTGTGTTAGTACACCTGGGCGGTTTATGTGTACATGTAATAAACGACTTCGGTTTGATAATTCAGGTAGAGAAACCTCAGGGAAATTAACTGCCGTGACTGTTGAACCATTATCTGAATACTTCGCCAACTTACCTGCGACTTCTACACCGATGTTTTCTTGTGCCTCTTGGGTAGAACCACCAACGTGCGGGGTTAGCAATACATTGTCAAACTCGCGTAGTGGTGAGACAAATTCTTCATGATTAGATTTTGGCTCAACGGGGAATACATCGATAGCTGCACCGGAAAGTTTCTTTGCTGCTAATGCTTCAGCTAAGGCGTCAATATCAACAACCGTTCCGCGTGATGCATTAATTAGGATTGCGCCTTGCTTCATCACTTCAATTTCAGCCATACCGATAAGATTTTTGGTCTGAGATGTCTCCGGTACATGCAAACTGACCACGTCTGCTCTTTGTAGCAGTTGCGTAAGCGTGTGTAGCTGTGTCGCGTTGCCGAGTGTGAGCTTATCTTCGATGTCATAAAACTCTACGTTCATCCCGATATTCTCAGCCATAATGCCAAGCTGGGTGCCAATGTGACCATAACCAATAATACCCAGCGTTTTACCACGGGCTTCGTATGAACCGTCGGCCGATTTATCCCACTCACCGCGATGTGCCTTTGCGTTACGCTCAGGAACACGGCGCAGTAACAAGAGAATTTCACCCAGTACCAGTTCAGCGACAGAGCGGGTGTTAGAAAATGGCGCGTTGAATACGGCGATACCACGCTTTTTAGCAGCATCCAAATCTACTTGGTTGGTGCCGATGCAGAAGCAGCCAATAGCGACCAGCTTTTCAGCTTGTTCTAATACTGCTTCTGTAAGGTGAGTACGTGAGCGGATCCCAACAAAGTGAGCATCTTTGATCCGTTCGATCAGCTCAGGCTCCGGTAAGGATGTTTTAACGTAGTCTATGTTGCTATAACCGTTGCGCTTTAGCGTCTCAACAGCGCTTTGGTGCACGCCTTCTAACAACAAAATTCGAATTTTATCCTTTGATAACGAAACCTTGCTCATCTGTAATCTCACTAGTTGATTTTAGGCCCTTCTGGAGTGCCTGTTATTACAACGTCAGCGCCACGCGCGGCAAATAAGCCGTTAGTTACGACGCCAACAATCTGGTTAATTTTTTCTTCAAGCGCTTTCGCTGCGCTAATTTCTAGGCCATGCACATCAAGAATGACATTGCCGTTATCAGTGATGACGCCTTGGCGGTAAACCGGATCGCCACCTAGTTTTAGTAACTCTCTCGCCACGTAGCTACGCGCCATTGGGATGACTTCAACAGGTAGTGGAAATGCACCTAGAGTCTCAACATGCTTTGTATTATCAACAATACAAACAAATTTCTTGGCAACGGCTGCAACGATTTTCTCGCGCGTCAGTGCTGCGCCACCGCCTTTTATCATTTCGTTGGTGCTGTTGATCTCATCTGCGCCATCAACATATACCGCAAGCTCTGACACATCGTTTAACTCAAAAACTTCAATACCAAGTGCCTTTAGCTTCTCTGTTGAAGCTTCTGAGCTTGATACTGCACCTTTGATTTGATCCTTGATACTGCCAAGTGCATCAATAAAGTGGTTTACCGTTGAGCCTGTACCAACCCCAACAATGGTGTTTTCTTCTACATAGTTTAAAGCTGCCCATGCTGCGGCTTTTTTCATTTCATCTTGAGTCATAACGCTACACTTAGTTGTCATTGAAGTTGTATGGAGTATAACTCAATCAAAGTGCCAGCGTCATGGTCAAAAGTGGCTCTAGATGCGCTTAACTAGTTGCCTTCTCATTATTTTTAGGCCACGTGTATAGTTTGGTTGGGGTGAGAATAGTCGAGAGCGGTACATCCCAAGCTGCTGTTGGTAAGCTTGAAACTTGCTGGCAATCATGAGCAAGGCCAACAAGTGCTGGTTTTGCTCGTTGCTCAGCGTAGTGTAACGCTAATGTTCTATCGTAGTACCCACCGCCCATACCGAGGCGGTTACCTTGCTCATCAAAAGCAACCAGAGGCATCAGAAGTAAATCCAATGATGCAAGCGGTGCCACAGCTGAACAATCTAACTTAGGTTCCAAGATAGCATAGCGATTTGCCTTCATGGGTGAGTTTTTTTCATACTGTTGAAAGAGTAAATTAGCGGGATTAAAGGGATGAATTACGGGTAGAAAAACGCGGTGTTTTTTATCCCAGAGTGATTGAATTAAAAGGGATGTGTCTAGTTCACCATCGTTTTGTAGATAGACCCCTACATTGGCATTTTTAGGGAGTTTTATTTGTTGAAAAAAATTAATGTTGAGCTGTAATGAAGCTTTCTTCTGTTGGTCTGCTGACAGCGAGTTTCTTGCGTTTCTAATCATTTTTCTCAAATTAGCACGAGTAACTTGAGATTTATTTATGTTGCTATTAGTTTTACTCATTCTAACGCGAGCCATTCAGGGAAAAACAAACTCACACCAAGCAGAATAAATAAAAGAATTAATACAGCGAGCAAATAATACAGCCAAGTCTTCGATTTAGTAGGAGGGCTAGGTTCAAAGTCCAGCTCATCGAATAGCTCCTTAGACTCCCACTCTTCGTCTGTGGTATCTTCAATTTCTGTATGAGTGGTTGGTGCTATGCGCTGCTCAATTTCTTCTAATCGCTCTTCGATACGTATTAGACTGCTCGTGATGTAATCCAGCGCTTCAAATACGCGCTCTTGATCTGCGTTGGCTGGGGCGGATGCTGTCTGGCTTTGTAGCTTGGCATTGATCCCCGCGCTTGCAAGTAATTTTACCTGTTTCAGCGCTTTGGTTTTATCTGCAGGAGCAAACAGGCTTTTGCCTGCGTAAAATTGCTGGATCTTTGAGGGTGAGGTTTTCAACCTGTCTGCAATTGCGATAGCAGCGCTTTGCTGATCCTTACCGTCGGCCATGCCAACGAAGACGACTTTAAACTGCTCGTTCATGGTGTGTGCCTAAGTTGTTGAGAGATAGTATTGAGTATATCTAGATTATAGGTAACTGTAGAAGGATAAAAGGAAATTTTTACCACCGAGTGAGAGTTAAGATAAGTGGCCGCTCGCGCGGCCACAGTTGATTGGGAGTTTAGTAAAGCGCAGACTGATCCGCTTTTGGCGTTGTTTTTAAGATAAACTCGCGGAGATCTTCGTTCGACTTTTGTAAATCTTCGTGACGTAGATACATCATGTGCCCGGAGCGGTAACCTTTAAAGCTTAAGCGGTCACGCATTTTTCCGCTTGGGTCGAGTTGCCACATATTATACTTGGCATCAAAGTAATTCGTTGCACCATCGTAGTAGCCCGATTGGATCATCACGTTTAGGTAAGGGTTTTGAGCCATCGCTAATCGTAATTGCTCACCCACATTATTATCACTGTTATCCCAAGGGTGAACCGAACCAAACATATTATATTTTACGTCGGTTTTATAATTGAGTTCCGTTGCGAAGTAATGGTTAATTGCAGGGGTAAAAGAATGCAACCAAGAGGTTAGCTCAGGCCAATAATCAGGACGAGAACCAGCGTCTCTTTTATCAATACCAAGATAGCGTGAATCCAGTCGACCAAGCGTATAGCCGCGGTCACGCAACAGCTCTTTCCAAAATGCCGCAGTGGGAATATCTAGGTTATTTTGAGCCACAAAGCGTTCGCTTAAGCCACTATATTTAGCAACGGCCTGTGTCACACTTTGCTTTTCTTGGGCGCTAATAAATGCACCTTTGGCAAGTGCTGGAAGATATTGATCAACAGTATATTGTTCAACTTCAGCAAGTACCTCTAGTAAGTCTTTATTTTGCAATTCAGAGGACAGTGCCTTGTGATACCAAGCGGCGGCAGCGTAATACGGTAGACGGTTTGCAACCTCAACAGGACCTTCTCGTTTAATACCGATTTCCGTAGGAGACACCAAAATAACGCCATTGAGATAAAGCCACTGATTATTTTGCATCGCGTGTGCAAGACCTGACACTCGGGTCGTACCGTAACTCTCACCAATCAGATACTTAGGCGAAAGCATGCGCTCATTGCGATGAATGAATGTATTTAGCCACTCGGCTAAGTACTTAACGTCCGCGTTGACGCCAAAAAACATGTTTGTCTGTTCGGCTTTACTTGGGTATTTACCTTCAGCATTTTTGAGTACGCGAGAGTAGCCTGTGTTGACTGGGTTTACATAAACAATATCGGCAACATCTAGCACCGAATAAGGATTGTCTTTCAAGCCGTAAGGTTGCAGGGGATACCCTTCGTCATCAATTTTTAATACTCTTGGGCCAGTATAGGCGATGTGCATCCACACAGAAGCTGAGCCCGGACCACCGTTAAATGAGATCAGCAGCGGACGTTTGCTCATATCTTTGATTTTTGTGCGCTTGTAGTAGGTGTAATGCAACGTTGCTACTGCGTCGCCGTTTTCATTCCACACCGGCTGTGTGCCTGTTGTCGCGGTGTAGTTAATACGTTCGCCTTTTATTTCGGCTCTATGCTCAGTTGTTATTTTATGATCTATCTCAATTGCGCGATTGTGCTCTTCAGCTATGCTTGGCGCTGAGAGTAGGGCACAACTCACGAGCAATAGTGGTAGTAGTTTTTTCATTGCTTCCTCGGTATTGCAGTAGGTATGTCTGCATTAAAGAAGTATTTCATCTGAAATTCAAAGCCATTGAGACAAACTCAACAAAAAAAACGGCAGGTTTGAAAAATAGGCTGTTGTAACCTCGTTTATCGAAAAGTAACGAATTTGAGCCGATTTGGTTTTTTTTAGTGCAAGATTCGCGTATATTTAGTACTTTATTATGTAGTAATAAAGTATTTAGCCCCGTTAAATTCTTGTTTCACTGCGCTTCTCGTTGTACTTAAGAGATCTCAATCCATGCAAAGAATTTTAATTGTTGAAGACAGTAAAGTCGTACAACAGGTATTGCGACACCTTGCTGCTCAGCATCTAGATGTCGAAATCGATTTTGCTTGGTCCCTCAAGGAAAGTAAGGACTTC
The DNA here is from genome assembly GCF_002208135.1 of Pseudoalteromonas piscicida. Classification (NCBI taxonomy): domain Bacteria; kingdom Pseudomonadati; phylum Pseudomonadota; class Gammaproteobacteria; order Alteromonadales; family Pseudoalteromonadaceae; genus Pseudoalteromonas; species Pseudoalteromonas piscicida. The sequence continues at coordinate 689,183 of NZ_CP021646.1, forward strand.
TTAGCACAGCACCAATATACATTGGCGCTGGTAGATTTAACGCTGCCCGATGCGATGGACGCAGAGGTCGTGCAGCTCACGCTCAGCCACAAAATTCCCACTGTGGTGCTGACCTCAAAAATAGATGAATATAGTCGCCAGCAAATGCTTGAAATGGGCGTGGTGGATTATGTAATTAAAGACAATCGTGATTCATACCTATACGCGGTCAAGTTAGCATCTAGACTGTTGAGAAACCAAGGTTGCAAGGCGCTGATCGCCGATGATTCTGTGATCAGTCGAGCGGTAATGAAGCAAATGCTTGAAAAGCAATTATTTACAGTGCTTGAGGCGCAAGATGGCGAACAGGCATTGGAGATGTTGCTGTGCGACCATGAAATTAAATTGCTGCTGACAGACTTTGCGATGCCGACGATGGATGGCTTTGAACTGGTGAAATCCGTTCGTAATAGTCGCGGACGTGATGAGTTGGCTATTATTGGTTTGTCTGGCGCGGGAAGTCATGGCTTATCGGCAAAGTTTATCAAATATGGCGCCAATGACTTTTTGGCAAAGCCCTTTATGAGTGAAGAGTTTCATTGTCGTATTATGCAGACGATGGAGCAGCTCAATTTAATTGCGGAAATCAAAGAATATGCCCATCGAGACTATTTAACAGGGCTTTATAATCGCCGTTATTTCTGTCAGCAAGCAGAACGGTTAATCAAAAACAAACCGGGCCAGCATATATTGGCATTGTTAGACCTCGACCACTTTAAATCTATTAACGACCAATATGGCCATGAAAGCGGTGATGATGTACTTAAACAAGTCGCTGATTTACTACGAAGTGCATTTGGTCACTATATTGTGGCTCGTATAGGTGGCGAAGAGTTTGCTTTACTCATTCCAAGTTCAGATATGAAGGTGGCAAAGCACATGCTAGAAGACTTCAGGGAGCGTCTTGCTAAGCAGGCATTTAATATCCCGGCAGGTCAGTATTACTGCACCATCAGTATCGGTCTCGCAGTCTGTCAATCAAAAAGTTTAAGCGAAGTGATGCGTAAGGCCGATAAGGCGCTTTATAAAGCGAAAGACAAACAGCGCAATTGCGTTATTGCGCATTAGTTTTTTGTTATTTGGGTGTTTATGCACCAACTCAGTTCAGACTTAATATCAATGCACCTAGATGGTGCATTTTTTATGCGTAAAATTCCACTCCTCATTTTAATTCATTGTTAATTAAGGAATAAAAAATTTGGCACAAAGGTTGGATTACTGCATACAACAGGATCAACTGTCCTAAGGGGACTCAGCATGAAAATGATAAGTGCAATAATAAAACCATTTAAGCTTGATGAGGTACGTGAAGCGTTAGCCGATCTGGGGATTGAAGGCATGACGGTTGTTGACGTTAAAGGCTTTGGACGTCAGCGCGGTCATACCGAACTATATCGCGGTGCAGAATATCAAGTCGATTTCATTCCAAAAATAAAAATAGAAATTGCGACGTTAAGCGAAAACGCTGAGCGCGTTGTGGAAACGGTTACAAAGGCTGCGTTCACTGGAAAAATTGGTGACGGGAAAATCTTTGTTTACGACTTAGACCAAGTTGTTCGGATCCGTACCGGCGAACTTGATGAAGAAGCCATTTGAGGGGATCCGAACAATGGAAAATACAATAATAGAACTACAATTTTCATTAAATACTTTTTATTTTCTGATATCTGGCGTCTTAGTTATGTGGATGGCAGCTGGGTTCGCCATGCTTGAAGCGGGATTAGTGCGCTCAAAAAATACCACTGAAATCCTAACCAAGAACGTCGCACTGTACGCCATTGCTTGTACTATGTACCTGCTTATTGGTTATAACATCATGTATGTCGATAATGCCGAAGGCGGAGTTTTACCAAGTCTAGGCGCACTCATAGGCAGTGCTGCGGACGATGCCGACCATGCACTGCAATCTGACTTTTTCTTTCAAGTTGTATTTGTTGCCACGGCCATGTCAATTGTCTCGGGCGCTGTTGCTGAGCGTATGAAATTGTGGGCGTTTTTAGCATTTTGTGTGGTGTTAACTGGCTTTATCTACCCGTTAGAAGGCTATTGGACGTGGGGCGGTGGTTTCTTATCTGAGCTTGGCTTCGTGGACTTCGCCGGTTCTGCCATTGTGCATGGTGCCGGTGCTGCGGCTGCACTAGCGGGTGTCCTGTTACTTGGTGCGCGTAAAGGCAAATATGGAAAAAATGGTGAGATCTACCCAATTCCTGGCTCCAACATGCCACTGGCTACACTGGGCACCTTTATTTTGTGGATGGGGTGGTTTGGCTTTAATGGCGGTTCTCAACTGTTCCTTGCAGACAAAGAAAATGCCATTGCGGTTAGCCAAATCATGCTAAATACCAATGCGGCGGCGGCTGCAGGTGCGGTTGCTGCACTGTTGGTGTGTAAATTAATGTGGGGCAAGGCAGATTTAACCATGGTGCTTAATGGTGCACTCGCAGGTCTTGTTACCATTACCGCCGAGCCGGCTTCTCCAACACCTGTATTGGCGCTTACCCTCGGCGCGTTAGGTGGTGCTTTGGTGGTGTTCAGTATCGTCGCGCTAGACAAGGCAAAAATTGACGATCCTGTAGGTGCTATCTCTGTTCATGGTGTATGCGGGGCGTTAGGTGTGATGACGGTACCATTTTCAAACTCAGACGCTACTTTCCAAGGTCAGGCTGTGGGGCTTATCACTATTTTAGGTTTTGTTTTCATTGCTTCATATATCGTCTGGAGTGTATTGAAAGCAAGCATGGGGATCCGCGTTGGCGAAGAAGAAGAGTTAAGTGGTATGGATCAACATGATTGTGGCGTAGATGCCTATCCCGAGTTCGTGACAGTTCGCGGACAGTAATATAGTAATACAGTTGGCTCTCGGTCAATATTGTAAAGTTCTCGTTGTCTAAACAAAGTGAGTCCAGCAGGGCTCACTTTTCTTTATAAATATTATTCTACTTTCAGCAGTTGTTAATTTAGGTTACCCTACCATCTTGCGATTCATTTTTTAGTTTTACTTGGGTCATGACGGATAAAAAGAAAAGAACACCTGCCAAAAAATCAAACGTCAAAGCGAACACTTCGCGTAAAAACAATACCCAGCAAAACGGTTCTAAGATGCAAAGAGTTAAAAGCCGTATACTGAGCACATTGTGGTCTTTCTTTTGGAAGGGGACTATTGCGGCGATATTCCTTGTAGCAATTTATATCATCTATTTAGACGCGAAAATAAGCCGGCAGTTTGAGGGCAATAAGTGGGAACTTCCCGTTCAGGTTTATGCCAGATCGATGCAGTTTTTTCCTGATCAGTTCCTTAATGAGGATGAAGTGCTGTGGGAGCTGAAGCGGCTTAACTATTCTCGTGTAAATCGTATCAGCCGTACCGGTCAGTATATCGTTCAAGGTCGCACAATCACCATTCATCGTCGCGCGTTCGAATTCTACGATGGCCCAGAAGCTGCGCGTATTTTTACGCTTAATTTTGCTGGTAAAAAGCTTGCAAATATTGTTGATAATCAAGGTCGACGCTTAGCTGGCGCTCGCTTAGAGCCAGTGCAAATTGCCCGGATCGGCAATGAATCCCGTCAAGACAGAGAGTTTGTTCCGTTCGATAAATTCCCTAATATTTTAAAAGAAACACTGCTGGTGGTAGAAGATAGAGACTTTTACGAACATCATGGTGTTTCTGCGCTGTCTATTTTACGTGCACTGTATGCCAACATTAAAGCAGGGCGAACCGTACAAGGCGGCAGTACGCTCACGCAACAGCTCGCAAAAAACTTTTATCTCACCAGAGATCGCACCTTAATCCGCAAGGTGAATGAAGCGTTCATTGCATTGATTTTAGATTTCCGTTATAGCAAAGATGAAATCCTTGAAGCCTATTTAAACGAAGTGTTTTTGGGACAAGCCTATAATCAAGGCGTTCATGGTATGGGGCTTGCGGCCGATTTTTATTTTGGTAAGCCGGTAGACGAGCTTGAGTTTGACCAAGTCGCTATGTTAGTTGCGATGGTTAAAGGGCCATCTTTTTATAACCCAAGACGCTATCCTGAGCGGGTAATGGAAAGGCGTGATTTAGTCTTAAGGCTGATGGTGGAAAATGGCCTCATCACAACGCCTGAGTATCGCGCAGCGCTGGCAAGGCCGATTGACGTACAACCGCTAAAAGCGAGCCGTATGCAGTCTTATCCTGGCTATTTGGAGTTGGTGAATCGCGAGTTAAAGAAACTCGTGCCTGATGATGACATTGTCGACTCTGGAATTCGGATTTTTACCTACCTCGATTTACAAAAGCAAACGGCGATGGAAGATGCCGTTAAAAAGGGCTTACCTTACTTAGAGCGCCGCTTCAAAACGGAAGATCTAGAAACCGCGATGCTGTCAGTTAATGTTGAAAAAGCGGGGGTATCGGCGTTAGTTGCTGGTCGTCAGTTGAAGTTTTCAGGTTTTAATCGGGTATTAGATACCGAGCGCAATATAGGCTCATTGGTCAAGCCCGCTATTTATTTGAGTGCTTTGTCGAATCCAAACTACCATTTGGGCATGCTACTGGATGACAGCCCCCTTGAAGTGACGGACGGCTCAGGTAAGGTCTGGTCTCCAGAGAACTTTGATCATAAATTCAGAGGCCAAGTGCCAATGTTTGAAGCGTTCAGCAATAGTATCAATATTCCAGCAGTAAATCTTGGCTTGGATGTGGGTGTTAATCGAGTCGCGCAAACTTTGAATGAGCTTGGTGTTTCTAAGTCGATTCCACTTTATCCTTCTTTATTGTTGGGCGCGTTAGAGCTATCCAGTTTTGATGTTGCAGAGGCCTACACCACACTTGCTGCAGATGGTAAGCAGAGCGAGTTGACCAGTGTCATGGCTATCACCGACTCACTGGGTAAGCTTGTGTACGAACACCCTGTGCAAAAAAGCCAAACGCTAGACAGCGATGCGGTGTACATGACGAAATATGGCATGAAGCGCGTAACCAAAAAAGGCACAGCTAAACGTCTCAATCTTCACTTTCCCTCTATTCAACTTGCAGGAAAAACGGGGACTAGTAATGATTTAAGAGATAGCTGGTTTGCAGGTTTTGACCAAAATACGGTCACTGTTGCTTGGATTGGTCGTGATGATAATAAGCCTACGGGATTAACGGGCAGCCAAGGTGCGCTAGAGCTCTATATTCGTTACCTCAAACCGCTGAACCCACAGGCGATTGTAGATGAGCGTCCAAAGTCCATTCGCTGGGCGTTTATCAATCCGAAAACGGGTAAGCAATCGCCTCCGAGTTGTGGTCCAGTATTGCAGTTGCCTATTAGAGAGAGCATGTTCGAACCAAGACCTAGGTGTTGAGCCAAGTATTGGCTGCTAGGGTTTGTTGACCCTAGCACAGCCCACCTGACTAATGCTTTGTGTCTCCCACAAATTTATTCAAAGCGTAGCTGAAAAAACAAAAAAAGCCCTGAACGGGCTTTTTAAATACAAACTAATGCAAGTTTTAATCTGTGGTTATAACTTGGCAAATGCACGCTTTGCAGCGTCGATAGTTTTTTCGATTTCTTTGTTAGAATGCATGGTGCTCACAAAACCTGCTTCGAATGCTGATGGCGCTAAATAAACGCCTTCATCTAGCATCAGGTGGAAGAACTTTTTGAAGCGCTCTAGGTCACATTCAGTTGCTTGTTGATAGCTGGTTACTTTTTTAGCGTCAGTAAAGAAGAAGCCAAACATACCACCTGCGTAGTTAGTCGTAAGTGCAATACCAGCCTCATCAGCAGCTGCTTGGAAGCCTTCACACAGGGCTTTACTCTTAGCTTCAAGCTCTGCGTGTAGCCCTTCTTCTGAAAGTAGCTCTAGCGCTTTTAAACCGGCAGCCATAGCAATTGGGTTACCAGATAGCGTGCCCGCTTGATAAACTGGGCCAACAGGGGCGATGTAATCCATGATTTCTTTTTTACCACCAAACGCACCCACTGGCATACCGCCACCAATCACTTTACCTAAACAGGTCAAGTCAGGGGTGATGTTGTAGTACTGTTGAGCACCACCAAGTGCAACACGGAAACCCGTCATGACTTCGTCAAAGATAAGCACACTTTGATTGTCAGTACATATTTCGCGTAGACCTTCTAAAAAGCCTTCTACCGGTGGAATACAGTTCATGTTTCCGGCAACTGGCTCGATGATCACACACGCGATTTGATCTTTGTACTGCTCAAAAATTGCTTTTACTTCATCAAGGTTATTAAATGAAACCGTTAACGTATGCTTAGCAAAGTCGGCAGGAATACCAGGGGAGTTAGGCACGCCCATGGTAAGTGCACCTGAACCTGCTTTAACAAGCAAAGCGTCAGCGTGACCGTGGTAACAGCCTTCAAACTTTAAGATCTTATCGCGGCCAGTATAACCACGAGCAAGGCGAATAGCGCTCATGGTCGCTTCTGTACCAGAGCTTACCATACGCACTTTTTCAATAGATGGTACTAGCGCTTTTACTTTTTCCGCCATTAGGATTTCAGTTTCCGTCGGCGCGCCGTATGATAGGCCATTTTCAACCGCTTCAAGCACTGCTTGTTTAATCTCAGGATGGTTATGACCTAAGATCATCGGGCCCCAAGAACCCACATAATCAATGTACTGTTTACCATCGGCATCAAAGGTGTGAACGCCTTCGGCTTTGGTGATAAATAGTGGCGTACCACCTACACCATTAAAAGCGCGAACAGGAGAGTTAACACCTCCAGGGATTGAGTCTTGGGCGCGTTTGAATAAGTCTTGACTAATTGTCATTGTCGATCCTTTTTAGCTTTCACGTTTGCGGCTAAACCAAGGTACTTCTACCTCGTGTTTTTCCACTTGGTTTTCAACACCTAGCGTTAGGGCAAAAAGTGCCATACGGATCAATACACCATTTTGAACTTGGCGGAAGATAGCTAGGTTGTCGTTGTTATTTAGGTCGTTGTCTAGCTCGTTTGCATCGCTGCGGCTGTCGCGTGGTAGTGGATGCATTAATACTGAGCTAGGTTTACAGTGAGCGTCATAAATTGCTTGGCTGATCCTAAAGCCACCACGGTATTTGTTTGCTTCTTCTTGAGAAGGGAAACGCTCTTCTTGAATACGAGTCTGGTAAACGATATCGGCAGCTAAATTGCCTTCCATCTTAGACACGACTTCAATACGGTGACCAGCATTGTCTACGACATCTAAAATAGACTGAGGCATTTGTAAGCCATCCGGTGCAACCATTGTAAAGCGGATATCTTTGTAGTGACTCAGTAACTTTGATAAAGAATGCACGGTGCGGCCGTATTTTAAATCACCGACTAGGGCGATGTGCATGCCGTCAATTCCGGTACCAAAGCGGCTAAGCTCTCGGTCAATTGTCAGTAGGTCCAACAGTGCTTGAGTCGGGTGCTCATTAGGGCCATCACCACCGTTGATAACAGGAACGTCGGAACCGGTTGCAAACTCGGCAACTGAGCCTGCGTCTGGGTGGCGCATTGCCACGGCGTCAGCATAAGCAGAAATCACGCGGGCGGTATCATACAAAGATTCGCCTTTTGCCAGTGCTGAGCTTTGCATACCGGTGGTTTCGCGGACTAGCCCGCCCAGCAGGTTAAATGCGGTGCCGAAACTTACGCGTGTTCTCGTGCTTGGTTCAAAAAATAGATTTGCCAAAATCGCCCCATTAAGTACTTGGGTACGTTTTTGCTTTTTAGCATAGGGTTCCATTTTTTTGGCAATGGAGAAGATGTGTTCAATTGAATCTCTGTCTAATTGATTGACAGAAAGAATGTTTTCACCTTGGAAACTGAACATTTGGCGATTCCTAAAGACAAATTGACTACCGGGTTGCAAGGTCGCTCACCCAACCAGATAACACGCAGATTGCGGGCGGTTACTTGGGCGCATATTATACCCAAGTACCCCCAATAATGCACGGTTACAGTGCAGGTTTTAAAACGGCAAGAAAGACAATGGCTAATAGGATTAGTACGGGAAATTCGTTGAAAAAACGATAGAACTTGTCGCTTTTACGATTGCGATCATGTTTGAAATCGGCAAGCAATTTAAAGCAATAACCATGATAAATATAAAGTAAAATCACTAAGGTCAGTTTGTAGTGCAGCCACATACTATGTTTAAACCACTCACGTCCATATTCTGTAATCGTTAAGACTCCAAACACCGCGGTGAGAATAGCAAATGGGGTTACAAAATAGAGTAGGCGGCGCTCCATGATTTTGAGCATTGAGCTACAAGATTTTTCTTCAGTCATCGCGTGATACACAAAGAGACGTGGCAGATAAAAAATCCCTGCAAACCAGGCAATCATAAAAAAGATATGTAAGGCTTTATACGTTAGCAATAAGCTCATTATAAATTCCACTTTTTAGGCTAGAGTAAACTGTTTCTGGTGGTGAGTATGTGACGAATTTGGTCCCATCGCAATAACCCAAGTATTTGTTTATCATCCTTTTGATTGTATATATATACCGCGCCTGAGCGTTTATCTTTTAACACATCAAAGGCATCTGCTAAAGTCGCTTGTGTGCTTAGTCCTTGTAGCTCGATATAAGAGACCGATACGCTGCCCTCAGAGATTAAGTTTAAATCGTATTCGGCTAAGCGGTAGCCGCTTTGTTCATCATAAACAATGAGCGGTGTTTGGCTATCAACCGCGGATAGGGTTTCCTTTATCTGCTCTTTATCGTCGGAATAGAGCAGTTTAAAATTTTCATCCATCTCAGCCACTATCCCCACTTTCTGCAATGCCTCTTTTGCTGGGGATACTTGGTAAGGTAGCCCTTGAAAGTCCAATTGTTGAATAAAAATAGAGCGGTTACCAAATGCCTGCAATGCGGTTACGTAAGCGGTGGTGATCACCAGCATAGCTGGAACGATTATTTTCGGGTTTGAAGTCAGCTCCATTACCGCGGTGAGTGCTGCAAGTGGGGCGTGCAACGTTGCTGCAAGTAAGCCTGCCATACCAAGTACACCATAAGTTCCTGCAACATCGACGCTTGGCTCAATAAATTGCGCAAAGAAAGACATCAATGTGCCCATGATAACCCCAAGCCCAATCACTGGACCAATAATACCACCGGGAATACCAAGGCCAATTGCAAATAACGTCGCCATCAACTTGGCAATCAATATTGTTGTAAGTAGCTGTAAGTTATGGGGAGACTCAACAGCTTGCGTGATAGCGCTCATACCTGAGCCCATGGCACCCGGCACGGCATAGCCAATTAATCCCGCAATCAAGCCCGCTAATAAAAGGCGAGGAAACATGCTGATGGGTTTAAAAGTTTTGATGATCAGCATCAGATTTTGATTAAAAGCAAAAGCAACCGCTCCTAATGCTGCACCACAAATAATTAAATAAGGGTAATGCCAAAAACTCAACGGGGTGATATGAATGAGTGCCAGCTCGGAACTATTACCAAACACATATTGCGTGCTCATTGCACCGATAACTGACGCCAACATCACGGGCACGAAAATGTGGATTTTATACTCCCTGAGCACGACTTCCATGACGAATATCACCGCCGCGAGCGGAGTGTTGAATGAGGCCGCAATACCTGCAGATACACCGCAACCGGCCAAAGTTCGTGCGGCATTGAGTGGTAGATGTAAACGCTCTGATAGAATGCTCGCGGCTGTTGCCCCCATGTGTACAGATGGCCCTTCTCGACCAACAGAAAAGCCACTGATCAAAGCAACAGCACCACCAAAAAACTGGTTCGCAGAATTCCAAATTGGCATATGACCGTAGTGGTGTTTGATTCGATTGATCACATAGGGGATGCCCAAGCGATAGTGCTTAAACCCGGTTAAGGCAGCAAAGACCGCGATGAGTAGCGCTGCAAGCACAGGTAAAAATAGTCGGTGCAGCTCAGAAAGCTCAGTAAAGTCATCTGGTTTATCGAGAAATGTACCTTGGATTAATTCAATAGTAAGACGAAAAGCAATGATAAGTATCGCCGCAAGTAGGCCTGCACCAGCACCAAGCAGGCACAGTTGCGCTGAAGTTTTAGGTTTTGCAAGGCTTCGTCTTAATGTATCCAACGACATGAACGTCATTCCACAATAGTAAACCGTTTAAGAATATCAAATTTTTTACACTAAGTCCTTGTGCCAACGCAACTTAACTAAGGCAATAGTCATATTTTCCTCGGTTAAGTGTGGTGACACCAGTTTCAGAGCACAAGCCTGTCGCGTGCAGAGTTAAAAACTTCTCAACGACAACAAACAAATAGAAACTTTTTTTGAGTATGAACAAGGAGAAGCTTTCTTCCCAGAATGGATTATTTATCAAAGATAATTGGTGCAAACGCTATACTTGATTAAAATACTCAGGTATTAGATAATTTGCAGATTACAGGATTAGGGGTCTAAATCTATGTCTGAACAATTACCAATTCAGTTTTCTGACGCAGCTGCAAGTCGCGTAAAGGAACTTATTGAAGAAGAAGAGAATGTCAATCTTAAGCTACGCGTTTATGTAACGGGTGGCGGTTGCTCAGGCTTTCAATATGGTTTCACTTTCGATGAAAAAGTAAATCCGGGTGATTTGGAAATCGTAAAAAACGGTGTCACTATGGTTGTTGATCCAATGAGTATTCAGTATTTAATTGACGGTATCGTTGATTATACGGAAGGGCTTGAGGGCGCACGTTTCTTTGTGAACAATCCCAATGCAACGACGACTTGTGGCTGTGGTGCAAGTTTCAGCGTCTAACCATAATTAGCGCTACGTTTCGTTAAAGAGTCATGCTTTTGTCATGGCTCTTTTTGTTTCTGCCCACCACAGCTCAACTTCCTTTATTTGTTACAAGCTACCCGTTAGATACATCATTAAGACGAAAAACCCTAAAACAAAAGATGAAAATACTAAGATGTAGATAAAGCCTTTCTTCCCTTGCTTAAGTGGCACGCCGTTTGAGCGAAGGAAGTAAATCCAACCTAAGCACAATAGAATTGGCAGTAAAAACAGTAATCGAATCATCTAGGAATAGCCTCTTTTTTAACCACTTAGTAAATGTTAGCTGTAAGTTTTTATTTTTTAAAGAAAAATAATTTATTTCAAATACTGGTACATTTTTTAAAAAATTTGTTAAAGTGTTACTGGATATTACAGCCCTTAATGAATTAAGAAAAAGTAAAAAATTAATTAGGTGTTATTCGTGTTTTAGTCTATACCTAATTGGGTACATAGGGATAAGTTAACATTTTGTCTACGTGTTACTGGTTTGGCACAATTTACCGCAGCTAGCTGGTAAGTTGTACCGCATTCAGGGTAAACTGTAAGCTTGATCGAGTGCTACAGGAAAAATGTTGAGTTCATACAAGCTTAACATTTTGCATTGTATAGTTCCTCGATAAGCTACAACTGTAATATTTAGATAATAACTAAATGAGACGGGCATATTTCATTTAGATAATTTAGTCTTTCATCTAGTAGGAGATGTTTCATTATGATGGGTAAAACGGTTTCTTCTGAAGAAAACGGCAAACTAACGAAGTGGCTAAAATCAAAGCGCCACGAGAAAGGTCACACAATGCGCAGCCTTGCGCAGGTTTTAGGTACACCTCATTCATTCATCGGTAAAATTGAAAACCAAGAACGTCGATTGGATGTTATTGAGTTTTTACGTTACTGCGAAGCGTTAGAAGTTGATCCTTATGAAGGCCTACAGCTAATCAAAGAAGATCAATAAGCGTTTAGTTAGCAAAAACGTAAAAGGTGCAAGGACCTGCACCTCTAGTTTTTGTTAGCATGATACGCCTTTTCAATAGCATAAAGCTTGTGCCGAATTAAATATAAAAACAATAACGATGGAAGCACCATAAGCGCAGTTAGCGCGAAGAAGAGTGCCCAATTACCTCCAAGCAAATCATCTATCACAAAACCGCTATAGCCTGACAGCACAGTACGACCTAAACTGCCAAGTGAAGCAAGTAGGGCATAATGGGTTGCGCTAAATGCTCTATCACAGAGCATAGAAATAAACGCTACCATCGCTACCAGTGACCAGGCTTGAGTAAAGCCGTCCACCACGATTGCTAGTGCGTAAAGGTGCTCTTTGGGGCCCGCAATCGCAATCCAAGAAAACATTAAATTTGATGCGGCCATAGCAACACCGCTAATAAATAAGCCCTTTACGATGCCGTATTTGTGATTAAAGATACTGCCAAGAAAAGCAAATACGATAGTGATCACACCAGTACCAAGCTTTGAATATTGCCCAATCTGGGTGTTTGTAAAACCCACTTCTTTATAAAATACGATGGACATACGGGCTAAAAAGGCCTCTCCTATCTTAAATAGGAAAATAAAGGCGAGTAGGGCACATGCTGTTTTAACCCCATTCTTTTCAAAAAATCGCTTAAAGGGTTCAACCAGAGTTACAGCAAGCCAGGCATAAATCTTTTTAGAAGCATCTGATGAAGTGCTGTGGTTGAGTTTTTGCTCGTAACTCTTCTGTAGCTGTGCTTGTACTTGCTCGCGATGAGATTTTGGTTCTTTCGCCAGTAACGTGACAATCAATAAACACACTACGATGACGCTTAACATCTGATAGATAATGGGCCAGCTAAAGCCGGGCAAATCGGCCATAAAGAACGGAATTGCACCAAGTAAGGCATAGCCAGACCACCAACCTGAAGTCGCCATTGCTGCCGCAGCAGTAGCCTTTTCGCTTTCGTCTTCTGGCAAAATGTCGATGCGATAAGCATCTATTGCAATATCTTGGGTAGCTGAAAATAACGCAATAATAAAACACAATAATGCAGCATGCGGAAGATGGTCTTTAATTGAAATAGTGGCTAATGCAAAGGTGGCAATAATAATAACGAACTGACAACTTGCTATCCAGCTTCGTCTTTGCCCTAAGCGATTATATATCAGTGGTATTTTTATACGGTCAACGAGTGGGGACCACAAAAAATTGATGGTATAGGCGCCATATACTAGGCCGAATAGGCCAATGGTGCTACGGCTTAACCCTTCATCTTTAAGCCAAGCCGACATCACCGAGCCAATCAATACCCAAGGGAAACCACTACTTATTCCAAAAGCAAAGACAGTTAATAGGCGTTTGTCTTTGTAATAACCAAGATATTGTGAAAAGCTAGATGATATCAACATAACAGGTAATTACTCTGGCTGCTTTAACACTTCGACTGAAAGAATAATGACGGGTTCTTTAGGTATAAAGGTGTAGCCAAGCTTTTCATTGTAACCGGTTTCCACTTTCATAATCGCATCAAGTGTTTCGTAGCCTTCAGACACATTCCCGAACACCGCAAAGCCCCAGCCTCTGCCCGGGTTCAAGTGGTCGTTGTCGTCCATATTAAAGAAAAACTGTCTGGTACCTGAGTGTGGTTTGTTGTCTTGGTATGCCATGGCAATGGTATACATATCATTTTTCAAACCATTACCGCTTTCATTGAAGATAGCTTCGCGTTCAAACATACCATCGTACTCTTTGTCGTAACCTCCACCTTGGATAACAAAGTCTTTTTCGTTAGCTTCATCACGCTCAACGCGATGGAAGACAGAGCCGTTATAATCTTTGTTGATAACGTAAGTTAAGAAGTTATTCACTGTAATAGGGGCTCTGGATCTGTCTAGTTCGACAATAATTGGCCCTTTACTGGTATTGATTTGAACTCTAGGGAATAGATTATTCTTTTGCACAAATTTACCGTTCATTTCGGCAAGTACATTCATACTTAATAATAGGATGGCTAAGCTTAGAATTATTTTTTTCATTAACTTCCTCTCATAAATTTAATAAATTCAGGGTCTTGAACGATTCGAGTGACAACCTGTTGAGCTAGGTTGTTGAGTTGTTCTTCGACTTTGGCCTGGTCGTGTTTTAACGGGCCACTTAAATTAGCGCTGCCTTTATACTGCTTTTCGAAACTGCGAGTGCCTTGATTTATTAGCACGGTGACATCAGCTTCAGCATCACTTTGGTGAGTTGAGAAGGACTCCTCAACAATGGCTTTAAAGCGATTGATATTCACTGTGACTTGCGTTGCAGCAACTGGCGTTATTTGCGCACCATGTGCAGTGAGAGCTTGATTTAGCACTTGGTTGAAGTTAACCGGTAAATTTGCATCAGGTACATACAGCGCTGGTTCTTGGTTTTTAACTCGAATGGTGTATTTTGTGGTCCGCAGGTCGTTTACTTGTACAGCTACGTTGGCGATAAGCGCGTTTGATGAGGGTCCTTGATATTCAGGATGAAGAATGACACTGCGTGGTGAGCTTTCACAGCCCACAAGTATCAAGGTTAACAGAATAACCAGCAATGAAAAACGCATGAAGTTAGCTCCTCTTTATCGCACTTAAAACAGTGAATTTCTTGTTGTTGCCTAGTGTCTTGCTGTTACCGAACAAACGCTTTAGTTTGTCGTCGTATTCCAAGTGGCGGTTACCGATAATTCTTAACTCCCCCCTTGGCGAAGCGCAGCCTTAGCTTGCAAAAACATCTGCCAAGCGATGTGATCGGTGATCGCATTGGCCTGATGAAATGGCGGATTACACAGTACCAGATCCGCACCGTAATTTTCAAAACCCGTAAGGCAGTCGTTTTGAACGAACTGACAATCAGCAACACGCTCAGGTAGGTTATTCACGATATTTTGCTCCGCGCTATGCACAGCCATCGCGGATTCGTCGATAAAGGTGACGGTGGCATTTGGCATTTTTGCGAGCGTCATCAATCCGATGACACCATTACCACAGCCGAGATCAATGACCTTCAATGGTTTCTTGCCCATAGGTAGGTAATTGATAAAAAAACGTGCGCCTATATCAAGAGAATCTCGTGAGAAGACATTTGCTTCATTCGACAAGGTAAAATCGGTTTTTTCCAGCGACCAAGACACAGGGAATTTACTATCAATGGCTTTGGCTGACGTCTTGCTGAACACCAAGCGCGATTTTTTTACGGCTAAGCTAGTCGTTGGCTCAGTTAAGAAGTGGCTAAAGCTTTTTAATGTAGAAGTGTGAATTTCCTTTGCTTTGCCAGCCGCAATTACGGGAATGTCGGCAGTCAATTTACTTAACTTGGCGAGTTGCGATTGTAGTAGCCCTGAATTTTTGGGAATTTTTATTAATATCAGATCGATATCTTTTGGCAGCTCATCCATGCTAGTGAGTACATCAACCTTAGCGTCCGCAAGTTCATTGGCCTCTAAATTATACTCATAGGCGAGGGTACTCACATAAGAATCGGTCACTACCGTGCAGTGCTTGTCAGCAAGTGCACAGCATAATGCGCCAAAACTATCGTTTAGAATGAGAATACGGTTTGCATCGCGGTGATGTTCAAAGACATAATCTAACAGGTATTCGTCGGCTGAATCCCAAGCTTGTAAGCTACGATTTTTTTGATCGAGTGGAAGCCTATGTAGCGTAAAAGGGTTTCCGGCTAGAATTGCATCAGTCGTCATGTGAATGTTCTATAAATAAAAGCAGCGGGTAGTTTAACATGAGAGCAGTAGACAAAGCACGGAACTTGCCGAGCGGTTTTAGCTATCGAGCACAGGCTATTAGCTTCGATAAAAGTCTAGCGCTATATAATGTACTGCTTAATACTGTAGCGTGGCAGCAAAATACCATCACCTTATTTGGCAAAACGCATCAAACTCCCCGGCTTGAACGCTTTATTGCAGATCCTGATGTTCGCTACAGTTACTCGGGAAAGTTACTTGAAAATGCACCTTGGCCTTCGGTATTGCTTGGGATCAGACAAGCGCTAGAACGCAGATTTAATATTCCTTTTAATGCGGTATTGGCTAATTTCTATCGTAATGGTCAAGACAGCATGGGCTGGCACAGTGATGATGAACCTGAACTCGGTTTGACCCCCACAATTGCTTCACTGTCGCTTGGTGCGACCCGCAAATTCAAAATACGCCAAAAAGTAAGCCACTCTGTAACCGACATTTTATTGGAAACGGGCAGCTTATTGATAATGCAAGGTGATAGTCAGCGCGACTATCAACATGCTTTGCCTAAGCAGGCCAAGGTGACTCAGGGGCGCATTAATCTTACTTTTCGAAGTGTTGGAAATACGCGCTGAACGGCGTATAGTAGCGTCACGAATTGCTCTAGGAGACAAAGTATAATGTCAATGCAATCACAGATTTATGACAAGATATCGGAAGCTGTTGCGTGCAAGCACCTGAACGTGATCAATGAAAGCCATATGCACAGCCGTGGCGAAGAGTCTCACTTTAAAGTCATTGTCGTAAGCGAACAATTTATCGGTCAGAGACTGCTTCAGCGTCATCGAAAAATCAATGAAGTGCTAAAAGATGAGCTGCAAAATCATATTCACGCTTTGGCCATTCATGCCTATACACCCGAAGAGTTTTCAGAAAAAGAAGGTCAGACGCCCGAGTCACCAAAATGCTTAGGTGGTTCTAAGTTCGATAGCTGATCAGATGTGTGTTTTACATATCTACCAGTACACTACGCAATAATTTTAATAAAGTGAGGCCAATCTCACTTTTATTTTGTATCAAATCAATGGATAGGATCTCTTATGGTCATTAAACCAAAAATTCGTGGATTTATTTGCACTAATGCACACCCTGCAGGCTGTGCTGCACACGTTCAAGAACAGATTGACTACGTAAAACAACAAGGCCAAATTGAAAATGGTCCTAAAAATGTATTAGTGATTGGTGCATCGACAGGTTATGGCTTGGCATCGCGTATTACTGCTGCATTTGGGGCTGGTGCGAAAACACTAGGTATCTTCTTTGAAAAAGAAGGTTCGGAGAAAAAAACGGCGTCAGCAGGTTGGTATAATACGGCTGCATTCCAACAAGCTGCAGAAGAAGCGGGTTTATGGTCTAAAAATATCAATGGCGATGCGTTTTCTGATGAGTTGAAGCAAAAAGCCATCGACACCATCAAAGCGGAACTGGGTAAAGTAGATTTAGTGGTATATAGCCTTGCTTCTCCTCGTCGTAAAGACCCTAAATCTGATGAAGTTTACTCTTCAACACTTAAGCCAATTGGCTCAGCTATCACCACTAAAAACCTGAATACTTCAAAGCGCGTCATTGATGAAATGACAGTTGAAGCTGCTGACGAAGACGAAATCGCCAATACGGTTAAAGTGATGGGGGTGAAGACTGGGAACTTTGGATTGATGCGCTTAAACAAGCGGATGTGTTAGCTGAAGGTTTTAAAACAACGGCATACACTTATATCGGTAAAGAGTTGACTTGGCCAATATACGGTCACGCAACTATTGGTAAAGCCAAAGAAGACTTGGACCGTGCGACGCTAGCAATTCGCGAAACTACAGCTGATATTAACGGCGAAGCGTATGTGTCGTCATTAAATGCAGTAGTGACGCAGGCAAGCTCTGCTATCCCGATTATGCCTTTATATATTTCTGCACTTTTCAAAGTGATGAAAGGGGATGGCACGTATGAAGGGACGATCGAGCAAATCCATGGCTTGTTTACTGAAAACCTATATGGGCAATCGCCACGCTTTGATGATGCCGGTCATTTGTTCCAAAACTATAAGGAACTAGAAGACGGCGTTCAAGCGCGTGTACAAACCATTTGGGATACCGTTGATACAGATACAATCGACGAACTGACGGATTATGTTGGCTATCACAACGAATTCTTGAAGCTATTCGGCTTTGGGGTCGACGGCGTAGATTACGAAGTGGATGTGGATGCAACGGTAGAAATTAATCACCTCGTTTAATTTCACGGTTTTTGATCTCACCTTTTTTGATTTTGCGGGCAAAGTGCTAATTGGTACCTTGCCCGTTTTTGTTTGATTGTTCGAATTTTTACTTATTTTGCAGATTAGGGTAAGAAAAATTTTATCTATGCAACTTTGGTCTATACTCCTTCCAGTGATGGATTTTTCAACTAATCTAAATCCACGTTAAAGTCGTATTAATTTCATAATTCCACTCGCATACTCAGTACGATTAATGTTAAAATCAGAGAAATATGTGAGGACTTTTATCACGACGCTGCTTTTTTGTGCGTTGAGGGGTATTTTAAAGGGGCTTGTTTGGGAACCCTATTCGGACTCATAACTTTCTGCTCTTTATACCTAATACTTAGTACAAACGAGGTGGCGCTGTGGTGACTAAAGATATTTTCAGTTTCTTTCCGTTAATGTAATGCAAGTGCGTATGATCAACATAAAAAAAGGTCTGGACTTACCAATCGAGGGCGCACCTCAGCAAGTTATTCATGATGGTTCTGCTGTCAAACGAGTAGCTGTGCTAGGTGAAGAATTCATAGGTATGCGTCCTACCATGCATATTCGTGTGGATGACCAAGTCAAAAAAGGCCAAGTTCTTTTTGAAGATAAAAAGAACCCAGGCGTCAAGTTTACTGCGCCAGCTTCTGGTGTAGTTAAAGAAATTAACCGTGGTGCTAAGCGTGTACTTCAATCCGTTGTGATCGAAGTTCAAGGCGACGAGCAAATCACTTTTGAGAAGTTTTCAGCTGCTGAATTAAGCAACCTAGACTCTGACAAAGTGAAGGAAGTGCTAATCGAGTCTGGTCAATGGCCAGCGCTTCGTGCACGTCCATTCAGCCGTGTCGCTGTGCCGAGTGCAACACCTAGCTCAATCTTTGTGACAGCAACAGATACTAATCCGTTAGCAGCAGATCCTGCTGTTATCATCGCAGAAAACGTGGAAGCGTTTGAAGCGGGTCTAGCGGTCGTATCTCGTTTGACTGAAGGCAAAGTATTTGTGTGTAAGAAAGCGGGTGCTAACGTACCTAGTTCTTCTATCTCACAAGTAGAAGTTCACGAGTTTGCAGGTGTACACCCAGCAGGTAACGTGGGTACTCACATTCACTTCCTAGATTCTGTAGGTACAAACAAGCAAGTTTGGCACATTGGTTACCAAGATGTCATCGCGTTTGGTAAGTTGTTCCTTACAGGTGAAATCTATACGGACAGAGTTGTTTCTCTAGCGGGTCCTCGTGTTAAGAATCCTCGCTTAGTGAAAACTCATGTCGGTGCGTCGCTAACAGATTTAGTTGCAGGCGAGCTTGAAGACGGTGATAACCGAGTCATTTCTGGCTCTGTGTTAGCTGGTAAAACAGCAACTGGCCCTCACGCTTACCTTGGTCGTTACCATACTCAAGTATCTGTATTACTTGAAGGTCGCGAGAAAGAGCTTTTTGGCTGGATCGCGCCAGGTAGTGACAAATTCTCAGTAACGCGTACATTCATTTCACACTTAGCACCTAGCCGTTTGTTCAAAATGACAACGTCTACAGGTGGTTCTAAGCGTGCAATGGTGCCAATCGGTAACTATGAGCGTGTTATGCCACTCGATATTTTGCCAACCCTATTATTACGTGATCTTATTTCACGTGATCTAGATTCTGCGATTTCGTTGGGTGCACTAGAGCTAGATGAAGAAGATTTAGCACTATGTACTTACGTATGTCCGGGCAAATATGAGTACGGTTCAATCCTGCGCGATTGCCTGACTACTATCGAGAAGGAAGGTTAAAAATGGCCTTAAAGAAATTTTTAGAAGACATTGAACCTCACTTTGAACCTGGTGGTAAACACGAGAAGTGGTATGCGCTTTACGAAGCCGTAGCAACTATCTTCTATACTCCAGGTTATGTAAACAAAGGTGCAACGCACGTTCGTGATAACATCGACCTAAAACGTATTATGATTTTAGTGTGGATGGCGACGTTCCCTGCAATGTTCTTTGGTATGTTCAACATCGGTCACCAAGCTGCGCTTGCACTAGGTAATGGTTTTGAGCTTGCTAATACTTGGCAGGTAGCTATCTTCCAAGCGCTTGGTGGTGAATTAACTGCTGATGCAGGTTGGGGCGCCAAGATGTTCTATGGTGCATGTTTCTTCCTCCCTATTTATGCAACGGTGTTTGCGGTTGGTGGTTTCTGGGAAGTGTTATTCGCGTCAGTTCGTAAGCACGAAGTAAACGAAGGTTTCTTCGTAACTTCGGTATTGTTTGCGCTTATTCTGCCTGCGACAATTCCACTATGGCAAGCTGCTTTAGGTATCACTTTCGGTGTCGTAATCGCGAAGGAAATCTTTGGCGGTACAGGTCGTAACTTCCTAAACCCAGCACTTGCTGGCCGTGCGTTCCTGTTCTTCGCTTACCCTGCTGATATTTCTGGTGACACAGTGTGGACAGCGGTTGACTCGTTTTCTGGTGCGACATACTTAGGTCAAGCGACTGCGGGCGTATTAGATTACAGCAACATGGACCTATGGTTTAACGCGTTTTATGGCTTTATCCAAGGCTCTGTAGGTGAAACATCTACACTGGCAATCTTACTTGGTGGTTTGTTCCTTGTTTATGTTCGTATCGCCTCATGGCGCATCGTGCTAGGTACATTCATCGGTATGGTTGTGATGTCATTTGTTCTAAATGCAATCGGTTCTGAAACAAACGCTGCGTTTGCAATGCCTTGGCATTGGCACTTAGTACTTGGTGGTTTTGCATTTGGTATGTTCTTTATGGCAACAGACCCAGTATCTGCGTCTTTCACAGACAAAGGTAAGTGGTTATACGGTGCGCTAATCGGTGTAATGGTTGTGCTTATCCGTGTTGTTAACCCGGCATACCCAGAGGGCATGATGTTGGCAATCCTATTCGCTAACCTTTTTGCTCCATTATTCGACCACTTCGTAGTGCAGTCTAATGTGAAGAGGAGATTGGCACGTGTCAACTAAGAATGAATCAATGGGCAAAACGCTCGGCGTAGTTGTTGGCTTATGTTTAGTGTGTGCAATCGTAGTATCTTTTGCTTCGGTTCAGCTTCGCCCTATGCAGCAAGCAAACAAAAACGAAGATATTCAACGCAACATTTTAGCCGTTGCTGGCTACGATAAAGTTAAAAACGTGTCTGAAGTTTTTAACCAAAATATCGAATCACGTGTTGTTAGCCTAGAAACAGGTGAATTTGTTGAGGACGTTAAAGCGGAAACTTTTGACTTTGAAGCGACTAAGTTTGATGCCAAGCGTAGTTACAAGCTTTCTAAAGAAGAAGATAAAGCGGGTATTCAACGTATTACGAATAACTCACCGGTTTATTTTGCAAAAGATGACCAAGGCAATGTCTCTACTATCATTCTACCAATCCAAGGTTACGGCCTTTGGGGTGTGATGTATGGCTTCCTTGCGCTGGAAGCTGATGGTGAGACAATTAAGTCAATCAACTTTTATAAGCACAGCGAAACTCCAGGTCTTGGTGGTGAAATCCAAAACCCTAAGTGGACTGCACTTTGGGAAGGTAAAGAGCTTCCAATCGACGTAGTTAAAGGTAGTGCTGGCGGTAACGAACACAAGGTAGATGGTCTATCTGGTGCAACACTTACTTCTAACGGTGTTGATCACACAGTTG
Source organism: Pseudoalteromonas piscicida (assembly GCF_002208135.1). Classification (NCBI taxonomy): domain Bacteria; kingdom Pseudomonadati; phylum Pseudomonadota; class Gammaproteobacteria; order Alteromonadales; family Pseudoalteromonadaceae; genus Pseudoalteromonas; species Pseudoalteromonas piscicida. The sequence continues at coordinate 710,621 of NZ_CP021646.1, forward strand.
ATTTCTGGACGAGCGACAAAGCGTTTGGTCCATTCCTTGCGAAAGTACGTAAAGGAGCATTGAACTAATGGCTAATGCAAAAGAAATGAAGGAAGTCTTGTTTGGTCCTGTTTTTGCGAACAACCCGATTGCACTGCAAGTGTTGGGGATCTGTTCTGCACTAGCGGTAACTTCAAGCCTTAAAAATGCACTTATCATGTCGATCGCGTTGACATTGGTTACTGCGTTTTCAAGTTTATTTATCTCAATGATCCGTAACCACATTCCTTCAAGTGTGCGTATCATTGTACAAATGACGATTATTGCATCTCTAGTAATCGTTGTAGACCAAGTGCTTCAAGCCGTTGTTTACTCAACAGCGAAAGAACTATCAACGTTCATCGGCCTTATCATTACTAACTGTATCGTAATGGGTCGTGCAGAAGCATATGCAATGAAGTCACCACCAACAATGTCATTCCTTGACGGTATTGGTAACGGCCTAGGTTACTCTGTTGTTCTTCTAACAGTTGGCTTTATCCGTGAACTATTTGGTGCAGGCACATTGTTTGGCGTTGAAATTTTACCACTTATCTCAGAAGGTGGTTGGTATCAGCCTATGGGTCTACTAGTTATGCCATTCAGCTCATTCTTCATCGTCGGTGCATTTATTTGGGCACTACGTACTTGGAAGAAAGAGCAAGTAGAAGCGAAGGCGTAAGGGGAGAGAGATGGAACAATATATTAATTTATTTATAAAAGCGGTTTTCATTGAAAACTTAGCTTTGTCTTTCTTCTTAGGTATGTGTACTTTCTTGGCGGTATCTAAGAAAGTAACCACGTCATTAGGTCTAGGTATTGCAGTAATCGTTGTTCTAGGTATTTCTGTACCTGTAAACAACTTAGTTTATCACGCAGTGCTAGCACCTGGTGCATTGGAGTGGTTAGGGTTCCCTGAAGTGGATCTTAGCTTCCTACGATTCTTGACGTTTATTGGTGTAATCGCAGCGCTTGTTCAAATTCTAGAAATGACATTGGACAAGTTCTTCCCTGCACTGTACAACGCACTGGGTATCTTCCTACCGCTAATCACAGTTAACTGTGCGATTTTCGGTGCGGTATCATTCATGGTTGAGCGTAACCTAAACTTCGGTGAATCTGTAGTTTATGGTCTAGGTTCAGGTGTGGGCTGGGCACTTGCTATCGTATTGTTAGCAGGTATTCGTGAGAAGATGAAGTATGCAGACGTTCCTGATGGTTTACGTGGCTTAGGTATTACCTTTGTTACTGTAGGTCTAATGGGCTTTGGCTTCATGTCATTCTCTGGTATTTCACTGTAAGGTAGCGAGGAAACTATACGATGGAAACTATTGTATTAGGCGTAAGCATGTTCATCGCTATCGTTGTGATGCTAGTGCTTATTATCATTGCAGCGAAATCGAAGCTTGTAGCAAGCGGTGACGTTACAATTGATATTAACGGCGATCCTGAAAAAGCGATCAAGACTCCTGCTGGCGGTAAGCTACTAGGTGCACTTGCAAACGCGGGTATTTTCGTATCGTCTGCGTGTGGTGGCGGTGGCTCATGTGGCCAGTGTCGCGTACATATTAAAGAGGGTGGTGGTGATATTCTACCAACCGAACTTGACCATATCTCTAAAGGTGAAGCACGTGAAGGCTGTCGTCTAGCGTGTCAGGTTAACGTTAAAAACGACATGGAAATCGAAGTTGAAGAATCAATCTTCGGTGTTAAAAAATGGGAGTGTACAGTTATCTCTAACGATAACAAAGCAACCTTCATCAAGGAGCTAAAACTAGGCATCCCTGAAGGTGAAGTTGTACCTTTCCGTGCCGGTGGTTACATTCAGATTGAAGCACCAGCTCACCATGTTAAATATGCAGACTATGATATTCCTGAAGAATATCGTGCTGACTGGGAACGTTTTGGTTTCTTTAAGCTAGAGTCTAAAGTTGACGAAGAAACGATCCGTGCATACTCAATGGCTAACTATCCAGAAGAGTTCGGCATCATTATGCTAAACGTACGTATCGCGACTCCGCCGCCAAATAACCTAACTTTACCTTGTGGTAAGATGTCATCGTACATCTGGTCACTAAAAGAGGGTGACAAGGTTACCATTTCTGGTCCATTCGGTGAATTCTTCGCGAAAGACACAGATGCAGAAATGGTATTCGTTGGTGGTGGTGCTGGTATGGCGCCAATGCGTTCACACATCTTCGATCAGCTTAAGCGTCTTAACTCTAAGCGTAAGATGTCTTTCTGGTACGGTGCACGTTCTAAGCGTGAAATGTTCTACGTGGAAGACTTCGACGGTCTAGCAGAAGAAAATGATAACTTCGAATGGCATGTTGCCCTTTCAGATCCTCAACCAGAGGATAACTGGGAAGGTTACACTGGCTTCATTCATAACGTACTTTTTGAAAACTATCTTAAAGACCATGAAGCGCCAGAAGATTGTGAGTTCTACATGTGTGGTCCTCCAATGATGAACGCGGCAGTGATTAACATGCTTAAAGACTTAGGTGTTGAAGACGAAAACATCCTACTTGATGACTTCGGTGGTTAATTAGGCTTCGGTCTAACGATGAACTTAAGTTAGAATATAAGCCCTCCAGCAAAATACTTTGCTCGAGGGCTTTTTTATACCCGTTGGTACTAAACTCAGGGAATTCTGATGCAAGCAAGTGACGCTTTTTTATCTCGATTTTTTATCATTTCGTTTTTATTCGTTTTTTTAACAGGGTGCCAAGACGCAAAACCTGAAGCTAAGGAAATCGTGCTGTCCGGCAAAACCATGGGTACGACATACAACATTAAGGTATTCCCCGGCGAAAAGCTGCTCGAACAAGCGCAGTTGCACGATGAGGTTGAGCAAGCATTAAAGGTTGTTAATCAATCTATGTCCACTTATATACCAGATTCTGAGATTAACCAGTTCAATCGTTTAGCAGCGAATACAGTCATGCCTATTAGTGAAGATTTTCGCTTGGTAGTTGCTGAGTCTATCCGCCTTGGAAAGTCGACCAAAACGCTTGATGTTACGATGGGACCACTTATCGATTTGTGGGGGTTTGGTCCTGACAAAAGGCCAACAATGCGTCCGTCGCAGGCTGAGTTAGACGATATGCGCACTCGTATCGGTGTCGATAAGCTTATTTTAAATAATCGTGGTCTTGCGAAGACAGTTGCGGGGCTTGAATTATCATTCTCTGCAACCGCTAAAGGTTATGGCATAGATAAGGTCGCTGAGGTGATTGAGAGCCATGATATTCATGACTATATGGTTGAAATCGGCGGCGAGCTTCGTGTTTCTGGCAAGAAACCGGATGGTGAGTGGCGTATCGCTATCGAGAAACCCGATGCACCTGTTGGTCAACGCCAAATTCACCGTGTGATAGAGCCTGGCAAAAATGGTATTGCAACCTCAGGTGACTACCGTATTTTCTATGAAATGGACGGTGAAACCTTTACACACCTTATTGACCCAACAACAGGTCGCCCGGTTAAACATGAGCTAGTATCGGTAACGGTACTGCATCCATCTGCGATGACGGCTGATGGCTTAGCGACAGCATTGACCGTGATGGGCACGGAGCGCGCAAAGGCGTATGCCACCGAGCATCAACTCCCCGTATATTTGATGTATAAAAGCCCTGAAGGGATCAAGAGTTACGCAAGTGAAGCGTTTGAGCCGTACTTGAATTAAGCTGTGCAACACCCCATAATTTAATTGTGAGTGACGCCATGAAAGCGTATAATTTGCGCGTCGTCACTCAATTCAATGTAGCAATAAAAGGGGCTAGATAATGTCTTTATTCCTCCTTACTTTCGGTTTACTTATGCTTATCGCTGTTGCGATGGCTGTAGGCGTTATCGTACAAAAGAAATCCATGGCGAGTAGCTGTGGTGGTTTGGGCTCAATGGGTATTGATAAAATCTGTGATTGCGACGATCCATGCGACAAACGCAAAAAGCGGTTAGCAAAAGAAGAGATGTGGAAAGAAAACCAGATCCTGTAACCGTGGAATAATATTAATTGAAAACGCAAGCTTAGCTTGCGTTTTTGCTTTTTGGGTAACAAACCTCAGGTGAAGTAAATATGCAACGGCAACTCTATTTTGTTCGTCATGGTGAAACGACCATGTCAGACCATCTACTCGGAGTGACCGATCCCGAATTGAGTACAGCCGGCGCTCAGCAATTGCTGCAATCGTTAACGAGTCTAGGTGGTCTGCAGCGTGTTATTAGTTCGCCACGAAAGCGCTGCCTGAATACCGCGAAAGCATTTGCAAAACAGTATCAACTCCCCGTTGACGTGGAGCCGAATCTCGCCGAATTTGACTTTGGACAATGGGATGGAAAACCCTATGATACACTTTGGCGCGACACCCAATCTCCAAGTATTGGTGACTTTTGGCAAAACCCTTGGCAGCACACGCCTCCTGAGGGCGAGTCTATGCATGATTTTCATCATCGGGTTGCCACGTGGTGGCACAGCATTTTGGCGTCGCCAAGTGAAGAGTGTATCGCCGTCGTCGCGCATGCAGGCGTAATAAAAGCGCTTATTGCACTTATTCTTGACCTGCCACCGGAATTTACCGCACACCAGTCAAATATAACTATTCCTTATGCGGGTATAGTAAAAGTTGAGATATTTTACGACAGTAATCAAAGCGCTTGGCCAAAAGTTGTATTTTAGACGTCTAGACTTCATAATATTGCAAATTTCACGATAGGCAGATATTGGGAATGAGGTGTGAGTCCTCAACTGTCCCCGCAACTGTAAGTGTTTGAGTGTTATCTCTTGCATAAGTCAGATACCAAGGCCTATCCATATACTTAAGCGGGCAGACTTAAGTCAAAGTAGCAGCTTACTCGCTAGGTTGTCTCTTTGCCGTGCCCAATCAGAGGTGCTATGGCGGTCACTCCACAGTTTCAAGTCGATAAACTTAGCGTGCAGCTTGGTGGTAAAGCCATCTTAAAGGCACTCAGCTTTGCTATTAATTCGGGTGAATTTATTGGTTTGCTCGGACCGAATGGAGCTGGAAAGTCGACCTTGCTGCGCACGTTATATCAATACACAACGCCAAGCTCTGGGGCGCTACTTTTTAACGGTAAGCCGCTAGCCAGTTATGGACGTAAGGCCTACGCGAGAAATGTTGCCGTCGTGCTACAAGAGATCCCCGCTGAGTTTACTCTGCCATTATTCGATATGGTATTGATGGGGCTAACACCAAACAAATCACTGCTCGCGACAACGACGGCTGCTGAAAAACAGGCAATCTTACATGCCATTGAGCAGGTTGGATTGAGCCATAAGTTGGAGCAATGTTTTAGCTCCTTGTCTGGTGGGGAGAAGCAAAGGGCAATGATCGCACGTGCTATGGTGCAAGCGCCTCAAGTATTAATAATGGATGAGCCCACCAGCCATTTGGACATTAAATATCAAATCCAAATTATGGAACTGGCCAAACAGCTTGGCGTTACTATCATTGCCTCTTTTCACGATTTAAATTTGGCTAGCGCCTTGTGCGACCGCTTATTAGTATTAAATAACGGTGAGCTTGTTGCAGATGGGTCGCCACTTGAAGTCATTAACGAAACCCTATTAAGCCAAGTTTTTGGAGTATGTGCTGGGGTTTCTGCTGTCCGTCATCCGCCCAATAACAGTGAGATCCCGCATATACGCTTTCATTACGGATATCAGTTATGATTGCCGCAAAGCGGATCGCGTTGATCTCGGTACTGCTATTGAGTTTATGCTGTTTTAGCATGCTGATGGCACTTAAGATCGGTGCGATTGATTTATCTTGGCATACGGTCATACAAGCGATTATTAATTTCGATCCCAACGTACTTCAACAACGGGTGGTAGTTGAACTTCGTCTGCCACGGACGTTACTGGCGATGAGCGCGGGAGCAGGACTGGCGATAGCGGGTCTTATTTTGCAAACCGTGACGCGTAACCCTCTAGCTGATCCTTATTTATTTGGTATTTCTTCAGGTGCTTCATTCGGTGTGGTGGTACTTATCGCGCTGTTTGGTGCACAGTCTAGTTTAATGATGTCTGGGGCTGCATTTGTCGGAAGTTTGCTGTCTATCTTGCTGCTTTTATTTGTGGCAAAACGCAATGCACTGCAGCAGGTGGAAACTATGCTCTTGGCGGGCGTCGCACTTTCTTTTCTGTTCAGTGCCTTTACCAGTTTGTTGCTTTATTGGAGTGACCCTCAAGCCATCAGTGCAATCTTGTTTTGGAATCTAGGCTCATTTGCAAGGGCGAGCTGGCAATGGCTATGGCTTCCATGTTTGGTCGTGTTGCTGAGTTTTATCACGCTTTTAGTGATGCGTCGGCCACTCAACGCCTTGTTGCTCGGAGATGAGAGTGCCACCACGCTTGGCGTGAATGTAGGACGAGTACGAATAGGTATGTTGTTATTGAGCTCCTTACTCACCGCAGTACTTGTGGCTGCGTGCGGCGGAGTCGGATTTGTAGGCTTGATGATCCCGCATATCGTGCGCTTTTTTATCTCGCAAGCAAAGGTTATTGGGCTTGTGGCCACCGCGCTTTGCGGTTCGCTTTTGATGCTATGGGTGGATGTATTGTCGCGCACTCTTATCGATAATCAGGAGCTTCCCGTGGGCGTGATCACCGCCGCCATTGGCAGCGTGTTCTTCTTAGCATTGCTTATTTTCAAAAATCGCCGCTCTGGAGGCGTCGGAGTTACCCATGGTTAAACCGTTAGATACACGCTTAAACACGCTTATTCAACAGCGCATTGACTTAAAAACCAAACCGCTAGGTGCGCTTGGTAAGCTTGAAGCCTTGGCTGCGCAGCTAGTACAGATCTTCTCACAAGGGCTGACGCAATTGGACATAGAGCACTTAGCAATAACACGCCCTGCAATGTTTGTTTTTGCGGGCGACCATGGTATTGCAAGCCAAGGGGTTTCTATTGCGCCAAGCGAAGTGACTGGGCAAATGGTTGCAAACTTTGTGCAGGGTGGTGCAGCGATCAACGTCTTTTGTCGGCAACTTGGTTGGCAGTTAACCGTAGTAGACTGCGGCACATTAGTGCCATGTGAGCCTGCGCCGAATTTGCGCTCGCAGCGACTTGGCGATATTACTCACGCTTTTCATAAACAGCCCGCGATGAGCGAAATACAGCTCAAGCAAGGGCTTGAATATGGAGAACAAGTGGTGATGTCCGCTATTGCAGCAGGTAGCAACGTGATTGCTTTTGGTGAAATGGGGATTGGCAATACCAGTTCCGCAGCTGCAATTTTAGCAGCGCTCAGTGGTGCGAGTGTGGAATTATGTGTGGGGCGCGGTACAGGCATTGACGATGAAACGCTTTGCAAAAAACGGGCACTTATCAAACAGGCTCTAGAATATCATCAAGATAAGCTTGCGACGCCAGAACAAATTTTGCAGCGCCTTGGTGGCTTTGAAATTGTGCAAATGGTTGGCGCCATGCTGGCGGTTGCACGTGCACAAAAAGTAATCATAGTGGATGGTTTCATCTCCACCGCAGCGGCTATGCTGGCAAGTAGAATAGCACCACATAGTAAGCAATATATGGTGTTTGCTCACGGCTCTATGGAGCAAGGCCATAAGTTAATGTTAGAGCAGTTAAATGCTGAGCCATTACTACATTTAGATATGCGCTTGGGTGAGGGTACGGGAGCCGCGCTAGCGCTACCATTATTACAAGCTGCGCTAGGCTTTTTTTGCGAAATGGCAAGCTTTGCCGATGCCCACGTTACGCAAGTGGTAGACGCATAATGCAGTGGCAACAAGAGTGGCGACTGTTTAGGCTTGCCGTGGTGTTTTTAACGCGAGTGCCAATTCGCCTGGATCCCGCCCCTTCATCCAATGAACTCAACGAAGTGAGTGGTTACTTTGCTTTAGTTGGTTTATTTGTGGGAGGATTATCGGCCATGCTTGGCTATGTTGCCAGTGATAGTGTATCACCAATGTTCGGCGCTGTTGTTGCACTGGCTGCGGGTATTTTACTTACCGGCGCTTTTCACGAAGATGGTTTTGCTGATGTTTTTGACGGTTTTGGCGGTGGCTGGAGCCGTGAACAAAAGCTTGAGATCATGAAAGATAGCCGTCTTGGTACATATGGTAGTTGTGCGCTGATATTGCTGTTATTGGCCAAATTTGCGCTTTTGAGCATGCTCTTCAATGATTTTGCAATGACACTCGCTTCGCTTATTTTAGCCCACAGCCTAAGCCGTGCCTTTGCGGTGTCTTTAATCGGTGCGCTTAACTATGTACAGGCTGATAAGCTGAGCAAAGTTAAGCCGGTAGCGAAACATCTATCGGGTGCTGCGGTGACTCGTCTTATGCTCACTACCATCGCGATTTTAATTTTTTGTTGGCTATGGCTTGCGCTTTCACTGTTCGACTTGCTGATGCTGTGCACTGGTTTATTTGTGCTAAGACTTGTGTGCATTAAATGGTTTAACGCTCAGCTTGGTGGTTACACCGGAGACTGTTTAGGGGCCGCGCAGCAACTCGCTGAGCTTGTTATTTTGCTTTTTATTGTGGGTCATCTTTAATGGCACAAATACAGTTAATACTGGGCGGTGCTCGCTCAGGTAAGAGTCGCTTGGCAGAGCAGCGCGCTATTGTATTGTTAGAGCAAGGTGCGGTGAACGAACTTTACTATGTTGCAACTGCAAAGGCCCAAGATGAAGAAATGAAAAGCCGAGTGTTTGCTCACCAGATGCAGCGCGATAGCCGCTGGCAGCTAGTAGAAGAGCCGTGGCACATTGATAAGCTTATTGCTACTGCACGCGAAGATGCGCTGTTACTTATCGATTGTTTGACCTTGTGGCTGAGTTTTGGCTTATGCGAAATGGGTAAGGCCGCGACCATAGACAAAAAGGAGCATTTACTGGCGGCACTAGAAAGCTGTGCTGCCACTGTTATTTTGGTGAGTAACGAAGTGGGACATGGGATAATCCCGTTGGGTGAGCTAAGCCGTGAGTTTGTTGATGAGTCTGGTTGGCTCCATCAAGACATTGCCAAAGTGGCCGACAGAGTCGACTTTGTTATTGCAGGCTTGCCACAATGTTTAAAAGGTCAAGACGTATGAAAACCTTAATGGTGCAGGGCACCACGTCGGATGCCGGTAAAAGTACACTGGTTGCGGGACTTTGCCGGGTGCTGCAGCGTAGAGGCTTATCTGTTGCGCCTTTTAAGCCGCAAAATATGGCACTAAATAGTGCCGTCACACCTTGCGGCGGTGAAATTGGTCGGGCACAAGCACTCCAAGCCGAAGCCGCAAAAGTCCCGCTATCCACAGACTTTAATCCTATTTTGCTTAAGCCAAACTCTGACACCGGCGCACAAGTGATCATTCACGGCAAAGCCATTAGCAATATGGAAGCAGCCGCTTATCATGATTACAAAAAGGTAGCGATGGAGGCCGTACTTTCCTCACATCAACGCCTCAGCGAACAATTTGAGCTGTGCATAGTGGAAGGGGCGGGGAGCCCGGCTGAGATCAATCTGCGTGAAAATGACGTTGCCAATATGGGGTTTGCCTGTGAAGTTGCATGCCCCGTGATCATTATCGCTGATATCGACAAAGGCGGGGTGTTCGCACACTTGGTTGGCACTCTTGCGCTATTAAGTGACTATGAACAAAGCTTGGTTAAGGGGTTTGTGATCAATCGCTTCCGTGGTGATATTGCGTTATTGCAATCTGGACTTGACTGGCTCGAGCAAAAAACGGGTAAGCCGGTACTTGGGGTATTGCCCTATTTACACGGCTTAGCGCTCGATGCAGAAGATGCGGTGACGGTGGACAATATCTGTGAACAGGGATCGTTAAGCGTCAGGGTCTTGCTATTTCCCCATATTAGTAATCATACAGATTTTGACACCTTGCGCTTAAACCCTGAAGTGGATTTGCGTTATGTGCGCTATCAAGAATCTATCGGTCCTTGTGATTTAATCATATTGCCTGGCAGTAAAAATGTGTTGAGCGATTTAACCTTCTTACGCAAACAGGGTTGGGCGGAAGAAATCAAACGGCACCTGCGATACGGTGGTAAGGTACTTGGCGTGTGTGGCGGTTTGCAAATGTTAGGTAAATTCATCAGAGATCCAAATGCGGTGGAATCAACACTCGGCGAAGTCGCTGGGCTTGGTCTGGCTGACTTTGAGACCACACTCTCAGAGCAAAAAGTACTGACGCAAGTATCTGGCATTTGCCAACTGGATGAGCAAGGTGCTGAAATTTTTGGTTACGAAATTCATGCTGGGGTCTCTTCTGGAGCGGCACTTGAGGTGCCATTCTTGCGATTTAACACACATCCAAATAACGGTGTGCAAGACGGTTTTATCTCTCAAGATAACCAAATTGCAGGCACCTATTTACATGGTTTATTTGATACGGTCGCAGCGACACAGGCTATCTTGTCTTGGGCTGGTATTAGGCAGGCGGGAACTACCGCGATTGATTTAGCGAAGCACAGAGAGCGGCAAATTACGCGTCTTGCCGACAGCTGTGAAGCACATTTAGATTGGCAAAAATTAATGAAAATAATTGAGGAATAACATGAGTGAACAACAAGATAAGCATCAGCAACGACAGCAAAAAGTAAAACAACAAGTCGATGAAAAAATTGCAGCGGCGCAGCAAGAGCAGGGCATTTTACAAGTGATCACAGGTAACGGTAAAGGTAAGTCAACATCAGGTTTTGGCACCGTTGCGCGTTGTGTCGGTCATGGTATGAACGCTGCGGTTGTACAGTTTATTAAAGGAACCTGGGATTGCGGTGAACGCAATTTGCTCGAAAAAGTCGGTGTGCCATTTGCGGTCATGAAAACGGGCTTTACATGGGAAACGCAAAACCGTGAAACCGACACAGCCGCTGCGCAGGCGACGTGGCAGCAAGCAAAAGTATGGTTGCAAGATGAAAGCATCGACTTGGTATTGCTTGACGAAATTACCTATATGTTGAGCTATGACTATCTAGATTTAGACGAAGTCATAACGGCGCTAGAAAACCGTCCTACTATGCAGTCAGTGATTGTAACTGGGCGCGGTGCACATCGACGCCTGACCGAGCTTGCAGATACCGTGAGTGAGGTGCGCAATGTGAAGCATGCCTTTGAGACCGGCATTAAGGCGCAAAAAGGGTTTGACTACTGATGTTAAAATTCGCGTTATTTATTGTTCTAGGTTTTGCCTTTAGTGTTAGCGCTAAGCCCGCAGAGCGGATCATCGCGCTTGCGCCTCATATTGTCGAAAATCTTTATGCAATAGGGGCTGGAGAACGGATTGTAGGCACGGTAGCCTATGCAGATTATCCAGAATCAGCCAAGCAACTGCCTCAAGTTGGCGACTATCAAGGCATTTCGGTTGAGAAAATTTTGGCACTTAAGCCTGATCTTATCATTGCGTGGAAAAATGCAAGTCACGTTCCTATGCTCGAAAAGCTCGAAAGCTTTGGTGTTGACGTGATTTATAGTGAAGCGAAATATCTAGATAAACTACCCGATGAGTTGCTACGCCTAGGTAAAATTACTGGTCTTGGATCTCAAGCACAGCAACAGGCTGATTTATTTTCTAAACGTTTAAATGAACTAAAAGCCAAGTATAAACAAAGCGTTAGCTTAGCTGTGTTTTATCAATTGTGGCCATCTCCGCTAATGACTGTGGGAGGCGAAAGTTGGTTACAGCAAGTATTTACTGTGTGTAATGTGAAAAATGTTTTTGCCGACGCCACCACGGACTATCCGCAAATTAGCATTGAAAATGTTCTGTTGAAATCACCACAAGTGATTGTGATCCCTGAAGAAAAGACCAAACAAGAGGTGAAAGCAATTGAATGGCAGCAATGGCCTTCGATCCCAGCGGTAAAGTACCAACAAACTATTTCGGTAGATGCCGATCTGCTCCATCGTTATAGCTATCGCATGCTCGAGGGAATATCGGATTTATGTGGTAAACTCGACGCTTCTCGAAGCCATTATAATATGATGAAAAAGGTGAAGCATGACAACGTGGAGTGACGTGTTAGGTCAGGAAAAGCAACAAGATTACTTTAAACAAACCATGGATTACGTGGCAGAGCGTCGCGCTCAAGGTATCAATGTGTTTCCGCCACACGACCAAGTATTTGAAGCGTTTAAAGTCACCCCTTTCGACCAGGTTAAAGTGGTGATTTTAGGGCAAGACCCGTATCACGGCCCCAATCAAGCCCATGGTCTATGTTTCTCTGTGTTGCCAGGGATTAAGCCACCGCCATCGTTAAATAATATGTATAAAGAGTTGGTGCAGGATATTGAAGGCTTTAGCATACCTAATCACGGCTACCTAATTGACTGGGCTAAACAGGGCGTACTGTTGTTAAATACGGTGTTGACGGTAGAGCAAGGCCAAGCTCATTCACACAAACATTTGGGCTGGGAGCGCTTTACAGATGTAGTGATTGAAAGACTGAATGCCCAAAGCGAAGGCGTTATTTTCTTACTCTGGGGCTCACACGCCCAGAAAAAGGGTAAGAGCATAGACACAAACCGTCACCATGTTTTACACGCACCACATCCTTCGCCGCTCTCAGCGCATCGCGGCTTTTTTGGTAGTGGCCATTTTAGTAAAACCAACCAGCTGCTCACCCAAATGGGTAAGCAGCCAATCGACTGGCGATTGACCGAGCTATAGCAGATAAAAACCAAAAAGAGCGCCGTGAAGGGCGCTCTTTTTAGTTAAAATCAAATTCGTCTAAATCAACATTGTCTGCGAAAATATCTAGTTCCTGTAGTTCTTTGCGTAGTCGCTGTTTATCTTTTAGCGCTTCAATTTCACGCCATTTTCTTTTTTTGCCCTTAGATGAAGTTTTTTTCCTAGTATCCGGACTTTCTAATAATTCTAATAACTCGTCTAGGGTATCCATGAAAATCTCCTATTGATAAAAACAACCTAAAGTGGCACTTGCTTTGGCTGTTGTTAGCACTACAACTGCAATGACACCGTTGATTTCTTCATACTATTTGGCAAACCTCTTCATGAGGAACCGATAAAAGTCTGATAGCTAAAGTACGCTACAAACAACCCCGCGTTGCTTGCTTTTTGTACCAAAACCAGAAAGTAGCGGCATCAATTTTCACTTCAAGTGATATTGATATACCACAGACGGGATAAAAATAAAACACAATTGTGTCTTTTGGGTTAAAACCAAGTGACAGTTTGATGAAGGTCAATTCGGGTGATATCTAGGAGGTGTTCAGAGAGGTTTGTATTGAGAGCGATAACAAAAACGCCGCATAATGCGGCGTTTTGAAATCGAAAGTTTAAGGCACTTATAGTGCTTTAAAGCGTGCTACCAATGTTTCTTGCGCATCGGCAAACGAACGGATACCTTCAGCAAGCTTTTCTGTGGCCATTGCGTCTTGGTTATGTAACCAGCGGAACTCAGCTTCTGTTAGCGCCGCAGGTTTGGCTTTAGGCTCAAAGTCAGCTTCAAGTAAGTAATCTTCGTTTGCAGGCATTGCAGCAAGCTCTTCTAGTAGAGAAGGGCTAATCGTGAGTTTATCACAACCCGTTAGTGCAAGAATTTCACCTGTATTTCTGAAACTGGCGCCCATTACAACGGTTTTATAACCGTGCTGCTTATAAAATTCAAAAATACTACGAACAGATTGCACACCCGGATCTTGCAGTGGATCAGTTGGCTTTTCTAAGCCATTGGCAACGTGCCAATCTAGAATACGGCCAACAAATGGTGAAATTAAAAATACGTTTGCATCGGCACATGCTCGTGCTTGCGCTTCGCTAAATAGCAACGTTAGGTTGCACTTAACACCTTCTTTTTCTAGTGCTTCAGCGGCTTTAATACCTTCCCAAGTCGATGCAATCTTAATCAAGATTTTGTCTTTGCTAACGCCTTGTGCTTCATATAGATTCAATAGTGTTTTTGCTTTTGCGATGGTCGCTTCGGTATCAAAAGATAAACGTGCGTCTACTTCGGTTGAGATATATCCTGGCACAGAGTTCGCGATTTCTTTACCAATCACAACGGCAAAATAGTCACAAGCTAGCGCTAGTTGCTTGTCAGCGTCACTTTCATTGGCTTTGGCATAATCCCAAGCTTCTGCTAGATAAGGCTGGTAAGCAGGCGTCTCTGCCGCTTTAAGTAAAAGAGAAGGGTTAGTTGTTGCATCCTCAGGCTGTAGCTTGCGGATGGCTTCAATGTCACCGGTGTCAGCGACGATTGATGAATGTTGTTTTAGCCTATCTAATGCTGAAGTCATGTGTTCCTCATTCCAATATTGATAACAGCGAAGTGATATTAGACGCCTTATGTTGCAACACCATGAAATAGCTGAATAGGTCATATGTCCGTATCGGGCGACATATCACACTCACTATTTTAGGTTGTTGTTATATAAGGTCGAGTTGTAAAACGAAGCTGTACTTTAACAGCGAATTGCTTAAACCCAAGTGAAAGCGGACAAACACTTGAAGTTACTTGGGGATAGTGTTGAAATTGACATTAATTACTAGCTAAGTCAATAGGCAAACCATGATCACAGTTATTTCTCCAGCGAAAAACCTAGACTATGAAACACCCGCACCAATCAAGACGCACACACAGCCTGAGTTGCTGGAGCATAGTGAGTCACTTATTCAAGTTTGTCGCGACTTATCACCACAGCAGATCGGTAGCTTAATGAAGATAAGTGATAAACTTGCAGGCTTAAATGCAGCAAGGTTTACTGAGTGGTCACAACCCTTTACGCAAGACAATGCTAAACAAGCTATTTTTGCTTTCAACGGCGATGTTTATGTTGGTTTAGAAGCGCAAAGCCTTACTGAGGCTAACTTAAATTATGCGCAAAATCATTTACGTATCTTATCTGGGCTGTATGGCATTCTAAAACCACTTGACTTAATGCAAGCCTATCGTTTAGAAATGGGTACAAAGTTAAGTAACCCGCGTGGCAAAAACCTGTATGAGTTTTGGGGCACGATTATCGCTGACAAACTGAATAAGGTCATGGAAGAGGCACAAACACAATATTTGGTGAACTTAGCTTCAAATGAGTACTTTAAAGCGGTAGATAAGAGAGCGCTAAAAGGCGACATTATCACACCTATCTTTAAAGATTGTAAAAATGGTCAATACAAAGTCATCAGTTTTTACGCGAAAAAAGCGCGTGGTATGATGGCAAGATATATCATTGAGAACCAAGTATCGGATTTGGAAAACTTGAAAGCGTTTGATATTGCAGGTTATCGCTTTAGCGATGAAGCAACGCAAAAGGCCCAAGAGCCGGTGTTTTTGAGAGAAGAACAATGACAAAAAAATTATGGGTAGCGGCAGTGTTCGTCGCTGTGTTTGTTAGCGGTTGCAGTGGGCATTTTACGACTCGAGTAAGCAATGTGCCGGTTGATTGCGAAGGTGATTCACGTTCGTGTTCTGTTACCTGCCGCAAGGATTACTCAGATCCGATGCAAGTACAAAACTGTGAGGATCGGTGTTTCCAACAACAAAATCAATGTCGAGTAGACAGACCGACAGAAGATAAATGGGAAATCACGGACGAAAAGCCGACTTATCCCACTTCCTTCTAATTCGCTACGCTACGCGCCTTTGGGTAAGCTCATATAGGCGCGTACGACTCTATCTCTAAATGCCAAATCCGCGGCCTTTTCGGCAGCTCTGTATAGTTGGCAAAACCCCTCAGGCTTTCCTGTTTGCAATAAGATGTCATCTAAAGCATCGATGCCAGTTAGGGTCTGCTTCCAGCGCGATACGATATTAGTGTCTGGCTCTGGCAACTGGGTGAGGATTTGCTCAGATAGCTTAAATTCACTGTCGGTGGCGACTTTGATCATATCGTCGTTGGCCGCAGCTAGCCAAGTGGCGCCTGTTGCGTTGACACAAATTAACGGTAAGTAAGGTGCGATTGCTGGAAAGGCAGTGTTTTTAAACACATCCACTTGCCAATAAGACCGAGCAATCTTCACAAACTGCTCGAAATTAGTGATGGTTGAAAAGCCTGATTGTGCGATGGGCTTGATTTCAACTCTGGGTTTGTTTGCATTGACCGTATCGTTTGCGGTATCTATATACCAATCTCCCACCAACATCGCATTTTGAAAGTACTCATCGCGCAGTGAACCCCATACTTTTTTGAGCTCTGTATTCTCTTTAAGCATATAACTTCTGAGCACAGATAAACGTTCTGAATTTTGCTTGAGCTCCGTGGTGACGAGTTTAAACATTTCATCGCGAATTTCCAGACAGCGACCAAGCGGGTAGGGCTTATCTGAGAAATTAGGGTATTCAGGCGCAAGCGTAAGATCGGCTTTGAGACGAAGGTTTGCCAGCTCAAAAGCGAGTAAATCTATTTCCTGTTGTGTCAAAATAAAGCCACTGGGTAGATACTAGATGGCACTAGTATAACCACAGTGGCGAATTTGGCCTATTTAATTGAAGAAATTAAATAACTTAGGATAGCATCTGGCTCTGGATCTCGGCTCGTATCCGGCAGATATTTAGGCCTTGTGAATATACCTTGCTCTACTAACGCATCCAATGCATCTAAGTGCGCGATGCCCGTTTTACCGAGATATAAGTTATCTAAGCTGCGAGTGTTGGCAAGCTGCACTATGTCTTTAAAGCCTTTTAAGTAGAGATGATCTTTAGTAAAGCCACCACCACGGAAAATTCGCGTGGTCAGCGCAAAGGCTTCATTGACGTTTAATACACCCGAGTCAGCCAAAAACTCATACACTTGATAGAATTTATCGCCTTTAAGCAGCATGTTGACCGCAATCACCCTAAGCGCTAATACTTTTAATCGTGTCAGATTTATTTGTCCAGATTGATACTCGCGATAGATGGCAAGCCCTTCTTGGGTGTAGGTATTGCCGGGTAGACCTAAGTGCAGCACTTTAAGTTGCTGGGCGTCAGCATTTAAGGTCGTGAGCAAGTGCACGCCAATTTCATGCTCTATCAAGGCATTAATATCAAGCTCAGATAGCATTGCACTGCTATTTACAAGTAAAAGACGCTTACTATTGTCGACCATTGCTTTGGCAACGAGTTTGCTTGATATAGCGACCTTACAAGGTAAGCCCATGGTTTCAATTGCTTGATTAAAACGTACTAAGGCTTGCTCGGCCGTAATGTCTTTTTTTGGCAAGGTTTCGGTTTCGCGTGCGTGCAGCAAAAACGTCGCATTATTTATATCGTTGTAATCCGGCTCACCATAATAACGTAACGAGTTATACAAAAACGCTTCGCGACCAATTTGGGTGATCAGTTCGATTTTAGTGGCGTAGCTGTCGATCACTTTACGATATAAATCTTTTACGATCGGGTCTTGGATTTTTCCAACGGGCAAGCGGTAGAGTTGCTCTTTAAACTCGTACGGGTCAATTTTCAGCGGGCGATATTTAAACGCCGGCTGATAATGACGTTTCGAGAAAAAACGGCGCTTTTCTTGCGCAATATTACTTGGGTTAACGTAATGCAGCGTTTCTAGGTTTTTGGCAATACGGTACAGCGCAGCGTCCACGTTAACCAACGCAGGGTCAAGCTGCGACGTTGATTTTGCTTTGCGAAGTGGCTTATAGCAGTGATTTTTAGCAAATGTTTTTGCCGTTTTACTCAAAGCGAGATGCATGTTGCGCTGTAGTTTTTCAAACACTACAGGGAATAATTCGCCGCTGTTTTCGTCCATAAAGACTTTTTTCACTTCCAGCGGTACCACTAAGGTGTTATCAAAGTGGCTGGTAATATATTGCGCTTGATAACCATGGCCCTGAAAGACGGTATTTTCAGCACAATCCACCAGCTGACCTGCCAGCTTTTTTAGCCCTAGCTGCTTTTTCAGCTCATCTAATACGGCGCGAAAACGCAAGGTATCAAGTTGTGCAGTGCCAATGTTAAAGGTTGGTGCATAAGGGTAGCTGCGAACTTGATAGTTATAGCTGTGTACATCAAATAGCAAGCAGGCACCAAACTTACGCTCAAGCGTGGTTAAAAGCGCACTGAGTACGCGGTAATAGGCTGCATGCTTTGACAAGCTAACGTCTATGTCTGCATTCGGTAGCGCTTGGCTCCACACTTGTTTACCCCAGGCTTCTTTGTATATCGCAAGCTCTGGCGCACGGTTAAGATCGTATTCGTAACGTGAGTCACGCGCGATAAGCGTGATGGGTAATGATTCAATCATGCCGTCGGTAAACGGATCTTCCTCTTGTAAACGCTCAGCATCGCTAATGGCGAACAAGCCTTTTAGGCTAGCACGAGTGCGGTGGCCTGCATGTACAGCGGTGGCGACATAAGGCACGTATTCTCTCACTTCGAGGTGAAAAGCGCCTTCAGCAAATTGCCCACTGATGGGTTTGCCGGCTTCAAGCGCGGCAATGATAGCTTGTTCAGATAGCATGAGCATCTTCTATTACTTGACGGAATTGGTTTTTGCGATGCGTTACTAGTTCTTTGGCGTGCACCACACTCTCTACAAAATCGATAACTTGCACTTGCAGCTTACAGCGGTTTAAACGGTTAATACGGGTTATCCCACCAGGCGAGAGTACGTTAACTTCGATAAGCTTGCCGCCTATCACGTCAATGCCAACAAAATACAAACCATCACGCACAAGCTTAGGACCGATATGCTTACATAACGCTTTTTCTTGGTTGGTGAGTTTGTGTTTCACCACTTTGCCACCGGCATGTACGTTGGCACGCACTTCATTTGCTGCAGGCACACGTTTCATGGCACCAATCGGTTCGCCGTTAAGCATTAGGATGCGAACATCACCCTCGTCGGCACCTTCAACATAGTCTTGCAAAATGACGTAGTTGCTGCCTTTACCTGCCTCATCGCCACCAATATAAAACTCAAGGAGTGAGCTAAAACTTTGCTTCGCACGTTTTTCAACGACGATAACACCGCGACCACCAAAGCCATCAAGCGGCTTTAAGATCATTTTCTCTTGCTCTGACTCAGAGAATATACGCTCTAAATATTCTTTGTTTTTAGATACATGGGTATTTGGAATAAACTCTCTCGCAATGCCTTGGAAAGATGCAGTGTATAGCTTGTTATTGGCAATGCGCAGGCCATCAATGTCGTTGATGATGAAAGTGTCATCACGAACAGAGTCTAAGAAGTTCATCGCCAGGGTATCAAGCGGCGGATTGGCGCGCATAAATATTGCGTCAAAACCTGCCAAAGGAAGCTGTACTTTTTTAAACTCAGCTTTGTTGTAAAAGCTCACGAAGTTGTCAGAAACTTTTTGACCAGCAACAAAGACATCGCAGAAAGCACTCGCGACACTTTCGCGAATAGTTAAGTTGTTTACGGTGGTGATGGCAACGACGTGACCGCGCGATACGGCTTCGTGGATAAGTCTTAGCGTGCTGTCGTTTTCAGCTTCTACACGCTCCCAAGGGTACATAATAAAACAGATTTTCACGGGCTATTTTTGCTCAGCAAATAAATTGGCAATATAGCGGTAAAATAGCTTAGATGCTCACGGATTATTTTTATCGACAAGATAAGGAATATCAATCATCTATAAGGCGAGAAGCAGAGCACTAACAGGTGCTCTGCATGGCGGATATCATACTCTAAAGCGATTAACTATGTCACTCAATTCGTGACTTGCCCGTGTGAGTTGCTCACTGGTGTTGTTGAGCGAATGCGTGGTATCCAAAGAGTGATGGGTGGAGTCCGAAAGCTGAGCGATCCGCTCATTAACTTCTTGTGCTGCAAGACTCTGCTCGTCGGTGGCTTTGGCGATGTGGGTACTCATATCCGAGATAGCGTCAATTAGGCGTTCAATCTCAGTCAGTGCGTTATCGGCAAGCTGTACTTGTGCAACCGTTTGTTCCGAGATTTGTTGACTAATTTTAACTGCTGCTACGGCCTGCTGCGCTTCTTTTTGCAGTCGCTCGATCATGTTGTGGATTTCATCGGTGCTTTGACCCGTACGACTTGCAAGGGTG
This sequence comes from Pseudoalteromonas piscicida, assembly GCF_002208135.1. Taxonomy (NCBI): domain Bacteria; kingdom Pseudomonadati; phylum Pseudomonadota; class Gammaproteobacteria; order Alteromonadales; family Pseudoalteromonadaceae; genus Pseudoalteromonas; species Pseudoalteromonas piscicida. Next base: position 730,616 of record NZ_CP021646.1, read on the forward strand.
CGTACTTCATCTGCAACAACGGCAAAGCCTCGTCCTTGTTCACCTGCTCGAGCGGCTTCTATTGCCGCGTTTAGTGCAAGTAAATTGGTTTGCTCCGCAATACCTCGAATAACATCGAGCACCGTTCCTATATGCTGACTCTCTTGTGCAAGGCTTGTCGTTGTCACGCTCACAGATTGAATTTGCTCCGACAGTTTTTTAATGGCGGCGATGGTTTGAGAAATAGTTTGTTTGCCTTTTTCACTGTAATTGCGTGCGTCTGCGGCGGAATGTTCTGCAGTATCTGCATTGCTACTGATCTCACGAACTTGCATGGTCATTTGTTCGGCAGCCGTGGCGACTTGGCGGCTATGGTCATTTTGCGACTCAATAAATGCCAGGTTCTCTTCGCCAGCCGCTTTTACCTGATTGGCCAGCGTTTCAACTTCTTTGGCGTTATGGGCCACTGTCGCGATGGAATGACGCATCTTCTCAGTATACAAGTTAAAGTATTTGGCAAGCGCGGTGATCTCATCTTTGCCGCTTTCGTCGAGTTGTCGAGTCAAATCGCCCTCGCCTTGAGCGATATCTTTCATCATGTCTTTGGCTTGTTGAATGGGGGTGATGATACTCTTACTTATGATTGCACTAAATGGGAATAGCAGAATAATAAGCACCGCCATCTCAATTAATAGCAAATTTCGAATATAGGCAAACTCAGCTTCGATAGTGTCGAGGTACACGCCGGAGCCGATGATCCAACTCCAAGGTGTAAACGCTTTGACGTAAGATATTTTCTCGACTGGGGCATCTTTGCCGGGCTTTGGCCAAAGGTAGGGCACAAATCCAGCGCCACTTTTTTCTGCCACTTGTACCATTTCAACGAATAAACGCTTGCCATTGGGATCTTTTGATTGGCTGAGATCTTTGCCGTTCAGTTCGCTCTTAAATGGGTGCATCACCATTTTTGGGTGATAGTCGTTGATCCAAAAGTAATTGTTATCTTCATATCGTAAAGCGGCAACGGCATCAAGGGCTGCGGATTTCGCTTGTGCTTCAGGGAGTTTCCCAGATACATATTGTTGATGGAAGTAAGCCACTAAACTGTAGGCATTTTCAACAAGGTTTTGGGTTTTATGATATTGCTGTTTTTCGAGTGCATCATATTGTTGCGATAAGCTCACTGTGCTTTGAAGGATAACGCCGATAATAACCACAATGATCAGTAACGCGAGCCGCTGGAAAATGGTGAGATTTCGGAAAAACTGTTTGGACATAACGCAATCCTTATGCCGTTTTATTATTGAAAGTAGCAAGTGGCGCGAACGCCTCATCAATTCATACTAATTAATCTTAGTAGTAATAACTTGAGATAGAACAATAATTTCAGTCTTTCTTAGTCTTGAAGAATAAACAATTAGACTAATGGACTAGAACTAAATGTAGAGAAAAGAAGAGGAAGCGCCCAGCTCATAGGAAGCTAGGCGCTATTGAGTGTTTACTTAGCTTCAACCTCAAAATGACGATTAAAGAAGTCAGTAATGGTTTGATGCAAGTGGGTTTGTACTTTTTTGCCACGTAAGCTGTGCTTCGAGCCTGGATAAGTCATCATTTCAAATGGCTTAACCTCGTCCTGCAATTGCTTAAATAGTTTCGTTGCATGAGTAAATAGCACGTTGTCATCCGCCATGCCGTGATAAATCATCAGCGGACCTTTTAGTCCATCGGCGTAAGGGAATACCGCGCTTTGCTCATAGCCCTTAGCATTTGTATCTGGGTGACCAAGGTAACGCTCAGTGTAATGCGTGTCATATAGAGCCCAATCGGTTACTGGCGCACCAGAGACACCGGCTTTAAAGTAATCACCAGCTTTAAACATTGTCATCAGCGCTATATAACCACCATAGCTGTGACCATAAATACCGATACGCTCAGGGTCGACGTACTCTAACGTACGCAAGAACTCAACGCCTTTAATTTGGTCAGCCACTTCCACTACACCTAAGTGCTTGTAGATTGGATCTTCAAACTTTTTACCACGGTTATATGAACCTCGGTTATCTAATTGGAAAATCACATAACCTTGCTGGGCAAGATATTGGAAGTACAAGTTTTTGCTACGCCAGCTGTTGGTAACGCGCTGTGCGTGAGGTCCGCCATACACGTTCACAATAACCGGATATTTCTTACCGCTTTCAAGCTTTGCAGGCTTAAATAAGCGGTAATACATGGTTTGACCATCTTCCGCTTTAAGCGTGCCATATTCTGGAGTAGCTAGATTGCTCAAATAAGGCGTTAACGGATGTTCGCTATTCAGCGCATTTTCTTCAAGCCAAGTAACAAAGTCACCATTCACTGTTCGTAGCGCAACGGCTGGTGGACGATTTACAGAAGAGCTTTTATCGATAAAAGTACGATTATCTTTTGCCAGTACGACACTATGATAGCTGCCTTTTTCGGTAATACGTTTTGCATCACCATCTTTGAAAAGTGGTACGCTGTATAGGTGGCTTTCAAGCGGCGTGTCTTTGCGGCCGGAGAAATATACGATACCTTTTTTCTCATCAATTCCCTGAAGGCTTTCAACAATCCAATCGCCTTTAGTGATTTGGCGCACAAGTTGGCCATTGGTTCTGTACAGGTAGAGGTGTTTAAAGCCATCGCGCTCAGATGCCCAAACGAAATGCTTTTTGTCCTTTAAGAATTTAAGGTCAAAGTGTAGGTTAATCCAAGTATCACTTGTTTCTGTCAGCGCAACTTGCTGTTTTTTGCTTTTAGTATCGTAAAAGCGCAGTTCCAGTTTTTGCTGTGAGCGGTTTTGCCACTGGTATGACAGCGTTTTGTTGTCTTTTAACCAATTTGCACGGGCAATATAGATATCTTTATCGTCGCCTAAATCAATCCAATCCACCTTTTGGTCATTGATCTTTACAACACCTAATTCAATCTCAACGTTAGCAGTCCCGGTGTATGGGTAACGTTGATTGAATAGCTTGACCTCTTCGGCATAGATTTCGTTACGAATGGCTTCCTGAACTGGGCTTTCATCAATGCGAGTAAAAGCAATTTGTTGCTCATCACCCGACCACCAGTAACCCGTCATACGGCTCATCTCTTCTTGAGCAACGAACTCAGCCATGCCGTTTTTAATTACGCCACCGCCGTCTTTCGTTAATTGCGTTTCTTTACCCGATTTAAGATCAATGGCATAGAGGTTTTGCTCACGAATAAAAGAAACAAAATTGCCTTTTGGTGAGAAGCGAGCGTCGGTTTCGAATGCTTCCGTTTCCGTTAGTTTCTTGCTCTTACCAGAAGCGATTTCATAGTAGTACAAGTCGCCACTGAGTGGGAAAAGTAGCGCTTTGCCATCTTTTGACCATTTGTATTCTAAAATACCACGGCCAAAAATGCGTTGACGCTCACGTCGTGCTTTTTCTTCATCTGAGAGGTTCTCTGGGCCAGAAAATAGCGCTGCAGAATCTACCAACAAGCGGTTGGTATTGTCTTTTAGATTGTATTCCCAAAGGTCGTAACGGTTATAGTCTTCTTTTTTACCTTGAAGATAAGTAACACGAGAACCGTCAGGAGAAAATTGCAGTTTTACAGGTGCTTTACCTGAAAGAGACGGGTCGTCAAAAAGTCGCTCTAGCGTTAGTTGCTCTGCGCTAACGGTGACAGAGGCAAGCGCTAACGGAAGGGCGATGGTGTAGTGTTTAATGCGAGAGTGCACGGTAGCCACCTTGTTATATTTTTAAAGTCTGATCGGATGGTAATGAAGCCGCTTTGCAATAGCAACAAATTCGGATAGAGTGCCGAGTAAATAGGGTTTATGGAGTTTCACTATGTCATTTGAATTAGCTAAAGAATTACAACGAGACTGTATCTTAATTACCGAGTGGCCGCTGTGTAGCGTATTGTTAATGAATGATACTCAGTACCCTTGGTTTATCTTAGTACCTAGGGTTGTGGGCGCGAAAGAAATTATTGATTTACCTGAGTCGCAGCAAGTTCAATTTTGGCAAGAATCGGCCAAGCTGAGTCGTTTGTTACAAGACACCTTTACCCCAGATAAATTGAACGTGGCTGCGCTTGGTAATATGGTGCCGCAACTACATGTGCACCACATCGCACGATTTAAAACTGATATTGCATGGCCAAAACCGGTTTGGGGGCTCTATCCAGCAAAACCCTATAGTGATGAGGAAATTGCAAAATTAAAAACAAGTTTTGAATAGATAAGTATTGTATTAGGGACGAGGGGCGATTAAAGTTTCATTGAGTTTGTTTCTGTAAAAGGGATTTTAAAGGTGTTCCATAATAGCTTTACCTCTCTTTTCCAGCTCAAGCCAAATAAGAATAACTTCTAAAACAAAGGAATATTATGAAAGTTACTAATCTATTTAAATCAATTGTGCTTGCTTCTTTGGTTGGCGCTTCAGCTATGTCTTATGCTCTCGCGGAAGGTGAGTTGAGCTCGCAACAAGGCGTCGTGATAAGTGCAGAAAATATGGAGGTGGGTGAACAGGGTGTTAATCGAGGGCGCTGTGAAACATATAAGTACACCAGATATAAGAGCGCTAAAGTGGGCCAAGAAGTTACCCTAACTCGCTTTTCTAGCGCTAGTATTAGCTGCAACTCTTACTTCTTCACCATAGAGAAAAACTATGACGGCCATGATATGGAGCTAATTTTATATCGTGATAGCAAAATAATTGACCGAGGCACGCATATTGGTAGATATCTACCTCGTGGTAACTACCGCTTAGCGTTAATGAATAATGGCGGTGGTACAGGCACTCGTGGTGGCGTACGTTACGAATACCGAGAGAATTAATTCAATATTACGCAGGCTACTTAAGCCTGCGTATCAATTAGTTGAGTTTCTTGGCTTTTTAAAAAGCTGATTGCTTTTTCTTGATATTCTTTAATAAAAGATTCGGAAGTGATGAGCGCTACAGTTTCTTGTTGCTCTTGAGCATACCCTAATACACCATGAAAAGAGCGGTAGTTCTCTTCTTCCATATTTCTGGCTTCATCTACTGACTGCTCATAAAATTGTGAGATGTTGATTTTTTCATCAGGCTTTATTCCTTGCTTCTCATAATTTACACCTTCCAAAGAGCCCTTAACAGACATCACATCATGCCAAAATGTATCACGTAAACTTCCCGTATTACCACTAGCACGTTCTATATCAAACTCTAAGGTTCGAATCGCATCAACAACATCGTAAAATTCATTGAGGGACATATTGTCAAAATCAAAACCTTCTGGGTTTAATAGTGCATTGTAAGGTGAACTATTGGGAATATCACCAGTGTAGGCTGCAATAGCATTTGGCTTGTCTGATGGTTGTTGTACTTCATCCCCCTTAGGGGTGGCTGCTTCTGACGCTGCTTTCACTTGTGTAGCAGCAGGCTTTGCGGGTGCCATAGTCAGTGATGCAGAATGGATGCGAAAGTTCATTGTCATAAAAACTCCTTTTTGTTTTAACACAATGTTTGGTTTGTATCGGCCTTGTTCTTAATTTACTTTAGGTGATTTTGCGATTTTTATTCAACTTACATTGTAATGCGTTGAGTCATGCCATAGGCTTTCAGCTTGTCGCTTCAGTCACTATGGCATGGTGTGCTCGGTAATTACAGTCCAAGCACCTGCTTACCTTGCTTAAAGGTAACATCAACAGGAATGTTCGCTTTGGAAAGCTTATCTAGATCTTTTTGCAGTTCCGCTTTGATATCGCCGTGTGTTGCGATCAGTTGGTCTACTTTTTGATAGTCGCCGTCACCTTGTAGCGTTAGGATAAGGTTAGACAGTTTCTCCATCGCTGCGCCCATCTTTTCCATATTCACTTGATATAAACCATCCGTGTTCTTTGAAAACGCGCCTTCTTCTTTAAAGAAGTTAAAGCGGATCATGTTCGCTTTACCATGTGCACTGGATGCGCCAAAACGTACTGAGCGGAAGATACCTGCCATAAAGGTGATGTAGTAATCCTCAAGTGTACCTTCGGTGATCTCGCCTTTTTTAAGCAATTGCTCGACCATGTATAGACCTAGGATATCGGCTTTACCTTCTTCAAGTGCACTGGCGTGTTCTTGTAGTGATTGGCGCACGGTGCCTTTACCTGTAATGGTATTTTTAATACCTAGTCCATGGGCTACTTCATGGAACATGGTATTAGCAAAGAAAGCATCAAAGGTGATGTGCTTACGTTGCTCAGGGACAATAAGTTGATCGGCGATCGGTACTAAGATCTTATCGAATTTTGCGCGCATAGCGTTTTTAAGCTGTAGGCGGCGCGTGCCTTTTTGAAGTTGCACTTCTTCGTCATTTGGTAGATTAATCGCAATGGTTTTGCTACCCGCGTTTGAATGGCCTGCATAATAAATGACGTCATATGCGTTTAAGTCGGCATCAGAGCCTGGTACTTCTTGCTTATATTTATCATCAACAGGCAAGCCGGTTTGTAGCTCAGGTAAGAAAGCGGCAAATTTAGCGAGACGCTCACTCCACGCCAAGTCTTTAACCAAAACGTAAGACTCAAAAGCGGCGCGATAGCCAAATAGCTGGTCTTCATAGGTTTCAATTGGACCAATCACCACATCAATCGGGTTATTCTTCATGTCCATCCAAGCGAAATCAGACGCTTGGTAGCTATTATTGACTAATGCATCTGCGCGCAAGTTTAAGTAGTTTGCAAACTCTTTGTCTTGTGCCAGTTTACTTGCTTGGCGTAAAAGCTCGGCGGCCTTATCCAACTCAGATTTATATACTGATGAATATGGAATGCTGTATAGCTTGCCGTTTTCATCGCGGCGGATAACTGAATACAGTCCTGTTTTATCTTTTACATCGGCGTTATTGAGCTCGTCTTTGGTGATGTCGCTTGGATAAAACTCCGCACCCAGTGCTTTTTCTTCAAAGCCAGAAAGAAAAACTTGGTCGCCATTTAAACGATCCCAAGGCCCATAGTTAATGTCCGCGAATTGGCGTACCTTTTCGTCTGAAATTTTGCTTAGGAATGTTGCTTTGTCTTCGCCGAATGCTTGCTGCCAAAATAAATCATCCATAATAACCGAAGCGTCGATGAGTAAAGCCAACATCTTTTTCTGGTTATCGCTTAGGTGGCTTAAGTCTGTTTCTAGCGTTACTGGGGTATAAATATCTAGTCTGTCTTGAGATGCATTAACTAGCTTATAGCCTGATTGCTTGGTATTACCTTGTACTTGCTCAGTTTGTGCACCCGGTTTTTCAGAAGAAGTTGATGGCTCAGAGCAGCCAGTTAGGGTTAGACCTGTTGCAAGTGCAATTGCAACTGAAATCATAGAGTGTTTCATAATGCTCCCTTGTTGTCGGTGTGTTCTAATTATGTGGCGATCACCTTACACGATTTTGTATAACTATGCTTAGTTAACTTAGATTGGCATGTGGTACGTAAGCCGCTGTTAACGTGAAAGGTCACCATTTGTGCCCGCCCGTGGGTCATTTTCAGTATTTTTGCGGCAAAGTTTGCCACAAAGCACCATATGCCTTGAATTCTAACTTGCTAATTGTTGAGGGTATATAAATAAAATATTATTTTTTTAGATTTTCTTAACTTTATCCGAAAGTTAGACAATACTTACGTCATAGATACTAAAAATCAGCAGTGTGACCTCCAGCAAGCAAGTGCTTACTTTTGCCATAAGCTTACGCTTGTAGTCAGGTCTTTTATTCAGTTATTAAGGGATTTGGTTTCATGTCTACAGAAAATGCTTTGCTCACGATTCTAACTGACAGAATCAATAACGATACCTTGGTATTGCCGACATTACCTGAAATTGCAGTTCGTGTTAGGCAAGCGGCAGATGATCCTGAAATCAACTTGATGCAGATGGCAGACGTTATTTCTCACGACCCAGCCCTTGCAGCACGTATGATCAAAGTTGCCAACAGCGCTTTTATGGGCCGTACGGTGAAGGTAAATACCTTAAATCAGGCGGTAACCCGTATCGGTCTCAGACAAATCAAGAATATCGCTACCGCAATGGCGATGGAGCAGCTATTTGTTTCTAATAACAAGCTTATCAAGACTTACATGGATAAAGCTTGGCAGAAAACGCTTAAAGTCGCTTGCCAGGCGATAACAACGATGGATTTTTACCTTCGTGTCAACAAGCACACCTCACTTAACAAAGATACAATCACGTTGGCTTCTTTGGTGTTTAATATTGGTGTTTTACCCATTTTGACAGAGGCTGAACGTCACCCTGAAGTGTTCGCCAATCCAAGCTTTTTGGCCCATGCCATCCAGAAATTAGGCGGCAAGATTGGTGGTGCAATAATGCGAGAGTGGGAATTCACCGATGAGTTTGTTGAAGTTGCAGAAAGCTGGGCAAACCCAAATTATCGGCCTGAACATGTCTGTTATGTCGACTTTATTCGTGTTGGTGCAATCGTAGAAGGTATTTTGCAGGTGTCTGATAAGTCAGCAGCGCTAAAACAGTATGAAGAAAAAGGCGTAATAAGAGAGGTGAACATGTTTGCTGATGACACTTATTTGCATGTACTCGAAGACGTTAAAACAATGTTTGCTTAGCGCCTTTTGCTTACCGTGAATACAAAGACCTCTGTTGAGGTCTTTGGCGTTTAGGGCATAGCCTCGGCTCGGGGCTTTCTAAATATTTTGCTTATCCGAGCACCTGTGACAGAAATCGTTAAGCCACATAAAATAAAACCACCCCCAATAGCTTCCATTAGCATCAACTGCTCATTAAGTAATAAGGCTGAACCTACAATGCCAACAATAGGGATTAATAAGGCAAAAGGCGTCACTGCCGCAGCCTTGTGATTTTTAAGTAGCCAACCCCATATTGCGAATGCAATCAGTGTCGAGATGTAACCCACATAGGCAATGGATAACCAAGACTGTGTTGTGGTGTTTAGTAGTAAGGTCAATGGGAAGTCAGTTTCAATAAAATAAGACAGTGTAAAAAGCGGCAATGGTGGCACTAGGCTTACCCAAACAATAAAGTGGAGTAAGTTAACGTCTTGTAGGCGCTTCATGATGAGATTTGAAAACGACCAAAATAATGCCGCGAATAGAATGAGCACCGCGCCCAATATTGTCGTTGAACTAGAGGAGTTGATAAAAAACAAACTAAAGCCAAACGTTGCGATGCTAATCCCCACTACTTGAAAGCGATTCATGGTTTCCTTTAACAATAAAACACTTAGCAAAATCGTGAAAATGACTTGGGCTTGTAGCAGCAAAGAAGCAATGCCGGCTGATGCATTCGATTCCATCGCAATAAACAGCAAGCTAAACTTAAGCACACCTAAAAATAGCTCAACCCGAGTACGTTCCATACCGATGTGTTAGGAAAAGGAATGAAGAATACTGCTGGGATCGCGACTACTAAAAAACGCAAGCCTGAGAATAAAATAGGAGGCAACTCTGCTAGCCCAAATTTAATGACCGAAAAGTTAAGCCCCCAAATGAACACTACCATCAAAGCCAATGAAATGCTTTTCACATTCACGCGTCAAACTCCGTTTAATTGTACGAATTACCGCTTCCGGGTATCGAACTACTGGCGTAAATTGTCTTCGATGCCTGAAATTCAGGTTAGCAAAGCGTTACTGCCAAAGCCGAATTCCTATCATGCCATTGAAGAGTAAATAAAGCGCGGCAAATGCGTTGGTTAGTGCAAATAAAGTGGCGAGCCAGTAACTAAACGCTCGTACTTGAGTACGCTTAGTCTTCCACCACATTAATTGATGTCAAGCTGATATTAATAAATACCAGGTAGTAGTAAGAAATAGAGCAATAGAAAGCCAGCTAGGCTTTGCCACTAAAGGGGTCAATTGAGTACTGTTTTTTGCAACTACTATGATCTCACCACATATGAGTTACATATTATAGAGCTCGATATCCCCTATCTGAACGACGTTTTCTATGGCTGCGGCAAGCGCTGCTTTTATGCTCGACAGCACAATGGGAACTATCTAGATTTGCAATATCTGGCAAACCCATTTTCCGAAAACACGGTCTCTCACTTTGGCTTTCACACTCAGCTTGGTGCACAAGGCTTCCCCATTATGGATAAGGTTAACGACAAAATTTACTTTGTGACGAAGCAATATGGCAGTCCATTCGCTATTGGCGCAAAGTGACCTTGTTAAGATAGAGTATTGAGCTGGATAAAGAAAAATTGATAGCCATATCCGCTATCAATTTTTCGTACCCAATCGGTAGTTGATACTAAATTAAGACTCTAAGCCTTCGTCGTCACCAAGACCTTTGGTTAGATCTTCTAACAACTCTTTGATTTCTTCCGAAACTAAAATAAAGTCAGCATCAAGTTTTACGGCTAGATCTTCTTTTGGAATATCCGCATTTTGGTCTTTAAGTGCTTCTGCATAGCTTAAACGCTTTAATGTGCCATCGTTTTGTAAAATGAATTTCACGCGCTCACGCCAATCTAACGCGAGTTTAGTCACACGCTTACCATTTTCTAAGTGCGTTTTGATTTCGTCTGATGAAAGATCATGCTGTTTTAACTTTACCTGAGCGCCGTTGTCGTCTGGCTCTTGCAACTCAGCGTCGGTGCCTATTGCAAAGCTTTCAGGTGCACTAAACTCGGTGAGCCAGTGTGTTAGCTGTAAGTCTAAATCATAGTTCGCAAATGCAGGTACAACAGGAAGTGTGCCCAAAGACTTACGCAGTAGTGCAAGTAGTTCTTCCGCTTTGTTGAAGCTGGCACTATTTACAATCACCCAACCTGATTTTTGGTCGATAAAAGCAAATTGCAGGCTCGATTTTCTGAACGCTTGAGGCAATAAAGTGGCTAGGATATTTTCTTTAATATCGTCTTTTTCTTTTTTCTTTACCGGACGATTTTCTTGCTGCTCTATTTGCTCAATTTTTTCGGCGACCATTTCGTTAATCACGGCGGCTGGTAGCACTTTTTCTTCTCGTTTAGCACACACTAAAATGCTGTCTTGTGAGAAATGTGAAAGCATTTGGCCATGTTTGCCAAAAGCTTTGGTCCAGCCAAAAGTGGTCATGTCTTGGCTACCACAAGGACGAAAAATATCCTGCTCGAGTGCTTTTTCGAAATCTTCTTGTGCGTAAGTTACATCTTGTTTGAATTTGTAGCAGATTAAGTTACTGAACCACATAGAAATATGCCCGTCTGGAATAAAATTGTGGTCATCATAGCAAAAAGGTCACAGCTTGTATTCCACTAGATGACGTTTGATGGTGGGGTAGACAACCCGCTCCAATACACTAATCGGAAGCTTGGCGTATTGAACGGTTGTCGTACTGTAAACTGGCTTTTGTTAACTAAACATCGCCATTGGTTTTTGTAAGTCTTTTGGGAAGCTGATGTAGTAGGTGAGGCCTTTGCCCTCTTCACTATTTACTTCGATATCTCCATTCAGGGTTTGTTTTACGAGGTTTAGCGTAATATGGGTACCAAGCCCACTGCCACCTTGGTCGCGTTTGGTCGTAAAAAAGGGGTCAAACAACCTGTCTAGTTGGGCCTTACTCACGCCTTTGCCGTTGTCTTTGTAGACGATATTTACCATACCGTTATCTTCTTTAATCTTAATATCTATTTGTCCTTGGTCTTGATTTTCAAAACCATGGATTAAGGAGTTCATGATAAGATTAGTGAATATTTGGCTGATTGCTCCGGCCGGTAAGTTTAGCGTCATATCCTCTGGGCATTCAATATTCACCTGATGATGAGTTTTCTTCAATTTTGGGTGTAACGAGCGGATCACTTCACCTAGGTATTGCTTAAAATTAATAGTACGAACTGCTTCACTGGCCTGATCGACCGCAATTTGTTTAAAACTTGCAACAAGTTCTGACGCGCGGTCTAAGTTGGTTGTAAGCAGGCTCGCACTCTGCTTTGCTTCGCTAATAAACTCTTCTAACGCCTTTGGCGATAGTGTTTTTCCGTTGTAAGCGGCTTCGAGCTGATCTAAGCGCTCTTGTAAGAATGAAGTCGCAGTCACGCCGATGCCAACAGGCGTATTAATATCGTGAGTAATACCAGCAACGAGACCACCAAGAGCCGCCATCTTTTCAGAACCCACCAAACGCTCTTGTGCCATGTTCAGCTCATCTACGTACTTCTCAAGCTCTTTTTGTTTTGTTAGTAGCTCTTCTTCTGTTTGTTTTCTTAGATCAATCTCTTCCGTGAGCGTTAACTTCTGCTTTTCTAATTCATATTTTTGTTGCTGTAGATCCATCATCGCTTGGCTAAGGTTTGAGGTCTTACGCGCGACTTCTTGCTCCAACTGAATGTTGTGTTGGTCAAGCTTTTCATTGCTGATCAGCAGTTCCTTTTGAGTTTGATCGAGCTTTTTACGATATTCAGAGACCTTATCAATCAGCTTATTAAATGCCTCTTCCATGATCTTTAGTTCGTTGCGCTCTTTAGCGCCGATGTCTATCTTATGGCCATCAACATTGTCGACCTCAAAGTCTTCAATTTGCTCGGTGAGGTCGCTTAGCGGTTCGGTAAGCAGCTTTCTGAAGGCAATTAAAAACAGAATAATCAAGAATGTCGTCTTGATCATTGCATTGCCTATCAAAAAGTAAATTGAGATCATGATGCGACTAAAGACGACCTCTCGGCTAGAAAACAAGGTTACGTCACCGACTTGAGTTGCACGACCCGAGAACTCAAAAATTAATGGAAATGTGTAACCAAACAAACCGGATGGCGTATCTTCAATTATTGCTTCTTCTTGAACAAGTTGTTGGCTATACAGTTCGTGAATATCTAACGAACGGCCAAGCTGTGAAATAATTTCACCACTGTCATCACGTACAATAATCCCTTCAATCATGGGGATCGCTAGTAGGCCCTCTGCCGTGGTAACGGTTTGCTTAGTATTGAGCTCCCAAATGGCACGGGTCAAACTGCGGCTAAAGGTTTTTTGCAGCATGGTGAGTTCATTACGAATATAGTCTTTGGTATTGACGTATTCTGCAACGATTTGACCACATGTGACGACAAAGGTTAGAAGGAAGTAAACCGATAGCACATTGGTGAGCAATTTTTTTGAGAGGCTTTTTTGCAGCATGAATTAAGCTGAGCTCCTACGGTAAGTTCATCGCCTTTGTATAATCTGTTTTTAAAGTTAGCCAATAAATGGTTAAAAATAAATAATTATCTTCATTAAATATGCTTTTTAACGCCTTACCTAGGAAAGTTTAATGTGTTATAAGATAGCGATACCCAGTGACCGTTTTATTAACGATAGTACAAGACTGACCACTTTATGAGTTATTCCGTCTTAGTTTGCGATGATTCGGCTGTTGCCCGTAAACAAGTCATTAAAAACTTACAGAGCAAATTAGACCTGACCTTGCATCAAGCACAGAATGGCCAGCAGGCGATTGATTTACTGAAAACTCAGCAAATAGATTTATTGTGCCTTGATTTAACCATGCCAGTACTTGATGGGATTGCTGTGTTAGAGGCAATAAAAGCACACCGAATTGAATGTTTTGTTGTGGTTATTTCGGCTGATGTTCAGGCAAAGATGAAAGAAAGAGTAGAAAACTTGGGGGCGTTAGGGTTTCTAGAAAAACCAGTAAAAGCAGAGCAGTTATTAGGATTGCTGCACCAGTTTGGTATCCGATAACTTATCTATGCAAATTACAAATGTCACTATTAGAAATTTGCATAATCTATTTTACTCTTTCGTATTGACAGCATGGCTAAACTTCAGGCACTCTAAAATTATGAAAACGAATATTATCACTACGACCATTATTACAACCACCATCCTAACAGGATAGTGGCATAGGTCAGTGCGAGTTTGAAAAAGGCCTGTGTTCACTAAGAACACAGGCCTTTTTTGTTTTTGGAATGAGGAAAAATGATGCGAGTACTAAAGTTTGGAGGGTCTTCCCTCAAAGATTTTGCCTGTTTACAAAGAGTCAGGGAGCTGGTTAAAGATCATGGCCAACAACAAGCGCTTGTCGTGCTGTCGGCTCCCGGTGGCATGACAGATCAGCTTGTTGAGCTTGCTGATTTGGCTGGACGGGGGGAAGCGTTTGACTCCCAGTGGCAGTCATTCACATCCCGCAGCCATGACTTACACAATGAAGTGCAAGCGGTGTACGGCGGTGTCGTAGGCTGGCCTGACTTTGAATTACTTAAGAATAAATTAGATGGCGCCAAGTTACTGGGGCATTGCCCAGATCAAGCAAGGGCCTATGTCATTAGTTTTGGCGAACGCATTAGCGTTGCGCTGATGGACACCATGCTGCAATCAGACTCCGTAGCGCTTAGTGCTGACGCTTGTGTAAAAACGCAGGGCGGGTATCTCGATGCCGAAGTTGACCTTAAGCTAAGTAAATTATGTTTTGCAGAGTTGGTGCGTGCCAAAGCGTCGCGTTTTTATATTATGGCGGGCTTTACTGGAAGCAATGAAGCGGGCGAGCTGACAACGCTTGGTCGCAATGGTTCTGACTACTCTGCGGCGGTCGCTGCTGCGTGCCTTGAAGCCGAAATCTGCCAAATCTGGACTGACGTTGATGGCGTCTACAGTGCAGATCCTCGCCTGATAAAGAAAGCGACTAAGGTCGACGTGTTATCTTATAAAGAAGCCATGGAGCTATCTTATTTTGGCGCTAAAGTGCTCCACCCAAAAACAATCTTACCTTGCGCAAAAGCAGATGTGCCTTGTGAAATTAAAAATACTCATGATCCAGAAGTGCCTGGCTCACTGATCTGTGCCCAGGGCGGTGGAGAAGCTCCCGTTAAAGCGCTTTCGAGTCTTGATAAACTGGCTATGTTGACCGTGGCAGGACCAGGGATGAAAGGCAAGGTTGGCATGGCTGCTCGAGTATTTTCCGCATTGGCAGCAGATAATGTATCCATCGTACTCATTACGCAATCCTCCTGTGAATTCAGCATCAGTTTCTGTGTCCATGAGCAAGACTTAACTCTCGCGCTGGTTGCGCTTGAACAGGCATTTGAGCTTGAAACGCAAGCAGGTTTAATCGACCCAATTGAAGTCCAGCGTAGCCTTGCTATCGTTACTTTGGTTGGCGATAACATGAAAGCGCACAAAGGTCTTGCGGCCAAATTCTTTGCTTCACTTGCTCAGGCTCAGGTAAATATTGTTGCCATTGCGCAGGACTCAACGGAGAGTTCGATTTCGGCAGTGGTTGACGGTGAACTTTGCCAAGACGCGGTAAAGGTGTGTCACGAAAACTTCTTTACGCATGTCCCGTCTATTGATGTGTTCTTGATTGGCTGCGGTCTAGTGGGTCAGGAGTTAATGAAGCAGTTTCATAAGCAGCAAGCATGGCTTGAAAAACGTAATATACGCTTGAACCTCTATGGCATTGCAAACTCAAGTAAGTGTTATTTAGACCCAGAAGGCGTACCGTTTGATAACTGGGAACTGGCGCTAGAGAAAGCTGAGTCGGGCTTTGATTTACAACAGGTTAGCCAGTTTGTTAGACAAAATCATTTAATTAATCCTGTGATTGTCGATTGTAGTGCGGCTCAGTTCGTTGCCGATGGCTATTTAGATTTTCTTAATGCAGGTTTTCATGTCGTGGCGGCTAACAAAAAAGCCAATACTGGCAGCTATGAGTATTATCAGTCACTACAACAGGCTGCACTAGCTAAGCGCCGTCACTTTTTATATGAAACCAACGTGGGCGCCGGACTCCCTGTATTAGACAATCTCAAATTGCTGTTTGGCGCAGGAGATGAACTGCTGTCATTCAGTGGTATTTTGTCAGGCTCGCTATCGTATATCTTTGGCGTATTGTCGGATGGTTTATCACTATCGGAAGCGACAGAGAAAGCCAAACAAAGCGGTTTTACAGAGCCAGACCCTCGCGATGACTTATCTGGTACGGATGTCGCGCGTAAGCTGCTTATCATTGCTCGTGAATCGGGACTGCCGCTGGAGCTGGGCGATATTGAAGTTGAATCTGTATTACCTGAAGGGTTTGCCGAGGGCGCCAGTGTTGACGAATTTATGGCGCAATTACCACAATTAGATGACGCTTTTGCTGCGCGTATTGCAGCGGCAAAAGCACAAGGTCAAGTGCTACGCTATGTTGGTTCAATCGTTGACGGTAAATGTCGCGTTGGCATAGAAGCGGTAGATAAAGAGCATGCCCTGTACGATATTCGCGATGGTGAAAATGCATTGGCTATTTTAAGTCAGTATTATCAACCAAAGCCTTTTGTGATAAGAGGCTATGGTGCCGGTGCTGAGGTAACCTCTGCGGGTGTATTTGCTGATATTCTAAAAACGCTGTCGAGGTAGGGGTAATGAAAACATTTTATGCCCCAGCATCAATGGGCAATTTTTGTGTTGGCTTTGATGCTCTTGGCGCCGCACTCCAGCCTATTGATGGCAGTTTACTGGGTGATCAGGTCAGTGTTGAAGCCGCAGATCGTGATACGTTCAATTGTATTGGTCCATATGCCGATAAGCTCTCAGCCGATCCCAAAGACAATTTGGCGTTTCAGTGTTTACAGCACTTTAAACAGCATGTGGCGCCGAACATGCCTGCGGTTGCCATGACCTTGTATAAAGGCCTTCCTGTTGGCTCAGGTTTAGGTTCGAGTGCTTGCTCTGTGGTTGCCGCTTTTGCTGCACTCAACGATTTTGCCAATACGCAATTAAGCCAAGAGGCGCTCATTGAATTGATGGCCGACTTTGAAGCAAAGGTCAGTGGCGGTCGTCACTACGACAATATCACGCCATGTTACCTTGGTGGACTACAACTGACTGCGGACTGCATTCCAAGTAAAGCAATTAGTGTTGCGCATGATGAAAGCTGGTTTTATGTCATTGCTTATCCAGGCTTTGCATTGAATACAGCGAAAGCTAGGCAAGCGCTTCCGCAGCAGTTTTCTTTGCATGATACGGTGGAATTTGCCCAGCGACTGTCGGGCTTTTGTTTATTGATGCAGTCAGGTCAATTTGACAAAGCACTGTCGATGATGAAAGACAGTATTGCCGAGGAAGCGAGAGCGCCACTCATTGCCGGCTTTAGCGAAGCACAAGAAGTGCTGCCAGCCCTAGGTGCCGAGCTGGTGAGTATTTCAGGGGCTGGGCCCACACTATTTACCATTTGTAAGTCTGAGCAACAGGCAAACGCAGTGCAGCAATGGTTGCAACAAAATTACATCAATGAAGCGGGTTTTAGCCATATTTGCCGATTAGATGCGCTAGGCACAAGAGAATTAAAGGATCAAAAGTAATGAAATTAGTGAATTTAAAAGACGAACATCAGGTTGTTTCATTTGTTGAAGCGGTAAAAATCGGTTTAGGTCGTAACCAAGGGGTATTTTTTCCTCCTACATTTGAGCGTATTGCGGATGTTGATGCACTACTTGAATTACCTTTTGCTGAGCGTAGTGCCAAGGTATTGCATCACCTTATTGGTGATGAGCTACCACAAGATACGCTTGATGCAATGGTAGAACGCGCCTTTAATTTCCCAGCTAAGTTAGTAGAAGTTGCTAAAAATCAGCATTGTTTAGAGCTTTTCCATGGACCGACATTGGCGTTTAAGGACTTTGGCGGCCGCTTTATGGCGGAATGCATTAGCATGTTTAATCAGGGGGAGCGCGTGACTATCCTTACGGCAACAAGCGGTGATACTGGCGCCGCCGTTGCCCATGCATTTTACGAAAAAGAAAATGTCGATGTGGTGATCCTTTACCCCCATGGCAAAATTTCGCTTGCCCAACAAAAGCTGTTTACTACACTTGGGAAAAACATTCATTGTTATGCTGTAGATGGCAGTTTTGATGATTGCCAAGCGATGGTGAAATCCGCGTTCCTTGATGACGAAGTAAAGCAAAATCTTGGCCTCAATTCAGCAAACTCTATCAACATCAGCCGCTTAGTGGCGCAAGTGTGTTATTACTTTGAAGCGCTAGCGCAATTACCTAAATCGCAGCGTGATAATGTGCATGTCTCGGTGCCAAGTGGTAACTTCGGTAATGTCTGTGCGGCGATGATTGCGGCGGCGATTGGATTACCTATTGCCAAGTTAAGTGCCACGACAAACCAAAATGATACTGTGCCCCGTTACATTGCGTCGGGTGAGTGGCAACCAAACGACACTTTGGAGTCACTCTCTAATGCGATGGACGTGAGTAAACCTAATAACTGGCCTCGTGTTGAAATCATGCTGGAAAGAGGTGATTTTAACAAACATGACTTTTATTCACGTTCGGTGTCGGAAGCGCGTACTCAGGCGGTCATGCAAGAGTTGCATGGCAAAGGCTATCTAGCTGAACCACATACCGCGATAGCTTACGAAGGATTAGCACTGGATTCGCAAGCAGGTGAAACCGGCATTTTCCTTGCTACTGCGCATCCTTCGAAGTTTAAAGAATCTGTAGAAGGTGTTTTAAATCAGCAGCTTGATATGCCAAAACCCTTGGCCGATGCATTGCAAAAACCATGTTTAGCTGAGCCGCTCAGCGCGGATTATGATGCTTTGAAAGCAGCGATGTTGGCAAAGCTGAACTAAATGAGAATGAACACTTAAGTGGGTAATTGGCCCGCTTAAGTATGTTCAATTTCACAACTATATTAGCTTTTCAAATGCAACTTAGGTTGTCTTATTTAAAATATTAATGTTTAAATAAAAAAATATCATCGCGATAGGGGTGTGAAATAAATTCAATCCCTGCTTAAATATGCCCATGCTGATTTCATAGGCAAACTGGTTATCTTGTGATGCTAGATTGTCTTTAAAAATACCCTTACGTTTACCTAGGAGAAACCATGTTAGAACGTAACATGAATATTGCAGATTTTGACCCAGAACTATTTGCAGCGATTGAAGCAGAAACTTCACGTCAAGAAGAGCACATCGAGCTTATCGCTTCTGAGAATTACTGTAGCCCACGTGTACTTGAAGCACAGGGTTCTCAGCTAACAAACAAGTATGCTGAAGGTTACCCAGGTAAGCGTTACTACGGTGGTTGTGAGCACGTTGACGTGGTTGAGCAACTCGCGATTGACCGTGCCAATGCGCTATTTGGTTCTACTTACGCAAACGTCCAGCCTCACGCTGGCTCACAAGCAAACGCAGCGGTATTCCAAGCGCTACTTCAGCCACATGACACTGTGCTAGGTATGAGCCTGGCTCACGGTGGTCACTTAACGCACGGTTCACACGTAAACTTCTCTGGTAAAACGTACAATGCTATCCAGTACGGTCTAAACGAAGAAACAGGCGAAATCGATTACGCACAAGTTGAAGCGTTAGCACTTGAGCACAAGCCAAAAATGATCATTGGCGGTTTCTCTGCGTACTCAGGTATCGTTGACTGGGCTAAGTTCCGTGAAATCGCTGATAAAGTAGGCGCTTACCTACTTGTTGATATGGCGCACGTTGCGGGCCTCGTTGCTGCTGGTATCTACCCAAGCCCAGTGCCTCATGCACACGTTGTAACAACAACAACGCATAAAACACTAGCGGGTCCTCGTGGCGGTCTTATCATCTCTGCGTGTGATGATGAAGAAATCTACAAAAAGCTAAACTCAGCGGTATTCCCTGGTGGCCAAGGTGGTCCTCTATGTCACGTTATCGCTGCGAAAGCGGTTGCGTTCAAAGAAGCATTACAACCAGAGTTCAAGTCATACCAAGAGCAAGTGGTTAAAAATGCACAAGCTATGGTTGCGGTACTGCAAGAGCGTGGTTATAAAGTGGTTTCTGGCAAAACTGAAAACCACCTATTCCTACTTGACCTGATTGATAAAGACATCACAGGTAAAGATGCGGATGCAGCACTTGGTCGCGCTAACATCACAGTAAACAAAAACTCAGTACCAAACGATCCGCGTTCACCGTTCGTTACTTCTGGCCTTCGCATCGGTTCTCCTGCGATCACTCGCCGTGGCTTTAAAGAAGCTGAGTCGAAAGAGCTTGCTGGCTGGATCTGTGACGTACTAGACAACATCAATGATGAGTCTGTACAGGCACAAGTGAAAGAAAAAGTAAAAGCAATTTGCGCTAAATTACCTGTTTACGCATAATTTCGCTCACAAAAAAGCAGTTTTTTGTTATGATTAAGGCCGCATTCAAGCGGCCTTTTTTGTTTTTGAGTCAACGAGAGCGTCTATGCATTGTCCATTCTGTACAGCCAAAGATACCAAAGTGATAGATTCACGTTTGGTTGCTTCCGGCCACCAAGTTCGTCGCCGTCGTGAGTGTATTTTATGCCACGAACGCTTTACTACCTTTGAAGGTGCTGAGCTCGTAATGCCGCGAGTGATAAAGCAAGACGGTACCAGAGAGCCCTTCAATGAAGATAAGCTACTCAATGGTATGCACCGAGCGCTGGAAAAGCGTCCTGTCAGCACAGAACAAATAGAAGAAGTGGTACATCAGATTAAATCTCAAATTCGTGGCACTGGTGAACGCGAAGTAGCCAGCGACATGATTGGCGAATGCATTATGGAAGCCCTCAAAAAGCTCGATAAAGTGGCTTACGTGCGATTTGCTTCGGTATATCGTTCTTTTGAAGATATTCGTGAGTTTGGTGAAGAAATTGCGAGGTTGGGGGATTGAGCCAGTTCACACCGCAAGACCATGATTACATGAGCCGCGCCATCGCGCTTGCAAAGCGCGGTAAATATACCACAACGCCAAACCCCAATGTCGGTTGTGTGATCGTAAAAGACAATGAAATAGTCGGTGAAGGCGCGCACTTAAAAGCAGGTGAAGGTCATGCTGAAGTGCATGCGCTTAAGCAAGCTGGAGTTAAGGCCGCTGGTGCAACTGCCTATGTAACGCTTGAGCCATGCAGTCACTATGGCAGAACGCCGCCGTGTGCAAAAGGTCTGATTGACGCAGGCGTCAGCAGAGTGGTTGCTGCCATGGTTGATCCCAATCCACAAGTTGCAGGGCGTGGATTGGCAATGTTAGAGGCCGCGGGAATTGAAACGGCTTTTGGTTTGCTAGAGCCACAAGCAAGGGCGCTAAATACCGGTTTCTTGAAGCGAATGGAGTATGGATTGCCGTTCGTGACCTGCAAGCTTGCCGCTTCTCTTGATGGCAAAACTGCATTAAATAATGGCCAGAGCAAATGGATTACCTCAGCCGCGGCGCGCTTAGACGTACAGCGCCACCGCGCGCAAAGCTGCGTGGTCTTGACCGGAGCCGATACGGTTATGGTAGACAACGCCAGACTCAATGTTCGTGAGGAGTTTTTGCAAGACACCGATTATCCTCAATCTGAGCTACGCCAGCCGATACGTGCGATTATTGACTCACAAAATCGTCTGACACCAAATCTTGCGCTATTTAAAATTGCATCTCCAGTGATTATTTTTCGCCGTACTATTGATAATTCAGCGCAATGGCCTCATTTCGTAGAGCAAATTGTCGTGCCTGAAATCAGTGATAAGCTCGATTTAAGAGCCGTGCTCAACAAGCTGGCTGAAAAGCACTGTAATTATGTTTGGTTAGAAGCTGGTGCCACCCTAGCGGGTATAATGCATGAACAAGGGCTAATCGATGAGTATATCGTCTATTTGGCACCGAAAATAATTGGCGCTGGAAAAGGGCTGTTTAACACCACACCACTGAGCGCCATGTCGCAAATACCTGAGTTAGTGTTTGGCGACGTTTGCCAAGTGGGGCCTGATCTCAAACTTATCGCGACTAAAGAGAAGTAAAATGTTTACAGGTATTATCGAAGCAACAGGAACATTAACTCAATTGCAACTCAAGGGCGGCGATTTAATTGTTCGTGTGACCACAACATCTCTTGATATGAGCGATGTAAACTTGGGTGATAGCATTGCCACCAACGGGGTTTGCCTGACCGTAACTGAGAAGTTTCATGATGGCTTCAAAGCCGATGTTTCTAACGAAACCTTAAGTTTGACGCGTTTTGCCGAGTACAAACAAGGCCAAAAGGTCAACCTTGAAAAGGCACTGCAGCCGATTTCACGTCTAGGCGGTCATTTGGTGTCAGGCCATGTGGATGGTATTGCTGAAGTGGTTGAGATAACCGCTAATGCCAGAGCGACTGACTATTGGTTGGCCGCGCCATCATCGCTAATGAAGTATATTCCGTATAAAGGTTCGGTTGCCATTGATGGTATCAGTTTGACGGTCAATGCCGTGGAACAAAATCGCTTTAAATTGACCATAGTGCCACACACGGCGCAAGAAACGACGATTGCAGGTTTTCAAGTCGGGTCAAAACTAAACTTAGAGGTTGATCAAATCGCCCGCTACCTCGAAAGACTAATTCAGGGTGAGCCAAGCGCTGCCAGCGAGTCCACTCTCACAACCAGTCTATTGGCGAAAGCTGGCTTTATAAAGTAGCCACAGACAAAGTAAAAATGGGAAAACTATGAGTTTAAATAGTGCTGAGGAAATCATCGCGGACATTAAAGCCGGTAAAATGGTTATTTTGATGGACGATGAAGACCGAGAAAATGAAGGTGATCTGATCATTGCAGCAGAGCACATTACACCAGATGCAATTAATTTCATGGCAACATATGGTCGCGGGTTAATCTGTTTAACCATGACACAGGAGCGCTGTGAGCAGCTGAACTTGCCACTAATGGTGAAAACCAATGGCGCTCAGTTCTCTACCAACTTTACTTTGTCTATTGAAGCTGCGAAAGGCGTAACGACGGGGATTTCAGCGGCAGATCGTGCTCGTACAGTGCAAGCTGCAGTTGCCAAAGGTGCTGTGCCTGAAGATATTGTACAACCTGGTCATATTTTCCCAATCATGGCGCAACCTGGTGGGGTTTTAACGCGCGCAGGTCATACTGAAGCTGGATGTGATTTAGCACGTTTGGCGGGGTTGGAACCTGCATCTGTGATTGTTGAAATTCTAAATCCAGATGGCACTATGGCACGTCGCCCACAACTAGAAGTATTCGCAAAAGAACACGATATTAAAATCGGCACCATTGCTGATTTAATTGAGTATCGTAACTTAAACGAAACCACTATCGAAAAAGTAGCAGAGTGTAAACTTCCTACTGAGTTCGGTGAGTTTAACCTAGTGACTTACAAAGACACCATTGATAATCAACTTCACTATGCGATGGTTAAAGGCGAGATCAAATCGGAAGAAGCCAATTTAGTACGTGTGCATTTGCAAAGTACGTTTAACGATATTCTTCATTCCGATCGTAGTGCTGATAGAAGCTGGACACTGCAAAGTGCCATGAAACACATCGCCGACAACGAAGGTGTATTAGTTATTCTTGGCAAACAAGAACGTAGTGAAGAGATAGAAGCATTGGTTAAGGCCTTTGCTGCGGAAGATGCGGGTGAACAAGTAAACTACCGTAAATTCCAAGGTACTTCTCGCACCGTTGGTGTGGGGTCGCAAATTTTGGCTGATTTAGGCATTCAAAAAATGCGCCTAATGAGTCTACCTAAGAAATATCACGCACTGTCTGGTTTCCACTTAGAAGTGGTTGAATACGTCGAACCAAAATAATTCCAAAATGCCAAATTGATCGCAATCGCCTATATTCAGATAGTAGGCGATTGCCATATTACTGTGCTATCATGCGCCTCAATTTGGCAATTGCTCATACAGATTAGGAACATCTAATGAAAGTAATCGAAGGTAATAAATACGCTCCTGGCAAAAAATTTGCCATTGTCATTTCACGTTTTAACGATTTTATCGGTAGCAGCTTACTTGAAGGCGCTGTTGATGAGTTGAAGCGTACCGGTGGTGTTAGCGATGAAGACATCACGGTTGTATATGTACCGGGAGCGGTTGAACTACCACTAGCAGCAAAACGCGTTGCGATGAAAAAAGAGCACGACGCGATTATTGCGCTAGGTGTGATTATTCGTGGTGGTACGCCACACTTCGATTTAGTTGCTAACGAGTCTAACAAAGGCTTAGCTAGCGTTTCATTAGATTATGACATCCCTGTTGCTTTTGGTGTACTTACTACTGAAAGCATTGAGCAAGCTATCGAGCGCGCGGGCACTAAAATGGGCAACAAAGGGGGAGAAGCCGCCCTTGGAGCTCTAGAAATGGTGAACGTGCTAGAGCAAATTTAAGAGGAATCTCAGTGAAACCAGCAGCTAGACGCAAAGCACGTGTACTTGCTTTACAAGCTATTTATTCTTGGCAGCTAAGTGGTAACCCAATTGCCGATATCGAACAGCAAATGCTGATCGAAAACGACGTAACTAAAGTCGATGTCGAATACTTCAAAGACTTAGCGCGTGGTGTTGTTGTTAACCAAAAGCAGCTAGACGAAGCGATTCGTCCGCATTTAGCTCGTCCACTTGAAGAGTTGGATATGGTTGAGCTTGCCGTGTTACGTGTTAGTGCTTATGAGCTTAAATTCCGTGAAGATGTGCCATACAAAGTGGCTATCAACGAAGGTATTGAGTTGGCGAAAATGTTCGGCGCTGAAGAGAGCCACAAATTTGTTAACGGTGTACTAGACAAAGCGGTTAAGTTTATTCGCAAATAAGCTTTACTATAGGAATAGCCGGCCTTGGCCGGCTTTTTTGTGTATGAAAGAATTTGAGCTAATCAATCACTATTTTAAAGGCCGCGGCATTACTCGCCGAGATGTAGAGCTTGGGATCGGTGACGACTGTGCCTTGGTTTCGATCCCCGCTGGGAACCAGCTTGCGGTAACAACCGACACGCTAGTTGCGGGTGTGCACTTTTTTGAAGATATACCACCTCGGGCACTTGGCCACCGTGTTATCGCGGTGAATCTTAGCGATTTAGCTGCAATGGGTGCTGAGCCTACTTGGGTATCGCTTGGCTTAACACTACCCAGCGCTGATTTGGAGTGGTTAGAAGCTTTTACTGAGGGCATGCATGAAATTGCTGAGTACTATAACGTACAGGTGATAGGTGGAGATACGACGCAAGGTCCATTGACTATCACCGTATGTGCAAAGGGTATTGTGCCAACCGGTAAAGCACTCAAGCGCTCAGGAGCCCGAGTGGGGGATTGGATTTATGTAACAGGCCCGCTAGGTGACGCAGGGCTTGCAATCGAAGCGCGAAAGCAAGGCTGGACGCTTGAGCCAAAACACCACAAAGCGGCGCTTGAAAAATTTCACTACCCAGCGCCACGGGTTGCTGCGGGTCAAGTACTTAGAGGCCTCGCAACCTCAGCAATTGATATCTCAGACGGTCTACTCGCGGATCTTAAGCACATTTTACGCAGCTCAACAGTGGGCGCTAAGATAAACGCGGATAAAGTCCCGCAGTCTGACGCGCTGCGTTCAAGTCTTGATGAAGACGCACGCATGCGACTTGCGCTGGGTTTTGGTGATGACTACGAATTACTATTCACGGTCAATGATAATAATAAAAATGCCGTGGAAACCAGATTAAAGCAATATGGTGTTGAGCCAGTTTGTATTGGCCAAATTACGGCCAATAATGGTGAAATTCAATTGCTTAAAAAAGGTCAACCTTACCAGCTTGCAGGGCTTGGTTTTGAGCATTTTAGCTAGGAGTTGGTTTGGCTAAGCAGTATGTATTTAATTTAAAGAAGCCACATCAATTCTTTGCACTCGGATTTGGTCTTGGTTTAGCGAAAAAAGCACCAGGCACTTTCGGCACATTCGCCGCATTGCCGTTTATTTTTGCAACCCAAGGCACACCAATTTGGCTGCAATGTCTTGTTGCAATTGTCATGACGTTATTTGGGATCTGGGTGTGTGGCAAAACAGCGGGCGATGTTAATGTTCACGACCATCCTGCCATCGTGTGGGATGAAGTGGCTGGCTTTTATATTACCATGATAGGGGCGGCACTTAGCTGGCAGTCATTAATCGTCGGCTTTATTTTGTTCCGCTTTTTCGATATTTTGAAACCGGGTCCGATAAGATGGCTCGATAAACGCTTGCACGGTGGTTCTGGGATCATGCTAGATGATGTATTAGCTGGCATTTTTTCATTGATTTGCGTGCAAGCTTTGTTTAAAACTGGCATTTTAGTCTAACTATGCTGATGTGATGGAATCGAGATGACAAGGCTATTGTTTTTCATTTTCACTTTGCTGCTACCAATGACGAGTTTTGCGGCGATAGATGATTACGTGGTTAAACAGTGGAATATCCAAAGTGGATTACCGTCACAAAGCGTTAAGAGTGTCGTTCAAGACAATCAGGGCTATATCTGGATTGGAACTCAATTTGGTCTAAGCCGGTTTGATGGCCATCAATTTCAAAACTTCAACACGCAAAATACCGAGTTTTTAAATAGCAATGCCATCAATAAGTTGGTGGTGGATCGATTTGGCATGCTTTGGGTTGGCACACGTCGAGGACTGTTAAGACTCAATCCACAAACCTTAGAGGCTCGACGTTTTGATTTACAGGGGCCTGTACGGGATATCCTGCAAGATGAAGACGGCGGGATCTGGATTGCTGCAAATGGTCTGTATTATGTTTCCGCTAAAAAGCTGACCTTAGCTGCCAATAACATAGAGCAAAGCACGTTAGACGTTACTCAAATCAATCAAATTGTAGGCTCAGTGACTAAAATGGCGCTAGTACCTGATGGTATCTGGTTAGTAAATGAGCGTCACTTGCTTAAAATCAGCGAATCAAGTAACCGCACTGGCGATGGGGTTAGGCTTGAATTGGCGAGTAAAGTATCACTACCCGAACAGTTAGCACAAACCATCATACATGACTTAGCTTGGGTCGATGGAAAGCTGTTTTTAGCGTCGGAGCTGGGCGCGTATTTTCTAGATATTGATGAAGTATTACGCCGTTACCAAGAAGTAGGTAATAACGCGGTATATAAGTTTCTTAACGATAAAGAAGGTGGCCTGTGGGTTTCCACCTATGGTCGGTTGTTATACCGACAAAATAATGGCATTTGGCAAGCGGTTGAACCAATTCAACTAGACCAGAGCATCTGGTTTGCCGATATTTTTATGGATGACGATGATAATATTTGGCTTGCCAGTTTAAATGAGGGGCTTTGGCTTGCTCATTCAGGTAAGGTTGAGCGTCATCATATCGGCCAACGGACAAATCAAGCTATTTCAGCCATTACTCAAGGCCCAAATGGTCAATTGTGGGTGGCTAGTAGAGAAGGTCTCGGTATTATCGGGCTAAATGATAGTTATCAGCCCGTGCTCACAAGTGCTCAGTTAAATCGCTCTGTAATACACGATTTAGAATTTCTTGGTGAAAAGCTCATTCTCGGTACTGATCGCGGTGCGCTTATCTACGAAGATGGCACACTGCAAAAGTTAAATGAGCGAGAACTCAGGCAAAATCCTGTATTTTCACTTAGCCCTTCAAACCGAGGAGGTATGTGGTTTGGTACGGGGAGGGGGTTGTATCGTCTGGATTACAAGGGATAACGCCGTTTGCCTATAATGCCTTCCTAGGTAGCCAATTCGTTACTTTTGTTGAAGACTTCCCAAGGTACGGTTTTATAGGAACTAATAAAGGCGCTTATCGTTATAACGATAAGGGGATCGAAAAAATTGGTTCTCAAACGTCCTTGGATACCGCTTATATTACCAGTATTCTGCATTTGGATACTGTGACGACTTTAGTTGGATCCCTCAATGATGGGTTATTCTATCGCACCTCAGACGGGGATTGGTACCAGCTTGATGCTTCAAATGGTTTGCCTTACGGATCGATATTTTCGCTGCATTATGACAAGAGCAACCAGCTCATCTGGGTGAGCACGATGAAAGGGGTGTATCGCATGCCCGTTGCGCAATTTGGTCACGCTATAGAGAGTTTGCAAGTTGAACAAGTAATAAGCCCATTTGATAGACAGCTTGATGGCAGACCAAGCCAGTGTTGTTCAGGGCTTGGGCATGATGCAGTGGTTGAAACCGAGTCTGCTATTTTTTACCCCAGCTTACAAGGTGTTGTTGAGATCCCTAAAAATGTCCAGCTTTTTGGTGGCGGGGATTTATTGCCAAGATTAGAATCACTGTCTACCCACGATAGAGTATTTAGCACCGAGTCATTAAATCAAGTGATCCAGCTTGATACTTCTGAGCGTGATCTAACTATCAATTATACCGCAATCGACTTTTACGCGCCGCATAGCATTGAATTTAGATACAAGCTAAAAGGGCACGATACGCAGTGGCGTGATGCCCAGTCACGACGCGAAGCAATTTATACTAATTTACCACCAGGAAACTTCACCTTTGTTTTAGAAGCTAAGCGCCAAGGGCAAGATTGGGAGCAGGCGAAGGTGCTTAACTTATCCATTATGTTACCGCGCCGTTTCGATGAGACGATTTACTTTAGGCTGTTTATTACCTGCGCGTTTATCTTTATGTTCTATCTGATATTTTGGGTATTTAGAGCGCAAGAAAGAAGAAAGCAAGCAGCGCTAGAGGCGTTGATAGCTGAGCGTACTACAGAGCTCAGGAAAGCCAACGAAAAGCTCAATCAGGTTAACACTCAGCTTAAGCTTGTGAGCCACTCAGATGAATTGACGGGACTACGTAGTCGTCGCTTCCTCTTTGATCAGTTACCAAAAGATGTCGAGCATTATCAGCGCAATGCACAGTCGCTGCAGGCTCAAAATAAGAGCTTGGTATTGATGATTATGAACATCGACGATTTCAGCAAAATTAATGACTCTTACGGCCCGATTGGCGGTGATAGTTGTTTGCAGCAATTAGCTACGTTACTCAATACACGAACGCAAGGTTCTGATTATGTCGTCCGTTGGAGCGGTGACGAATTCTTATTACTATTGCGCGACTTTAGCAGAGATTTTATTGAAGAGTATGTTAGCGACTTATGTAAGGCGATTGCTGAAACGGATTACCGCTTACCGAATGGTAAAACGACCAAATTGACGGTGTCGATGGGCTGGTCATATTATCCATTACCACTACTGGGCGGCAAGGTTATTGGTTGGGAATCATCTGTGAACCTAGCTGATATCGCATTACATCAGGTCAAACAACGTGGCGGTGATGGTGCTGCGACAATCTTCTTTGACGATCAATTGGATGCATTCGAATTTGAGCAAAGCGCGAATATAGAGTCTCAGTTACAACTTCTGCAAAGCAATGGACTTGCGGAAGTAAGAGTGTGGATGAGGTAAAGCTCGTCACTAGCTTTTAAACTGTCAACGTATCTCAAGACGAGAGATGGAGAATAAAAAAGGCTTCCAAATGGAAGCCTTTTTTAGAACTGCTCAGAGTCAAGACTGTGGATTTACCCAAGCCTTAATTTGCTGACTTATTCCTTCACTGCTTAAGCCCAATTCAGCGTGGATCTCAGTTTGCGAGCCATGCTTAATAAACTCATCAGGTAGGCCGAGTAGTTTGATTGGCTTTAGATGACCTTGAGCTATTAGATATTCGCTCACAGCAGAGCCTGCACCACCAGCAATCGCATTGTCTTCAAGTGTTACAAAGCGCTCGTGAGTTACCACTAACTCTTCGATAAGTGCGGTGTCTAAAGGCTTTACAAAGCGCATATCCACAAGTGTAGCATTTAGCTCTTCGGCAACAGTTTGCGCGTTTTCGAACAAAGTACCAAAGCTTAAAATAGCGAGCTTTTCACCTTCTCTCACTACTTTGCCTTTACCAATTTCTAGCTCGGTCATTTCGGAGGTAATGTCTGCGCTTCCTGCACTACCTCGAGGGTATCTTACCGCAGCTGGCCTATTTAGGCGGTGACCAGTATAGAGCATTTGGCGACACTCATTGAGGTCGCTTGGTGCCATGATCACCATATTAGGAATACAGCGCAAAAAGCTTAAATCATAAGCCCCTTGGTGTGTTTCACCATCGGCACCAACGACACCTGCGCGGTCAATAGCAAAAAGTACTGGTAGATTTTGTAGTGCGACATCATGAATGAGTTGGTCATATGCGCGTTGCAAAAAGCTAGAATAGATTGCAACAACTGGGTTGAGGTCTTCACAAGCGAAGCCCGCAGCAAGCGTTACTGCATGTTGCTCAGCAATAGCGACATCGAAATACTGAGCCGGATACTCTTTAGAAAAGCGCACCATGCCAGAGCCTTCACGCATTGCCGGTGTAATAGCCATCAGCTTATTATCTTGTGCGGCCATATCACAGAGCCAGTCACCAAACACTTTTGAAAAGGTCGGTGCGCTGGGTTTGGATTTGGGTAAGCTATGCACGCTTGGATCAAACTTAGGCACTGCATGATAACCAATAGGGTCTGCTTCTGCTGGTTTATAGCCTTTCCCTTTTTGGGTTTTAACGTGTAATAGTTGAGGACCTTTTAAGTTTCGCATATTACGCAGCGTATCTACCAGCGTCTCTACATTATGTCCGTCAATTGGCCCTATATAGTTAAAACCTAGCTCTTCAAAGAAGGTACCAGGGATTATCATCCCCTTTAAATGCTCTTCCATGCGACCTGCAAGCTCTTTAACTGGAGGCACGCCGGACAGCAGTTTTTTGCTGCCTTCGCGAATATTGGTGTAAAAACTACCAGAAAGGATCTTCGCGAAATGATTTGTAAGTGCGCCAACGTTTTCCGAGATAGACATTTCGTTGTCGTTTAGGATCACTAACATATCCGGATTGATGTCGCCAGCGTGGTTCATGGCTTCAAATGCCATGCCTGCGGTCATTGCACCATCACCAATAACGGCGACGGTTTTACGTCCAATGCCTTCCTTTTCAGCAGCAATTGCCATACCAAGTGCCGCTGATATTGAGGTACTAGAATGGCCGACACTAAACGTATCGTATTCGCTTTCTTCTCTATAGGGGAAAGGATGTAAGCCATCCTTTTGGCGAATAGTATGCATCCGATCTCTTCGGCCTGTCAGTAGCTTGTGCGGATAGGCTTGATGACCTACATCCCAAACTAGCCTATCGCTTGGTGTGTTATATACATAGTGTAAAGCCACGGTAAGCTCTACAGTGCCTAAGCCAGATGCAAAATGACCGCTACTTTGAGAGACTGAGTTCAGCAAATACTCGCGAAGCTCATCACTAAACGCGGTTAACTTGTGCTGGGGTAATTGACGGAGTTGACTTGGGTCGTCAATTAACGCGAGTAAAGGATACTTGCTACTATCAAGTTTCATGGTATTTATCAGAGTCCTAAGTGAATCTCAGCGCAATTCCTCGCGTGGTTCACTTCATAATTATTAAAATTCTTCACTAACTGGCCATGATATTATGTTAGCCAGCGTTTACAAAGTACTTGTGACTATTTTCTTAGCTTGGCGCAGTTATTTTATACGTCAGCTTAATATTCTCGATCTATGATGTATTTTGCTAAATCTGCAAGTATTTCTGTGTCACCGTCGATTACTGTAAGTGCATCCAGTGCCTCATCTATCAACTGTTCGGCTTTTTCTTTTGCTTGCTCTAAACCTAACAATGCAGGGTAGGTAGACTTATTATGTTCCAAGTCAGAACCCTGTGGCTTACCAAGCACTATCGTGTCACCTTCTACATCAAGAATGTCATCTCTGACTTGGAATGCTAGGCCAATTGCACGACCATAAGTGCGTATTGCATTACATGCTTGCTCCGTAACTCGCTCTGGATTGCCGCATAAGATCCCAAGCTCTACAGCACAGCTTAGCAGCGCACCTGTTTTTAGCTTATGAATGCGTTCAAGTTCCTCTATGGTAATTGAACGATCGGTCGCGGCTATATCAAGCGCTTGACCGCCAACCATGCCCTGTAGACCCGATGCCTTGGCTAGCACTGAAATCATTTTTATTTGGGCATGTTGGTTTACTGCGAATTGATGTTCACTTAACAGCTCAAAAGCCAGAGTTTGTAAGGCATCACCGGCTAAGATAGCTGTCGCTTCATCGAATTGAATATGGCAAGTTGGACGGCCACGCCTAAGTTCGTCATCATCCATTGCGGGTAAATCATCGTGCACCAACGAATAGCTATGAACGCACTCTATGGCGGCGGCGGCCTTGTCTAAGTCTGCTGGAACCGCACCAAATAGCTCACCAGTGCAATACACTAAAAATGGTCGTAAACGTTTACCACCATTTTCTATGCTGTAACGAGTAGCAGCTTTTATATTCTCTTCGGTATCAAGCACACTATCAAAATAGTGTAAAACGGTGTTCTCAACACGAGTTTTAGCAAACAGGAGCTTTTCTTGTAGTTTTGCTGACATTAGGCTTCGTTATCAAATGACTGTAATTGTGCTTGCTCATCTTCGCCCATCAAAATAGCGACCTGTTGCTCAGCTTGCTGAAGTTTTTGGTTTGACGCTTTTGCGAGCTTTATCCCACGCTCAAATTGTTTAAGTGCTTGATCGAGAGGTAGGCTACCGTTTTCCATGTCTGCAACGATTTGTTCCAACTCTTGCATGGCCTCTTCAAAGCTCAAGTTATCAGGTTTTTTTACCGCCATATGTCACGCTGACCCGTAAAGTAAAAGTGTGGCAATTTTAGGGGGATTGCGCGCCAAGGTCAAAAAAACCAGAGACTTTTTGATCTGACCGAGTATCGGCATTACAAGATCTGCTATAAACTCGCATTTTAAACACTTTTTAATATAATAGTGTTAAGTTGTAGAAAAACTTGCCGATAACTCAAACAATAATAACTGCGTGATTTATCACAAATAACTTCCCCCGGAGGACATGTGGATTTAGCAACGGTAATAGGGATCCTGGGTGCCATAGGTTTAATTGTAATGTCCATGGTACTAAGTAGTGATGGCCAGATCGCTATGTTCTATAACACGCCTTCCGTCGTTATCGTATTTGGTGGTTCAATTTTTATCGTATTGTCTAACTTTACGCTTGGACAGTTTTTCGGAATTGGTAAAGTGGCCGGAAAGGCCTTTATGTTTAAGATTGAAACCCCAGAGGAGCTGATTGAGAAAGCCGTTGAGCTTGCTGATTCTGCGCGTAAAGGTGGTTTTTTAGCATTAGAAGAAGCCGAAATTCCCAACCAGTTTATGCGTAAAGGCGTCGATATGCTAGTCGATGGTCATGATGCTGATGTTGTACGTGCCACACTGCAAAAAGATATTTCCCTGACGTCTTCAAGACATGAACTAGGCGCGGGTTTATTTAAATCCCTCGCAGATATTGCGCCTGCGATGGGCATGATCGGAACTCTCATAGGCTTGGTGGCTATGTTGTCTAACATGGACGACCCGAAAGCAATCGGGCCAGCTATGGCCGTTGCACTTTTAACAACTTTGTATGGTGCGTTCTTAGCTAACGTGGTAGCGATCCCTATTCAGGTTAAACTTGAGCTTCGTAAAGATGAAGAAGAGCGAAACCAGCGCCTTATCTTAGATGCAATCTTAGGCATTCAAGATGGTCAAAACCCAAAAGTTATTGAAGGCATCTTGAAAAATTATTTGCCTGAGTCTAAACGTGGCGCTGAGGCTGAGGAATAATCATGTCAGATGAGAAAGAATGTAAATGCCCCCTCCAGGTCTTCCGGCCTGGATGGGAACGTTTGCTGATCTCATGTCGTTGTTAATGTGCTTCTTCGTACTGCTATTGGCATTCTCCGAAATGGACGTGCTGAAGTTTAAGCAAATTGCAGGATCGATGAAGTTTGCTTTTGGTGTGCAAAATAAAATTGAAGTAAAGGATATCCCTAAAGGTACCAGCGTTATCGCGATGGAATTTACCCCAGGTAAGCCAGAGCCAACACCAATTGAAACGATTCAACAGCAAACCGTAGAAATGACGCAACAGATGCTTGAGTTTCAGGCCGGTGATGAATCGTCTGCGGGTGGTCGGCAAGAGCAGCGCGGCAATAAGCGTGGTGGTGAGTCGGCCAGTACTGCACAGGAAATGGCGTCAACGCAAGCAATTGCTTCTGCAGACCAAGAGCAAGTAAACGAGCTTGTTAAAAAGATTGCGCAGCAGCTAGAGAAGCAAATAATGGATGGTGCAATTGAGCTTGAGTCACTAGGACAACAAATCATTATTCGTATTCAAGAGAATGGTTCTTTCCCTGCAGGCAGTGCGTTTTTACAACCTAAGTTTGAACCTGTGATTGCTGAAATTGCAGAATTACTTAAAGATGTACCCGGTGAAATTACTGTTTCGGGTCACACGGACGATTTTAGAGTCACTAACGAACTTTACTCCAATAACTGGGATTTATCGGCGACGAGAGCGGTCGCTGTTGCGACTGTGATGGAGCGTGTTCGTGGTTTTGATAAGAACAGAATGGTCGTGGTTGGTCACGCAGACACCAGACCGCTTGTTCCCAATGACAGCGATGCTGATAGACGCCGCAATAGGCGTGTTGAAATCTCAATTTTACAGGGTAAACCTAAAGAGTCAGACCCTATTGAAGTGAGGCAAAATTAATTACAGTTTATTGCCAAGTTACAGGGAATTCGCTAAAGTTCTAGCTGCTCTACAAACTCTCGATAAGGATAAAATGATGAACATTAAAAATTATAGATTACCAGGTGATAACGGCTCAGGCGGCGACGAGGAAAATGAAAAAAAGCCAAGTGTGGGTCGTTAACGGTCTATGTGGTTAGCTTGGGAGCCTGTTAGGCTCTTCTTTGTAGATTACAGCATATGGGTCTCATTCGTGGCTGTTTTTTTGTGTTTGTTGGTACGAGATGTAAAGGCGCTTCGATACGCCAGCCTTATTGCTATTTTTTACGTTTTGGGGGCGTTTAACGCTGATTACATTAGGGCGGCTGATCCAGATAGAATCTACCGATATATCTATTGGGCCTTTTCAGACATTGCCTTTATGGCAATTATTGCTTACTGGGCTGTTAAAGATAAGATGTATCTTTGGCAAAGTATTCTTGCCCAAATAATCATTATTCCAGCTCCGCTATTACAGTTTTTTAGACTTGTCGACAGACATTTTATGGATCTCTCCTATTCAACTTACCTGTACCCTACAATTATTCCTATGGTTAATGTGGCTACTCTGTGTTTAGCATTTGTGCCAGTCTTTACCTTTTGGAAGCTAATGCAAGATAGAAAAGAAGCGAGACTGGCTAGGGAAAATAGATTAGCAGAAACTACTAGTTAACCTAAACCTCGGATAATTAATGCCTTATCTAAGGTTCATGTTAATTTGCAGTTGCTTTGCTCACCCTAAACTAGGAATAAGACCAGCCATTTGCATTAGCTGAGAGGTAATGATCATCACACCGAAAATAGCGGCAAGTCCTAGTCCAAGCGTACCACCTTTAACCTGATATCCATCATTACCTCTAACTTTCCTCTGTTTCCATACCATAGCAACAGGTAGAAATACCGCTAACACCACGAGCGCAATCGCTGCATATCCCAGTGCCATAATAAAGCCCTTTGGATAAAAGAGGGCAAAGCCAAGCGGTGGTAAAAAGGTAATGAACGCCGTTTTTATACGGTCTTTCTTGGTATCTTGCTTTTTAAAGGCATCAGCAAAAAAGTCGAATAGACCGAGACTCACACCTAAGAATGAGGTCGCGAGTGCTAAATCTGCAAATATCGTCACAAATAATTGTACGTTGTCGTTGCGTGCGATAGACGAAATACTGGTGACAAAACCCGGCAGCCCCTCACTTGCCATTAAGCTCTCTTGCCCCATAACGCCTTGGCTCAGTAACTGCCAAAACACATAGATGATAAGTGGAAGGGAAGCACCAAACATCATTACTTTACGTAATTGGCGGATATCTACGCCCACGTACTTAACGATTGACGGAATTGAGCCATGAAATCCAAATGAAGTGAAAATGACAGGAATTGCCGCAATAACAAGTCCTTGCTCCACTGGCATATCGATAAGATGTTGGCCATGAACATAGGGAGTCAGGATAAAAAACAAACTCGCGAGCACGATAACTTTAATGGTAAATAGTAATTGGTTAAGCTTATCGACGGTACTTGTGCCTAAAGTCACTATGGTTGCTATGATAACAGCAAGCAATACTGAACCGAGTTGGGGAGTGATCTCATCACCTAATACACTAACCAGTTTGCTTTGAAGTTGTGCACCACCTCCCGCGATATAAGCTGAACAGAGTGCATAGAACAAAAACACCATCGAAAAATTTGCCACATATTGGCCCGCTTTACCGAGTAAGTTTTTCGCCAGTGTATTTAGCGTTGCGTCTTGATCTGCGTATTGATGTACTTCCAGCATAAGTAAAGCGGTATAGGTCATTAACAACCATGTGATTGCTAATAATGCGATAGCGGTAGAAAAGCCGAGTCCTGCTGATGCAATAGGGAGGGCGAGCATACCCGCGCCAATTGTAGTACCTGCTACAATCAGCATGCTGCCCAAAGTTTTATTCTTAAGCACGTTTTGCCCCTGATTATTATTATCTGGTGAGGCAAGATATAACGAATAGCGAGGAAATGAAACCGTTTTGCTGCTAATACCAATTCGCGTATAAAATTTATGCGTTAAAAACAAAAAAGCCGCATATCAATATGCGGCTTACTCTACTCACTGATATTTTCATCCAGTGAATTTGTGCTTGTACCTTTAACTTTTATATAAAGTCTTCATCTCTCATGAAAATGCACCGTATCAAGCTAACTTACCTAAGAGTCTATTGTGCTCGCACTAAATTGTCAAACCAATCTTGACCTCTCGCACTGAGCGACTTTAGCACAATAAGGTCACTTTCACCGTCGGGTAGCTTCAACCTTAAATGCTCATCAAGCGCAATTGCGCGCTCCAAATGGATGCGGATCTCACCCAGCGTCCAGGCCATACAATCTAGCTCCTCAGGTAAGCCTTCGCTAAAATCTATACGAGTCTGATAACAGGCTATATTCCAATGCATACGAGCTCTGACGGACTCACTCATATCTGAAATGGAAAGTGCGCTTTCTAGCAGCTTGATGGCTTCTGCGAGCTTGCCATCTCGGCTGAGTGCTCTGGCTTTTATGCCAATTGCTCTTGCATGGTTTGGATGGATGTTGGTAAGAATGTCATCACAAACCTTAATTGCTTCATCGTACTGTGTGTTTGCAATCAATTCCCTAGCGCGTTGGAGTGCGATTTCTACGGTATTCTTACGTGCTATTTCATACTCTTCTTTCACCTTTTGTTGGATGTCATTGAATTCATCTTCGCCAACGTAGCGCTTGTAGGCGCTAGAAACGAGTCCTACACCACCAAAGCCGCTTAAAATAGAGAATGAAAAGATTTTAATCCAAGTCCAAAATGCTTTATCAGAACCGGTAATTGAGTCATTTTCCCGTTTCAAATTGTGCTCTACGACCACTTTGATAATACGGTTGATCTCAACGGCGTTATCGTTATGCGCAGATGAAAACATCGCAACAGGAATGAGTATTTCGTCATTGTTTTGATGGTGGGAGTCGTGCTCCCCATTTTGATATGATTTAAATGCATACTTACTGACCGGACTGAAGTCTGCAGCGCCCGCCATGGTGAGCACACCGATTGCCATAAATGCTGAGATCACACCGGCTAGAATGACACCGAATCCACCTAAGTCCCAGTACTCTGGGGCGGCGCTATTCGCACTCTTGAATTTAGGTTTGCGAAACTTATATGACGACGTTGAACGCATCGCTTGCAAGAGC
The DNA here is from genome assembly GCF_002208135.1 of Pseudoalteromonas piscicida. Classification (NCBI taxonomy): domain Bacteria; kingdom Pseudomonadati; phylum Pseudomonadota; class Gammaproteobacteria; order Alteromonadales; family Pseudoalteromonadaceae; genus Pseudoalteromonas; species Pseudoalteromonas piscicida. The sequence continues at coordinate 768,111 of NZ_CP021646.1, forward strand.
CCACCTAAGCTGCCTCCAAGCACCACAACGGCAATAAAAATAGCGTAAAAGCTGATTGGTCCGTATTCCATATTATTATTCTAAGTAACTGAACTTTGAGTATTTTACATTGAATTTACATGAATGCGTAGAGGGGAGGTCGGAAATTGTATGGATATTGCTCCTACTTACGACTAGGAGCAATATACGTGTTACTTGAACTCAAGTTCGGAGCAGAAGTTATTTTACTTCTTTACCGGCGGCTTGCTGATCCGCATGGTAGCTAGAGCGTACAAATGGTCCGCAAGCTGCGTGGCTAAAGCCTATCTCGTCGGCATATTCTTTTAGCCCATCAAATTCAACCGGTGGCACGTAGCGTTTTACTGGCAAGTGGTGCTTTGAAGGTTGCAGATATTGGCCTACGGTGAGCATATCTACATTATGCTCGCGCAAGTCTCTTAAGACTTCTTCAATTTCAGAGATTTCTTCGCCTAGTCCAACCATTAAGCCTGACTTTGTTCTTACCTCTGGGTGCATTTCTTTAAAGCGGCGTAGTAATTCGAGCGACCACTTATAATCGGCACCTGGACGCGCTAGCTTGTAAAGTCTTGGTGCAGTTTCAAGGTTGTGGTTGAATACATCTGGTGGTGTTTCACTCAAGATTTCAAGCGCTCTATCCATACGACCACGGAAATCAGGCACGAGAATTTCGATTGTAATACCTGGGTTGTGCTTACGGATCTCACGAATACAGTCAGCAAAGTGCTGCGCACCACCGTCGCGCAAATCGTCACGGTCAACAGAGGTAATAACAACGTAGCTCAACTTCATGTCTTTGATGGTAAGTGCAAGCTTTTCCGGCTCTTGGGCGTCAGGTTTTAGCGGACGACCGTGGGCCACATCGCAGAATGGACAGCGGCGAGTACAAATGGCACCTAAAATCATAAAGGTTGCTGTACCGTGATTAAAGCACTCAGAAAGGTTTGGGCATGACGCCTCTTCACAAACAGAGTGTAAGCCGTGCTTACGCATTGCTTGTTTAATGCCATCGATACGTTCACTTGATTTTGGTAAACGGATCTTTAACCACTCAGGCTTTCTCAGCATTTCTTCGCGTTCTGTCGGCATGACTTTAACTGGGATCAATGCCATTTTTTCAGCATCGCGGAGCTTTACCCCTGGCTCCATTTTGACTGGTTTACTCATACGTTTTCAAACCCTTCAGTGTATTCGACATGCTCAGCATTAATGCGTTTTAGCATGTGTTTTACCAGACCAGCCCCCGCTTCAGCGACGGTTTGAGGTCCATTAATTTCGCTACTTTGCACCATATTCATGCCCGCATAACCACAAGGGTTTATTCGTAAAAATGGACCAAGGTCCATATTAACGTTGAGCGCGAGACCATGAAACGAGCAGCCACGGCGGACTCTAAGTCCAAGAGATGCTATCTTGCTATCGTTGACGTATACACCTGGTGCATCGGCTTTAGCGTAAGCCTCTATCCCATATTCTTTTAGGGAGTCGATAATGCTTTCCTCTAGCCAAGTGACAAGTTCACGTACCCCTATTTTTAATCGTCGTAAGTTGAGCAGTACATAAAGCATTTGTTGCCCAGGACCGTGGTAGGTAACTTGGCCACCGCGATCCACTTTTACGACGGGAATGTCGCCTGGCGCCAAGACATGCTCTTCTTTACCGGCTTGACCTTGTGTAAAAACAGGCTCATGTTCCACCAGCCAGATTTCATCCGCTGTGGTGTCATCACGTTCATCGGTAAAAGATTGCATTTTGTGCCAAATTGGCTCGTAACTACAAAGGCCGAGTTGGCGCACAATTAACTGACGAGATTCCATAACTAGGGGTCCTTACCAACTACAGGATGTAACGGACGTCTTCGATGCCACCGATCTCGGTATAAATCTGCTCGATATGCTCTTTGCTGGTTACGGTAACGACAAGAGATACGGCTTCATAGGTGCCTTTGCTGCTTGGTTTAACCTTTGGTGCATAATCACCCGGTGCAATAACCTGCAGTTTGGCTAGGATCTGATCCGTCAAATTGACATTTGCTAGGCCCATAATCTTGAATGTAAATGGGCAAGGAAATTCTAAGTATTCATCAAACTTAGTATTTTTAACTGGTTTTACCACGACGGTATCCTCACAACGAACTACTTGCTGACGCCTTTATTTGGTCACTTAGCGGCTCTTTCAAGCCTTGAGTTGCCAAGGTCGTCATTTATTGGCCGCATTCTATCATTTTTGGCGCAAAAAAAAACGTCCACGATAAGGACGTTTTTGTTGAGTCATTTTGAAGCTAGCTTTCACCATTGATTACGTCTTTACAATCATCAAAAACTGCTAAAGTAGCTAATAGAAGGAAGCAGTGATTGCTAATTGTTAAGCCTTCCGAGTCAAAGAAAAGTCGAAATACTGTTGTTGTTAATAGTAGTATCAAAAGCGCTGTTTTGTTGCGTTTCAAGGTCTTTACTATGTTTCTTTTAGACTGCTTGGTTCTAGCGCTAAGAATTCGCACCAGCTGATAAATGATGATACTAACTACGGCAAGATTGATGGCGGTAATAAGTATTGAGGGAGGTGAGAGAGTAACAATACTGACCAATAGCAGAATAAATATTGGAATGTATCCCAAATGCTTCATATTGGCTTTTTCCGCTTGGGTATGGTTAAGCTGCGTAGCAAGTTGATAAAGTGCGCCGTACAGAGCAATATAAAAACCAAGATACAATAGTACAGGTTTATTTAAATAATCACTTAGTATGAAGCAGACAATAAATACAGCCATGCTAATGTGGATGTAGATAGGAGATTCTTTAAAGTATTGAGTAATAGTCATTGCGTCGTTTTCCTTTTTTCGCTTTTCTTGCGACTTTGGAAATTGTTGTTTGGGGTGTAAAAAGTCAATCGGTATTTAACACTGATTGACTTTTATCAAAATAGGCTATTGCGAGAACTCTAAACTAGTTTAATCAGTCGCAAAAATATTCTCACTAATAATATGGTTTAGGAACTGTATGTAGCAGCTAAAAATAACCATATAATTAGCAGCCAACGCTCCTACGGACATAGATAAAAAAGGTGTGGTGCACATAACAACAATGAGTAGCAGGTTAACAGAAAGAATAAACCTCGACTTGGTTTTTAACCTCTCCTTTATCGCGTCAATAGCGGACATTTTTCTTATTTTATACACAACTCTTATAACATGGGCTGTTAATAACATAGCGAATGCAATGTTAAAAAGTGTGAGTAGTAGGTATTCAAGGTGCAGCCCGCCAATACCTATACAAGCAAACGCTAACATAAGCAGTAACTGTATCCAGTGCTGTCTACCGTAAGCTATGAGCGTAACTTTTGCACAAGCTCCTTGTTCTTTTGCCACTACGGATAGTAAATCCCAAGCAACTATAATTAGCGCCATATAAAAACCAATATATAAAAGTAGGCTTGACTTGTATAAAATAGCAGAGGAAAGCAATAATACTGCAATAGTCAATTTGGCTACTGGTAAGCCTGGTTTTAGATATATACGATCTATGTAGTTCATAGGAAAGCCTTTAGTGTGTATCACCTATTAGATTAACATCTCTCTACTTCTTCCCGCTCATAACAGCCACCACCGGTATAAGTTAAGATATTCTGCTGAACAAAAACCTCCGAAGAGCTACTGGGGCGGCTGTCATTATTTCCACAGTCGCTAGGAGTTTCTGCACTTCACCATTATTACCGCGATTGTCGCCATCATCATTTAAATATCCTTTTATTTATAGTTCGATTTTGTACCTAAAATTGATTATTACAAATTGTTTTTAAATTGTAAACTTAAAGTGATTTTTCAGCCGTGTGGTATATTGAAAAGGGGTCTTAGATTAGAAAGTATGAATGTCTGGGAAGGTAGGGGGAATGAGCTTTATAAAAAAGATAAGCCAACCGTCTGTCTCGGCTGGCCTATCAGATAAGGAATTATTGCGAGATCTGTAAACGTAGATAGTCGTAGATTTTGCTAAAGAATCCACCTTCTTGGATCTCTTCAAGTGTAACCAGCGGATATTGTGCTACGTCTTCACCTTCAAGCTGTAAGAACAAAGTACCAACTTTAGTGCCTTTTGCTAGCGGCGCTTCGAGCGTCTTATCTAACTCAAAGTTAGCCTTTAAGTTCTTGCTTTGACCGCGTGGAATAGTAATAGGAGTGTCTTCCATAATGCCAAGCGATACGGTTTCTTTGTTACCCATCCATACGCGCTGATCGGCAAAAGCATCACCAGCTTGGTAAGGGGTAATGGTTTCAAAGAAACGGAAGCCGTAGTTAAGCAATTTTTTGCTTTCAACTTTACGCGCACGTTCGCTCTCTGTCCCCATGACCACGGCAACAAGACGCATATCATCTTTTACCGCTGAAGTAACTAGGCTGTAGCCTGCATCCGAGGTGTGGCCTGTTTTAATGCCATCCACTTCAAGGCTTGCATCCCAAAGTAGTGAGTTACGGTTATATTGCTTTATACCGTTGTAAGAGAAAGATTTTTTCTTGTATAAAGCATATTCATCAGGTACATCACGAATAAGCGCGGCACCCAATGTTGCCATGTCTCTTGGGGTGGTGTAATGTTCATCAGTATCTAAACCATGGCTGTTAATAAAGTGGGTATTCGTCATACCCAGTTTTTCAGCATGTGCATTCATCAGATCGGCAAACGCACTTTCGCTACCAGCAATGTGCTCGGCCATTGCAACACAAGCATCATTACCAGATTGAATAATAATCCCGTGGTTTAAGTCATCAACACTAACCTGCTTGCCCACTTCAATAAACATTACCGATGAACCAGGAAAATTCTTAGCCCACGCTTTTTCACTAATGGTGACCTGATCAGATGGACTAATGTTACCTGCCGCGATTTCGGTACCAATAACATAACTGGTCATCATTTTGGTTAAACTTGCTGGCGCTAGCTTAGTATCAGCTTCGCCCTCTGCAATCACCTTTCCAGTTGTGAAATCTACAAGGAAATAGCCTTTCGCATTGATCTGCGGCGGCGAAGGAATAATTTGTGCACTGGCACTCATAATAGAGAAAGTGCACACCAGTCCAAGGACTTTTTTAACGATTTTTGGTTTGATAGAAGTCATTATGCTCGCTTTTTTGTTTATCGGCATTCATTGCGGTTATTCTAAAGTTCCTGCTCACTGTAAAGCAAGAAAGCACGACTAAATTGACCTTGTTGTAAGGTTTTTAGTAGAGATTGTGCTTGATTGTCGTCGGTAATTGGGCCGACTCTAAGCTTGTACAGGTTGTTTTCAAACGTGATGGGTGTGCCTAACCCCAATTCTTGTTTTAACTGACCTGCTAATAACTGTATGTTTTCAAGTTTACTGCCAGCAGCAACTTGCACATAGGTTAGCCTTGGAGACTCGCGCGATAGAGTAATGGCTTCGACCTTAACGCGCGCTGTACCCTGCAGGTGATAGCCTAGCTTGTAGGCAGCAGCGTAAGATAAGTCGATTAATCTATCGTCGTGGAATGGGCCTCGGTCGTTAATTCTAACGATGGCTGAGCGTCCGTTGTCTAAGTTTGTTACTTTGGCAAAGCTGGGGAGTGGCAGCGTCTTGTGTGCCGCTGTCATATCGAACATATTAAAAATTTCACCATTTGAGGTGTGGTAGCCGTGGAATTTACGGCCGTACCATGAGGCTATGCCTTCTTGTAGATACCCATGTTCGTCTGAGATTGGTGTGTAACGTTTTCCAAGTACAGTGTAGGGGCGGTTGGCACTCACGCTCTTTTTTTCGTTGGTGACAATGGCATCCTGCATTTCCAGTTCGGTAGGTTCGCGCAGTGGCGCTTTATCATGACGAATATGATAACGGCTACCACAAGCGCTGAGCACGCTTAACAGGGCAAATACTAAAACCAGCTTTGAAATCAGGGTAATACGAACAGTCATTATTTTAACAACATCCTCTTATCTGTTGCGATTGCCATAATAATGCCAAAACCAGCCATCAAGGTCACCATTGATGTACCGCCATAGCTGATCAGGGGCAGTGGAACACCGACTACCGGTAAGAGACCCGAAACCATTCCAATATTTACAAAGACATAGACGAAGAAGGTCAAAGTTAGTGCCCCTGCGAGCAGCTTACTGAAAGCATCTTGTGCTTGCACCGCAATATATAATCCTCGACCAATGATAAAAAGATACAAGCTGAGTAAAATGGTGACACCTAACAAGCCAAACTCTTCGCTCAACACCGAGAAGATAAAGTCGGTATGGCGCTCGGGTAAAAATTCTAATTGAGATTGGGTTCCGTGTAGCCAGCCTTTGCCCTCAACGCCACCGGAGCCTATGGCAATTTTCGATTGGATGATATGGTAACCAGAGCCCAGCGGGTCGCTTTCTGGATCTAAAAAGGTCAGTACACGTTGCTTTTGATAGGCATGCATTCCGTAATGCCAAAACGCATAGCCACCGGGTACCGCGAGTAATAAACCAGAACCGATTAAACGCCAACTTAACCCAGCTAAAAAGAGCGCAAAAATACCAGAACTGGCAATTAAGATGGAAGTACCGAGGTCAGGCTGCTCTTTGATCAGAATGGTCGGTACTAGCACAATCACAAAGCCGATTGTTAAATTCAAAATACTAGGAGGTAAGTGTGAACGGCCAATAAACCAAGCGACCGTCATGGGCACGGCAAGTTTCATTATTTCTGAAGGTTGAAAGCGGGTAACACCTAAGTCGAGCCAGCGCTGAGCCCCTTTACTACTGACTCCAAAAAACAGCACGGCGACGAGCATGCCAAGACCCAAGAGATAAACTGGGATAGCCACACGCTTAAGCGTATTGGGGGAGAACTGCGCCATAAATAGCATGGCGACTAATGCACCAAACATGCGTGTGCCATGGCGCATCATCATGCCCATATCTTGTCCACTAGCACTATAAACAATCGCGAGACTACCAATCATCATCGTAATCAAGGCTGCAAATAACGGTAGGTCGATATGGACTTTTTCAAATAGCGAACGCGGCTTATTCAGCGGGCTCATTGCTGTTGCTCCTTCTCAAGCGGGTAGGCTGAAAAGTAATAATCCATCACTTGTCGTGCCATTGGCGCTGCGATAGCACTACCACCACCTTGGTTTTCGACCACCACGGTAATAACAATTTGAGGGTCATCAAAAGGTGCAAAGCCCACGTAGATACCGTTGTCTCGGTGTTTTTCTTTTAGCTTCTTGGCATCGTATTTTTCGCCTTGAGCAATACTGATAACTTGTGCGGTACCTGTTTTACCTGCGTGGTCATAGGTCACGCCTTTAAATGCATTCTTCGCGGTGCCTATTTTTACCGTGTTGTGCATGGCTTTTAATGCGATATTCCAGTGATAAGGGTTTTTCAACACAACGGGTGGCTTTTCTTCCGTAAACAGTTGCTCCACTTCAGTGTCTTGCTTAGAGATTTGTACTAAGTGAGGCTGTCGGTGTATACCTTTATTAACCAAAATGCTCAGCGAGTTAGCTATCTGCATTGGGGTAGCGGTCCAATAGCCTTGTCCTATCCCAACAGAAATCGTATCTCCGGGGTACCACGACTCTTTAAAACGTTCTCTTTTCCATTCAACCGATGGCAAAATGGCGGAGGTTTCTTCATGAATATCGATACCAGAAAGCTCACCAAAGCCAAACTGGTTCATAAAGTCGCTAATTTTGGTTATGCCGAGTTTATATGCGGTTTCGTAAAAATAGGTGTCACAAGACTGTTCAATAGCCTTGTACACATCAACGTGTCCGTGACCCCACGGACGCCAGTCACGCCATTTATGTTTTACGTTGGGAATTTGAAAAAAACCGGGATCCCATATTTCGGTGTTCTCTTTCACCACACCTTCTTCCAGCGCAAGCACTGCAAGGTGAGGTTTCACTGTGGAAGCAGGTGCATAACGGCCTTGAGTTGCACGGTTGATAAGCGGTCTGTCTGGGTTGAGCAAGGCTCGGTAGTCTTTGCCGCTAATCCCGTGAACGAACAGATTCGGGTCGTAACTTGGGTTGGAATAGAGCGCTAAAATTCCGCCATCGCGTGGATCCATGACGATGATCGCGCCTCGGGTGTCTTTAAGTACGTGTTGTACTATTTGTTGCAAGCCGATATCAAGCGTTAGCACCAAGTCTTTACCTGGTTGTGGCGTTTCCATGCTTAATGTACGAATGATACGACCGCGGTTATTCACCTCGACGCGACGAGAGCCAACAATACCATGCAGCTGCTCTTCATAAAACTTTTCGACACCGAGTTTGCCAATATCATGGGTGGCACGATAGTTAGTGTCTTTTCCCTCTAGCTCTAGGTCAAAGAGTTCTTCTTTGTTCAGTTTTGCGACATAGCCAAGGGCGTGAGTGAGGGTGTCGCCATAAGGATAATAACGGGATAAGCGCGCTTCAACACTAAAGCCAGGCAAGCGGTGTTGGTTAACCGAGAGGATCGCAACTTCTTCTTCATTCAGACGACCCTTTAGTACTTGGCTCTTGAAGCGGCGGTTATGTTTGATTTCCTTTTTGAAATCTTCTACTTCTTGCTCAGAAATTTCGATGAGTTGACGTACAGAAACTAATGATGCTTCGAGATCTTCAACGTCTTCTGGGATCACTTCAAGGTTGTAAACAGGGCGATTTTCGGCGAGCAAGACACCATTGCGGTCGTAAATCAGACCACGGTTAGGGGCGACCGGAATGACTTTTATACGGTTATCGTTGGAGCGGGTGCGATAGGTCTCGTGCTCGGTTACCTGAAGCTTGTAGACATTGTGAAACAAGATCCCAACAATAATAACGACAAAAACAAAGCCGACAAAGGCCCGTCTCGCAAAGAGGTTAGCCTCGGCAGAATGATCCCTAATCGTCGGCCGTTTTTTTATCATTATTATTCTCTGTGGTAAGGATGATTGTTATTTAAACTCCAGCCGCGATACAAGCTCTCGGCAACCACTATACGCACCAAAGGGTGGGGTAGGGTTAAGTTTGATAATGACCATTTTTGTTCTGCCGCAGCGATACATTCTGGCGCAAGCCCTTCGGGGCCGCCAATCAGTAAGCTAACATCACGACCGTCTAACTGCCACTTTTCCATATTGCTCGCGAGTTGGTGTGTATCCCAAGGCTTACCAGTCACTTCTAAGGTCACGATGCGATTACCTTTTGGGATAGCGGCTAAGGTTTTTTCACCTTCTTGTTGCAAAATGCGTTTGATATCTGCGTTTTTCCCCCGTTTGCCAGCGCTAATTTCAATTAACTCCAGTGGCATATCTTTGGGGAAGCGTCTTTGATATTCGGTGAAGCCAGTTTCAACCCACTTTGGCATTTTGGTACCTACTGCAATGAGTTGGATCTTCACATTAGCCCCACAGCTTTTCTAGGTCATAAAAATCACGGGTTTGATCTTGCATCACGTGTACAACAACGTCACCCAAATCAACCAACACCCACTCTCCAATGTCTTGACCTTCTTGGCCAATAGGTGTTTCTCCAGCATGGCGCGCTTCTTTTGCTACGTGGTCGGCAATCGATTGTACATGGCGTTTTGAGGTGCCTGTACAGATCACTAAGTAATCGGTGATTGAAGAAGTTTCGCGAACGTCGAGCTTAACAATATCACGCGCTTTCATATCATCTACTTTGTCTAGCGCGAAATCTAATAACTGTTGTGAATCCAAGTTTTTGTCTCTGTATTTCAAATAATCGGCGATTTTAACATGCTTTATGAGGTTAATCAGCATACAAGCCATGGCTATTTATATAATCTATGACAGAAGTGGGCAGCCAATGTTCCAAATATTCCTCGTCTTGCAGTGCAATCGCAGCCCTAATTGTACTCGATGCAATGTCTTTTTGCTCACCGTGAAGGAAATAACAATGTCCAGCATTGGTGGTTTGGAGCTTGTTTGGGTTATCTGTGCGTGCTTTGGCTAAATAAGCTGAGACTTTAGCATCTGGTGAGCAGTGCTCCCCTGGGCGTTGATACACCACGAGATGGCACAGCTCTGTGATTTCTTGCCATTGATACCAAGTGTGCAGACTATTAAACGAGTCCATACCCATTAAAAATAAAATTGGCTGGTTTGGATATTCGTTACGGAGCTCTTGCAGTGTTAGTAGGCTGTAGGAGGGGCCTTGACGGTTAAGCTCACGCCTATCAATGATCAGTTTTTGTTGCCCTGATATCAAATTTGCAAGCATCGCTAGGCGATGTTCGTCACTGATGCTGGGCTTTTGCTTATGAACCGGTATGGCACAAGGTAAAAATTTTAACTCAGCAAGACTCAGCTCGTCGACGCAGCGCATCGCCATATTTAAATGACCTAAATGCGGAGGATCGAAAGTACCACCAAATAAAGCAATCATACATGCTCACTCTGGCTAATTGGTAACGGCATTGCGATGGGTGTAGCAAAGGCCAGAGCGATGTGTGCCAGTGCTTGATATGGGGCTGTGAGCCTTGCTTCTTTGTATGCGGTATCAAAGTCTGCCATCATGCAGAGCAACTGTTTCATCTGCTCTAGCGTTAATCTGTCTAACGCTTGCTGCGTGATGGTTTGCTGATTTTTCCAAACATTATGCTTTTTATAGGCATCCGCAAGCGCAGTGCCGGTTTGCCATAAGGTTTTAACACCCAGAAGGGTGCGTGCTTGGTTTTGCAAGGTCCAGAGAATACTGGCAGGCTCTACATTATCACTGGCGAGCTTGTTCAATACTTTGATAATTTGTTTAGGGTTGCCACTTAGCAATCCGGTATTTAAATCAAAGATATCGAACTTAGATTGATTTAATAAGCCGCTCAGCAATTGCTGTTCATCAACTGGGTTTTTACCAAATAGTAAGGAGAGCTTTTCAAGCTCCTGATGCGTTGCAAGCAAGTTGCCTTCTGTGGCGACGAGGAGGGCGCGTTTTCCTTGTGGTGACACGGACAGCTTCAGTCGCTTACATTCATCGTCAAACCAGCGTTCAAGATGTCGGCCCGTTAACGCATAGCAGGGGACGAATAGGCCTTTAGGCTCTAATGCTTTGAACCAAACAGTGCGTTGAACATCTTGACCCGCACCCAGCCCTTTAAAAATAACAACGACATCTGGATTGACCTGTTCGGCCAAAGACTTTAAAACAGCAACGCCTTGTGTAGGAACTTTTTGCTCATTAAAGTCGAACTCGATGAGCGTACGCGCACTGAACAAGGACATACTGTTGTACTGAGCACTGAGCTCTTGCCAGTCAAATCCAGGAAGCAGAGCAAATTTAATGACTTCGTCAAAGCCTTGCTGCTTAGCTGCGGTTCGAATTGCAAGTACACATTCGCCTTGCTGAAAGGGTTCTTCACCAAAGACCAAATAAAAAGGCGCAAGCCCCTTACTCAGGTAATTGGAGAGTTGATTGGCATAACAACGCATTACAGCTGCGACAACTCTCGAATAATACGTTGGCTTGCAAGACGGCGCATCTCAGTTAGGATCAGCTCAAGCTCTTTTGCTTTTGCTAGCGCATTGTCTGGGTCATCCTGATAGTTGCGATACAGCTCGAACATTTGCTTAACGGGCTTTTGGCCCGGACGACTCAAACGGTACGACACGCGATACGCCAGTTCATACTGAGCAACCTGACCATTTTTGAACAAACTGAGTGTTTGACGTTCAAGTGAATCATTGTACAAGTACAACTCAGCAGCTTGCTTGGTATTTTTTGGCGTAAGGGATACCTGTGCACGCTGAAGATCTGACTGTAGCTGTTCAAACAAGGCTGAGCGCTTGTCGTCACCGCTTAAGGTGATTTCTTTTAGATCGTCAGGAAGGTAAGAGGCCTGCTTGAGATGAAAACCGCAGCTCGCCACGAAGAAGCAAGCTAGCAAAACTGCTAGCTTGCTGGTGTGCCAAAATAGGCTACGCATCTTAGTTTGCAACCACATTAAGTAGTTTACCAGGAACATAGATCACCTTACGGATGGTCTTGCCGTCAGTAAACTTAGTGACGTTTTCTTCGCTAAATGCAATCGCTTCAACTTGCTCTTGCGTTGCATCTGCCGCTACGGTGATTTTAGAGCGCAGTTTACCGTTCACTTGCACCACGATAAGCTTTTCATCTTCAACTAGTGCGCTTTGGTCGACGACAGGCCACGCTGCATCCAAGATATCGCCAGACTTGCCAAGCTCAGTCCATAGCTCGTGACACATGTGCGGTGTGATAGGTGCAAGCATGATCACCATGGCTTCTAGTGCTTCATTTGCTAGTGCAATATCTTGCTCATCGCTCAGTGGCGCTTTGATAAGCTTGTTTGAAAGCTCCATCACCGCCGCAATTGCCGTGTTGAACGTTTGGCGACGTTCGATATCGTCTGTCACTTTTGCAATGGCTTTGTGGATGTCGCGACGTAGCGTCTTTTGCGCTGCATTGAGTTTGCTTAAATCAAGCTCGGCAGTGCCAGCTTGCTTTACATCAACCGCGTATTTCCAAATACGACGAAGGAAACGGTGCGCACCTTCAACGCCTGAGTCAGACCACTCAAGAGTTTGCTCTGGTGGAGCCGTAAACATCATGAATAAGCGAACCGTGTCAGCGCCGTATTGCTTGATAACCGTTTGTGGGTCAATACCATTGTTCTTCGACTTAGACATTTTGCTCATGCCTGCAGAGAATACCGGCTCGCCGTCTTCTTTATGCCACGCTTTAGTGATGCGGCCTTTGTCGTCAGTCTCAGTTAATACGTCAGTTGGTGCGATCCAAATATCGCCGCCTTTCTCGTCTTTGCGGTAGTAAGTATCCGCAAGTACCATGCCTTGACACAGTAGACGCTCAAATGGCTCATCAGAGTTCACTAAACCAAAATCACGCAGCAACTTGTGGAAAAAGCGCGAGTACAACAAGTGCAAGATTGCGTGCTCAATACCACCAATATATTGGTTTACTGGTAGCCAGTAGTTTGCAGCACCAGGTTCAAGCATGCCTTCATCGTAGCGTGGGCTACAGTAACGCGCATAGTACCAAGATGACTCCATAAAGGTGTCGAATGTGTCTGTTTCGTGGAATACCGCTTCACCATTCACCGTTGCTTTTGCCCACTCGGGATCCGCTTTAATTGGTGAAGTTACTCCATTCATGACTACGTCTTCAGGTAGACGAACAGGGAGCATGTCAGCAGGTGCTGCTAGCTCAGAACCATCTTCTTTGTTTAACATTGGAATTGGCGAACCCCAGTAACGCTGGCGGCTCACCCCCAATCGCGAAGACGGAAGTTTACTTTACGCTTACCCACGCCTAGTGATTCTAGTTTAGTCGCGATGGCGTTAAATGCGCCTTCAAAGTCTAGGCCATCGAACTCACCAGAGTTGATGAGTGTACCTTTTTCGGTAAATGCCGCTTCAGCCAGATTGGCTTTTACTTCTGCGCCGGCTAGAGGCTGAATAACTTGCTTGATTTCAAGACCATAAGCGCTTGCAAACTCATAGTCACGTTGGTCGTGACCTGGTACTGCCATCACGGCACCTGAGCCGTAATCCATCAATACAAAGTTAGCTACCCAAATTGGCACTTCTTGTCCTGTGAGTGGGTGGATAGCTGTAAAGCCAGTTGCGATGCCTTTTTTCTCCATTGTTGCCATATCCGCTTCGGCAACTTTGGTGTTCTTGCACTCTTCAACAAAGCGAGAGATTGCGTCACTGTTTTTCGCCGCTTCTTGCGCGATTGGATGACCTGCCGCAACTGCTACATAAGTCACACCCATAAAGGTATCCGGGCGGGTGGTGTATACGGTGAAGCTTTCGTCGTTGTCGGCACGTTTAAAGTCGATTTCAACGCCTTCAGAGCGACCAATCCAGTTACGTTGCATGGTTTTAACTTGCTCAGGCCAGTGCTCAAGCTTGTCTAAGTCATCCAGTAATTCTTGTGCATAATCGGTGATCTTAATGAACCATTGTGGAATTTCTTTTTGCTCGACAATAGCACCAGAGCGCCAACCACGACCGTCAATTACCTGCTCATTTGCAAGTACCGTTTGGTCAACTGGATCCCAGTTTACCGTTGACATCTTTTTGTACACTAAGCCTTTTTCGTAAAGCTTAGTGAAGAACCACTGTTCCCACTTATAGTATTCTGGGTGACAAGTCGCGATTTCACGATCCCAGTCGTAACCAAAACCAAGTAACTTAAGCTGGTTGCGCATGTAGTCGATATTTTCGTAGGTCCACTTAGCTGGCGCGGTATTATTTTTAATCGCAGCGTTTTCGGCAGGTAGGCCAAACGCATCCCAACCCATAGGTTGCATGACGTTTTTGCCTTGTAGACGTTGGAAACGAGAAACCACATCACCAATGGTGTAGTTACGTACGTGACCCATGTGGAGACGACCACTCGGATATGGGAACATTGAGAGACAGTAGTACTTCTCTTTACTTTCGTCTTCGACAACTTTGAAGGTATTGTTTTCTTCCCAGTACGACTGTACTTTGGCTTCGATATCTTGCGGGTTATATTGCTCTTGCATCTAGGGTTCCAAACATCTGGCAAAATTAATAGAAAATTGCTCGATAGCATACCCGAAATTGACCAGCAATCACAGCACCTAAGGTGGAATTATTTTAGTCCGAAATAAGCTATGGATCATTGCAAAAAATAGCCATCGTCAAATGCTATCAATGCAACTATAAATGCAAATGGTTAACATTAACCTTGCCTTTATTGTGCTTTATCAATACTATATTGCCGCTTTTTACATCATTATTATTCTAAATCCAGCAAGGATAACCATGTTAAAAACTACTCTCAGTATGGTAGCGTTGGCTGTTAGCGCAGCAGCCATTGCAGACGATACCAATGTTAAAGATCTTCAAGCTGCAGATCTGGAGCATATCGTGGTCTCGGGCAGCCGTGTGTTTGAAAGCATTGATGAAGTGCCTGCCTCCATTACGATTATTAATCAAAAACAAATTGAAGATCATTTAAAAGTAAATCCAGAATTACAAAGCTTGTTATCTCAAATTGTTCCTGGTCTTGCTCCGGATACGGGTAGTTCAAGTAATACTGGGCAATCGTTGCGTGGACGTGCACCACTGGTGATGATTGACGGTGTACCTCAGTCTACACCACTGCGAAATGGTTCTTTGGGTGTAAAAACACTCGATCCAAGTGCTATCGCGCGTATAGAAGTGATCAAAGGAGCAACCTCAATTTATGGTAATGGTGCTTCAGGCGGGATCATTAACTACATCACCAAGCAGGCCAAAAGTGACGGCAAGCCAGTAGGTGAAATTAGCCTATCCAGCCGCTTTAGCGCAGTAAAGCTTGCAGAGAGTGCGGGTGCTCGAATTGCGGGCGCGATTAATGGCCGCGTTGACCAGTTTAGTTATTTAGTCACGGCAAGCTATGAAGAAAATGGTGTTCAGCGTGATGCCCAAGGCGATATTCTAGGTTTACAGTATGGTCTGTCGGATACTGTGACAGAAAACTATTTTACTAAGCTTGGCTATGACTTTGATGAAGACAAGCAACTGCAATTTAGCTACAACTTCTACAGTTCTCAGCAAAAAACTGACCTAGGTGATGTGTTTGGTAACATCAATTTAGGTGAAAAATCTTACGCTATTCACGTGCCACCAGCTCAGCAAAAACAAGGTAAGCCTCAAGGGCCAGAAGGTAATGAAAACATTACTTTGAAATACACCGATATAGAAGTTTTTGCTAATACACAAATGACGCTTGATGCGTATATGCAAGACATTGAGAACGTGTTCTTCTTCTCTCCAAGCTTAGCAAACCCTGATGAAGGATACACTGGCGGTCAATCTATCATCCGTTCTGAAAAAAAGGGGGCGCGTGCGACATTTAATACCTTGGTTGATTTTGACAATGTCCAAGCTACCTTCATTTATGGTATCGATGCGTTGAATGATGTGACCTCACAGCCACTTGTCGATGGTCGTATTTGGGTGCCAGAAATGGACATGGAAAGCATCGCAGGTTACCTACAGACCAAGTGGATTGTTGCGGATGATCTAGTGTTAAAAGCGGGAGTGAGACAAGAAAGTATTGATCTTGCGGTAGCTGATTACCAAACACTAAAACTTTGCCGTTCAGCGGATCAGTGCTCTGTGCCACTTAACGTGAAAGGTGACATCATTGACTATGATGCCACAACTTACAATGTGGGTATTAAATATAACGCGAATGAAAAGTTCAGCCCATTCGCCAGTTACTCGCAGGGCTCTGATATCTCCGATATTGGCCGTCTGCTGCGCAGTGCAACGGTAGAAGACATAGGTCAAATTCAAACAGAAGCATCGATTGTTGATAACTACGAAATCGGTTTTAACTCTCAATTTGAGACGTTACGATTTGAATTTGCGGCATATAGAAGTACGTCTGAGTTTGGCACAACGAATAAATTCAATGAAGTAACCGGAGTTTATGAGCCTGTTCGAGCACCACAAAAAATATGGGGCTATGAGGCACTTGTCGATTACAAGATCAATGACACGCTAAAACTCATTGCGACATATAGCTATGTAGAGGGTAAAGATTCCGAAGCCGATACTTATCTTGGCTCTAGACAAATTAGCCCACCAAAGCTTACGGCAAACCTAAACTGGCAGCCAGTTGATGCGCTATCGATGACGTTAAGCTGGTTACATGTGGGCGACCGTAAACGTTTTGAGCGGAACGATAAAGGCAACTATGTTGGCGATCAAGGTCCAATTGACAGCTACAACGTGGTTAACTTTAGTGGTCAATATCAATTCGACCAAAGTTGGCAAGCTTTTGTTGGAATTGAAAACTTATTTAACTCAGACTACTACCCAGCTCGCGCACAAGCCTATACGTACGGTGGCTACAATATTAAAGGCCTTGGTACAACAGCGACCGTTGGCGTGAAGTATCGTTTCTAAGCTAATAGCAATGACTTTTGGCTTCATAATCTGAAGCCAAATGGGTTTGCTGAGCACCAAGTTCAGCAAACCCTAATACAATGAATGGTATATCTGGTCTACACTTAATCTATCGGCGAAACAGGAGTGTAGCAATGGCGGATTATCAAAAATGGCTGGATCAATTTTCCGATTGGCTCAAAGACGTCAAAGAACATGAAATTGACGATTTATCTAAG
The DNA here is from genome assembly GCF_002208135.1 of Pseudoalteromonas piscicida. NCBI lineage: Bacteria > Pseudomonadati > Pseudomonadota > Gammaproteobacteria > Alteromonadales > Pseudoalteromonadaceae > Pseudoalteromonas > Pseudoalteromonas piscicida. The sequence goes on from NZ_CP021646.1 coordinate 785,246, forward strand.
CGATTCTGGGAAGCGCAGAGCGCACTGAAAGACTACACCAAACAAACCTATGATGATTATAGTTACTATCTAAAACGTGACTTGGAACATCTTCTCGAAAACAAAACCTTCTACGATGAAGCGGCTTGGAGTGAACTCAAAGCCAACATCTTATTCGAAATATCCCAATTAGAAGATAGAACTCAACTTGAGTGGTCCGCACTTTTAAAAGATTTTGAACACCAAGGTATTTATAAAGAAGGTGAATGGATAGCTTTGGGACAATTAGTGTGTAAGAATTGTGGCTATAAATTAGATGTTTATTATGCCATCAAGATCCCAGCTTGCAGCGAGTGCGGGCATGGGGAATATACTAGAAAAGCATTAGCGCCCTAAAGTGTGGGCGCTCAGCTTGGCAGCACCAAGTTGAGTAGACTAACGTATGCGAATAATACAAAGAAGTTAGAATGACCAAATCTAAATTGTCGTCTGAAAAAGCACTGCCTGCGAGCCAGCTCGCGCCATCAGTTTCGTTGACTCACATAGAAAATTGTATCCAAAACCCTTACCCAGAAGCGCTACCGTTTATTGGCCAGCAGCGCGCTCAAACCGCGCTAGACTTTGCCTTGGGAATGGAGCTTCCCGGTTATAATGTGTATGTCATGGGAGAAGCGGCACTGGGTCGTTTTACCATGGTAAAAGACAAGCTTGAGGCACACAGTAAAACTAAGCCAACGCCCAAAGAGTGGCTGTACGTCAACAATTACGACGATCACCGTGAGCCTATCGCGCTATTTATGCAGGCGGGTGAAAGTAAGCAGCTTGAGGCTGATATTGACGCCTTTATCGATGAGATCTTAGATACTTTTCCTGCAGCTTTTGACAATCCGGGTTATCAACGTAAGAAAAAGTCGCTAGATAAAGAATTCGAACAAAAATACGATGCTGCGATCACCGCTGTTGAGCAGCAAGCTATGAATATGAGTGTTGCGCTGATAGAAGATACGGGCACGGTTGGCTTTGCTCCTGTGGTCGATGGTAAGCAGCTCAGTGATACGGAGTTTTCGGCTCTGGACGAGCATGTTCAGGCACACTTTTTAACCGCAATAGAAACATTAGAAGATGCCCTAATCGAGTCGCTTATTGAGCTGCCAAGGTGGAAGCGTGAATCTTCTGAGCGCTTGCGTAATCTCAAAAAAACCACCATCGAAGTGGCGACCAAACCGCTATTAAAAGCACTCGAGCATAAGTATGCCGCACACATTGGCGTACTGCGTTATCTAAAAGATCTCAAGGTTGAAATTGTCGATGCGGTATTAGATTGGCTAGACGACGATAGTAGCAACAGCGACGAAAACAAAGATGACTTTGACTCAAAGGGAATGCTCACGGACTTTTTTGCGCCCAATATTCTGGTTGAGTTTAAAGAGGACGACCCTGCGCCTGTGGTGTATGAGCCAAATCCGACCTTTGGTAATATTTTTGGTAAGGTGGAATATGCAACCTCTCAAGGTAATTTGATCACCAGCTATCGCTCTATTCAAGCCGGTGCATTGCACCGCGCCAATGGCGGTTATCTGATCATGGATGCTGAAAAGGTCATGGCTAACGCGCAGGTGTGGGATGGCCTTAAACTGTCGTTAAAAACCCACCAAATTAAAAATGACCTACCGTACCAAGACAATTCGGTGGGCAGCAGCTTTACCTTAAAGCCGCAGTTAATTCCGTTGGATGTCAAAATTATTCTTTTGGGTTCGAGAGATCTGTATTACACCATAGGTGAGTACGATGAAGAGTTTGCAGAACTATTTAGAGTGCTAGCTGATTTTGATTACTATTTACCAAGCTCGGACAAAATGCAGTATCAATTTATCACTAAGGTGATGGAATACTGCAATGATACCTTGAAGATTGAGCTAAGCTCAGCGGCACTCGCGCGTATGCTTAAATTTAGCTACCGCCAAGCGGAGCACCACAGTAAACTTTCGGCGCGCTTTGCTGATGTTTTGGAGCTGGTGGCAGAAGCCAGTTTTTATGCCAAGCAAGATGGCGTAAACCAAATTGCCGCTAATCACATCGACGAGGCGATAGCTGGAAAAGAATATCGGACAGGACAGTTAAGCGAAAACATGCTCAGCGATATTCAAGAAGGACATACCTTGATTGCAACCGAAGGCACCGCAATTGGTAAGGTAAACGGCCTGACGGTACTGCATATTGGTGACACCGCATTTGGTACGCCTGCGCGTATTACCTCTACGGTATACGCGGGTGCTGACGGGGTGATTGACGTTGAACGTGAGGTAGACTTAGGTAAGTCAATTCACTCAAAAGGCGTGATGCTGCTTACGGGTTACTTAGGTAACAAGTATGCGCAAGACTTTAGCCTGACACTCAGCGCAAATATCGCCATTGAACAAAATTATGGTTTTATTGACGGTGATAGCGCATCACTTGCAGAGCTTTGTGCGCTGCTATCGGCGGTGACGCAACTCCCTGTGGATCAATCTTTAGCGCTCACCGGCTCAATTAACCAACACGGTGAAGTACAAGCCATTGGTGGTGTAAACGAAAAAATCGAAGGCTTCTTTAAACTCTGCAAAATGCGAGGCCTTACAGGTAAGCAGGGGGTGATCGTCCCTGAATCTAACAAGGTCAACTTAGTGTTAGATGATGAAGTGATTGCAGCTGTTGAAAAAGGCTTATTCCATGTCTATGCCGTTGCCACAGTAGATGAAGCGCTTAGCTTGTTAATGGATAGACCTGCAGGAGAGCTAAGTGATGAAGGCTATCCTGAAAACAGTATTAATGCAGTTGCAATGGCGAAGCTTGAGCGTATTGCGAAAGTCGTAAACGGCGATGACGACAAAGGAGAAGAAAGCCATGACGACCACTAATATTATCCTCGTTATCGTTGCACTGGTGATTGCAGTGGTGTTTTTTCGAGGTGGTCAGAAACAAAAGCAGCTTGCGCAGTTTAATCGAATTCAAGCGGCTGACTTTTTAAAAGAAAACGAAAAGCGTGCAGAGGTACATAAAACTGACTCTGGTCTTCAGTATGAAATAATCACTCAAACTGACGGTGGCAAACAGCCAAGTGCCACGAGCAAAGTCAAAGTGCATTATCATGGCACTTTACTTGATGGCTCTGTATTCGACAGCTCGGTACTGCGCGACCAACCCATCAGCTTTGGACTTAATCAAGTGATCCCAGGTTGGACAGAAGGTGTGCAGTTGATGAGCGAAGGCGATAAATACCGCTTTTGGATTGGTCCGGACTTAGGCTATGGCGACCGCGCTGCGGGTAAAATCGAACCGGGTTCGTTATTAGTGTTTGAGGTCGAGTTGCTCGCAGTAGAGTGATCGGTGTGATTGTTATGTAAGGCGCTACGACATGTAGGTGAATAAGCGTAGTGCCATACGAAGTTAATGGATCAATAATCTATATAAATACAGCCAATTATTTTCCTTTATTTTCTGTATAGCGACTAAGTAGCATATTGGCGACTTGTTGCTTTACAGCCCGTTTGTCGTTGGGATCAACGCCAAAGCGTTCTGCGAGTAGTGCGATTTCATCATCGGTTAGATTGAAGGATAAACGTTGCCGAGTTTTCTTCGATTTAACTTCTAAATCAAGGATCTTTCTGATCATATCGGATGGCGTTAGTTCTTCGTCTATCGCCTGTTTTTTAATACTTTTTTGTACTTCCGTGGTTAAGTCGAAGGCCATTTGTGTGGCCCTCAATGCCACTTCTTGACGTTTCCACTTGTCTTCCCTTGTGGTCACGAGTTAGCTCCAGGGAATAGGTCGACAATATCGCTCAGTGGTCGGCACATGGTCAGTGACACGTCAGTTTCACCCCCATCCCATATTTCGATGTTGATAGCGAACTTTTCGTCAGGACTCAGCAACTCGATAACTTCACATACTTCGCCACTTTCATCTTGATAGCGTGGCAAGGCGCGATCGCGATAATCGATATCGTAAAAATAGCAAACGTAGGGCGCTTCACTTTGTTGATAGCTTTTACCTAAAAATCGCTCGAAAATCTCTGGAGTAGCGTGGGTGTCGATGTGAGTCAGTGCTTCTTCATCGAAAATACGCGCAAATTCATCAAGCGTAAAAATAGCGTCGACGTCTTCTCTTTGGATTTTGATAGAGAAATTTGCGTATTCCTCACCGTCACTTTGTTCAATTTGCAAAAAAGTGACTTTACCTGAATCACTTTCGAGAACAAATTCATATGCAGCGCTGCGCTCAAATTGGTAAGTTTGTACGCCAACAACTTTGAGGGTTTGTCCCTTGAGCCAGCTAGGGTAAGCGAATGAATCAATGATGGTGAGCATATCCCCAACTTTCAGATCTTTTGCATGAGTAAGCTGTCGCTCAGGAGTTTTTTTTGATTTAAAAAAGCCAAACATAATGCACCTACATAATCAAAAAGGGTAAAAAGGAGGCGAGCCCTCCTTTTTCTAATTCGGCAAATATTAGTTGCTTTGTTTAGCTCTAATACGTTCAAGAATATCATTACTCTTTTGCGTAGAGCCAATTCCTGCTTCAGCCATTTTGGCTTTTAGATCTGCACCCGTTGTAGCGGCTTCAAGCTCTTTTGCCGCAGCCAGTTGATCTTGCCTATCTTGCTGGCGTTGCTTGATACGCTCAAGTGACTGACGTGCATTTACCATAGATGACGCATTGGTATTTAGCGTGCTGTTTACTGCCATGGTTGCTTTTTGAACGCTATCTGTGGTTTTTACCATTGTCAGCTGGCGTTGGTTTTCTTTAATCGTTTTTTCAGCTTCTTTGATTTGCTGTTTTAACAGGATCACATGTTTACTAAAGCCGTCTAGCACTTGCTGATGCTCTGCACGCTCAACTTCAAATTCACCGATTTTCTCTGCGATTTCTACCGCTAAAGCTTCGTTCCCTTTTTCGAGCGCTTGTCCAGCATAGTTTTCATGCTCGATAATGCTTTCTTCAAGTGCAGCTAACTTGCGTTTTGTCTGCATCTCTTTCGCCATTACTTCAGTTAAGCTCTTTTTGGCTTTGGCTAACGCGTTTTGTGCGTCAGCAATTTCTTGCTCAAAAATACGAATGCCATTTGCATCAACAATTGACTCACCAACTTCTCTAGCGCCACCACGAACAGCAGTAAATAATTTCTTTAAAATACTCATTTCACAACTCCAATATTACTCATTCAAATACACAGTCACTGCATCTAATGCTTCGATTGCATTGTCCGCGAGCGTGACCAGTTCGTGCGTGATCTCATCAATTGAGGAGGAAACGGCTAGAGCACCAAATATGGCATACTGCTCATCAATTTTAGCAAACGCACTCAGCGGGATCGGCACATTCAGTTTTAATAGTGCTTCGTTTAACTCGTTTAGCAACTCAGGCTTTACCTCATTCTCTTTAAATAGGTAACTAATGCATACAAGTTGTTCTTCAGTCTGAGTCACAAAAATTGGTAATTCGTCATTTCCGTCAACAATCACTTGCAATACATCTTGCTCGCCTTCATTGGCGATTAAGAATGATTCGAAGTTAGCACCTTCTGTTTCAAATGATGCTAATTTGATTGATAGTTCATTTAATTCCATCTTCATTTACCTTTTTGTTTTGACATATTATGTCTGAGTTAAGAGTTGCACGTAAGACATAATATGTCAATGGCCGTGCGCTAATTTTTATACAACTCATCTTCTGTTTGCCATGCTTGACGATAATAATCGTATAGTCTGCCCGTTCCTAACTGGTTGACTTCAATATCTTTTGCTCCGTCAAAAAAGCGATTTGGGAAAGCGAAAGTAGCAAGTAAATACTCTTTATTTATCCAGTTACTTGGGACTGGTAAAGACTCGACCGACCGGATCCTAGCACTTGCAGGTTGCCCTGTTCTCGTTGCGATTGTCCATCCCCACTGGCCAAAAGAGGGAATATTCTGTTGGTATTGCTCAACATGCGTAAACCCGGCATGTTTTACCGTTTTAGCTATGCTAATAAACGCTTTTTTGGCGTGATAGGGAGACGTTGACTGAATCGCGAGTGCACCATCGGGTGCTAGTAACTGACGCACATGATTATAAAAGTAGTCGCTATATAGCTTATTTAAATCGGGATGGTTTGGGTCGGGTAAGTCGATAATGATAGTGTCAAATTGTCGGCCCTGATCAAGCATTTTTTCTACTTCTAAAAATGCATCTGCAACGATAACCGTGGCTCTTGGGTCGTTTAAGGCGTTGCCATTCAAGCGGGTTAATTGACTAGTGATGTGCGGTCTAGCAGGGTAGGGTTGTCCTTGCAGTCCAAATAATGAAAGTAGCTGCCCATCCAAATCGATCAAGGTTGCATTTTCCACAGGCCATTCCAGTACATCTCGAAGTGCCAAGCCATCTCCGCCGCCAATGATTAATACCTTTTCGCGACGGTTGGATGCCAGCATAGCAGGATAAACGAGCATAGTGTGATAGATCTGTTCATCAACAGATGAAAACTGTAATCGACCATTTAAGAATAAGTCGTTAATTGGCATCGGTTGTGCGCGGCTTAATCGCTCGGTGATGACAACATGTTGGTACTTCGTTGATTCTGAATAGATCACTTTGTCTTTGTAAAGCACATTGCTGAGGTCTTTCATCCAATTGGAGCCGTGGCTCAGAATAACGAAAAAAACTCCCAATAGGACAAAGTGACACGCGAATAATAACTTAGCGAAACGGACATGAACATGGTAGCGCCATAGGAAGATAAGTCCTGCAATGATATTAAATAGCGCAGTCCACGCTGCTGCTTGCATTATTGGCAGCGCAAGCATAATCGTGACCCAAATGGCAGCACCAACACCTGCACCGATATAATCTGCACCGTAAATGGTACCTGCGTTATTTTCAAGGAAGCGGCCATACACTTGTTGACGGATCCTAGCAATCAGCGGAATTTCCATGCCAATTAAAATGCCTAGAATGAGGCCGAAAACATAAGGTAAAAATCGGGCAAATGCTTGTAATTGCGCAAATGGTATGCCATCTAAGATACTATCGGGAGGCAAGCTGTAAAGGCTAGAAAGTGTATGGGGTAGGGTATAGGTAAGTGCAATAACACTGGCGATCACCAAAATACTGCTCATGCCGAGTAGCGCAATTAGGCTTTCAAGCCATGCAAAAGCGGTAAAAGGATCTTTGAACCAGCGTGCTAAAAATGCGCCAATGCCCATGGCCACGATCATAGTGCCTATCATGGCATAAATCGCGCTTTCTACAGAGCCTAAAACGCGACCAGCATAATGAGAGAGTAAATATTCGTAGATTAGGCCGCAACCGGCCAAAATGGCCATGACGCCAATAAGTAGGGTGTCGTGACCAAACAACGACCAGTTGCCGGTCACTCTTGCTGAAGTTTGTGGTGCAGATGCGCTCAAGGGTTATGCACCTAACAAACTTGCCATAGTCGTACCAATCGCAAAAGAAAGCGCGGCTGAGACTGCAGCAACACCAACATTCTTTTGTCTGTTCACTTCATCGGAAATATCTTTACCTGCCAGAATAATTTTTATCATGACGAGGTGTAAGACGATGAAAAGCACAATGCTACCCAGTGCTGCAATACTCCAGTAAAGTAGGCTTGAGTTAATATTGTCAGCTACATACGGCGCTAAACCGGACGCTGCAGTCAGTGCCAGAGCCGAGCCGATTAAAAAGCCCGCGTAGCGGATCCCAACCGCGATATTGTTGTCTTTGATTGCCTGCTGTAAACAGTCGCCACTTTTGTTGGTGCGCTTGAATAGTTGTACTCGGTATTGGCTCACAAGGAGCATACAAATATTACCAATAATGAAGGCTGCAACCACAATAGGTAAGCCATACCAGCCTTCTGTGAGTACCCAAAGTAGAGCTGAGCGGATCACAATGGCAACGCTCACCACATGGCCAAAGTCAATCAGTGCTGAGGTGACATTACCTTTAACGATTTCGTCATGGAGGTTTACCTTGCGTAGCGCGACTTTGTCTTGGAAAAAGTGACCGAGCTTGATAAGGATGATACCAACGATACCATAGCCCGCCATTTGTAGCGCTTCTTGAGCTAAAGAACTGGCAAAAGCACCACTTGAAATACCTGAAATTACGATGGCCAGACCTGCTAAACCACCAGCAAAACTGAGGCCAAATGCAAAGTTGTCTTTTTCTGTGATTTCATCATTTGCATGAAGGTTAGATACCCAACCTTTGATGTATTTTAAGCTAACAAATAACGCGACGATCACCGCCATATCTATTAGCAATGCTTGAAAAGTCCAAGCTGTTAATCCGTTAAATTGGTACATGTGTTAACTCCGCTATATATGCGCTATTTGCCCCGGCTTACGCCACGGGAGGTTCTACTTGAGCTATTGCGAACAGAGCCGTAGCTTGATGTTCGAGAATAGCTGCTTCGAGTTACTGCTGATGGGGTGTTACTACTTCGGCTTAACCCTGACGCGCCAGACTTTTTCTTGGCATAGGGACTGGTAAACTGTTTGCCCTGTCGCTGATAAGATTGTTGAGTACGCTTGGCGAGCTCGGTCTGGCGTTTGTAGCTTTTATAGCTTGTGTATCTATGTCGACCATAGTCGCTGTAATAACTGTATTTGCGGTGTTTACTCCAGCGGCCATACTCCACATCACCAACAATATCTCCAAGCATGCGATACATGCCGTACCACATCCAAAAGCTAGTGCCGTTTGAGTTGGTCTGCCATTCGCCATAATTGGCATTACCAACAAGCTGGTTACCGACTCCGGTCTGACCATTTGCCGTTTGTTCCGCTTGCTGACTGATTGCGCCGACTCGCGCTAGCTTCCCATCTGACATATCAGCTAAAACATTGATTGGATCTGTCAGCGCATCATTGAACAAACTGATTGAAGCGGCTTCTTTTAACAACACTGCTTGGTTGATAATGTCGTCGCTGTTCATGCTTGATGCGGGGGATTTGAGGGACTGATAACGAGTCAATAAACTCTGATATAAGGTCCCACTGCTTGTTGCGTCTTGGGAAATAATTTGCGCAATTTCACTGAGCTGAGGTTTTTGCTGACTAAGTACTTTGCCATACTCAGTCAAAAGGTTGGCATTTCTCACCTGCTTTTTATCAAGGGCGGTTCCCAGCGTATTTATCGCTGTTGAAGCTTCTTGAAGTGTATGTGTAATGGTTTGCTGGATACGTTCTTCTTTCGATTCGCAGCCCAGCATTAGACTCAAAACACACAGTAGGCTAACCAGTTTCCAAATTCTAAAGTTGGACATTCATTGTCACCTAATCTACCTTGACCATTCGTTTTAATGTGCTGTTTTATTGAGCTTAAGTCAACTCAAACGTGCCTTAATTGGCATGTTGAAGAGGCTTAAATTGTAACAATAAATCAGTCTAGAGAGTTATTATCTATACACCTCAACGCTTGTCTTGGGATAAGTCACTGCGTTAGGTGAATTGAAATAATAATAGAGTTTGTTCATATAGAAGTTGCATTCGTATGAGTGCAACGATCAGCAAAGCATCAATATAAATCTATCGATACTACAAGGTTAATGTACCTTAGCAGTTTGCCTCTAAAATGTCATGGATAGCATCTTCTAGGTCTTCTAAGTCGGCTTCATCTATCAGCAATCTGGCTTTTGACTCATCAAGGTCTAGCGCCTCCGCGAAGAAACCTTTAAAGCCTCGCGCTTTGCGATCAATCTCAAAGATGATTTCTAGTTGCTCGCCGCGATTGAAGAAAACCACTTCTACTTCATCAAAGCGACCATGGAAGTCACCGGTAATCGTTTTAAATTCTAGTTCTTGTACGAATGGGAGGCGTGAGAATGACACTTCATCAATGCCTTCACAGTCTGACTCATAGAGTTTAAAACCAAGCGCTTCCATCGCATCGATCGCCGCTTGTTGTAGCTCGGTAGGAACGATGTGTAAATAGTCCCTATCTGACTTGTCGAGCGCCATATCAATATCAAGGTTTGTAGCAATCCAAGTTTTAGATTGTCCAACAGTAAGCGGTGTTTCTTCAGCGAGGTTAAGCGCGAATGGAATGTGTTTTTCATCACCGGGTTCGATAGTAAATCGTTCGTTGATTTGAAATTTAGCAAGGGTGTGGTTTTTAGTGATGGTGGTTGTTTCACCTTCACTGTCCTCTCTTTCAACCGTGTAGTTGCACATTACGTTAAGATCTATTTTGTTGATCTCTTGAGTAACTTTGCCACCGATGATTTTAACCGTTCCAGAAATTTCTTCGCCAGGGGAGGCATGATGGGTCTCTAAGATGGTATCTACTTTTGCTGCACCGATACCGACTGCGCCAAGGGCTTTTTTGAAAAAAGACATAGTCATCCTTATATATCTTGTGGCCTTCCATCATGGAAAGCGTTGCCGTGTCGATTATAGGAATTATTATTCATTCGTCAATTGCTTTTCTTCTTCGAAGCCAATGACTTGAAAATATTTTTTATGATGTAGTCGGTAATTAGCCATAATTCACAAAATTGGTATATTATTTTTATAACGATAGCCGTAGATAAGCTGTGTTCATTGGCATGTTTCAAATTGCAAAGTTCAAGTTTATAGAATTATGGAACAGGATGTTGCAACGCCTTATGGTCAAGGACCGTCGTATGGCCCGTACTCAAGCTTTGGCGCAACCGAGCTATGAGGAATTGGCGTCGACATTAAGTGCGATGCCGGACTTGATGTTTGAACTGGATGAAGAGGGACGACACTGGGACGCTAGAATACTCCGGCCCGAGTTGTTAGTTGCCCCCGCGGAACAGTTGATTGGCCATACGGTGGCTGAGGTGATGCCAGAGCAAGCCGCTAAGATAGTGATGCAGGCATTACGGGAAGCAAAAGTTAACGGCTATTCTCACGGTAGCCATATACACTTGCCTACACCCGTTGGTGAGCGTTGGTTTGAAGTTTCTATTGCTCGTAAGGTTGCGACCGCAAGTGACAACCACATGGAAACACGCTTTATCGTTTTATCTCGGGATATCAATGACCGTAAGCTGGAATATCTTGAAGCCGAGAAACTAGCGTATCATGACCAATTAACCGAATTACCTAATCGCCATATTCTCCAGCATGGATTAGTGGAGCAGCTCCATGTCCAGCATCAGCTTGGTAGTTTTAGCGCAATCTTGTTTTTGGACCTTGATGATTTTAAAAAAGTGAATGACTTGCATGGCCACCATGTGGGTGATCAGTTACTTAAGGCGGTTGCCCAGCGTTTGTGTGCTAGCGTACGCCAAGATGATGTGGTGATCCGTTGGGGAGGCGATGAATTTGTGATTTTAATCACTCATTTATCTCCACAACAGCCTCAAGCCGAATCTCATGTGGTTGGGATCTGCCAGCAAATAATCAACAAGGTCGATAAACCATATCTCTTAGAAGGCAATAAGTTAAGTTGTCGGATTAGTATCGGCGTCAGTCTGTTTAATAACCTCGACATCGAGACTGGGATCCAACAGGCAGATTCCGCTATGTATCAAGCTAAGCAATCTAACAGTGTGCGCTTTGCTTTTCACAACAAGCCAATTAAGGATGTGGGAACCTAGATAAATTCATCTGACAATAACGACAACCATGATACACTTCGCGACTTTTCAGCAGTTTGAGGTAGAGAATGAAAGTCGGGTTTGATTACGGAAGTTCTCATTGTGCAATGCCTAGAGTGTCATGCAAAATGGTGGAGACTGAGATCCAACAGGCGTATTTCGCTATGCTTCTCGCAATAAGCCTATTAATGGTGCTGTAAGCTAGATAAATTCATCTGACAATAACGACAACCATGATACACTTCGCGACTTTTCAGCTGTTTGAGGTAGAGAATGAAAGTCGGGTTTGATTACGGAAGTTCTAATTGTGCGATGGGTGTCATGCAAAATGGTGAAGTGGACTTACTGCGTCTCGAGCAAGATAAATATTACCTGCCTTCGACTATGTATGCGATGCACAATGCGTTAATTCCTGCATTTGTTAATCGTCATCTCAATGAGCCAGATCCAGTCTACACGCAGTCTCGCCAAGGGCTGCTAACGGTAGCACAGCAAGCTAAGCGCGATCTTGATTTAGAAGCACATGAAGCGGGCGTTTTTTTTGGTCAAGCGGCAATTTCTGAGTATATCGAATTTCCCGAGGAAGGGTTTTTTGTAAAATCACCCAAATCCTTCTTTGGGGCGGTTGGGCTTAAACCTCAACAAATCGCCTTCTTTGAAGATATTGCAGCGGCGATGATGATGGAGATTAAGCGTCGTGCCGAGTCGCAGCTGCAACAGTCCATTACCGACACTGTGATTGGTCGACCTGTTAATTTTCAGTCCGTCGGTGGAGAAGAAAGTAATCAGCAAGCGGTTAATATTCTTACCACCGCAGCAAAAAGAGCTGGGTTTAAGGAAGTGGATTTTCTCTTCGAACCACTTGCTGCGGGGATTGAGTACGAAAGCCGTCTTCAGCAAGATAAACTTGTGCTGGTGGTTGATATCGGCGGTGGTACTAGCGATTGTTCGTTTGTACGAATGGGGCCAAGTTATCGCAATAATACACAGCGTCAGCAAGACTTTTTAGCGCATACGGGTAAACGTATCGGTGGTAACGACTTAGATATTGCGCTTGCTTATCACCAATTAATGCCGTTGTGTGGTCTAGGCTCTAACATGAGCTCAGGTTTGCCAATGCCTAGTCAACTGTATTGGCAGGCATGTAAAATCAATGATATTCAGTCTCAACTAGACTTCTACAGTGATAAATTAGCGCGAGAATTACAAAGCATGTTGCGAGATGTCGCCGAGCCGCAAAAGCTGGCGCGTTTACTTCATATTCAGCAGAACAAACTTACCCATCAAGTGGTTCGTGAAGGTGAACTTGGCAAGATAGCACTCTCTGAGCAAGCAAAGTTTAATGCCGATCTTGGTTTTATTGAGCCACAACTCACCTCTGAATTCACGCAGCAAGATTTTGCAGAATCGGTGATGTCGAACTTAGAACAGATGGGCACACTTGCAAAAGAAGCTATCCATCAAGCAGGGTCAAAACCTGATGTGATCTATCTAACTGGCGGTAGCGCACAATCACCACTGCTCAAAGCAACGCTTGCGCAGCAAATTGGTGATATCGAAATGGTGAACGGGGATAACTTTGGTAGTGTTACTGCAGGCTTGACTAAGTGGGCGGATAAACTATTTAAGTAATCGAAGTCATCAACAGAGAAGCGGTCACAATCCGCTTCTATCTACATCTATATTATCAATCTAAGCGACTAGCAAGGTACTGCTCATAATCAGGTAAATGTCTTGCGATTGGCTGGCTCATTTTATCGCACGCCATCAGTAAATCTGCTGTCGCTTCATTACAGGCGACGGGAATATTCCAAACAGCTGCGAGTCTCAACAGTGCTTTTACATCCGGATCGTGAGGTTGTGACGCGAGCGGATCCCAAAAGAAAATCAAGACATGAACATCCTGCTCCGCGATTTTTGCACCAATTTGCTGGTCGCCACCCATTGGGCCACTAAACAGCTTAGTGACTTCTAAACCGGTATGCTTTTCTATCAGATTACCCGTTGTGCCCGTAGCGTAAAGCTTGTGCTGTTTTAGGCTATCTAAGTGAGTCTGACACCACTCAAGTAGGGCTGGTTTCATGCCATCGTGTGCAACCAAAGCAATATGCTTTTTAGCTGGCAGTGGCTGTGAACGTTTTTGCATGTGTACTGCTCCTATTTTGCGTGACTGTTTAGAGTAATAAGTTGACTGCCAATGCAATAAAAATTAAGCCTGAAATTCGATCAATCCACACCGGTGCTGCGGGATGCTGCCTAAAATAGCCTGCGATTTTATCACCACCGTAGATGTACATGCAGTCGATGGGAAAAGCTAAAATAGGATAAAGTAAGCCAAACATGGCCAGTTGCATCGTTGTCGAGGTCGCCAAGCTACTATCGACAAACTGAGGAATAAAAGCAATAAAAAACAGGGCGACTTTGGGATTTAAGACTTCCGTCATCATGGCTTGGAACATCACGTTTTTAGGCTTTTTGGTGCTCACGTGTGGTTTTTCCTCGCAAGCTATCTGCCCCTTCCCAAGCGTCTCTTTGATAGTCATTACACCTAGATAAGCTAAGTAAGCTGCGCCGAGGTATTGCACTGTGGTATAGGCGGTCTCTGAGGCTTTTAGGAGTGCCGATAAGCCGACAACGGCAAAGAGTGTGTGGATCACCCCACCGAGTGCAAAGCCTAATGCGCTTTGCATGCCAGCAGCGCGGCCATTAGTAAAGGTCTGCGCCATTAAAAACGCATTGGATGGGCCCGGTGCCACGGCAATTACAGTGCTGGCGATTAAAAAAGAGAATAAGTATTCAAGATTTAGCATCGTATTATTAAATTAGATCTTTACCAATCCATACCACTTTACCGAGAATTTCCAGCTGCTCCAATTCATTCGGCATCACAACTTGTTCCCGGTATTCTTTATTATCGCTAATCAAGCGTACTGAGCCATCAAAGTTTTGTTGTAAGCGCTTGGCATAAAGCTCCTCACCAAGGCGGACAACATAGATCAGGCCTTCGCTTAACTTTTTATCCGATAAATCCACTAAAATTGTATTGTTATTGTGAATAGTGGGTTCCATAGAGTCGCCTTTGGCAAATACCACGACCAGCTGTGACTTATCTAGATTTTTAAATTCAATCCACTTTTTTCTAAATGCAAGGTAGCGCGCAACCTCGGCACTTTGGTTAAATGCACCATAACCCGTGCTGACAGACACATGGTAGCCAGGCACAACAACAAAGTCCTCATTGAAGTCTTCCAAGGTAATACTTTGCTGGATGATTGGTGATTCGGTTTTGCAATCAAGTGGGATCCCCGTAACGAGCCACATCAAATCTACATTGGCCTGTTTAGCAATGCGTTCAATCACACTGAGTTTTGGGTCTTCCCCTTTTAATATTCTGCGCAGCGTCCCTTCAGATACATCAATTTTTAACGCAAAAGCTCTAATACTGTCCGGCTTGATCGCATATTCTACGCGCTCCGCTAGGCTCATGAGACTTTGTTCCATGCGTTGCCTCTTAAATAATGATACGTGTGCGTCATTATATGGGCTATTTTTTGCGAAGTAAAATCATTTTTGACGCAAAAAAGATCCAGTTTTTCGTTGTAATGCGTAAAAAATAGATCTATTATCTTCATTAAATTACGCAGTGAATGCATTTAGTCAGTGAGTGCGTAAATAAGTGATTTTTCTAAACGTCATATATTTGCGCAATTTTTTAAGGAATGAGTGTGATGTTAATGAGCCAACCTTTAATTTCTGAACGCGCGCCGCTTGGCGCTGCCATACTTAGATTTGCACGTAAAAGTCGCGGTTTTACTCAAGCTGAATCAGCCGCAAGCTATGGTATAGAGGAGCGAACATTAAGGCGCTGGGAGAATAACGAATACAACCCTAAATGGAATGATGTGATTGCTTTGGTTGAAGATGTTTATTTAATGGACATTGTTAATGTCATTGTGGGATTAAGGACATCAAGCGCTGCGTAAAAAATTAAAGCCAGCTTGCGCTGGCTTAGTTCGATAAAGTCGCTATGCCTAGCATAGCGACTTATATTCTCTTACTCTTCGTCTTCAACAAGCGTCATCAGTGAAGTGTTACCACCAGAAGCTGTGGTATCGATACTGATGGTTTTCTCAGTCACAAGACGGTTGATAAGCGTATCATAGTACTCTGCACTGATCACAGGCAGGATAGCACCTTTACGCTCTGCAAGTTGCTGTGAGAAGTAACCAAGGCGTGAAGAGCGCGCAGCCACAACAGCACCTGCAAGGTGAGGGTGTGCCAAAATCGCTTGAAGCTGGTTTTGCTTCGCTACTTGGAATACGCCTTCAGCAACGCCAGTTGAGATAAACTTATCTCTAAATGCCAATGCTTCTTCATAGAATAAGTCAGAGGCTACTGTGATCACTGTGTTACCTGCAGCAAGTGCTGTGATAATTGAAATCGCCCAGAAGTTGAACGAAGTACTCTTATCGGCATATACCACAACACAACCACGCGCTTCTAAGTGCAGCGTGTTCGACTCACCCGTTGGCCCTGGTAGCGTGGTGTAAGTACGCATACGCTTTTCTAAGCGGTTTAGCTGAGCACGCGCATCAGAAAGCGTTAACGACAAATCATCTGCCAGCTCGTCAATGATGTCTACTGTTGCCACTTTAGCAAGTAGCTGGCGCACTGCAGAAACACGGTCATTAAGTGCGGTACGACGCCAGATCTTCTCATCACGCTTAGAGTTTTGCATCAGTTTTTCAACTTGCTCAACCGCGCCTGGGAAGTGGTGGATTTCTAGCTCATCAGGTGTGAGATCTGTCATTTGGACGTTGTCTGGTGATGCCTTTTCTTTCACAAGGCGAACTAGATAGTTTGGACCACCTGCTTTTGGACCTGTACCAGATAGGCCACGACCACCAAATGGTTGTACACCAACGATCGCGCCAATCATGTTACGGTTCACATAGACGTTACCCGCACGCGACATCTTAGCTAGGTATTCGCAGCGCTCTTCGATACGTGAATGAACGCCCATGGTCAGACCGTAGCCTGTGCCATTGATTTGGTCGATCACATTATCAAGCTCGTCTGCCTTGAAGCGTACCACGTGGACTACCGGACCGAATACTTCACGCTTAAGCACAGATAGGTCAGCAATTTCGTATAGGCGAGGGGCGAAGAAATAAGCGCCGTTCTCGCTGTTATCAGGGATCTTAGCTTCGAATAGTAGCTTGCCGTTCGACTTCATGTATTCAACGTGCTTAGTCAAAGTGGTCAGCGCTTTTTCGTCTATTACTGGACCTACGTCGGTAGATAGTAGCGATGGGTCGCCAATATGTAACTCTTTAAGTGCGCCTTGGAGCATTTCAATAATACCGTCAGCAACATCGTCTTGTAAGAACAACACGCGAAGTGCTGAACAGCGTTGGCCCGCACTTTGGAAACCTGAAGAAATAACATCGTCAACCACTTGCTCTGGTAATGCCGTTGAGTCAACGATCATACAGTTTTGACCACCAGTTTCTGCGATCAGAGGAACTTGAATGTCGTTACGCTCAGCAAGAATTTGCGAGATAAGCGTACCTGTCTCTGTTGAACCTGTGAACATAACCGCTTGGATACGCTCGTCAGGCACAATGTGTTTACCCACTTCGCTACCGCGTGCGATAACAGGCTGTACAACGTGCTCAGGTAAACCAACGGTATGCATTAATTCGATACAACGCAGTGCAATCATACTGGTTTGTTCAGCTGGCTTTGCAATAACGGTATTACCCGTCACGATAGCGGCAGCTACCTGACCTAAGAAGATCGCAAGAGGGAAGTTCCACGGGCTGATACATAAAATTACGCCACGGGCTTCAAAGCGCTCATCTTTAGAAAGCTCTTCTGCACGTGCTGCATAGTAGCGACAGAAGTCAACGGCTTCACGTACTTCATCGATGCTGTCTTGGGTTACTTTACCTGCTTCTTTAATACAGATAGCAACGAGTTCGTCATGGTGACGCTCAAGGATGTCAGCAGTACGGCGTAGTAGGTTTGCACGCTCTTCAACAGAGGTTTGTGACCAACTTTCAAAAGCCGCATCGGCATTGGTAAGTACGCTTTGCATGTGTGCTTCATCGTGTAAAGGCACAGATCCAATCACTTGTTTGTGGTTCGCAGGGTTACGAACCGCAAGGTGACCCTCTGGTACTTGGCTTTCATCGATTAGGTGTTCGTTAAACCAGTTGTCTAGGTTTTCTTTAAACGGTGTTAAATCGTTGATGTCCGTTAGGTCTTTACCTTTTGAGTTTGGACGCTCATCGCCATAAAGCTCGATAGGGAGTTTAATCTGCGTATTGTAACGGTTACGTAGGCCTTGCAGTGTTTCTACAGGATCAGGAAGTAGTGACTCCACAGGCTTAGTGGTATCCACAATCGCGTTTACGAATGATGAGTTTGCACCATTTTCAAGTAGACGGCGTACCAGATAAGCAAGTAGGTCTTCGTGCTGACCAACTGGCGCATACACACGACACTGAATTCCTTCGTTTTCAACGATTTGGTCGTAAAGTGATTCACCCATACCGTGTAAACGTTGGAATTCGAACCCTTTGTTGTCGCCTTTGGCAACTTCTAGGATAGTTGCTGCGGTGTACGCATTATGCGTTGCAAACTGCGGGAATAACACATCGCGGGCTTCAAGTAACTTGATAGCACAGGCTTTATAAGAAACGTCAGTGGTTGCTTTACGGGTGAACACAGGGAAGTGCTCAAGACCATCTTGTTGTGTGGTTTTGATTTCTGTATCCCAATAAGCACCTTTTACTAAACGCACCATCAGTTTACGGCCTACGCGACGAGCAAGTTCTGCCACCCATTCAACAACGAAGATTGCACGCTTTTGATATGCTTGAACCGCAAGGCCAAAACCATTCCAATCGCCAAGCGCGTCGTCTGAGAATACCGCTTCAATGACATCTAATGAAATATCTAAACGGTCCGCTTCTTCTGCATCAACAGTAAAACCGATATCGTATGCTTTTGCAGCAATCGCTAGTTCTTTTAACTTAGGTACAAGCTCTTTCATCACGCGTTCACGATGCGTGAATTCGAAGCGTGGGTGAATAGCAGAAAGCTTAACCGAGATACCAGGGCTTTTAATTGGGCCACGGCCTTTCGCTGCTTTACCGATTGCGTGAATGGCGGTCATATAGCTTTGGAAGTAACGATCTGCATCTTTCATCGTACGTGCGCCTTCACCTAGCATGTCGTACGAATATACATAACCTTTTTGTTCTTTGTCAGCGGCACGATCTATAGCATCTTGAATGGTTTCACCCATTACAAACTGCTTACCCATGATCTTCATAGCATAGTTAACAGACTTACGGATAACAGGCTCACCAAGACGACCAATGGTACGCTTTAGCACGCCAAACTGTTCTTCTTTATTCTTGTCTGAGTAGTTAACCATTTTACCGGTAACGAGTAGACCCCAGCTTGAAGCATTAACAAATAACGAGTCGCTGCTGCCTAAGTGTGAACTCCAGTCGCCTTTCGCGAGCTTGTCGCGGATCAGGCTTTCTTGCGTTGCTTTGTCTGGTACACGAAGTAAAGCTTCGGCCAAACACATCAGTACCACGCCTTCTTCGGTAGAAAGAGAGAATTCATTTAAAAGCGCGTCTACACCGTTTTGACCATCTTGATCTCTACGAATGTTCAATACCATTTGACGTGCACGTTCCCATGCTCGGCTTCGAGCTGTAACGCCTACCTCGGCTAAAGGTAAAATATGATCAATTACTGCGTTCTCATCGATGCGGTAAAAATCACGGATCTTTTGTCGGATAGGACAGTTAGTTGTCAAATCGCCGTTATAAAGCATAAGCAACCCTCAAAAATTGGAGTCAAAAATACATGTAATTCGCGCCAGCCTATGGAATCACACACCTTAATGTGTAGATTACAAAACTACATCTGAACTGTTGCCAAACTAAGCAACCAAAGATTGAAAGTGTAGTTTAATTTATATAGGAAGCCTCAATTACGACAAAATGATGCAGTCACATTGCTAACCATAACACACCCATTTGGGGGTTCAAATTTTAGCCAGAATGCATAATCTAAATGTTCGAACAAAGCCGCGTTAAACACTGAAATATGCCGCTTTGCCCTTTATCGTTAATTTCGCGGGCATTCTATCGAAAAGACAGCAGAATATGCTGTTTTATTTTCAAGGAATACGGTAAATTTGCGGGTAATCTCAAACCCTCACAAAATTTTATGCTGATATGACGACTTCCATTAAAACTCGGGTATTAGATCGCATCGATTTAGCAATCTTAGACGCGCTCCAACGCAATGGTCGGATCTCTAATGTAAACTTGGCCAAAGAGGTAAACTTGAGTCCGAGTCCTTGTCTCGATCGAGTGAAAAAACTCGAGTCTGAGGGGTATATCGAAGGATATACGGCAAGATTAAATGCCGCAAAACTTGGCCAGCATTTGGTCGCGCATGTTGAGATCACCTTGAAAAGCTCGACCGAAGCAGTATTTGAGGTGTTTAAACAGCATATTGTAAAAATCCCCAACGTCGTTTCTTGTGATATGGTAGCAGGTGGCTTTGATTACTTAGTTAAGATCCGGGTGCAGGATATGCGTCAATATCGTGAGGTATTAGGTCAAATCGTTGAAATACCAGGAGTTGGTACAAATCATACCTATATGGTGATAGAACACGTCAAAGAAGACATGGGTGTAGAAGTGCTGAATTATCAGTAATCTTTGACCCAATTTAAGGAATAATAGATGCAAAAAGTGGTACTTATCACCGGTGCGAGCCGCGGGATTGGTGCGGCAACGGCTCAACTGCTGGGACAACAAGGATTTACCGTTGTGATAAATTACAAGCAGAACGTGCAAGCTGCGGAAACTGTCGCCGATACTATCCTAAGTAATAATGGTAAAGCGCATTTGTTACAAGCAGATGTCACAGACGAAAAATCTGTAGAGGCAATGTTTGACAAGATAAAGACCGATATTGGCATGGTTACGCATCTGGTCAACAACGCTGGGGTGCTGAGCACGCAAACTCGAGTGGAACACATGACCGCAGAGCGTATCAACAATATGCTTACCAATAATGTTACGCCGTATTTTATTTGTGCTCGAGAAGCAATTAAACACATGCGTTTGAGCGCTGATCCAGCACAGTGCGCGATTGTGAACGTATCGTCGGCAGCTTCTTATTTAGGTGGGGCCAATGAATATGTTGACTACGCGGCTGCAAAAGGTGCAATAGACAGCTTCACTAAAGGCCTATCTCTGGAATTAGCCGCTGAGCAGATCCGTGTGAACTGCGTAAGACCGGGCTGTATTTATACCGATATCCACGGCGACGGTGGCGAGCCAAACCGAGTTGATCGTCTAGCCGATTTTTTACCGCTGAAGCGAGGTGGAACCGCAACTGAAGTTGCCAATGCCATCGCTTGGCTTTTAAGTAACGAAGCAAGCTTTGTTACAGGAACTTTTATTGATTTAGCTGGAGGGAAATAGCAATTTATGAAAAATAAGATTGTTTATGTCTCAGGAACATTTGATTTATTTCACAGTAATCATTTAAAAATGATTAGTTATGGCCGAGGTTTAGGAGACACGTTGATCGTTGGTGTGAGCACCGATGAACTTGTTTGTTCTTATAAAAAGCCACCGGCAGTGCCATTTGAAGAGCGTTTGGCGATCATCGAAGGGTTAAGAGACCCAGATCTTGCTATTCCACAACGTACTTTAGATCATCGTGAAACGGTGAAAAATCTAAATATTGATGTGTTCGTGATTGGCGATGATTGGAAGGGAAAATATGATTATCTGAAAGAGCTTGGAGTTCAGGTATTTTACTTTCCTTATGGTGCTGGCGTCAGCTCCAGTAACTTAAAGCAAAAAATCTACGATCAGTATAAAAAGCTGATAGAGCAAAGCGACAATCATCCAATCCCAGAGCCACAGAAATGAACGTGTTAATAACGGGTGGACAGGGTGGTCTTGCCGCTTATTTAAGCGATGAATTGAAGCGCTTAGGACACGAAGTGGAAGCACCATCGCGCGCGCAGCTTGATGTCTCTAAACCAGCTGAAGTTGAGCGTTTTTTTAACGACAAATCTTATGACTGTGTAATCAATGCTGCAGGAACGCTCTACTCAAGTTTAGTCGCAGACTCTGATCCAAATCTCTGGATCCGTGACATCGAAGTCAACCTAATCGGCACTTATTTAATTTCTCGTGCTGCAATTAAAGCAAACAAAGCGGTACATTTGATCAATGTGGCGTCGACGGCGGCATTTAACAGTTACAAAGATTGGACGTCTTATTGCGCTGCGAAAGCGGGTGTGGTGACCTTATCTAAAGGTCTTCACAAAGACGGCTACAAAATAACAGTACTGTGTCCCGGGGCAATAGATACTAAGCTGCGCGATGGTCTTACTATCAATAATCCCAATGTGATGAGCATACCACAAGGTGCTGCGCCAATCTTAGAGGCTGTAACTACACCACAGCACATCGGTAAGCTGTTTTTTTATCGCCTGAATGAAAGTCGTAGCGAGTCGCTTGATTAGACTGTTTTGCTAATATTCACTGACATAAGGCGCTTGAGCTACGCGCTCAATACGATTGCGCAAGGTCGGTGCAAGCAGTTTGTAATAGTATGTGGTGGCATGGAAGTCACCGCGCTCGTCGCTGACAAAATGAGGGATTTGACCTGCGACTTTAAAGCCCAAATTCTGATATAGGATTTCCGCGTCAGAATCCGATTGTGTATCTAGGATGAGTAGGGATATCTGTTGCCGTGTAGACTCCTGCTCAATGGCTTGCATCAGTTTTGTTGCCACGCCTTTTCGTCGGCTGTTTGGATGAACTAATAGCTTTTCAACTTCTGCCCGGTGTTGAGCGTTATCTTTTGTTGCTGGAGTGAGTTGCACACAACCCGCCATTACTCCACTAAGTTCAGCAATAATAAGCGTCTTTTGCGACTTGATCACAGCATCGAATACCTGCCACCAATAGTTTTGTACTGCTCTGCTCGAGGAAGATGGCAAAAAACCAATAGAGGCGCCTAGATTAATACAGGCTTGAGTCAGCGCGCTGAGCTGTTTTACCCAAAGCTGACAATCTAAGCGATTGTATTTTAAGCTAGGCGCCTGAATGATGCGAAGCTGTATATCGGTACTAGACAAATTGTTCATGTAGTTCCTTGTTTATCCGTGCCAGACTTTGTTCAAGCCTTACCTTTTCATGCATTAACTTCTGCCATCGAGTTTGCTGTTTCTCTTTGGAATATCGTAGAGCTTTGTAAAGTGATCGCTGCGGCACATGATAGGCTTTTGCGGCTTGTGAAGGAGTGAGCATATCGTTCATTACTGCGTGTACTGCTGTGTCTAGTTTGCCAAGTGTCATTGTGCTTTCTCCTTAACATCTACTGAGCTTGTGGCTGTATCGTGTACAGGCCAGATACTCACATCCAAATGCCAAAGTAAGTACATCGTTTGATATAAAGTGTACATAATTACGCTCCTTTCTTTCGTCGTGTCATTCGATAAGAAAAAACTGTGCCAACAATTAAAATTACTTAATATCAACAGGATGTGATTCTTGTTGGGCAGTAAATACGTTCACATTGCACTGCTTTAGTGAGGTGAGTGCAGTATTTGCACCGAATTGAACAGAATTAGCACGAGCGTGCTTAAAAGTTAACTTGGATCAAATTAAAGTAAATAAAGTAAATAAAGTGTTTATTTTTAATATTTAAAGAGTAGGCTTTGTGCAACTTTATTGAAGGAGCATTTTTTTCATGTCTGAATTATCCAGAACCCAAGATATTACAGACCCTGAGGGGTTACAGTTCCAAATTCAAATCGACGAGGTTGCGGTTAATGCCTGTGATGGTGAAACCGTATTGTCTGTCTTACTTGCGGCGAATTACAAGCAAATCATGGAAAGCGACCGAGAGGCCGTATCTGGTGCTTATTGTGGTATGGGCGTTTGTCATTGTTGTCAGGTAACGATAAACAAACAACATAAACAAAAGGCTTGCCAAACCTTAGTACAACCCAACATGCAGGTTGAAACCAAACAAAATCGCTTCAAGCAGGTTGGAGTATAGTGTGATGTCGAGTTGTCAAAAAGAAAAAATCGTTATTGTTGGTGCAGGACCCGCAGGCGTTAGCTGTGCAGCTGAGCTGGCTAAATATGGCATTACTAGCACCTTAGTTGATGAAGCACCAAAAATTGGTGGGGTGATCTATCGCGGGCCACTTCGACACGCGAGTAAGCTTCCTCATTTAGATGAAAATCTTAAACGTGCGATGGCTGCGCTAAAGGTACGCTACGAACATCACAAACAAGACATAACACTACAACTACAAACCAAAGTGCTTGGGCCTGAGGGCGAAAGCGGTCTGCTGTTGCAAACA
Source organism: Pseudoalteromonas piscicida (assembly GCF_002208135.1). Classification (NCBI taxonomy): domain Bacteria; kingdom Pseudomonadati; phylum Pseudomonadota; class Gammaproteobacteria; order Alteromonadales; family Pseudoalteromonadaceae; genus Pseudoalteromonas; species Pseudoalteromonas piscicida. The sequence continues at coordinate 809,254 of NZ_CP021646.1, forward strand.
CAAAATCAGTTAACACAAATAGATTACACCAAGTTGGTTCTGGCAACTGGTTGTCATGAGCGCAGCGTGCCATTTGAAGGATGGCAGTTACCTGGTGTGATGTTAATGGGCGGGATGCAACTTCAGCTTAAAAGTGGGTTAGTTCGCCCAGGAAAAAAAGTGGCTTTAGTCGGAACTGGCCCCTTATTACCACTGGTTGCTTGCCAGTTACATAAATCTGGTGCTCAAGTGGTTGGCGTATATGAAGCGAGTCGCTTTAGTGAACTGGCGAAAGAGACAGTGGCGCTGCTTAATAAACCTAAGCTGACGCTTTCGGGATTGAGTATGTTGGCGTATCTCAAAAAGCATAATATTCCGTTTAAATATGGTTATGGCATCGTGAAGGCAGAAGGCCAAGATAAACTCTCCAGCGTTACCGTAGCACCTTACGATGAGCACTGGCATGCGGACTTGTCAAAAGCACAGCATTTAGCTGTGGATAGTCTTGGAGTTGGCTACGGTTTTGTTGCCCGCACACAGCTTGCCATGCTGCTCGGGGTTTCTCATCAGTACACCACCACGAATGGTTATGTTCCTTTATTAGATGACAATTTACGCAGTAGCTTAAATTCAATTTTTGTCTGTGGTGATACCAATGGTTTGCTAGGTGCAGAAGCGGCTATCATTGAAGGGAAAATGGCCGCAACCATGCTTGCCTATGAGCAAGCCTGTTTAAGCGAATCAGCCTTCCACACGCGGATGCGCAAGCTCAAGACTAAACGTAAGCAAGCACAGAAGTTTAGAGCTGGATTTGACCGCTTCTCGGCGCGCCGAGAGGGGCTGCTTGCGTTAACACAGCCAGATACCGTGGTGTGTCGCTGCGAACAAGTAAAGCGCCAGCAACTCGATTTAGCATTGCAACAAGGTGCAAAAGATCTATCTAGCGTGAAAATGAGAACCCGTATTGGCATGGGAGACTGCCAAGGGAAAATGTGTTCTAGCTATGCGTTAGATAGACTGCACGCGGCAGGGCACTTAGATACGCTCGGTGTGATAAGGCCAAGATTCCCACTTGACCCAATTCCATTTACTTTACTGGAGAAAAACCATGAAGCAGTATGATGTCATTATCGCAGGGGCGGTGTAATTGGTGCTGCCTGTGCCTATTTTTTAAGCCGCGATACTAACCTAAAAATCGCGTTAGTGGATTTAAAAAAGCCAGGTAACGCGTCTCGTGCATCTGCGGGTGGATTATGGGCAATTGGTGAGTCGGTCGGACTTGGCTGTGGTGTGATCTTCTTCAAAACTCTGTCTAAGCTCCAAAGTGAAGGAGATACCGAAGCTGCACAAACATTGCGGCCACATCAATTACCCGAATGCTTTTTTGAACTTGCGCTCAAGTCAAACGAATTATATCCAGCACTGCATGAAGAAATGCTGACCAGACACGATGTTGACTTTAAGTTTGAACGTACCGGTCTTAAATTCATTATGTACAATCGCGACGATGAAATATATGCAGATAGCATAGTGTCTGGGATCCCCAATTTGTCTTCGCAGATCAGGTGGTTAGACCAGCAGCAATTACGTGCAGAGGAGCCTTACATCACCCCAGATGCGATTGGTGCGATAGATTTTATTTGCGACCATCAGGTAAACCCATACCGATTAGTTGATGCGTACACAGAGGGGGCGCGCCAAAATGGTGTTGAGTTATTTTTGAATACCGAAGTGCTAGAAGTATTGCGTGAAGGCAATAAGGTGATAGGCGTGAGGACGCAAGATCAAAGCCTGCATTGCGAGACCTTAATTAATGCCGCTGGTGCCTGGGCGGATGATATTTACTATCAGGCAACAGGTAAACACATGCCAGTTTACCCGGTTAAAGGCCAGATAGTGTTGTCTGAGCGTATGCCTAAAGTATTAAATGGTTGTATCAGTACCAGTGATTGCTACATTGCACAAAAGGACAACGGCGAGATTTTAATTGGCTCATCAACGGAGGAAAAAGGCTTCGATACCACCAACAGTCTAGATAAAATCACCGAGCTGTCGCAAGGTGCTATGAAGTGTTTGCCGGTGCTAAAAGAGTCGAGTATTAAACGTTGTTGGGCAGGACTTAGACCTGGTACACCGGATGAGCTGCCAATTTTGGGCCCCGTTGATGGAGTGGAAGGTTATATTAATGCGTGTGGACACTTTAGGACGGGGATTTTAATGTCGGCCATTACTGGCACGCTTATTACTGAACTCATGACAGGCAAACCTACCTCTGTTGATTTAGCTCCGTTTCGCGTTGAACGGTTCGAATAAGCGTTTGATTCTGTTGTCTTAATGGGATATATCTAGTTGCTGATGAATATTCCATTAAGACAGGATAAACGGTGCGATTACGCAAGCCTAAAAAACTAAACCGGGGTGATACCCTTGCGATTGTATCACCTAGCTGGGGTGGCCCAAGTACATTTCCTCACATCTTTGAGCAAGGGTTAGCAAACCTGCGTTCGCTTGGTTTTAATATTGTTGAAATGCCGTCCGCTCGAACGGCTGCAGACGTGCTTTTTTCACAGCCACAATTACGTGCAAAAGATATTAATAATGCCTTTGCCGATCCGAATATCGCCGGGATAATTTCTTCTATTGGTGGTTCAGACTCCGCGCGGATCCTGCCTTATTTAGATAAATCCGTTATCTTGAATAACCCTAAGTTTATGATGGGTTATTCTGACTTTTCGACGCTCACTACATTGCTGAACCAATGGGGATTAGTCACCTTTAACGGCCCATCGGTCATGGCCGGTTTCTCCCAGTATCACAACGCTAGTGCTGAGTATCAAGCCTATTTAGCGCAGGCGCTGCTAGGTGAAGTCCATTATCCAATATTCAAAGCTTATTCTCATGGATATCCGGAGTGGGCAATACCAGAAAACGTCGGTAAGCTGCATCCCGCTATTGCGACAAATGGTCCAAAAGTATTGCAAGGTACTGGGCAAGTGGAAGGGCGGCTATTTGGCGGCTGTTTTGAAGTGATGGAGATGCTAAAAGGCACTGAATACTGGCCATCGCCGTCATTTTGGCAAGACAAATTGCTATTTTTAGAAACCTCTGAGGACAAACCCAGTCAAGACTATATTCGCTTTTGGTTACGTAACTATGGCGTAATGGGCGTGTTTGAGAAACTATCCGGCTTAATGATTGGCCGCGCGCGGGATTATAGCGAGTGCGAGATGGCTGCGCTTGATGAGGTGATTTTATCAGTTGTACGTGATGAGTTTGGCTGTGACAGTTTACCCGTAATAACTCGGCTTGACTTTGGCCATACCGATCCACAGTGGGTTTTGCCGCTAGGAATACAGCACCGCTTGGATCTGGATAACTTCAGTCTAGATGCGGTAGAGCCTGTGTTTGATTCGTTGTAGTGGTGTGGTGAGGGAGACATACTGTGCTGCAAAGTTTTTTTGGTGATTGCAGGCAAATTTGCTGCTTTGAGAGAAAAACTAGAACTCGTAGTCAAAACTAATCCCCCTTAACCACACCAGAAGAGCATAACTTCTCGGCGGGTGAACCGCCTCCCACAACACTATTTAGACTGTGAGCTAGGAGGCTACGCTGATAGCTTTTGCAATGCTTTAAAGCAGCTTAATCGTAAAAATCGTAGAAGATCTCACAAGCAACTTATTCCCCCTCCATCACACCCGAAAAGTTTAAGTCGATATGCGATGTGCCGACAGGATGTCGGCTAAGTCTTGTCTGGCATAGGGATGTGCCTTACAAGACGGTTGCACTATATCGGCTCAGGGTTTGAGGATTAAGTGTGATGCTGGGGCGACGTTTTCTTGGTTCGCTCGATCGTGTCGTTTAAAAAGAATGAACGAGAAGCGCATGGATGCGCTTTGATATTAAACATGGAGGTGTATTTTACTAATAGCTGATAGCTCGAAATTTATCGTAAAGTCAGTTTGTCCTCCTGACTGGTTTCGACGCCCATCCATGGGCTACGACATACTTTTCTTTGATGCCCAAAGAAAAGTATGCAAAAGAAAGGGCACTCCCAACATCACACTGACTCCTCAAGCAAATTGCCAATATGAACGTCACCGCCGTGTAAGGGCCATCCTTGGCCCTGTCACCGCTTTTCACGCATCCATGCGTTGAAATGACTCATTGGTAATTTACTTTCGGGTGTGATGAGGGAGGAAAACGGTGCTGATAGTTTTGTTTGGTGCTTGCAGGCAAATTTGCTGCTTTGAGAGAAAAACTAGAACTCGCAGTCAAAACTAATCCCCCTCTATCACACCCGAAAAGCATAAGCTGATATGCAATGCGCCGACAGGATGTCGGCCAAGTCTTGTCTGGCATAGGGACGTGCCTTACAAGGCGGTTGCACTATATCGGCTTAGGATTTAAGGATTGAGTGTGATGTCGGGGCGACGTTTTCTTGGTTCGTTCTTTTTCGTCGTTTAAAAAGAATGAATGAGAAGCGCATGGATGCGCTTTGATATTAGCCAAGGAGGGTATGCTTGATTATGGCTGCCTTTTAAAATCAAGTAGTTAACCTGCTTAATTGCTCAGGCTAGCGGCCTCTGTACGCGCAAAAAATATAATTGCTTATTAAGCCAAATTTAGGTGTAATGAATACATAATAAGCGCTGAGCAATGCAGGGAAAGCTTACATAACACTAGCTAAACTGATTACACTAGCTTGGAAAGTGAGAGCCTCCAAAAAGCCTATTAACATTAAGGTTCTAAAGTCTGTACCTGAACAAGTCTTTGATAAAGCTGCAATCAAAGCTCTTTCCAATTGGAAATATGCCCCTAAAGTAGAGAATGGCGTTGCCGTTATTCAAAAAGATCTTAAGGTACAATTAGACTTTACATTAGGTTAAATGTATAGCTAACAAGCATGAAAAACAACTCACACCCATCACCATTAACATCCAAGCTGAAAAAGTGAAGTAAACACTTAATGCGATGTTTCCATTGCTCGCTATTGGGCACATACACGACCGTTAGGTTAACTTAGTTTTATCAGCCAAATCTAACAGAACAAGTTAAGGTTCACTCACATTAGCTCTTGCTCAAATTAGCATAAAAAAACCAGCGTACTGACGCTGGTTTTGGGTTACTTTTTCTTTTTAACCTTGGCGGCTTTCTTTTTCGCCTTGATTTTCACCGGATCTTTTTTCTTCTTCGGTGCTTTTGCTTCTTTATGTTTAGGTTCAAGGCCTTTAATTACACGGCGCTTCAGCTTTTGGTCGGTGTAACGCTCAACCTTACCTAAAACTTCAACATCATGGGCTTCAACCAAAGAAACCGCGGTGCCTTTTTTACCAGCGCGGCCTGTACGACCGATGCGGTGTACATAAATATCTGCGGTGCGTGGCATATCAAAGTTAAATACGTGGCTGATATCCGCAACGTCGATACCACGGGCTGCAACATCTGTTGCCACTAAGATATTCGTCTTACCACTGTGAAAGCTTGCCATCGCAGCCATACGTTTGTCTTGTGGCATTTCACCACGTAGCCAAGTGGTTTTAATGCCTTTAGCAAATAGCTCACCAACGAGGGTTTCTAGGCGTTCACGTGTTTTTACGAAGATGAGCGCTTTGGTTACTTCTTCGTCATCAAGCAGCTGTGCGAGCAAATTGACTTTGTGCTCGTAGTTATCTGCAAGGTGAACCCACTGATGAATTTTACCTTTTTCTTTACGTGATGGGGTGGCTTCAAGTAGTGCTGGGTCTTGTAATATACGCTCAGCAAACCTCTCGACGCTTTCGCCCTCAAGGGTTGCAGAGAACAAAAAGCATTGACGACGGTTAACCGCTTCAGAGCAAATACGTAGCATTTCTTTTCGAAAGCCCATGTCTAGCATGCGGTCGGCTTCATCTAAGATCAGTAGCTCAACATTTTCTGCGTGGAAGTTCTCGGTTTCAAGATATTCCATCAAACGACCTGGGGTTGCGATAAGGATATCATTGTTCTTTTCGAAGATTTCTTTGTGACTGCCGTAATTAATACCGCCAGTTACCACGCCTATTTTAAGGTTAACACCTGCGGCAAGGAGTTCACATTGCTCGTGTATTTGATAGGCAAGTTCACGCGTTGGCGTCATGATAAGTACGCGGGCAAAGCCTGGCTCTTTGCGAGGGAAATCAAGCAAATACTGAATCGCAGGGATCAAGAATGCAGCGGTTTTACCCGTACCGGTTGGTGCGCTGGCGAGAATATCTCGGCCAATTAGCGCTTCAGGAATAGCCATCTGTTGAATGCTGGTGGGAGTATCGAAACCCATTTTTTTAATCGCACTAATCAGCTTGCTGTCTAAATCAAATTCAGTAAATTGCATATTGCATCACAAATAAAGGACAATAGCGGAATTATACGTTGCTATTGCATTTTCTCAAAGGTATAGGATGTCTCAGTTTGCATTTAAACAGTTTTCGGTCACCCAGCATCATGCGGCAATGAAGGTTTCGACGGATGGTATTTTGCTTGGCGCATGGGTTTCACTCGCTGAGTCCAACCGGATTGTTGATGTCGGAACGGGAACCGGGCTTATCGCATTGATGTGTAAACAGCGAAGTCCAACAAGCAAAGTCCATGCGGTTGAGCTTGATGAAGATGCGTTAAAGGATGCAGAATTTAATATCGAGCACAGCCCGTGGCCTGATATTGAGCTACATCGCTGTGCAATACAAGAGTTTGATACCGAGCTGCGCTTTGACCTCATGGTATCAAACCCACCTTATTTCAATGCTAGCTTGAAAGGAGAAAATCAAGCGAGAAATAGAGCGAGGCATACAGACAGCTTAAGTTTTGATGCGTTGCTTGATGCCTTCGAAAAGTTTACGACGGACGCTGGGCAACTTGCGGTAATTTTACCTTATAAAGAGAGCTTGCTTTTTTGTCAGCTTGCCAAGGCGCGAAATTGGTTTCTTGTTTCAAGCTGCGCAGTCAAAGCCACCCCAAGTAAATCTTACTCTCGCAGATTGCTCCAGATCGCCAAGCAAAATGTGCCACAATCAAGCCAAGAGCAATCACTGGTGATATACGATGTAGATAGGCAATATACGAATGATTTTATTTCTTTATGTCGTGAGTTTTACCTGAAAATGTGATGGGTATTTTTTTACACGTATCGCGATTTATCTTCTACACTTCAGCTGAGAAATAGTAAGAGTCATCGTATCAAAAGTACTGTCTGATTTATGTGTACTTGACTGGTTTAAATCGCTTGTGTAGGTGTTCATGAAAAAAGCAGATATCCCAAATAACGAAGAAAATCGTCTCAAAGCGCTGCGAGAATACAAGGTATTAGATACTGCAGCAGAAGCAAACCTCGATGAAATTACGCAGCTGGTGTCGGAGATTTGTGAAACGCCAATAGCTCTTATTAGCTTGATAGACACAAATCGCCAGTGGTTTAAATCCAAGGTGGGGCTCGATGTAGATGAAACCCATCGAGATATTTCCTTTTGTTCTCACGCTATTTTGCAAGAAGAGGTCTTTGAGGTGCAAGACGCCTTAGAAGATGAGCGTTTTTTTGACAATCCACTGGTTACTGGTGGCCCGAAAATCCGCCATTATTCTGGTGCACCTCTGATTAGCTCTGGTGGTTATAAGGTAGGCACCATTTGTGCTATCAGTGATCAGCCTAAAAAGCTCACCGATTTGCAAAGAAAAACACTCGTGACCTTGGGTCGTCAGGTGATTCGACAATTTGAACTGCGCAGAGAAGTGAACGTACTCAAGCTACTCAATGATTCCAAAGACAATTTCTTATCTGATATCAGCCATGAGCTACACACCCAGTTAAACGCAGTGATTGGTTTTAATGATGTGGTACTTAACTCGCAAGAGGCTGCCGGGTTTTCTGAAGCTACGGTAAGTTACTTACAAAATATTGAAGCGGGAGGCAGCAAGCTACTTTCCGTAATTGATTCCGTTTTAGAGCTGGAATTAATCGAAGGAGATAAGGTGCAGTTTGAACCAACGCCTTGTTCTTTACCTGAGATACTCAAACAATCGACCGCCAAATTGGCCACAGAGGCCAAGCAACGCAATGTAAAGATATCTTCTGTGATTACAGGCGCACACCAAGGCCAAGTTTTATATCTAGACAAAAATAAACTGGCTAGAGTGCTTGATACTTTATTAGATATTGCAGTAAAGAGCAGTGAGTATGGTCAGGAAGTTATGCTGCGCGCGTTTGTGATCGGCAGTGAGATTCAATTTATCATTAAAGACAGAGGTCGAGGACTTTCAGCTACAGAGCAAACCAATTTGTTTGACCGTTTTAGTATGTTTGAGGAACGCAGTAACTTTGGTGCGGGCTTAAGTTTGTGCGTGACTAAATCACTGATAGAAATAATGGATGGGCGGATCAGTGTATCGAGTCAAGAAGCTGAAGGAACTGAAGTTGTATTTATCATTCCATGTAAAAGTGATAGCGAGGCAAAAGTTACTCCTCCACCTAAGACTGAGCACATTGCAATTTTCTATCATCACATTGGCGTAATTGAAGATAATCCGCTTAATCAATTATTGATCACAGCAATACTTGATAAGCTCAATTGTAGCTATGATATTTTTGAGTCAGCAGAAGATTATTTTGAGGCTGCAAAAGAAACGCACTTCGATATGATTTTTATGGATGTTAATTTGCCGGGGATGAATGGCACAGAGGCGGCGCAGTTAATTAAACAGGAAAACGCGAGGTTGCCTATACTCGCGATCACTGCAGATATCTTTTTGACCCAAGCACAAAATGAGGTTTTTGATAATGTGATCCATAAACCCTACAAGCTGTCGCAAATTGAGGCCGCATTGAGTCAATTTTACAGTTAACAACAAGACTGAACGTTAACACTTTGGGTTAGTGCTAACGCCTACTGCGCTAAACATCTAATTCGGCGTATTCCGTCATGATTTGCTCTATCCAAGTTGCGATACGCTCGTCGCTTTTGTCGTATTGACTGTCCTCATCTAGTGCTAGGCCAACAAACTGATTTTTATCTTCGGTAAGTGCTTTTGACGCTTCAAATTCATAGTCGTCTGAATTTGGCCAGTAACCTAAAAAAGTGACGCCTTGAGGGGCAATTTTTTCATGTAGCATACCTAGTGCATCTTGAAACCATTCACCATAACCTTGTTGGTCACCCATGCCGAATAGCGCTATCACTTTGTTGCTCAAATCAACGCTGTCGATATCGTCCCAGTGAGACTCCCAGTCTTCCTGAAGTTCGCCGAAGTCCCATGTTGAGATACCAAAAATGAGGAAGTCAAACTGCTCAGCTTGTTTTAGCGGCTCGTCCTTAATATTAAATAAGGTAATTGTGTCTTTGCCGATGATTTCCTGAATCTTTTCTGCGGCCATTTCTGTGTAACATGTTGTCGAGCCGTAAAATAACCCAATTTGCATTGTATTTATCACTTTCAATTTGACTGGTATTATAGGTGGCAAGTCTACATCATGACGTTAATAATTAATACAGGTACTCTGTGAGCGAACACCAAGCAACTTCCCATACACTGTCCGATCCGCAATATATAGAAGCCTTTTTAGATGCGCTATTTTTGGAGCAAGGGCTCAGTGAAAATACCATTGCAGCCTATCGCAGCGACCTTGAAAAATTTCTCTTATTCATAAAAGCAGAAACCTCTGTGTCTTCTTTATTGGCAATCACAAGTCAGGACGTTGAGGCTTATTTGGCACACAGAATAGACAAGGGCTTAAAAGCAAAGAGTAACGCGCGAGCCATCAGTGCATTAAAGCGATTTTATTTATATTGGCTGCGAGAAAAAGAAATAGTGCAGTCTCCACTGGATACTATTGCGCAACCTAAAACAACACTGTCGTTGCCAAAAACCTTGTCAGAGCAAGAAGTTGAGGCCTTGTTAAACGCTCCTGATTGTGACGACCCTATGGGGCTAAGAGATAAAGCAATGCTCGAGCTCTTGTATGCCACAGGGTTGCGCGTGACTGAACTGGTCGGGCTAAGAATGGAGCAAGTCAACATGAGGCAAGCTGTTGTACTTGTGCGTGGTAAGGGCGGCAAAGAACGCTTAGTGCCGATGGGTGAAGAAGCATTGCATTGGATTGAACAATTTCTCAAAAAAGGGCGGGGCTTAATGATCAAGCATGCTACCGATTTTGTCTTTCCATCCAAGCGCGGTATAGGTATGACGAGACAAACTTTTTGGCATCGGATAAAACACTATGCTATTTTGGCAGACGTAAAGTCGCCGTTATCGCCACATACGTTACGTCATGCTTTTGCAACACATTTATTGAATCATGGCGCTGACTTGCGAGTTGTGCAAATGATGCTTGGCCATAGCGACTTGTCGACGACTCAAATTTATACACATGTTGCCAGTGAACGTTTAAAAACATTGCACCAGCAGCATCACCCAAGAGCTTAATTTTTGTTGCTTGGGAATTATTTATGGTTACTCCGGTCTTAGTGAGTAACACAAAGGGGCGTGTGATCCCCTCAAATAACAGGTTTAGAGAGAACATAATGAAAAAACTAATAGTTGCCGCTTCACTGGCATTGAGCTTTGGCGCTTTCGCTGAGCAAGTTGAGGGTCCTGTCGCACCAACAGCACCAGTAGACCCAATTACGACGCAATTTAGCGGATTGGGTATAACGGTTAAGCAAATCAAAGATAGTCCGCTTGCTGGCTTAAAAACAGTGATCACAGATAAAGGGGTGCTGTATTCAAGTGCCGATGGTAAATATCTGATTCAGGGAACGATGATCGATCTTGATAACCGCCGTAATATCACCGAAGACGCGTTGAGTGATGTGCGCCAGAAAGGTATCGCGGAATACGAAGACTCAATGATCGTCTACAAAGCGGAAAATGAAAAACATCAAATCACGGTATTCACAGACATTACTTGTGGCTACTGCCGCAAACTTCACCGTGAATTAGAAGATTACTTAGCGGCAGGTATTACCGTGAAATACCTAGCTTTCCCACGTGGTGGTTTGCGTGGTTCAGGCTATGAAGATTTGAAAAACGTATGGTGTGCAAAAGATGCAGCGGCTGCACTTACTGAGGCGAAAGCTGGTGGTGAAGTGAAGCCAGTTGAAAACTGCCAAGCGCCAGTAGCCGAGCACTATCAACTTGGGCAAAGCTTTGGTATTTCAGGAACACCAGCGATCATTCTTGAAGATGGTTCTATGATCCCAGGTTATCAACCTGCAGCGGCTATCGCACAAATGCTAGACGCAAATAGCCCTAAGTCATAATGACTCACGCTTAGCGATGGAGTTCGCGTTGAGAACTCGATAAGATAGCAAGATAAAGAATATAAAAGGCCATTTTGGCCTTTTTTGTTTTGTGAAAAAGTATGCATACAGAAATTAAACCAAGAGAGCGGGTTGATGACAGCCATTTACCGGCTTCACTACATCCCGTGATCAAACAGCTTTATGCTGCCAGAGGGGTTAAATCGGTCGTTGAACTCGATAATAGCGCCGCAACCTTACACGATTTTAAATTATTTAAAGACATCGAGCTTGCAAGCCAAATTCTGGCTGAAGCACTTTCTTTGCAACAACAAGTGTTGATTGTTGGCGACTTTGACGCCGATGGCGCAACGAGCACCGCCGTATTAATGGAGGGGTTGCCTCAGTTTGGTTTTCAGCATGTGGATTACCTCGTGCCGGATAGATTTAGCTTGGGGTACGGCCTAAGCCCTGCATTGGCCGAGCAAATCGTCGCCATAAAACCTGATTTGGTTATCACCGTAGATAATGGTATTTCCTGTATTCGCGGCGTTGAAATCGTGAAGCAAGCGGGTATTAAAGTGATTGTTACCGATCACCATTTACAAGGCGATGAGTTACCGATTGCCGATGCGATTGTTAATCCAAACCGCGTTGACTGCGACTTCCCGTCTAAGTCTATCGCGGGCGTTGGGGTTGCCTTTTACCTACTGATAGCATTAAGGCATTACTTACGGGCGCAAAACTATTTTGTGGAGCGAAATATCGCGATGCCAAATTTGGCGGCATTATTAGATATTGTTGCCCTAGGAACCGTGGCTGACGTTGTGGCTTTGGATGCGAATAACCGCACGTTGGTATATCAAGGGCTTGCACGGATCCGCAGTGGTCAAACGCGACCAGGGATCCAAGCGCTTATTGAAGTTTCTAACCGTAATAATGCAAGATTAAGTGCCAGTGATTTTGGCTTTGCGTTAGCGCCAAGACTCAATGCCGCGGGCCGTCTTGACGATATGAGTTTAGGTATTGCTTGCTTGTTATCAAAAGATCTAAATCAAGCTCGCCGTATTGCTTCCGAGCTCGATAGTCTAAATATCGAACGCCGCGAGATTGAGCAGAGTATGCAGCAAGAGGCGCAAGCGGTATTGGAGCGCTTGGTACTTAAAAGCCAAGAAGTACCAGACGCCTTGTGTTTGTATCAAGATGATTGGCATCAAGGTGTGATAGGTATTCTGGCGGGACGCTTAAAAGAAAAATACCATCGTCCGTGTATTATTTTTGCACAGGGTGACAATGGTGAGATCAAGGGCTCGTGCCGCTCCATTGAAGGGCTACACATGCGAGATCTATTGGAATCCATAAATACTCAGCATCCAGAGCTAATTGTAAAGTTCGGTGGTCATGCGATGGCAGCAGGACTGACCATTCTAGAGTCTGAATTTGCGCTATTTAAACAGGCATTTGAACAAAATGTCAGTGCGACGCTGAGCGAAGAAGCAAAGCAAAGCATTCTGTTGACGGACGGTGAACTACCGGGTGATTGCTTTACCATGGATTTTGCTTTTGAGTTACAGCAGGCGGGCCCGTGGGGGCAGCAATTTAGTGAGCCAGTCTTTCAGGATGTATTTGAATTAGTGCAGCAACGTATTGTTGGTGACAAACATCTAAAACTTGTACTGAAGCACCGCTCAGGCCGTTTGGTTGATGCGATAGCATTTAACGTTGATGTTCGAGCGTGGCCAAACCTCCAGGCAACCCATGCATTATTTGCTTACCAACTAGATATCAATGAGTTCCGCGGTAAGTATAACTTGCAGCTCATCGTGCGTGAACTTCAAGCGCAATCGAATTAACAGAGATGTCGGCACTGAGTTTGGTAAAAAACTCCCAAAATTCTCACTTAAAAGGATGCTAAGCGCGGTTATTATTTGATACTATTGGTCGCTTAAATCTATGGTCTGGCCCGTTGTCAGGCCTGTTTGTGAATTCACAAACCGACAAATTTAGTTCTGGAGTAATGGTAAATGTTTGAAGTGAATCCTGTGATTAACCAAATCAAGGAAATTCGCGAACGTACAGAGCTTCTTAGGGGGTATCTTTGACTACGCTCTAAAGCAAGAGCGTTTAGAAGAAGTTAATGCCGAATTAGAAGATCCTGCTGTATGGAATGAGCCGGAGAGAGCCCAAGCACTGGGCAAAGAAAAATCAAATTTAGAAGTGATTGTTGAAACCATCGACAATCTTGTGGCTGGTGCTGATGATGCTGAAGGTCTAGTTGAACTTGCCGTGGAAGCCGAAGATGAAGAAACATTCACTGAAGCAGAGCAAGAAGTCAACGGCCTGGTTGAGCAACTGGAAAAACTAGAGTTTCGTCGAATGTTCTCTGGTGAGCAGGATGCTAACGATGCCTACATCGACTTACAGTCAGGTTCTGGCGGCACTGAAGCTCAAGACTGGTGTAACATGTTGCTGCGCATGTACTTGCGCTGGGCTGAGGCGAAAGGCTTTAAAGCTGAAATCGTTGAAGCGACTGATGGTGATGTTGCTGGTATTAAGGGCGCGACAGTTAAAGTCACGGGTGAATATGCTTACGGTTGGCTTCGTACAGAAACGGGCGTACACCGCTTAGTACGTAAGAGTCCTTTTGATTCAGGCGGTCGTCGTCATACTTCGTTTGCTTCTGTATTCGTTTACCCAGAAATTGACGACAATATCGAAATCGATATTAATCCTGCAGATCTTCGTATCGATGTATATCGTGCATCGGGCGCGGGTGGTCAGCACGTTAACCGTACCGAATCTGCGGTACGTATTACACACTTACCGACCAACACGGTAGTGCAGTGTCAGAATGACCGTTCGCAGCACAAGAACAAAGATCAAGCGATGAAGCAGTTAAAGGCGAAATTGTTTGAACTAGAACTGCAAAAGCAAAACGCTGAAAAACAAGCCCAAGAAGATGCAAAATCTGACATCGGTTGGGGCAGCCAAATCCGCTCATACGTGCTAGATGATTCACGTATTAAAGATTTGCGTACAGGTATTGAAAATCGCAATACCCAAGCCGTATTAGACGGCGATTTAGACAAATTTATCGAAGCAAGCCTGAAATCAGGCCTTTAATCCACAAGCTAAACTAAGAGCTAAACAATGACAGATCACAATCAAGACGAAAATAAACTTATTGCTGAGCGTCGTGGCAAGCTAGATGCGATCCGGGAAAATTGCCCTGCAAATGGCCACCCGAACTCATTCCGCCGCGAAGACTACACACAAGATCTACAAGCTAAGTTTGGTGATAAATCGAAGGAAGAGCTAGTAGAGCTTGATCATCATGTTTCTGTTGCGGGTCGTTTGCTTGCGAAACGTGGTCCTTTCTTAGTGTTGCAAGACATGAAAGGTCGCATTCAGGCTTATGCTTCAAAAGATGTACAAAAAGATCTAAAAGAGAAGTATGGCCAGTTAGATATCGGCGATATCGTTGGTGTTAAAGGTCCGCTTCATAAATCAGGTAAAGGTGATCTATACGTAGACATGGTTGAGTATGAACTACTGACTAAGTCGCTACGTCCACTACCTGAAAAATTCCATGGTTTGACTGACCAAGAAGCGAAATATCGTCAGCGTTATGTTGATTTGATCACTAACATGGATACGCGCGAAACATTCCGTATTCGTTCAAAGGTGATTGAAGGTATTCGCCGTTTCTTAGCTGAGCGTGACTTTATGGAAGTGGAAACGCCGATGCTACAGGTTATTCCTGGCGGTGCGTCTGCACGTCCATTCGTAACGCATCACAATGCACTAGATATTGATATGTATCTACGTATCGCGCCTGAGCTATACCTTAAGCGTCTAGTGGTTGGTGGTTTTGAGCGTGTATTCGAAATCAACCGTAACTTCCGTAACGAAGGTTTATCAACGCGTCATAATCCAGAATTCACTATGATTGAGTTCTATCAAGCATACGCGGATTACAATGATTTGATGAACTTAACTGAAGACATGTTACGTACCGTGGCACAAGATGTGTTAGGCACCACTACAGTTATTAATACTGTGAAGAATGCTGAAGGCGAAGTGACAGAGACGATTGAGTATGACTTTGGTAGTGCGTTCCAGCGTTTGTCTATGGCTGATGCTATTTTACAATATGGCCCAGATGCCGAAGCACAAGCTGAAATCTTCAAAGACCCAGAAAACCACTTTGAAGCACTAAAAGCATACGCTAAGAAAGTTCACGTTAAAATCCCTGAAAACTGCGTATGGGGCCCAGGTAAGTTCCTATGTGAAATCTTTGAAGAAGTCGCTGAGCACAGACTTATCCAACCGACGTTCATCACTGAATATCCTTGGGAAGTGTCTCCGCTGGCGCGTCGTAACGATGAAAACCCATTTATCACAGACCGCTTCGAGTTCTTCGTGGGTGGCCGTGAGCTTGCAAATGGTTTCTCTGAGCTTAATGATGCTGAAGATCAAGCTGCGCGCTTTACTCGCCAAGTGGAAGAAAAAGATGCAGGTGACGATGAAGCAATGCACTACGATGCGGATTATATCCGTGCGCTAGAGCATGGTTTACCACCAACAGCAGGTGAGGGGATTGGTATTGATCGCCTAGTGATGTTGTTCACGGACTCACCGACTATTAAAGACGTTATTTTGTTCCCACACATGCGTCCTGAAGTACAAGCTGAACAGTAAGTATTTTCACGTAATTTGAAAATACATCTAGAAAAGCGCCTTATGGCGCTTTTCTGTTATTTGCGTAAGATAAATCTCACAGTATTTTTAAATACTTATTCTTATTATGTAGTTATTGCTAATTTGTCTTGATAATCACGGTTGTTTCTCTTTTGAAACTAGATTATCCAAATTTCCTGGCTAATCTTTTTCAAGTTCTAATTTTGCGTGAAAAATAACGAATAGGGAATCCAAATAAAATGAGCAATAATGAGTTTGAAGATGTCGATGAGCACGAGCAAGCGAGAATTTTATATTATCGGGCTTGTATTGCTGAATTTCAGCAGCTTGGTTATCAAGAAGCATTTTTGGACGAAGTTTTGCGTCAACAACGCGCATTTAGAAATGCCTATAGCGATCCTAACCCTCTACAAAATGAGTAAAAATTGGTGTTAGTGCCGAGTAACTAAGCAGACTGCACAATCTATCACCATTCAGTGCTTTTTTACAAGAAAAGTATTTGACATATTTTTTCTAACCTATATTATACGCCCCACAAGACGGAGAGGTGGCCGAGTGGCCGAAGGCGCTCCCCTGCTAAGGGAGTATAGGGTTTGTAGCCCTATCGAGGGTTCGAATCCCTCCCTCTCCGCCATTTTTAATGGTTGTCTTGTACGGACGCATAGCTCAGCTGGATAGAGTACCTGGCTACGAACCAGGCGGTCGGAGGTTCGAATCCTCCTGCGTCCGCCACTTTTCTTTAAGTGGTTAAATATAAAAGTAGGAAACAGGAAGTCGAAGGTTCACCTTCACAAAATACGTCCTGCGTCCGCCACTTTTCTTTTTAGTGGTTAAAAATAAAGAAGTTGGAAAACTATACATTCATAACGGACGCATAGCTCAGCTGGATAGAGTACCTGGCTACGAACCAGGCGGTCGGAGGTTCGAATCCTCCTGCGTCCGCCACTTTTCTTTTAGTGGTTAAATAATAAAGGTAGGAAACAGGCGGTTGGAGGTTTACCTTCAAAAAATACGTCCTGCGTCCAGCACTTTTCTTTAAGTGATTAAATATAAAGAAGTTGGAAAACTATACATTCATAACGGACGCATAGCTCAGCTGGATAGAGTACCTGGCTACGAACCAGGCGGTCGGAGGTTCGAATCCTCCTGCGTCCGCCACTTCTCCTTAAGTGGTTAGATAATAAAGGTAGGAAACAGGAAGTCGGAGGTTCACCTTCACAAGATACGTCCTGCATCCGCCACTTCTTCTTAAGTGGTTAAATAATAAAGAAGTTGGAAAACTATACATTCATAACGGACGCATAGCTCAGCTGGATAGAGTACCTGGCTACGAACCAGGCGGTCGGAGGTTCGAATCCTCCTGCGTCCGCCACTTTTCCTCAAGTGGTAAAATAAAGAGATAAACAAGCCGACGAAAGTCGGTTTTTTTGTGCCTAAACATCTCGTGTAGGAGCAGGTTTACCCTGCGATCTGTTACGAAAGTTGAATATGACGACGGTCGGAAGTTCACTCTCCACAATATACGTCCTGCGTCCGACACTTTTCCTCAAGTGGTTAATAAATGAAGGTAAAAATAGGCGGGCGGAGGTTCACTATCCACAACACACGTCCTGCATCCACTACTTATCTCAAGTGGTAAAATAAAGAGATAAACAAGCCGACGGAAGTCGGTTTTTTTGTGCCTAAACATCTCATGTAGGAGCAGGTTTACCCTGCGAACTGTTACGAAAGTTGAATATGACGACGGTCGGAAGTTCACTCTCCACAATACACGTCCTGCATCTACTACTTATCCTTGAGTGGTAAAATAAAGAGATAAACAAGCCGACGAAAGTCGGTTTTTTTGTGCCTAAACATCTCATGTAGGAGCAGGTTTACCCTGCGGTCTGTTACGAAAGTTGAATATGACGACGGTCGGAAGTTCACTCTCCACAATACACGTCCTGCATCTACTACTTATCCATGAGAGGTAAAATAAAGAGATAAACAAGCCGACGAAAGTCGGTTTTTTTGTGCCTAAACATCTCGTGTAGGAGCAGGTTTACCCTGCGATCTGTTACGAAAGTTGAATATGACGACGGTCGGAAGTTCACTCTCCACAATACACGTCCTGCATCTACTACTTATCCTTGAGTGGTAAAATAAAGAGATAAACAAGCCGACGGAAGTCGGTTTTTTTGTGCCTAAACATCTCGTGTAGGAGCAGGTTTACCCTGCGATATGTTACGAAAGTTGAGTACGTCGACGCTCGGAGGCTCACGACTGCATGATTAAACCCCCGAAACACTTTTCATTTTTTCTCTGGCTGATACCCTAATCGCGTATTTATTTAGAGAAAGCGTTATATGTTTCAATCACTCAGAGTTTGTTTGCTGATTATTTTTTGTTGTGTTCCTTTAACTGTTGAGGCGCTTACCTTAGGTGCAGAGCGCACAGATGAATATTTACCTGTGCTAAAAGGCAAGCGCGTTGGATTAATCGTAAACCAAACATCTCGTGTTGAAGATCAACATCTAGTTGATTACTTATTTAATATGGGAGTGGATGTAAAAAAGGTCTTTGCACCGGAACATGGCTTTCGTGGTAATCATGATGCGGGTGCTAAAGTTGATGACGCACAAGATGTGAAAACTGGGCTACCAATCATTTCGCTTTATGGCAGTAACAAAAAGCCAAAATCTGAACAGCTTAAAGATATTGATGTGCTTATTTTTGATATTCAAGATGTAGGGTTACGCTTTTATACTTACATCAGCACGATGCACCTTGCGATGGAAGCCGCAGCCGAAGCAAAAATTGAATTTTGGGTTTTTGATAGGCCAAATCCAAATATTGCATATGTTGATGGCCCTTTGTTAGAAAAGTCGTTTCACTCTTTTGTTGGTATGCATCCCATTCCCGTATTGCATGGTATGACCGTTGGCGAACTGGCAGCAATGATTAAAGGAGAAGGTTGGTTAACTTCGGAGAAAGCGCTACAGCTACGTATATTTCCAATGAGAAATTATAGTGGTAACACTCAATATAGACTGCCGATACCACCAAGCCCTAACCTGCCAAACCAACAAGCAATCTACTTGTATCCATCACTCTGCTTTTTTGAAGCGACCCCTATTTCTGTCGGTCGTGGAACGGACTTTCCATTTCAAGTTTTTGGCTACCCAGATCCGAAATTGGGCGAGTTTCAGTTCACTCCTCGACCAGTGCTCGGTGCGGCTTCCAATCCTAAATTAAATGGTGTGACTGCGTTTGGTCAGGACTTAAGAAACAGTAATGTACGAGGTTTTGATCTAACTTGGTTTGTTGCGGCGTACGGACAATTCAAGCGCGAAAATAAAGTGTTTTTTCAGTCGCCTGATTTTCTCGATAAGCTTGCAGGCACGGATAAAATTCGTAAAGCCATTGAGTCTGGTCAATCGGCATCTGAGCTGAGACAACTGTGGCAGCAGGATGTACAAGATTTCTTAATGCAGCGAAAAAAGTATTTATTATACCCAAGATCGTAACGGGTTTTTGCTAGAGGTAAACGGCAGCACGAGTCTGCCGTTAGTGGCTTGAGTCTTACTCGCTACGCAATACTTGCATGTTTTCATTGGCCTTATCCACGCGTTTTTGCCAATGCAGGTTTGATTGTGCAAGTGCCGTGAATAAAACATCAATCAGGTAGGCTTGAGAAGTACGAGACAGCATGCCTGAATGCTTAAGTGGCTCCCCTTCGTTGATGCAATACAGTATTGCATCGGCCATTTCCGCGAGAGCGTGGCTACCATAACGTGAAATGGCAAGACATTTACAGCCGTTATCCAGTGCTTGATTAGTCAAGGTTAGCAAGCTCTTACTGGTTCCTGTATTGCTGATCACGATAAAGAGATCATCTTTCCCCATCGTTGCAATAAAGCTAGAGGCGCTTATTTCATCAACCTGAGCAATCGCGGGAATACCAAGTTTTTGGAGTTTCCAAGTTAAATCTTGGGCCATCGTGAAGGTACTACCAAGTGCACACACGATGACTTTTCGTGCGTTTTTCACCAACTGAATTGCGTTCTCAAACTGTTTTGCTGAGTTAAGTTTTCGAGTTTCGGAAATAACATTTTGCTGTTTTAGTTGTAATTTATCTGCGATTAACTCGATGGAGTCATTACTGGAAATTAACTCATCAATTGCTGCACTGGTATCTGTTTGCTCGTTGAGCGCATCAACAACGGCAAGTTTAAATGCTGGAAATCCTTTATAACCCAGCTTTTGGGCAAATTTTACGACGCTAGATTGGCTGACACCGGCTTCGCGTGCCAGCTCAACGGAGGAAAGCGCACGGATTTTATCGCCCGAGTTCAAGGTAAAGTCAGCAAGCTTTGCTTCACTATTCGATAGTGATGGGCGAAGTGCTTTTATTTTGACAAATGTAGACATACGATACTCAATCCGAACTAAATTATTCTGTCCATATTATAGGTTCAATTGGAACGTTACGATAGACCAAAAAGGAATATCATTGCACAAAACACACTCATTGTACCAGTATTGGGGTTAAATGTTGACTTAAATTTAATTTAGTCGCAAAGACTTGGTGTTTTAAACCGCTTAACTTAAGCTAAGTGTTTTGAATTTATAGATTAAACTATATGGCTTGGTACTCGATTTTGCCACCTTTGATTGCAATTGCAGTCGTGTTTTGGCGTAAAGAAGTGATTATCGCTTTGATTTTAGCGCTAGTTTCTTCCGAATTTTTATTGGCTTTATATGGTCAGCAGTCGCTAGTTGCCGGCACATTCGTAGGCAGTATTGAACGTGTTATTGAGGTTGCAACATCGGCAGGTAACAGCCGGATCTTGATTTTTAGCATAGTGATAGGTGCATTGCTCGCCTACATCCGAGAGTCCGGTGGGGTTGCAGCGACGGTGAATGTGCTGCTTAATCGAGGCGTCGCTAAGAGTAAACGTCAGGTTGGCTTGCTGACGATGTTTACTGGCACGGCGGTGTTCATCGAGTCAAATATGAGTGTACTAACCTCTGGTATTGTTGCGAGGGGACTATTTGATAAGTTTAAAATGAGCCGTGCTCGTTTGGCTTATATTATCGATAGTACCAGCGCACCTGTATGCATTTTGATCCTACTTAATGGCTGGGGAGCTTATGTGCTTGGGCTGCTGAGTAACTACGAACTTGAGCAGTCTGCAGTGAGTATTTTATGGGGTAGTGTCGCGTTTAATTTTTATGCGATTATTGCGCTGTTAATTGTTTTCTATACGATTGTGTTTGATAAAGTTCATGGACCGATGAAGGCCGCAGAGCAAGAGTTAAAACACCACACGGCTGAAATAAGTAGTGGGCCGAGCGCCACCAAGTCGCGTTATATGCTGCTCCCTTTATTAACGCTGATTGTAAGTATGATTGGGTTTATGTTTTGGACAGGCGATGGTGTATTGGCAAATGGTAGCGGCTCTAAATCAGTACTTTATGCCACAATCTTAGCTTCAATGGTTGCGTACCTACTGCTTTTGACTGGTAAGAGGTTTAGTCATCACGAATTGATGGATGTTGGCTTTAAGGGGATGGGGGAGCTACTGCCATTGGTTAGCATTGTGTTACTCTCCTTGACTTTAGGTGCAAGTCTAAAAGAGCTCGGAACAGGGACTTTTGTTGCGTCTTTAGTTGGTGACTATTTGCCTATTTACTTGATAGTGCCAGTACTCTTTATTACTGGTGCCATCATGTCATTTACAACGGGTACATCATGGGGCACCTTTGCCATATTAATACCGATTGGTGTGCCACTTATTCAAGCGCTAGGCTTGCCGCCAGCGCTTGTGCTTGGTGCTATCTTAAGTGGCGGAATATTTGGCGATCATTGCTCACCGATCTCAGATACCAGCGCGGTATCGGCACTGGCATCAGGATGTGATTTACTGACTCATGTCAAAACCCAATTGCCTTACGCATTGGTGGGAGGCGCATTAGCAATTATCTGCTTCTTTATCGCCAGTCTTATCATGATTTAAGAGTTAGAGCCTTCTTAGGGGCAAGCCAAAACTTGGTTTTGTCCCATACTTTCAATTGCAATAATTTGCCCTTTGTTGGCGGTCGACAGTGCAAGCATAACTGGCGTATTAAAATTGATAACACTGGTTTTTGGCTGTGGCATTACATTAAGTAGGCTCTGTTTTAACTCGATAAGAGTATGAGTATTACACTCTTCAATTAACCAAGCATCATCGTTAATCGCCACTAGTCGACCATAACGCTGTTCTTGAACTTGTTGCTTTGCTGCCTCAAATCTAGCGTCCAGCACTTTTTTCTGCTCATCTATACGGGCGAGATACTGGCCTTGCTGTAGCTCATGTGTTTCGATATGTTGAAAATCTCCGTAGCCTACGAAATGTGCATTTGAGTTATATTCTTTATTAATATCAAGATATTGATTCTGATACCAAAAGGTGAAAAGTAAAGCGAGTGAACAAGTAACTGCACTCCACTGCCAAGTTTCTACACGACCTAAATAATGATGGGCAAAGTTAACCAGTCGCACCTTAACTCGAGTAGCTAGGGTTAGCGGCTTGGCTTGCTTATTTGCTTGATAAGCAGTTCTCAGCTTGACATCAAACTCATCTGAATTACTCATTATTTTCACTCACTTGAGACTTAATTGTCTCTTTTGCATATCTAATTCGAGTTTTCACCGTCTCTTGGGCGGCCCCTACAATCTGTGCTATTTCAGCTAAGCTAAATCCTTCTAACTGTAAGCTTAATGCTTCTTTTTGTAAGAAGGGAAGCGTCGCTATTTGCTGATATAGCCATGATTGTTCAGAGACTTTAGTAAACTCATAGGTGCTTGTGGTACCCACTTTATTGTCCGTAAGCTCCGACAATTTATCCGATGCTCTGATTGAGTCGACCAATAAGTTACGCGCAATTTGAAACAGGTAAGCCTTGGGATGACCCTGCTGTCGATAAGCGCTGTTCTTTTCGATGACTTTTAGCCATGTTTTTTGGCATATATCTTCTGCTGACGCCGCCTGTGTTTGGGTTTTTAGGAAGTGAAATAAATCACTTTGATAGCGCTCAATGACTTGCTCTAGGTATTTTACTTTACCCGTTGTTGCATATTCATAAAGCGGATCTTCTACGTTGCTGGTGGTGCGAGCACACCACATTTTCAAGCTACTCAGCATAGGCAATCCTAAGTCTTAATGGGCCAACAGACCCTAATTCAATTTGCTAAATTAAGAGGTTTACTTCGTGACTCAGTCTCTCAAATTGATTACGTGTCAGTAGGTGTTACTGTTCCAATGTAAATTCTAATACAACGCGCTGAGCGTACTGCGGTTGTGGCTTTCCATCAACAATAAGTGGTCTGTATTTCCATTTCCTCAGTGCTCTTACAGCTGCCTGCTCAAATACTCGTTTAGGCTCCGCATTTGTCACTTTAACATCAATTACTTCGCCTTGTGGAGAAATGGCAAACTCCATTTCTACCCAACCTTCCACTCCCTCTCTCGCAGCCGCAGGCGGATAGCTAGGATTGCTTCTAACAAGTGGAGTCGCTTGCCCATCAGTGGAGAACTGCAACGTCATTGTATTAGTGAATTTACCTAAATCTACGCTAGGCGTCTCGCTACTAATTTGCAGATTGTTACCTGTTTCAACGATATCTTCAGTCGGTCTAACCGGAGCTATCATTGGTCTTGGTGGTTCAGGCATTACCCTTTTTTCTTCTACTGGAGAGTCCTCTCTATCCGTTGCAATAGTAAGATCAAATACTTCTACATCGACAATAGGGCGTGTTAATTCTTGTGAAACTAACTTTTGCATAAAGCCAAAGGTGGTAAAAGTAATAATAACTGCGCCAACGAGTGATAGTGCGAGTTTGGGAATTGCTGAATTAGGCTGTTGAAGAGTGGCTACTGTCGTCATGATTTTATCCCCGTTATGTTGTTTTCGTAAATAGAACGTTTGGGTAACTGAAACGGGGTGAAAGTTTTTAGATTTTTTTGATATGTATCTTGGTTTGGCTACAGGCCATGGATTACAATGCACGAAGAACAGAGTACATTATTTAATTTTTCGTGATCATAGGTTGTTATGAAGTTAGTTGAGATCAACAAGGCGCGTTATCGCAAACATTTAAATCAGGTTATTGTCGCTTGCGTTGTGGCGCTAACAGTCGGTAGTTTAGGGATTGCTCAGTTATTAATCCAATTATTTCCTGACTCAGATGGCAGCCACTTTCATTGGAATTTAACCGGCGTGCTAGTGACCAGCATTGTCATTGGGTTTGTACTCAAAAAGCATAAAGCGCACCCCTTTATGACCGAAGTTAGTTATGTGTGGGATTTAAAACAATCATTGAACAAAATCACCCGTAAAATGGCGAAGTTAAAACAGGCTGCACAGCAGGGGGATGTGGATGCGATGACAGCGATTCAGTATAGCTATGCGGGGTCTCGTCAACTGTGGCAGCTGGACGATAACACCATAACGATGGATGATTTGGCGATGTGGCAAGCAGAGCTAGATTCACTGGCTAACAAGTATCAAGTTGAAATAAAAGCAGAAAACTATAAAGAAACCATGTTGAAAAAGTACTAACAAAGCAGGTATGTTTCGGCGTTAAACTTTTTCACAATTTTTAATGTGACACTAATGTGTCAGAACGGTAATATAATAGTCTATTTTTCTATTAGAGGAACAAGCTAGACTGTGCTATTGCGTCATCGGTTTCACCAGTTCGGTTGGTTGGTTCTTATCAACTCTTTTTTTTCAATCTTAATTACCATAATGTTGTCAATACCAATCCTGTCGATTATAAAGGACTGACATTATTTTACGTTTCTGTATCAACGTGGAGCCATATGGCTTTACTCACAGCTTTAGTGAGTTTTGTCGCTATGCCGATAGTATGGTTACAGTCAAATAAAGTGAGATCCGCATGTCTTGCTTTATTTTATGCATTGTTTTTCGTAGCACTGATTGCAAATAGCTTGTGCTTTGAGCTTTACAAGTTTAATATCAACGGCGTTATTGTCGATATGTTGCTTGCAGGGCAAGTTATTGAGTTCTCACCAATTGCATGGGCTCAAGCAATTGCTATTTTTGTTTTAATATTTGTCTTCCAGTTTTACCTGTCAACGTGGCTGAGTAAGCCCCGTGCCGTGATGAAGTTGCGCTTTGGTCGAAAATTTACCAGTGTAACCGTTATTGCACTGTTGGCGAGCAATACAATTCATGCTTGGGCGAGTGCGACGATATATCAACCGATCACAGGGTTCAGCAAGTACTTGCCATTTTTTAAACCTGCTACAGCAAATTCCTTCATGCGGAAATATGGTTTTGTTGACGAGGAGGCACTAGCACAACAAAAATCAATGTCATTGCATCAGGGGCAGTTTAATTATCCTTTACAACATATTGAAGTAGAGCAAGTTGAAAAGTCTCTCGATATTGTTTTTGTGGTACTGGATTCATGGCGGTATGATGCTTTCAAAGAGCAAGTTACTCCCAATATTTGGCGATTCTCACAACAGGGAGTGACCTTCAATCAACACTTCTCCACTGGTAATTCTACACGCACAGGGGTTACAGGGCTGTTTTATGGCTTGCCTGGCACCGCTTGGCAGGACATTTACAATAATCGAGCAACCCCACTATTAATGGACAGAATGCGCGATTTGGGTTATCAATTTGGGGTATTTTCGTCTGCACAACTTATTCGTCCCGAGTTTAATGAAACCGTTTTTGCTCGCGTTGAGGGTCTAAAAACGCATACAGAAGGCGATGATGTATTAGCACGAGATAAGCAGGTCACTATAAACTGGTCTTCTTGGTATGCAAAGCGAGATCCAAATAAGCCTTCATCTAGTTTTATTTTCTATGATGCAATACATGGTTACGCAGTTCCTGAAGGTTATGAAGCTGGATTTGAGCCGATGCACGGACCCATCAACCATATGTTATTGGACAACGACTATGATAGAAAGCCAATTCTAAATCGTTATTTGACCAGTGCCCATTATGTAGATAGCCTCGCTGCAACTGTACTAGAGCAGCTTGATATCGAAAATACACTTGTGATTGTCACGTCAGACCATGGTGAAGAGCTTAATGACAACAAGCTTAACTACTGGGGACACAATAGTAATTTTACTGAGCCACAGATAAAGGTGCCGTTTATTGTTGTTGGGCCAAAAAGCGAAAAGTGGCAACATTGGCAAGCCTCAAACGCAATAACCAGTCACTTAGATGTGGTACCAAGGTTGATGAGTGAATACTTAGGGGTCAAAAACACGCCTGAAAATTATATTACGGGTTATAACTTAACCGGACCAGTCAAAGAGAGAAATTGGTTACTACTTAGCAGCTACAATAAATATGCGGTTGTGAGTAAGCAGCAAATTGTAGAAGTCTCGCCCATGGGAATCTATGAGACACTTGATAAAACTAACAAGCCATCCAAGCACGAGCCAAATTTTGAATATATTCAAGAGGCGATGCAACAGATCAGTCACTTTCAGTAGATAAAGGTGGGTTAAGTGTGCTGGTGGGCCGCTTTGTGCATCAGTACACACTAACCCGAGATATAATAACTAAGCGCTTAACGAGTAGAACTGAAAAGCGTTTTTCTTATCTTTTTTAACCGTATACATGGCGACATCAGCACATTCAATTAATTGGCTTAGCTCAACGGCATCCCTTGGGTAGCTTGCAATACCGATGCTCGCGCCAACTCGTAGTGGAAGCGGTTTCCCTTCTGGCGTTTGCCAAATCATCTCGGTGTTGATTGCCTCAAGTAAGTTTTCAGCTATGCGTTGTAATTTTTCCTGTTTAGCGCAGTGCAAGGCAATCAAAAACTCATCTCCTCCCCAGCGACAAACCACATCTTGCTCTCTAACCTGAGTACTAATTTGGGTGGCTATGTGTTTTAACATGGCGTCACCTGCGTTATGCCCATAAATATCATTGATGGGTTTAAACTCATCTAAGTCAAGAATAAATAAGCTGAATGGGATTTCGTTATCTAACCATTCGTTGATCTTGATTTCAGTACCATGGCGATTGTAAAGGCCAGTTAGCTTATCACGGTTAGCCTTTTTATTGAGTTCTTGAAACACGGTTTTTCTCAGCGTGATATCCGATAAAAACACCTGTAAGTAGAATTGTCCGCTACTTTCCACTCTAAGCATAATGACACTTAGCCAAACAGGTTGCTCGGTCAAGGGGTTAATAAACTCAAACTCTGACTGAGTTGGCTGATTAAGCTCTAACGTATGCTCCGTAAAAGTGTAGAGAATATCCGGTGTTTTGCAGTAGCGACCGAAACTCTCAGGAAAATATTCATCAAGGTCAATCGCCATGCCTGCAAGTAAATCACAAGCTGCATCATTAGCTAAGATCACTTCACCTTTGTCTTTTACGAGTAAAGTTGGAGAAGATGAGCGTTCAAACATGAGTCTAAAGCGCTTCTCAAGTACTTCAATATCCGCTCGCAACTTCCGCTCTTGTTCAAACATGGAAGCGGTTTTTGCGATAAGCTGGTTGGCATTACTCGCAATATCGCCGATTTCACTCGTTCTATGTCCTTTTGGCACGACTAAATTCAAAGGCGTCCCGGGAATAACTCTAGCAATTTGACTGCTTAAGTTACTCAGAGGTTTAGTAACTATGAAATGCGTAACTACAGTGAATATGATTAAGATAGGGATAATGACGACCAACAAGGTTTGAACACTTGAGCGGGCGATATCTCTAGCACTTTGCTCGATAAAAACAGAGTTTGGTTGTATATAGATCTCACCAACGATTTCACTCAATAAAAATGGATGATTAAGCTTAACAATGGTGGCATTTTGCGGTTTAAATCCTACGCTTTGAGCGAGCCACTTTTCTTCACTTTTTATTGCAGCTGAATAGATAACGTCGTTACTGACTAGGCCATTAATGACCTCTACAGCAAGGTCTTTGTCATTGAGATAAGTAGCAATAGAGGAAGAAGACGAAACGGTTTGGCCGATTTGCCCGATAATAGTATTAGAGCGCCGAAGTTCACGCTCAAAAATATGGTCGTGATACAACTTAGCGTAAAGCATTGAAAAAATAAAAGTCGAGACAACAAGCACGAGTGCCAGTCGCACGATCAACCCATACTTAGTCATAGATTTGATAGATTACCTTCACATCACCCGTCACAAAGTCCGCTGGAACGTAGCCGATTGCATTTGGCGTATTTCTTATATTTTCAAGTATAGCTGATGGTGAAGAAAATGACTGTGGGGGAGAAACTTTACCGCTGAATTTTATTCTCGACCAATAGGCGTTGATTTGGCTCTCGTTGCGCCCTGTCAGTGCTAAAAAAAAAGGGCCTCTTAGTGGGTGTGATTTTTCGTAGTCATAGGTCACGGCTATATCACCGTTAGGAAAGGCAACGTATTTTCCCATGTACATATCGATAAGTTGACGCTGTGATATAGAATCGGTTGGGTTATCTTTGTTGACGACGACGGCAATATCGGCGGTTGCTGAGATCGGATAAGAAATCAGGAAAAAAACAACAATAAGTAACCTTTTCATCAGAACACCCAATTAAAGCTAAGCGTAAAGGTGTTAAACGAAAGGTCTGGGTCACTAAATTGCTCTATATTGTGAAGGTAGAAAGCACTGGGTAGGTGATTTGTGGAAGTGTGTTTCCAGTTTAACTTCAATGCGAGTGTTGGGCTGAGTTCGCGCCGCCATGTTAAAGAGGTGCTGTTCTGATCCAATTGATAAAAGCCAGAGTATGTTGAGGCTTCTTCATAGAGATATAGTAATTCCGGTGATGGGGCTAATGGTCCAGCTTCAATCATTGTCTCATTATCTGATTCAGCGACAGAATAAGTAAAAGAGACAGTATCTAAGCCAAAGCGTTTGCCTAAGGTAACATATCCCGCCTTGAGATGGCTGAGGATGTTAGAGTTTGAGTCTGTTAACGATATTTCACTTTGTATTAGCCAGTCTGAGTCATCGTATCTCATGCTGAGCGCACTGTAGGTAAAGCGCTTATCAATAATATATAAAGAATCAATCAGTTCATTTTTGGTCGGCCAAATTTGCAATGGAACCTGATCTAAAGCATCACGCAATAACTTTTGCTGCTCATGCTCATTGGCGGATTTAGTCGTTGTGTAGTTGGCTCTAAACAGCCAGTTTAACGTTTCGTATTGCGCGACTATACCAACGATAGACTTGAGCTCTACATTCCAATAAAAGTCGATATCGCTATAGATTGGCGCTTCGGATCGTCCCCAATAAGCTTTGATACTTGCGATACCTTGTTCTAGAGGCACGCGATACTGAAGGTCTACGCCATCCAAGTTCTGATGAGGAATAATAGAATAAAACTCGACAGGAGGGTGTTCCATATCCATTGAATAACCGATATCTCGATACTCGGTCATCAGGAAAAAGTCTAAACCAGTACGACCCGCACGGATTTGCCAGTTTGAGTTTAAATTATAGCGTAAGAAAGCAAGCTTAATAGCGTTGTTTACTTCTCTATTTTGCTGTTTTTTCAAAAGCAGCTGCCCGACGAGCTCAAGATTATCACTTGCATGCCACTCGGCTTGTAATCCCAGAGAAGAAAATGAAAAGTCGAGTTCATCTTTGGCCACACCTGTTGGCTGCGAGATGGACTCTCTGATTTTGGCGGTGTGGGAATCTGTTTTAACCGCTTTAAGCGTAGCAAAGCCACTGAAATCGATGTCAGAGCCATAACTGAATGTAGTTAAAAACAGCAAACAAATAAAAACAGAGCGCATGAGATATATACGTTTTTACTTTCCTTTTTATATAGCCTAGTTCGAATTTTGACATTTACCAATGCGATGTCCGCCTTGGCCTTGTATAATGAACTTAGAGACACCATATCCCAGTTATGGTAGCATATTGTTATATTATCACATTAGGCAAGATTTAGACGTGGCAGAAGTAAGAGCGAGAGTCGGGCTGAATGTAGGGCAGCATAGTAATATCCCTGCAGAAATAGTTTCTTTTTCAGGGCTAAAAGATGGCCAAGAACATGTTGCGCTGGTATTTAATAGCGCAGACAGTCAGCAGCAAATTCCCCTAATTCGTATGCACTCTGAGTGCTTAACCGGCGATGTCTTTCATTCTTCTCGTTGTGATTGTGGCGAACAGTTAAATGAATGTATCGAGGCGATGCATGAACAAGGCGGCATTTTGTTATATTTGCGCCAAGAAGGTCGTGGCATTGGGCTGTACAATAAAATCGATGCTTACGTATTGCAATCACAAGGGATGAACACTTACGAGGCAAACAATCACCTCGGCTTTGAAGATGACTTAAGAGATTTCTCTGATGCCGTGTTGATGCTTCAGGCGCTCGGATTAAACCACGTTAAGTTAATGACGAACAACCCAAGAAAGCTAAAGGCGTTAAGAGAAGCGGGCATTACCGTCGATGAGGTAGTTGGCACTCAGGCGCATGTTAAGGCTGGGGTTTCTGGTAATGAACAGTATCTAAAAACGAAGATCCAACACGGAGCACACATGCTGGATATCAAAAAGATATCAAAAGCGGATTAGCCTAAGCGTCTATGCTTATCATAACAAGCCGACTAGATAAGTGCTTCGGTTGGCTTGTCATATCAAACATTCTATTCTCTTTCCTATCCCTTCAAACTTAAGATGTCCAAGTAGGTTACGTCTACCGCCAGTATTTGCTTAAAATATGCTAAAAAGCGCTGACAAATCCGCCTTTCATGCCTTTTCACTCGACGCGGTAATCAGTATAATCAAAGACGTTATAGCTTAAATTAAGTGGACTATGTCGACACCAATTAGAACATTCAAAGCAAGCATGGGCGTGCAGTGGCTAAAAGCCGGGTGGGCAATTTTCAAAACCCAGCCTATGACTTTCATGCTGATGTACATTTTTATGGCGGTAGTAAGTCTATTACCCCTGTTCGCACCTATTTTTCATATTATCGCTGCCTTGTCTGGTCCTTTCTTAAGTGCAGGCTTCTATCTTGCCGTTATCAATAAACAGATCAATAAACCAATAAAGTTGGCAGACATTTTTGAGCCTTTTGCAGCAAAAGGCCGCCGATTAAACTTGTTCCGAGTGGGTATTTATCAAATGGCTGGGGCGCTGTTACTGACAATGGTTGCTGGCGTGCTGTTTAGTGATGTGGCGACTGCGCTTGAGAGTGTAGGTCCAAACACCGATCCAAATGAACTTATCAGGCTTATTACTAGCAATATTAGTTTTGCCGAAGTTGCAGTATTTGTGATTGCGCAATCGGTCATTATGATGGCCTTTGCTTTTGTGGTGCCACAGGTATTTTTCCAAGGTGAAAAGCGCATTTTTCACGCAATGAAGTGCTCGCTTGCCGCTTTTTATCATAATATGGCAGCGCTGAGTATTTACGGTTTAGTCGTCGCAGCGCTTATCGTTGCGTCTATACCGCTGTCGATGATCCCGGCCATTATTATCATGCCAGTTGCTATGATCGGCTTTTTTGTTTCGTTTCAGGCGATGTTTATGCCAATTATCGTTGAAAAGACGAAAAACGATGACGGAGCTAACACCTCTCAATCTGATTCAGGGCGTTTTGACGCCTAATGGATGAGCAAGAAGTTAAAAAGCTAAAAAACTATGCAGTCTGGTTGTTGTCGAGACAAGAGTACTCTGAGTCGGGATTAACACAAAAGCTACTGCAAAAAGGGGCAACAGCAGAAGTCGCGGAGCAATTGGTGTCTTGGCTTAAGTCGCTCGATTACGTTAATGACGACCGTTATGCCGAAAGCTTTTTAAATCGGCAGATTGCGAAAGGACTTGGAGAAAAGCGCGTATTAATGGATGCGGGGCAAAAGGGTGTGAGTCGAGAGACTTTGCATGCGCTAATCGCAGAGCGTGAAATTGATTGGTACATGCAAGCCGCAAAAACCTATGAAAAAAAGTACGGTCTTTGTGCACAACCGATAGAATATAAAGAAAAAACTAAGCGCGTGCGCTACATGAGTTATCGTGGGTTTAGTTTTGATGAAATAGATTTTGCAATTGAAGCTGCAATGACTGCAGCAGAGCAAGAAGAAATAAAGGGTGAATGATCACATGCAGCATATGACTACCGCACAAATCAGGCAAAGCTTCTTAGATTTCTTTGCTAAACAACAGCACCAAGTGGTGCCTTCAAGCTCGTTAATTCCGGGTAATGATGCCACCTTACTGTTCACTAACGCAGGAATGGTGCAGTTTAAAGATGCCTTCTTGGGCGCGGAAAAACGCCCTTATACTCGAGCAACCAGTTCACAGCGCTGTGTTCGTGCTGGTGGTAAACATAATGACCTTGAAAACGTAGGTTACACCGCAAGACACCACACTTTCTTCGAAATGTTAGGTAACTTTAGCTTTGGTGACTATTTTAAAACCGACGCAATTAAGTTTGCTTGGGGCTTTTTAACGGATGTGATTAAGCTGCCAAAAGAAAAGCTGCTAGTCACGGTTTACCATGAAGACGACGAAGCATTTGATATCTGGTCAAAACAAGTAGGTGTTCCTGAAGACAGGATCATCCGCATTGCGACGGCGGATAACTTTTGGTCAATGGGCGATACAGGTCCTTGCGGTCCATGCTCTGAAATCTTTTATGACCACGGCGAGCACATTTGGGGTGGACCTCCGGGCTCACCAGAAGAAGACGGTGATCGCTTCATTGAGATCTGGAACTTAGTATTCATGCAGTACAACCGTCATGCAGACGGCACAATGGAACCGCTGCCAATGCAGTCGGTTGATACCGGAATGGGTCTTGAGCGTATCTCTGCAATTATGCAAGGTGTGCATTCAAACTATGAGATTGACCTGTTCCAAGCGCTGATTAAAGCAGCTGCAAAAGTAACAGATGCTCAAGATTTAGAAGATAAATCACTACGTGTGGTTGCTGACCACATTCGTTCGTGTGCGTTCCTTATTGCTGACGGCGTCATGCCATCGAATGAAGGTCGTGGTTACGTGCTACGTCGTATCATTCGTCGTGCAGTTCGCCACGGTAATAAACTCGGTGCAAAAGGGGCATTCTTCTATAAGTTAGTTGCTGCACTTGCTGAGCAAATGGGTGAAGCTTACCCTGAACTAGTGAAGCAACAAGCGATTATCGAAAAAGTATTGCGTATCGAAGAAGATCAGTTTGGTAAAACCTTAGACCGTGGTTTAACTATTCTAGAAGAAAGTCTAGCTGGTATTGAAGGCGACGTTATTCCAGGCGATTTAGTGTTTAAACTGTATGACACTTACGGCTTCCCTGCAGACTTAACGGCAGATGTGGCACGTGAGCGTTTTATGACGATCGACGAGCGCGGCTTCCAAGCATGTATGGAAGAGCAACGTAAAAAAGCGCAAGCGGCTGGCAAGTTTGGTGCAGATTACAACGAGCGCTTGAAGTCTGATAAAAACACTGACTTTAAAGGCTATGACGCTGAGCACTATACCGGCACTGTGGTTGAAATCTTTAAAGAAGGTCAACACACAAATACGTTAGAAGATGGTGAACAAGGTGTGGTTATCCTTGACCGCACGCCTTTCTATGCTGAATCAGGCGGCCAAGTTGGTGATACAGGTGTACTCAAAGTGGCTAACGGCGAGTTTGTGGTTACGGATACGCAAAAGTTAGGTAATGCATTTGCGCACCATGGTCATGTGGTTGGCCGCATAGGTGTTAACGATAAAGCTGATGCGCGTATTGACGCAGAGCGTCGCGAACGAGTGAAGAAAAACCACACTGCAACGCACTTGGTACACAAAGCACTGCGCGATTTGTTGGGTGACCATGTTACTCAAAAAGGTTCATTGGTACTGCCAGATCGTTTGCGTTTTGACTTCTCGCATTTTGAAGGTGTCACTAAAGCACAGCTGCAACAAGTAGAAGATGCTGTGAATGCAGAAATTCGCCGTAACTTTGCTTTGCAAACTGAGTTGATGGATATCGATGCTGCCAAAGATAAAGGTGCGATGGCGCTATTTGGCGAGAAGTATGACGATGAAGTTCGAGTCGTCTCAATCGGTGGATACTCAATTGAGCTTTGTGGTGGTACACACGTGAAACGCGCAGGTGATATTGGTCTATTCAAGATTGTCTCAGAAGGCGGTATCGCAGCTGGCGTTCGCCGTATTGAAGCGGTAACGGGAGCTGATGCCATCGCTTATGTTAATGAGCAAGAGCAAGTGCTTTCTGAAATTGCGGCTTTGGTTAAGGGTGATACTTCATCAGTGCTAGAAAAAGTATCTGCGCTACTTGAAAAGTCAAAAGGCCTTGAAAAGCAAGTTGCTCAGCTAAATGACAAACTAGCAAGTGCTGCTGGCGCAACGCTACTTGACTCTGTAATGGAAGTGAATGGGATTAAATTACTCGTTGCAAATGTTGTAGGAACCGAGTCTAAAGCACTACGCGGCATGGTCGATGACCTAAAGAACAAGATTGGCTCAGGTGTTATTGCGCTAGGTGTAGCAAATGGCGATAAAGTAAGCCTAATCGCTGGTGTAACGAAAGACCTAGTCGGTCAGGTAAAAGCAGGTGAACTAGTTAATCACATGGCTTCTCAAGTCGGTGGTAAAGGTGGCGGTCGTCCTGATATGGCGCAAGCTGGTGGTTCACAACCAGAAAACCTAGATGCAGCACTAAACAGTGTTCCTACTTGGTTAAATGAAGTAACGCAGTAATCAGCAAGTGGCGCTGATTGTACAAAAGTTTGGCGGCACTTCGGTCGGTTCAATAGAGCGTATCGAGGCGGTTGCCGAACACGTTATCAAAACACAACAACAAGGCCACCAAGTGGTGGTCGTGTTGTCTGCAATGTCAGGCGAGACAAACCGCCTTATTTCCCTTGCTCAACAAATCGATGCACGTCCGAGTTCTCGTGAGCTAGATGTGTTGATCACCACCGGCGAACAAGTTTCTATCGCGTTATTGGCGATGGCCATTATTAAACGTGGGCACTCTGCAGTGAGCTTACTTGCTGATCAGGTTGGCATTAAAACTGATAACATGTTCTCTAAAGCTCGGATCATGGAAATTGACACTACCCGCTTAAAGCAAGAGCTTGAGCATAATCGGATAACCATTATTGCCGGATTTCAAGGGCGTGATGAGGAAGGTAATATCACCACGCTGGGGCGCGGTGGTACAGATACCTCAGCAGTTGAAATCGCTGGCGCTTTGCAAGCGGACGAGTGTCAAATTTATACCGATGTAGACGGTGTTTACACTACTGATCCGCGAATAGAGCCACATGCGAGGCGTTTATCACATATTACCTTTCCTGAAATGTTGGAGCTGGCAAGTGTTGGCGCTAAAGTCTTGCAGATCCGTTCGGTTGAAGCGGCCGGCCGATATAATGTACCGCTTCGTGTACTTTCTTCGTTTTCTCCTGATAACGGCACCTTAATTAGCTATGAGGAAGGTAAGATGAAAAACACCAAAGTGGTCTCTGGGGTAGCGAGTGTTAAAGACGAAGCACTTATCTTAGTGAAAAATGTAGATGCAAAACCGAGTAACTTTGCCAATATGCTTTCTCTTCTCGGTGAGCATCATATCGAAATCGATATGATTAACCATTTGAACCACAGTGAGAAAAAAATAGACTATGCTTTTACTGTGCACACAAATGATTGTATTCTGGCGGAAGAAGTTTTAGCGCAACATGCACAAAATTTAGGTGGCGCAACGGTAGAGGTTAATGCTAACGTGGCAAAAATCTCAGCGGTTGGCATCGGGATGAAATCTCATTCAGGTGTTGCTGGCCTCTTTTTTATGGCATTGGCCGAAGAAAATATTCACACTCTATTGGTATCTACATCAGAGATAAAAATCTCGGTACTAGTAGAAGAAAAATATTTAGAGCTAGCTGTACGGGCTTTACATGCCAAATTCGAATTGGAAAGTACTGAGTAAAAGAAGTTTTTGCTTACTTTTCTGGGAACTTTTATTTAAAATGGATTTGACGCGGAATCTTTTAAATTTTGGAATAACAGGAGCAAGAGAATGCTAATACTAACTCGTCGAGTAGGTGAAACCCTGATGATTGGTGATGAAGTGACTGTAACAGTACTAGGTGTTAAAGGTAACCAAGTACGTATTGGTGTAAATGCGCCTAAAGATGTTTCAGTTCACCGTGAAGAAATTTACATGCGAATTCAGGCTGAGAAATCTAGCCCGGGCAATATGTAATTGACCAAATACTGAATTACGATGCCAGTTAACACGTGTTAACTGGTATAAAAACCCCGCCACTGCGGGGTTTCTTATTTCTGGCTTTGCTCAGACAAAAAAGCAATCGCTTCTTCGTTAAGTCCCGCTTTACTGATGTAGCTCGGTTTGTTTTGGTGAAACACCAAAAAACCTCTGGTTGTTTCAACGAGTTTATCTAAGTCGTCAAATGGGTAAGAAAACTCGGCATGTGTCGCTTTGGTGCTAATGCCACTTCTAGTGATTGAAACTTCAACTATATTACCCGCCGCGCGAGAATACGACTGTCTTATTACCCACCAAGCTTTGCGATAGTAGAAAGCGACGCACTCAACCACTGCCAGTAGAATAAGAAAGTTCCCGACGTAGTGCTCCTGCAAACCATAAATAGCAAATAGCCCCAGTGCAATTAGCAGTACAAGCAAGCCATATTTTGGTTTAACAGCAAGTCCATTGGCTTCAGACTCTTCAAAGCACTCTCGATAGTAAGCTTTATCTAACTTAAATTGACTTTGAAAAGATAAATTTTCATTTTGTTCAAGGGGCGACATAGATGATCGTTTTGGTAAAAATTTACCCTTATTATACCAATCTATATTGGAAAAGCTGTAACGCGAATAAATTGTTTGCAGCTCCCCTTTACTATATCCAGCGAAATACGCGCCATACAAGGTGACGTTTACGTAAACGTTAGATTTTGGTCAGTCCAATTTACAACTTACCTTGCATAATCACAAATCCATTCTATGTTCATTAAAATCTCAGTATTAGTTGGCGCTATTTTGAATATTTTTCATATTTATTATGTTAATTTCCCATATTTATTAGTACTTTTCTAGCTAACTCATTGATTGTTTTTAAGTTAAGTGTTTTGGTAATACCAATTTACAGCGAGCTTTACAGTGGAACATTTTTTGTTATAAGGTGAATAAATATCTACAAAAAGCGAAGGTTTATACCAGTTAGTTAACATCGAACAGGAAAACCAAACAGCAAGTAAGGGGTAATAATGGATATTGGAGCGCAGTTACTGCAAGCAGGAAATCTTATGCTGACCGGTATGGTTGGGGTTTTTGTTTTTCTGTCCATTTTGATTTTTGCGATGCGACTATTGGCCAACTTTGCCGCTCAATTTAAAGAAGTAGAGCCAAATACCACAAGATCAAAAACAACCAGAGCAACATCGTCACAGAGTGTGCCGCAGGCACATATTGCAGCCATTGGCGCTGCCGTTGCAGCCTACAGGAAAAACAATTAAGAGGGGTTTTGCATGTCACAGTTAAAGCTAACCGAACTAGTGCTGCGCGATGCGCATCAGTCATTACTCGCCACCAGAATGCGCTTGGAAGATATGCTTCCTATCGCCGAGAAGCTCGACAATATGGGTTACTGGTCCGTTGAATCATGGGGGGAGCTACCTTCGACTCGTGTATTCGTTACTTAGGCGAAGATCCTTGGGAGCGGATCCGTGCGCTGAAAGCTGCGATGCCAAAAACCAAACAGCAAATGCTACTGCGTGGCCAAAATCTGTTAGGCTATCGTCATTATGCTGATGATGTTGTCGAAAAGTTTGTTGAACGTGCCCACCATAACGGGGTGGATGTATTTAGAATATTCGATGCAATGAACGACGTACGCAACTTAGAAACGGCTATCAAAGCAGCTATCAGAGTAGGCGCCCATGCGCAGGGGACGATTTCGTATACCGTAAGCCCAGTTCATACGCTGGAAATGTGGCTCACGCAAGCTAAGCAGCTTGAAGACTTAGGGTGTCATTCTATTTGTATCAAGGACATGGCTGGGTTACTGAAACCCTATGACGCCGAAAAATTAATCTCTGGGCTTAAAGCGTCCGTCTCTATTCCTATCGCAATGCAGTGTCATGCAACCACAGGACTCAGCACAGCAACTTATCAAAAAGCCATCGATGCGGGTATCGATATGCTCGATACGGCGATTTCTTCGATGAGTATGACCTATGGCCATAGCGCAACAGAAACTATCGCGGCGATTGTTGAAGGCACAGAACGTGATACTGGGCTTGATCTGCTTGAGCTTGAAGAGATAGCAGCCTATTTCCGTGAAGTGAGAAAGAAATATGCCGCTTTTGAGGGCAGCTTAAAAGGGGTAGATGGTCGTATTCTATCTGCACAAGTGCCTGGTGGCATGTTAACGAACATGGAAAACCAATTGCGAGAGCAAGGTGCAGGAGACAAGCTTGACGCAGTACTAAAAGAAATTCCAAGTGTTCGTAAAGAACTTGGCTACTTGCCGCTCGTAACACCAACCTCACAGATAGTCGGGACGCAAGCGGTACTAAACGTACTTACCGGTGAGCGTTACAAGTCTATAACTAAAGAAACGGCTGGCGTGCTGAAAGGCGAATATGGGGCGACACCTGCGCAAGTCGACCAAGCTTTGCAACAGCGAGTGCTTGAAGGCGCAGAGCCTATTACCTGCCGTCCTGCCGACTTAATTGAACCTGAGCTAGATAGTTTACAAAGCGAGCTAGTCGCGACGGCAAAAGAGGAGCAAATTACGTTGGCAAATGAGGTCATTGATGATGTGCTTACCTATGCGTTATTCCCTCAGATTGGCCTTAAATTCCTGAAAAATCGGAATAACCCAGATGCGTTTGAGCCAAAACCAACGCTTGTTGAAAGCAAAGAACAAAAAGCTGCAGCGGCGCCCACTAAAGCAAATTCATCGGCACCTGAGCGTTATAGCGTAAAAGTGGATGGCAAAGTATACGATGTGGTGGTTGCGCCAGGTGGTGAGTTGAAAGAAGTACAAGTTAAAGACAGTGAGCTTATCCCGCAATC
This sequence comes from Pseudoalteromonas piscicida, assembly GCF_002208135.1. NCBI lineage: Bacteria > Pseudomonadati > Pseudomonadota > Gammaproteobacteria > Alteromonadales > Pseudoalteromonadaceae > Pseudoalteromonas > Pseudoalteromonas piscicida. The sequence goes on from NZ_CP021646.1 coordinate 848,230, forward strand.
AACCTCGGTGAGCTCCAGTGAAACTCTGAATGCACCACTTGCTGGCAACATCTTTAAGCTTATGGTGCGCGCAGGTGATGAAGTGCAAGAAGGCGATGTGGTGCTCATCATGGAAGCCATGAAAATGGAAACCGAGGTGCGTGCAACACACAGTGGCCAAGTTGCAGAGCTACTCGTCTCTGAAGGCGACTCCGTCAGTGCTGGCGATGCCATCATGTCTTTAGCATAAGGATGTCGTGATGGAAGGGTTACTTAATTTATGGCAAGCAACAGGGCTTGCCAACTTCACCGTGCCTGCACTTTGCATGATGGCTGTGGGCTGCGGACTTTTGTATCTTGCGATCGCCAAAGGCTTTGAGCCGTTACTATTGGTGCCCATTGGCTTTGGCGCCATACTCACGAATATTCCTGTTGCTGGACTTGCAGATCCTGGCGGACTCTTGTACTACGTGTATTACATTGGTATAGACAGCGGGGTATTCCCCTTGCTGATCTTCATGGGGGTTGGCGCGATGACAGACTTTAGTGCCTTGATAGCCAACCCCAAAATGCTGTTGCTTGGTGCCGCAGCTCAATTTGGGATCTTTGCCACTTTGTTTGGGGCTATCTTGCTGAACTACATTCCGGGCTTTGAGTTTACCCTGCAAGATGCCTCTGCAATCGCCATTATTGGCGGTGCAGATGGGCCAACTGCGATATTCCTCGCGTCTAAGCTTGCGCCAGAGTTACTGGGGGCCATTGCGGTGGCGGCCTATTCGTATATGGCGTTGGTACCAATCATTCAACCACCAATCATGAAAGCACTCACGACGCAAGAAGAGCGTCAGATTGCGATGCCGCAGCTGCGCCATGTATCAAAAACCGAAAAAGTCCTATTCCCTCTGGCGGTGCTGGGGCTGACGATACTGTTTTTACCCGCTGCAACACCTTTGGTTGGCATGTTCTGCTTGGGTAACTTGATGAAAGAGTGTGGTGTAGTAGACCGCTTGAGTAAAACGGCGCAAAACGAGTTGATTAATATCACCACTATTTTTCTCGGGTTGGCGGTTGGCTCAAAGCTGGCGGCAGATCAATTCTTAACCGTTGAAACGCTGGGGATTCTAGCATTAGGCGCTGTAGCTTTTGGAATTGGTACCGCAGCTGGTGTATTAATGGCTAAAACCATGAATAAGTTTAGCGATACACCCATTAATCCACTGGTTGGTGCCGCAGGGGTATCCGCAGTACCAATGGCTGCGCGTGTGGTCAATAAGGTCGGCCTTGAAAGTAACCCGCATAACTTCTTGTTGATGCACGCGATGGGCCCCAACGTAGCGGGTGTATTGGGCAGCGCGGTTGCTGCTGGTATTTTGCTTGCACTTGTAGGTTAATTTGCACTTCTCCAACCATTTGCGTGGCGATTTTAGATTGCCGCGCATTTTTATTGCTGGACTTTATATTCTTGAACTTGATAGTCTTTCGTCACTTTTAATTAACACGAACAACTTCAGGTGAAGTTTTTAGCTACTTTCTTATTCTTGTTACCCTGCGTGGCAGGTGCAGCGGAAACATCGACTTTAGTGGTAACGCCGATTGCAGAGCATGTTTATAAACATGAATCTTCGCTACAAGTTGAGCCTTGGGGGTTAGTGGCAGGCTCTGGGCTGGTTGTGGTCGACGGTCAAGATGCGTATATTGTTGATACACCTTGGACCGAGCAGGACACAGAAGCGCTGCTTTTATGGACTGAGGACCGCAAGCTCAATGTTAAAGGGGCGGTGGTCACGCATTACCATCAAGATGCAAGCGGTGGCCTAGTGGTATTAAATAAACATCAGATCCCAACCTATGCATCAGCCCAAACTAACCATCTATTAGCCCAAAAACACAGCACAATCGCGTCACATAATTTGCCGCAAGCCTCATCAGCGATTAAGCCAGGTGTCGTTGAAACCTATTACCCAGGTGCAGGGCACTCGAAAGACAATATTGTCGTGTGGCTGCCACAATCTAAAACTTTATTCGCTGGATGCTTTGTGAAAAGTGTGGCGAGTAAAAATTTAGGTAACTTGGAGGATGCTTCGGTTGATGAGTGGCAAGCATCTATACACAATGTATTGAGCCGATATCCGGAAATAAACATGGTTGTCCCTGGACATGGTAAAGAAGGGGATTTATCTTTGTTGCACCATACCGTTGAGTTAATCAAAATCGAGCAATCAAAAGGTAAATAAAGGACTGGCATGAAATTTATTCCATTTCGTAATTTACGCTGTCCGGGTTTAGAAACTGCACTGTGGTATTGTCGCTTGTTGTTTTTGACGGGTGTAGCCTTGATAGTGCTTGGGGTGATCAAAGAGGGGATTGCAATCTATCATTGGCTAGTCGCCGTGATAGAAAATGGCGACGCGCCAATAAAAGCAGCCTATCTCTATGACTTAGATTTGCTTTCCCACCCGAACTTTCATTTGATCATTGTTGGAGTGGTGAAGATATACTTCTCCTGTGGCCTTGCGATTAAATTGAAAACAATGTCCCATGAGCAGGCGTCACAAAATTAACGAATACCACGTAAAGGAATCTCTTAGACTCTTTTACGTGGCAGAGTTACTATTTAAAAATTAATACTCCAGCTGTCCGCCATTTTGGATAAAGGCGACATATTCGTTCCAAACATCTTCAACACTTCGGCCCAAGATGTGTTGAAATGCAGCATCGAATGACCAGGTATAATTGCCCATATCTTTCGCCGCTTTATTAAACTTGTAGATAAACTCTGAGTCGTGCTGTTGTTTGACGTAATGCAAGAAAAACCCAGTTGTGGTGTAGCCACTAAGCCAGCGTTTAGCGTTGATGATATCTGGTGAGCGAGATTTATGAAAACCAGCACCGATCCGCACTGCATCAGCTAGACCTTCGGTGTAAGCCCAGTTTGCCTTGCCATCACCATAGCCGTCATGAGTCAGCGGCGAGTTATTGTAACCATGGGTGACTTCGTGGAATAAAATGCCGTCGATCTCATCACGGATCACGGCATCGTTGTTATTATTATCGCGATAAATACGCTCTAAGTGCGCGGTGCTCACGACGATAGTCATCTCACCCGAGCCGTCTTGTCCCATCTTGTAGGCAACGAAATCCTTACCCCAATGATCTTTGGCTCTCAGCTCAAACTGCAATTTTCTAAAACGCTGGGATTCACTGGCGTCGCGGTATAGCAGTTTTGCTACATCCACACAGCGCTCGGCCATGTGTGCAGCTGGGTTTGGTATGATCCGTTTAAATAATGCTGAGCCTTGTGTTTCGGGATTTACATCAACAAAGTTTACTTCCGGACGTTGCCACGTGTCGTTTGGTGGTGTGCTATCGCTACTGACGGTTAATTCATAATTGGCGCTTTGGAAACCGTGTACAGAGACATAAACCGGTGCGTTTGAGCTTATATCACAGCGCTCGTTGGAGCTGGCATCATTGATACTTTGGCAGTCATAACTTGAGGTGGTCGGTTGGCTATTTGCTTTTAGGTATAGATCTGCATCACCGCTGCCGGTCAAGGTTGCTGTGATAGGTGCTGAGCTTTTAAATGGCCCAAAATGCGCCCATTGGCCAGGGGTAACGCTGCCACTTCGGTTAAATGGCAGCGCTGTACCATCGTTTGCCGGAGCACCGATAAATTCTATTTCTGCAAGCTGTAACAGATTGGCACCTTGCGTTGCGGTGACATTTAAGCGCACAAAGCGGTACGCTTGATTGGCACTGACATTGAACTGTTTAGTTTGATGTCTCGAAGCAAAACTTTGATTGTTTTGCGAATCTATAGTGAACCACACTTGACCGTCTTGAGAGCCTTGAAGCGTCCAATTTTTAGGATCTCTTTGTGGCGCATCGTTCGCGGAAGTGAGGGTGTAAGCTGTTAAATTAACCGCTTCGCTAAACGCATAACTTATCCAACCGGAAGCTGAAAAAGTAAGCCACTTGCTGTAGTGGTTATTATCAAATGCGTTGACTTTGCCTTCATAGGGTTGGTTTTCTCCAGAAACGCTGATAGCAGCGGCATTGGCAGTTGTCAGATCGCTGTTTGCGTGCGCAGAGCTTAAGCCCAAGCTCACCAAAGCGGTTGCTATAAGAGAGCGTTGGAATCGCGTTTTAGCTATAGTGATGTTCATGTTGACCTCTTTTGTATCGTTCCACTTTTTTGTGGGCAGATATCGGTTGATGTTGTATCCATGGTTATTTTATTTTTGCGCCCAAATGGATTTGGAACGGTTTAATTGTTGTTGCTTTTATGTACGTTTGTCAAATGAAAATTTACTTTAATTTAACGATAAGGGCAGAATTGGCGTTCCGAATTTAGGTTAAATCACGATGCGAAGGCTAGCACCATCAGGCTTTACAGGGCGTAATGTTAGAGATGTTATTTATTGTTATCTGAGTTGGGTTGGAGTGTGTTTGATTGATTTTTCGGGATTTTTTTATTCGCAGTCTCTTGGGCTGCATTTTGTTTGCGTTGTTTCTTTTGTAATCGCTTTCGCTCAGCTTTAGTCACATGCTTTGCCACCCATTTAGCAATCTTTTGCATGAGCATTGGAGGGAAGTCATGGCCCATCCCATTGACCAGTTTTAGTTTGGATTTGCGAATAGTAGCGGCGGTTTGCTGGCCTGCGGCCGCGGGAAAAATAGGGTCGTCGGTACCATGGATCACAAGTGTAGGCGTTTTTATCTTTGCCAGCGTGTGCTTGCGACATTGGCTTGCGACAATCGCCGCAAGCTGACGCTTAAATCCTTGCGGGTTATGTGCGCGTTCAATACTGTGTTTGGCTTGTTGATGTAGCGTCCCTTCGTCTTGAGGGTAGGCGGGACTGCCGATCAGCTGATTGAGTTTTATATTGTATTGAATGGCTGATTGGTGGCAGTCTGACTTTGGCCGTGCTTTTGCCAGTTGCAGCATGACTTTTACATTTGCTGCGGTAAACTTGGGATACGCTGAGGTTGACATAATTGAGGTCAAACTTACCACTTTCTTTTTATGCTTAGCGGCAACGATTTGTGCAATCATCCCGCCCATAGAAGCACCAACAAGGTGGGCGCGTTTAATCTTAAGTCCTGCCATCAAAGCGACAACATCTTCGGCCATATCTTCTAGGGTATAGGGAACTGAAGCGCGGATGGGAAGTTTTTTACTCAGCATGGTTTTTATCACACTCGGTGAACCTAAATGGTCCAAGTGGCTCGATAATCCCGTGTCGCGATTATCAAAACGGATCACCCGAAAACCTTTATTGACTAGCCCAAAGTACAATTCATCTGGCCAAATTGTCATTTGTGCCCCAAGACCCATTATCAAAATAATGACAGGGGCGTGAGGCGCTCCCTCGTCCTGATAATGTATGCTGATCCCGGTTGCAATCTTGATATCGGTCATTGTCGCGAATGTTTAGCTTGACTTGAAAGGGCTGCATTTAAGTATAGAGCGTAGGTATGAACTTAACTTTAAAATAGCAGTCAAAAAAGACGAAAATTTATTGCTAAATACCATTGCGCTTTAAAACATTTAGGTTAATATTCGCGCTTGTTGATGGTCGGAAATTATGCATCAACACTATCAATTTATATGATTCTTATTTGGAGTAAGTCATGACTAAAAAAAGCAAACTTCAGCATGCGCATCAGCGTGGTGAAATTAAAGACAACGCACTAAAAGCGTTGGTAACAAGCCCGTTGTTTAAGGCGAAAGTTGAAAAGAGCAAAAAAGGCAAAGGTAGTTATCAACGTAGCGTAAAGCACAAAGGCCAAGAGCCTTACCTTAAGGCAGCCTAAGCTTTAAGATAAGGTTTTTTGCTGATACATTTGCTTGTCAGCTTGTGCGATTAAATCGCTTATATCTGTTATAGGGTGTTGGGCAAATGCTCGCCCGACACTACCTTGAATTGCTACCTTTTGTTTCCCATGACTAAATTGCAAGGTATTGAGTTGTTGTTGCAGCTGTTGTGCTTTTTCTTCTGCAGATTGTATGTCGTCAAATAAGCAAAGGGCAGCAAACTCATCACCACCTAGGCGTCCTACAATATCTTGTTTTCTGATACTTGATGATAAAAACGTCGCAACATGGGTAAGCGCCTTATCTCCAGCATCGTGACCAAATTGGTCATTAATCAACTTAAACTTATCTAAATCAACGTAAAATAATGCCAGAACACCATCACGCTTATTAAATTGTTCGACTAGCACGTTGGCTTGTTTGTGCCAGCCTCGACGGTTGAAAATAGCGCACAATTGATCATAATTTGCTTCATTTTCAGCTTGTTGCTTTTGCTGTCTGAGCCGCCCAATGCGTTTAGACACGGCGACGGCAAGCAGCAAAGACTCAATGGCAAACGCAAAAATAAGTGCATAGCGCTGCATAAATGGGCTATATCCCACTAAAAGCACGCGAAATACCATACCGACTAATACTAGGCTCAGTGCCGCAAAAACCAAACTTGCTTCGCCAATTTTCCGCTTGGTTTGTAGAGCTGATAGCACAAAGAGAGTGGCGACAATAACGAGGGTTATATAGGCCATTATTTGGCTAAATAAGTAGGACAATTGTGCTTGTTGGGTGGACATTTTAAGTACACTTAGGAGCATCACGATAGCCGCGGCACTTTTAAGTGACAACGTAAGTTTTGGCCACTGTTTGTCAACAAGTAGGATACTCAACATAAACCAGGTTGCCGAAACCACAGTGAGACCAATACTAAGTAAATATGCGTGTTTGAGTAATGATTTATACTGGGATGAAACAAAAAGATTTAATTGCCCTTCTTGGAATAATACAAATCCACAAAGACAGAAGATATAAGCCCCGTAAAGCCTAAATATAGGATCATTGAGGCGACTACCCATGATCAATACATAGCAAATTAAGGTAAAGCAAAGGCCATAAAATGCGCCCATGACTAGGCTGGTTTTTTGACTTTCCCAAATAAATTTCGGCACGCTCATCAGCCTAAATCTTGGCGTATGAATTTGCATAGAATCTAAGCTTAAGGTTGCTGTGTACTTACCTTTTGGAATGATAAATGCGGGCTGTGAGAACTTAACTAGCGACGGGACATTGACTCCCCATTGATAGTGATTAAGGCCAACATCTACAAATGAAATAACGCTGTCCTCATTTAAATTGCAGGCTATAGAGACGGTGTTGTTGCCGCGCTCAATTTTGCTATAAGACGTGGTATTGATAGCAAGCGAAATCGAGTTGCCGTGAGCGGTCGTGAGCGAGCAATTGTCATCAAGCGCAAAAATTGAGGAGCTAAACAAAAATACGGCGCCGTAAATAACAGCGAGTAGGAGCGTAAGCTTCCCACTAAAGTTGCTGTATATTTTGACGCCATTCAACCTAGACTGCAGCACAACGAAAACCTAAGGTTATTGTTGTAGTTAATGTAACAAACTTGTGCGTAACTTAGCCAGTGTAAAAACCCTTTGACCAGAGACTTTTTACACCCTATCGAACAAGAAGCTAAACCAGGCAAAAAACAAGCAAAAGCTACTTAACCCAAATGCTAGGGTTCTTAATCGTAAGTTACTGCCCAGTACGTGCTCGTAGCTGTGCCAATATCTTGCAGCGACAAACACAGTACTGAGTACAAACCAAAATTGTCCTGTCATTTGCTCAATATGCAAAAGTATCAGTAGTGCAATAAATAAAACCGGCTGCTGAAACTGGCTGTCATAGCTATTACCTAATAATCTTATGCGCTCGGGGAAGGCGTGTTTTTCGACATAGCGAATATCTTGAAGTGCAATATCACCATTTTTGACTGCGCGAATTCTACTCGTTGCGGTCAAAAGGAATAATAACAGCGTTAGGCTAAGCAAAAATAAAATCGGAATATGGATCCACATAGTAAAGCTCCTGAGTTTGAAAGAGGTTTTACTTTAACTAGATTGATTGCTAACTTATCGTGTCAATAATGACTAATTTTGGTTTGATATTGCCATGAAAGTGATTTTGCTATGTCCTGAACATGTATTTGCGAGTGCATTAACTGGCGTGATTGATATTTTGAATGTGGCAAATAAAGTCGCTGGTAAGACGGTGTTTTGCTGGAAGACGGTTGCACTTTCTGGGCAAAAGTCGGTGATGAGTAGTCAAGGCTTAGAATTTGTTTGTCATGCTGAATTTAGCGCATTGGCTGATGCTGATGTCGTTATCTGGCTCGGCAGCCAGTTTTCGTCAGAGCCTTTGTTGTGGCAACAATGCCAACAGGTCAAAGCACAATTAAACAAGCATGGTATTGAATTTCATCCCGCGACTTATCAACTTGCCGGATGTTGCGGTACCGCATTTTTAGCCACAGCAGGATTGTTAGATCAAAAACAATTTACATGTAGCTGGTGGCTTACGCCCTTTTTTACACGATATTATCCCGTTTTAAAGCCCAACAGCCAAAAGGTAACGGAGCAAAGCGGCATGGTGTATACCGCGGGCGCGGCTCATAGTTACTTGCACTTGATGCTGCGGTTTATTACCGACGTGCTGGGTTCAGAAGTAGCAAAAACAATTGCCGCGTGGCTGGCGATACCAAACGAGCAAGCGAGTCAAAATGAGTTTGTGCAGCTCAGTGGCTTTTTACAACATAGAGATGCGCAATTGCTCAAAGCACAGCATCATATTAGTGATAATCTAGATGTTTCGCATAGCTTACATAGCCTTGCGAAACAGGCTTGTATGTCAGAACGCACGCTAATTCGACGTTTTAAACAGCACACGAGTATGACACCTTTTGAGTATGTGCGACTTGCGCGACTCGTTCGCACCAAACAGCTATTGCATAGCACCAATATGAGTGTGGAGCAGATAGCCAATCAGGTTGGCTACCAAGACAGTCAGGCTTTAGCGAAGCAATACAAAAAGCACTATAACCAATCGCTTAATCGAGTGAGAGGGTCGTAATAGTGGGTGTTAACCTTTCTCTTTGTGCAATAAATAACATTGGCTGTTATCGCTATAGTTAACTGCAAAACATGACAACAGTTAACTATGGCAATACTAACTTGGACATGTGTTATATGTTTACTCGTAAAGTTTCTCTGTTGCTTCTTTAAGTCCCGAGTGGGGTAAAAATTGATCTGTGATTGTTAGAATTGAGTGCAGGTTATTTTTTAATTTATCAAGCTCTATGTTACCTGGTTGAATAGCCGTTTGTAATAAATGAATGGCCATATCAGCTAATAGAATACGCTGTTTTTCTAGCCATTCTTCATCGCCTTTGGTAGCGGGATTACCAAGGTAGCTAATTTCTACCAAACTATGCAAATCCCAGCTAGTTTCGATTAACTTATTCCTTTCAATATCATTCACTGCCGACCTTCCGAACTATAGATATAATGACTCCCACACCGTGCTAGCCTTCTCTTTTTCGTGGGTTAGCTTTATATAAAGCAGAGCCATAATTAATTTGTTAAATAACTAAACAGCTGAGGCTAGCATGAACAAACATAACACATTTTATATGTGAACTAATACGCATAAAGCATTTCATGAAGTAGCCATATTTTGCTCAAAACCGCCTGTCAGCTAAAGTCCATACCATTTTGTCTAAATGGTAAGGCAAGTGATGAGCAAATACAGTTGGAGGAATATTTTCCTCCATTCAGTCAGTTCAACTTGTTTAGCTTGACGCGAGGCAACGGGTACTCGGGGTTTCACCGGGTTCGATGATATTAATATTGACCTCTTTTAAGTCACCGATTATGGGTTTTAAAGCTTTATCAAAACGATTTGCTGCGGCTTCGATTTTTTCGGCATAGTCGTCAATGGCATCAAAATTAGCAGCGTGGCTTTCAATTACAGCCTCAATCTGCTTGGCCTTTTCTTCTTGTTTAGCCAGTAGCGCTTTATTGATCACAAGTCGATCGTCGTCTTCTTGTATAGCCTCTTTACTAATGGCTTCCATTTCTTTGCTAAGCAGTGCGAGCTTGTCTTCAATATCTTTCATTGGTAACTCAGAAGCCGACATATCAAGCTCTGCCGCTTTGAGTGCTTTGTATGCAGCCACCTGTTCGGCGTCCATGGTGTGTTTGATTATTGGGTTACAGTCTTGGTAAGCGATAAGCTGGTAGCTACCTTGCGTTTGCGGCTCTGTTGGATTTGCATTGGAGTAGCCAACGCAGGCACTCACAGCCAGTGTTACCGAAATAATGAGTATTGATTTTGTGGTTTTCATAAGCACCTCGAAGGATAAGTCTGATTTACAAAATTAGTCGCGGTGCAGTCTGAAAAGGTTGGTTTTAGATGCGCAAGTAATAGTAACAAAATATGAATCGGGCAGTGAGCTTAGAATTAGTTGCTACTTTTATCAGGCGCTTGGCATTGGTGCTGTGCAATTTCTTCGGCGTATTTGGCCTTGACTAGTTCAACGTAATGGCTGAGGTTTTTATCAGGACTTACGGTAAAGGTCCGCTCACTTTTATGTATCGCGGTGATACGGTCCAAGCGAAATTCACGGTAATCACTGCGGAGCTGACAAAATGCGACCAGCGTCCACTTTCCACCCCAATAAACCAATCCGAGTGGCTCGATAATACGCTGGGTTTGTTGCTTTGCAACGTCTTGATATTCAAGTTGTACACACTGCTTAGCCGCAATGGCCAGCCTAAGTGTAGCGCTAAAGGATTGTTGTTGTGGTCCGTGTTTAAAACTCGAAACCAAATAAGGGGAGTGATCATGCTGTTGTTTGAGGTGAGCGGGTAGCACGGCCTCTATTTTGGCAATGGCCGCTTTTGCATGTGCGCTTAGTTCGGGATCCGTCCATGCTCCAACCATTTTACTGCCAAGTAATAATGCGGTGAGTTCATCATAGCTAAACATCATAGGGGGCAGAGGGTAGTCACCAATGATATAGCCGACACCTGCTTCCCCCTCAATTGGCACGCCAGAACTTTGTAAGTCCTGAATATCGCGATAAATCGTACGCTCAGATACCGTAAAGTGATCGGCCAATGATTTAGCGGTAACCGCTAATCGTCGACCCTTGAGCAGATCCACTAACTGAAAGAGACGTTCTGATTTATGCACGAGTTTTCCTTGTTATTCAAATCTCAGATTAATTAACCGCTACATGGCGTTTGAGAGAGTACATTACTGTGGCTAATGGTGACGCTCTCGCTGTCTATGTATTGCGTTAATCTTTGGCATACTTCGGTTGTTGGGAATTGCGCTGAAACCGCTTTTGCATGCTCCATCGATTGCCAATAAATAATATCTAAATACTCGCCAGTCTGACTGTCTTTAGTCAACGAACGATATAGTAACCCAGGTTGCTGTTCTACCCACTCGGTAAAAGCTGGGTTTACACCCATAATGTCGCTCTCTGTAGCACCAAGAGCCAATTTAAATTTTACAATCTCTACGACATTTTGTTGCATGGTCTTTCTCCTTTTTGAGTTCAAGATTAGTAAACCACGATGTTGTGTCAGGGAGTGTCAGTAGTGTTTAAATATACAGTTCCTTTTATACCTAGTAAAACGAAGGATTTGGCAAGGACTGGTACCACAACCTGAGTAATAAATGCTACTACGCCGCTTGGTATTATGGTTTACTGCTAAGCGGCAGGATTAATCTAAGGGCAGAAGAATAAGATGGATCATAAACAAGTACACGACTACTTGCTTGCAAAACCCTATACCAGTGTAAGTCAGCCTTTTGGTGAAGGCGTTGATGTATATAAAGTGAAGGACAAAATGTTTGCGACGTTGGCGCTTGGTAAAATGGGTAAAGAAGAAGACGAGCATCCCCATTGGCGCGTAAATCTCAAATGCGATCCTGACGAAGCGCAAGCGCTGCGAGATATTTTTAGTGCGGTGTTACCGGGTTACCACATGAATAAAAAGCTCTGGAACACGGTGGTGCTCGATGGCTCCATTCCAACTGGAGAACTTGAGCGGATGATGGATAACTCATTTCGCCTTGTAGTCGAAAAAATGCCGAAAAAGCAGCAGGGGATTATCCTTGCGCAGCATCAATAGATGCACAAACGACTTGGTACACGGCGTTCACTTTAGGCTCTGTGAGCGCTTGATTTGCCACGACAAAATGTACGGGGAGCGAAAAGTCTAGCAAACTAGACAAGGCAACCTCTAATTCTTGTTCTGTAATGGCGTTGGCTTCAATAAAACTCACGCCGAGCCCTGCCTTAACTAAAGCCAAGCGGGAGCGCTCATCCGCAGCATTAATATTTACCGCGTTTACTTCACTTAGCTGTTGATCAAGTTGCTTATCAAAAGGACAGCCTTTTCCCATACGTATCCACGTCATCTGTGCCAATTCGGCTTTATGTGATGGCATGGGCCAAGATGCAGGATAAGCGGTGGTAACCGCAACTTCTGTGAGCGGTACAGCGCTAAAATGTGCAGGTACTTCGCCATAAATAACTCCACCATCAAGGAGGCCATCACTGAGTTTGTCGACGATGACACCACTTGAGAGTAATTCCAGCGAAAAAGAAAGACTTGGAAAGTGCTGGTTGAGGGTTTTTATCAGTGTGTCAAGCTCGCTCGAGGTGCCAATAGGGTGGTTCAAGCCAAGTCTGAACTCGCCAGTGAGCACTGTTTTGGCTTGCGCTGCGGTGTGCATTAAATCATTTGCACTTGCAAGCGTTAACTTAGCTTTGTCTAGCAAGATCTTACCTTGTTCTGTGAGCTGCATCCCTTTACTGGAACGGTGAAACAACTGGGTATTGAGTTCTTCTTCAAGCGCTTTGATATGGGCGCTGATAGCCGGTGGTGTGGTGTACAGTCGTTTCGCTGCTGCTGTTAGATTTTGGGCTTCTGCAACCGCAACAAACGACCTTAAATGGTAAAACTCCATTGCACTAAACTCAATCACGTACTGGATAGCACCAGTTTAAATGAGCTTGCTTCGATTGCCTATTCTGAAATGATGAACATCGCCTTCAAAATATATGAATTCATTAACGCCGATCGAATGCGTAACGTGGTTGACCTCGGGTGAGGTTAAATAGTTATCCGCAGCTCAGATTATTTAGGACCCAGAGTATTTAAATAGGAGTTAGAAGATGAAAGTAGATGTATCACAGTATTTTGCAATGAAGCTGGCTTGCGAAACGGATTGTGCTGATGTTTATCAGGCGATGTTAACGGGACTGCAGGATTTTGTGCTATTTGATGTCAGGTCGAATGAAGCCTTTGCCAAAAGTCATGTTCAGGGCGCAGTCAATATGCCAAGCGCAGACATAAGCGAGCTGACGATGGCTAAGTATGACAAGGTTACGCCAATCGTGGTTTATTGTTGGGGTCCTGGGTGTAATGGCGCAACAAAGGCCGCCTGTAAGCTCGCAAAAATGGGCTATCAAGTAAAAGAGATGATAGGTGGTATTCATTACTGGGAGGATTTCGAGCGTTACCCCGTTAATCGCCGAGTATCTCAGGCACAAAGTTGATGTAGGTGCATTTTTCTTCATCTCATGATTATACTGTTATTCATTCACGGCACATTTATCAGTGTGTAAAGTGAGTAAATAACGATAATAACAAGGGAAATATCATGTCGAAACTATTGTACTGCGCCATATTTTGCTCGTCTTTGCTAAGTCAGACATCCTTCGCCACTGACTCGGCTCAAAATCAAGTTCAACAAGTTGCACAAAATCTTTTACCTAGAGTGCAATTGGAAGGCCAAAAATATAAACCTGTAGATTTGCAGACGCGTCTTCAAGAAACGCATTTGCCGGGCTTAAGCCTTGCCGTGATCAAAGATGGTAAAGTGGTGTGGGCTGAGGGTTTTGGCATTGCAGATAAAAAGCAACATCGTAAAGTGACCACTGAAACGCTGTTTCAGGCAGGGTCAATTAGTAAGCCCGTTGCAGCGCTTGCGGTATTAAAGTTAGCGCAAGATGGTAAAGTTGATTTAGATGCTGACGTTAATCAATATCTCACCTCTTGGAAAGTACCAACGAACGAATTTACCAAAGCCAATCCTGTTACTTTGAGGCAGTTAATGACTCACACCTCGGGGCTCACTCAACATGGTTTTCCGGGCTACGTGCGTGGTAGTAAAATTCCAACGGATGTTGAAGTCTTAATGGGTAAAGGCAATACCGACATAGTGACGGTTGACACTTTGCCAGGTAAAGCTTGGCGCTATTCTGGCGGTGGCTACACCGTAATGGAATTGCTCGTAGCAGATGTGACAAAAATGCCGTTTGAAGAGTATGTCCAGCAGGCAATTTTAACTCCGCTAGGGATGCACAACAGCACCTATGCGCAACCGCTACCGAAAACGTTATGGTCAAAAGCCAGTGCTGCGTTTGACGATAAAGGCGAGCAAGTCGAGGGGGACTGGCATGTTTATCCAGAACAAGCCGCGGCTGGCCTTTGGACCACTCCGGTGGATCTCGCTAAATATATTATGGCTGTACAACAAGCGTATGCTGGCAATACCGTGGGGCCCATCACGCCTAAGCTGGCGAAGCAAATGCTTGAAGTTCATCATGACGTATGGGGCTTGGGACCAGAGATTGAAGAGCGTGAACAAGGGCTTATCTTCACCCACGGTGGTAAAAATAAAGGCTTTAGCAACCGTTTTGAAGCATATGTAGAAAAGGGAGAGGGTATGGTGTTGATGTCGAATGGCGACTCAGCAAGTACTGTGTTCGGTGAGCTTCGCATTGCCATCAGCGAATATTACGGCTGGGATTTTCTACGCAGTAAAAAGATAACTGCGATTACATTATCTGAAGCACGCGCAAAGCAATTGGAAGGTCTGTATGCTTATGATAAAGATCATCAGTTTAAAATGAAAATCACCCGAGAGGGGACGCGATTTAACGTCTTAGATATGGCCCGCGATAATCTGATGGCGTTTGTTGCCACAGAGGAAGACACTCTGATTGAGCTTGAAGGGGGCGCGGATGTCACCATTGAAACGAATGACAAAGGTGAGATCAGCGCGGTGATTTGGCGTGGCCTATATCGTTTTGAGCGGATTTAGTCGGAAGCTTCACTTCAACGAGTAGCCTGTCGCTGGTATTGGGTGTCACGACGACAGTTTACTTTATCTTTTAGGACTCTATGGATTGCTGCCGTATGTGCTCAACTAACTGCGGAAAAAAGGTGTGAAATCCAGATTCAAGTCGGTGGTAGTGCTTTTTTATATCCACTTCACTGCCTCCAAATTGGTTTTGAAAACGAATACGTTTAGCGATGTTATCGAGCGCATGACCTACACCTGCTACGGATTCGTAGCTGGCAAACCAATCATTGTGTGTCATTGCGCTAACGACTCGTTGCATGTGTGCAGGCATGATGTGCAAGTTATCGTGAAGCAAGGAAAAGCTCTGACGTTTAAAGTCGTCAAGCGAGGTGCCGTGATATTGCTGCCAGTGTTTAATCAAAAAGTGGTCATATAACACATCCAGTGCAATGCCTGCAAAACGGCGACGCGTGGGCGGAAAAAGTTGTTTAGCGGATTTTGTAATCGAGTGGCTATCGGTAAATTTATCGACTTGTCTATGTGTTTGTAGACCAAGTTGCACAGGTTTAGGTAGTGCTTGTATATTCACGCCTTTTTGAAAGTCACCGAGCAAGTTGCCAAAGTGCGATGCGGCAGTCGGTTTGGCAAAGTACAAATGCGCCAAATAATTCACAGAAACATCCCTCCAACCATTCACTCTAAAACAGGGTACCGCATTTGTCCGCACATACAAATACCCGCATATATAAAGCACTGCTTAATTCAGGAAGGAGAAACTTAGCTTAGGCTATGCTTGTCTCCATTACTGAGAACATTAGGGGAAGTGTGATGGCGTTAACGGCTGAATTGAAGCAGAAGACCAAGCGATTAGTGGAATCAAAAAATATGCTCAAAGGGATCACGGTTGCCTCTTTTTTAGAGTCAACCATAGTGCCTATTCCGCTTGAAGCCGTGATGGTGCCGCTTATGCAAGCAAGGCGAGAAAAGCTATGGCTAATTGCGTTAATGGCGACGGTTGGATGTGTGATTGGTGCCTTATTTGGTTATGCGTTGGGTTACTATTTATTTGATGCAGTGGGGGATTCCGTTATTGAGCTGCTGTCGAGTCCGTCTCAGTTTGAGCAAGTGAAAGCGCAGATGCAAAGTCAGGGATTTTGGTTTGTGTTGACCTTAGGTATTGCGCCAGTACCTTTTCAGGTTGCCATGTTAGCAGCAGGCGCTACAAAATTCTCACTATTACAATTTCTAATTGCAACTTGTATTGCCCGTTCACTACGCTATTTTGGCTTGGCGGCGGTCGTTTACTTTGCTGGTGATCAGGCTGAAAAGCTAATTAAAAAACATAAAATAAAAGCCGTTATTCTCACAACGGCAATTGTGATACTCGCATGGTGGATAGCTAGTCGCTAGTATTTTTTATACAAAAACTTTGATTCATTTTGTGAGCGTGCAAAAGCGAGTAAATCATCGCTCAGTGTTAGTGGCTCTGACACTAGTATCTGATACTGTTGATAAAAATTGTTGGGGGCGCTTGCGAGCTCAAATAATGCGAGGGCTGCTTTGCCTTGCCGAGCATACTCTCTGTAATCTTTGGACTTATTCAGCAGTTGAATATAAGCAAGGTAAAAAGGCTCAAACTCAGCATGTCTTGCAGAGCCTGTCTGCTTTAACATGAGATCAATGTTGTACAGCAGCTCGCTTTGATGCTGCATTGTCTCAATTAATTTATTTTGATCTTGGCGGATCATCGAGGCTACCACGCGTTCTTCAAAGTTATTGAGTTGCTCGGCGACTGTTTGATAAATTTTTGCAAATTGCGGCTGATGTAAAACACTGAACTGTTGTTGCAAGTAGCTTAAAAAAATAGATTCCTGTTTAGCTAGTAAATCTCTTTGTCGTTTAGCCTCAGTTAGTACGGTTTGGTAACTCTGAGTTTGTCTTTGGCTATTGCGCAGTATTTCCATCTGCTTGTTAATTGTTTTTATTTTAGTATTTATGGCAAGCAACTTTTGATTGACTTCGATAGTATTCCACTTGCTAGGAGGATGGTTAAAAAAAGGGGCGAACGATAATTCATTTTTACTTGTTGTCGTTTGCAATTGGACTAATTCATCAATCAATTCAGTCAGCGGATAATCTACAGATAACGCACGCAGTAATGTATCCGCTTGCAATGAGTTATTAATACCTTTGGATTGTCCAGCTTTTATTTGGGCAGCAACAATATTGCCGTTGTCATAGGCATGCTGTGCATCAGATAGCAAAGTGGAGGCATTCAATGTTTCTAGGTATAACGCTTGCCACTTATCATTATCATACTCATTGAGTGAACTGAGCGCGTTAAGTTGGGCATCTAAATTTCGTTGCTGCTGAGCGAGGGTGAATGCTTGCTCAGTTTTGGTGATTTCTGATGGCGTACAGGCCGCTAACGTAGTTAGAAATATAATAGGGAGTAATTGCTTCATATCGTTATTGTTTTGTATTCCTTTTGCTTAACGTTAGCATCATCACTGTAATGTCGCAATATTCCTATATTGGGTATACATTTCGATATTTGCCCACACTTGCATTGTTCAATGGTTGTCTGATCTGCATTTTGCTGGCTGTCGCTGAGTAATAACCCTGCTTATAAAAGTGAAGTGCATTGTCTTGCCAATCCAACTCGAGAAATTGACAGACTTCCTTCATCACAGCCTGAGGCATTTCTACCAGCGATTCATAATTCACAAATTTAATTTGAGTCGGATGTTTTTGTGCGGCATCTTGCAAAAACGCATAAGTATTATCATACATAGCTTGAATATCTTGCATCCGGTATGAGTAGCCATGAAAGGGGCTATTCGTTTGATATAATTGACGGAAGTTTGCGATACAAGTATCTGTTCTGTCTCGTTTCATCACGACAAATTTCGCGCGTGGAAACGCCTTTGCAAGCAAATCGATAAAGAAAAAATGAAATGGTTGTTTGTCTACAAAACGTTGAGCACCAGCAAAACACTGCGCTGTGAAGAGGCGGTATTGCTCAATTGCGGCAGCCTCTTCATAGGCTCGGCTGATATGTTGAATATTACTGTCGTAGTCACGGGAAAATCTAAGTGCTTGGGGCAATATACTGGTCTCTCCCAGCGGTTGTAGCGACAATTGCGCTAAGATCTGCTCCATTAAACTGGTGCCTGAGCGTGGTAGCCCAATGATAAATACAGGTGCAAGCGTTTGCTCTGGAGCAAAATCAATAGGCTTGTCTAGAAGTTTGCCAAGTGCTTGAAAATAGCCAGTCATTTGTTTAGATGAATAGGAAATCTCAGTACTTATCGCTTGTTTACTGGCCACAAAGCTTTGCCATGCCTTGGGATAATTTTCCTGCTTTTCGTATTCGAGCGCCTGCGCATGGTAAAGCCGTTGTAATGCAAGAGGCGCAGTTTGCGCTGTTATCTCAGTTGCTAACTGAGTGATGCGAGTCGGTGCTAATTCTACAGGAGTAAGCTCTGAGTAGGCTAACTGGCACTTTGCATTACTTGGGTTTGTTTGCACTAAAGAGGCAAGCAGCGTCCGCGCTTGTGCTAATTCACCAGACATCTTTAAATGCATTGCATAGTTGAGCGCGATTTCAGGACTGTGTGGTGAGCATGTATAGGCATGGTTAAAATGCCAACCAGCGTCAGTATATTGGTTTAATCTCAGTAAGATATTTGCGAGGGTATCGTGCTCTGACCCCGACAATTGTGTGTTGCCCAGCAAATGCAGAATATAGCGCTTTGCCGCTAATGGTGCTTGGGTAAAAAGCGCAAGTTTGGCTGCACTTAGGGAGTAAAGAGCGCATGGAAATAAACTTAGGCACTTGTCGTAAATTTTTAGCGCTTTACTGAGATTACCGAGTGTAATATTCAATTCGGCCAATAAGGCGTACGCGTGGTGATCGTTGGCATTGGTATTGATGCGAGCGACTAATGCCTGATGTGCCGCTTGAAATTGACGCTGTTGAATATAGCTTTGGATCTGATTGTATGATGTCATCGCAACGTAAAGAGAGTGAAGGTAACTTCACTCTCTATTTTAGTTTTTTGCTGATTATAACTCAAACTGGTAGTTAAGCTTGACCCCAACGGTACGAGGTGTTGTGACATAGTGTCCGTACACACGCTGTTGCTCTGGCAAGGCTTTGTTTAACGCCGCGAATTTAGCTTCACCAGCCCAAGATTTGTCGCGCCTTACCGAGGTGAAAGCAAATTTGTCAAACAGGTTGTCGACATAAAAAGTGACGGCCCATTGCTCGCTTGAAAGCTTTGCACTGAGGTTAGACAAGGCAAATCCTGGTAATACCTCTCCGTCAGCTTTGAGTCCGACTTTAGTGTATACGTCACTTTGCGCTGTTATTCCGTAATTAACGTTAAGCATTTTATCGTCGAACACCTCTTGCTCGTAGCTTAAGCCGAATGAGAACTGCTGTTTTGGGGCGCCAGGTAAGCGGTCGCCATCTGTACCGTCATAGTACGGCTGATAAAGCGCGATTTCTTCAGCGCGATAGTCACCTTCTTTGAATACCGCAAACAGGGCAGGTGCATCATCAGTCAACTGTGCTTTTGCATAAGAATAGGTGGCGTACACCGTCCACTGGTCGTTCAATATAGCGCGGGTTGACAACTCAATCCCACTAGAGTTCGCAGATCCTGCATTAGAGGTAATGATCTCTTGGCCGTTTACCGTCACAGATGAGATCTGTGCATCTTCCCAATCAACACTGAATAATGCGGCATTAAAATGCAGCTTGTTATTCAGCCATGTAGATTTTAATCCCAGCTCATAGTTAGTGGTGGTATCTGGTTTATAGCTAAGCTCATGCGGCAGTGCACAGATGATCTGTTGCTCAGGTAGTGTTTCTGGGCACGACTCCAAACCGTTGCCACCGCCTAACCTAAATCCTTCACTGACCGTGAAGTACGTCAGCAGTCCATCTTGCCAAGTGTAATTGGCATTAAACTTAAACAAACTACCATTGTCTTTGGCACTGACTTGTTCAAATGAAATTTGTTCGAGGCTTGGCAGGCCACCAGAATAGAGCGGGGTTTCTGCCGCTGACTCAGTTTTAACATCATAGCGATAGAAACGAGCGCCCACTGTGATATTAAAATCATCTGAAAATGCATAGCCAATTTCGCCAAACAATGCTGACTCTTTGCTGGTGGCATTGGTAAGTGCAATATACTCAAGGTCTTGCTCAACATTGTCGATTTCATCGCCCCAAAACTCCGTGAGTCCTGGCGTGTACTCTCTATCGTCCGAGCTAATTTCTTGTTTACTGTAGTATACCCCAGCAATCCAATTTAGCGCGTCATCCCCTTTAGAGACTAAACGGATCTCTTGGGTAAAAGTGTCTTGATCTGTGGTGTCTTTGGTCAACGCGGTGAAACTAGGAAAATCGGCATAACCCGGCCAAATATCATAGAGTAGATCGGTTTGATCTCGTTGGCCTTGTTGTTCTTTACTTGACCAACCGGATGCCGAAATTAAATCAGCAAACGCTAAATCGGCGTTGATTTCAAGGCTAAGCAGGTCGTCTTCTTGTTCGTTAGGTTCAAGCACGCGGTAGGCTGACTCGTATGGTTTGATCGTATCGGCAAGCGGGTGCTGTGCTGCAAGGCTTTGATATTGTGAAATTGAGTTAGCGCCATTTTCTTGCTTCTGGTGAAAATAGTTCAGCGTGGTATCGATATTCTCACTCACCAACCAACGTAGAGAAACCCGTGTGGTCGTAATGGTCTCATCATTTGCATCCGCAACTGCGTTGATGTTTGCTTTTACATCCTCAGCATTGGACCAATCAGGATCTGGGTTTGAAACGCCAGCTTGCTTAACCACATAACTGTAATCCATAAAGCCGGGGTTGTGATAGCGGTTAACGCTCGCACGAATGGCTAATTCATCCATCACTACAGGCATATTGAAGACAGCACCCACTTCATGACCGTAACTGTCACTTTCATTGATACTGAATAAGTCACCACTGAGTTTACCCTCAATAACGTCAAGCACTGGCGCTTTAAGCATAGTTCTAATCGCACCACCTAGCGTGCCTGCACCGTATAGCGTACCCTGCGGTCCAATCAAGACTTCTACACGTTCGATATCGGTTAGTCGCAAATCGACATTGATTGGGATTTCGCCGAGGTAAGTTGCCACGGTTCCTGAGTCAGAAGCACGTTCCGACGAATTAGTATTCAAGCCTCGAACAATAATAGGTGAGCCCTCGCGGCCACCTTGCTCTGTGATTGTCAGACCCGGAACCCATCTCGCTACATCTTCAAGATCGCCAATATTTTGGTCGCTCATGACATCGCTGTCGACGGCAGTAATGTTTAATGGTGCTTCTTGAACTGTACCTGTGCGTCGAGTGGCTGTTACTTGAATTCGTTCAATTGACTTTTCTTGAATTTTACTTTCTTCTGCTTTTGATTGACTAACAACAAAAAAGCTCGAACTAACAGCTAGTGCGACTAAGCTTGGATGGAGCTTACTCATGGATGGTGGAACCTCAAATTAAGAATTAAACGTGACGAAATTTCAATCTTTATAAGTGGGTAACTATGCAGGTGGTGCATTTCTGTCCCGAGTTTAGAGAGAATTTCATACAACCGGTGGTAAATTGAATCGCCATGTTTGTACATGCTTTAGGTAATTTTAACCACCCTGAAACTGCGGCGCATGCTAACATGCTTATTCGTATTTTGTGAATAATTATTTTGATTTTTTGAATGGTTATTTATTTTTTAAAGACTGCGAATTGCGAAAATTTTCAAATAGCTTAGAGTATTAGCTCTGTATACTTCTTTTATACGTCGATAATCTAAAGGAAAAACAATGAAAAAGCTGATATTTGCATTGTTGGCATCTTGTACGTTACTTGGTTGCTCTGACAGTGAGGTTGGTGATGTATCTCTCGGTCTATTTACGCTCAAAGATATAAAATTAGAC
Source organism: Pseudoalteromonas piscicida (assembly GCF_002208135.1). Classification (NCBI taxonomy): domain Bacteria; kingdom Pseudomonadati; phylum Pseudomonadota; class Gammaproteobacteria; order Alteromonadales; family Pseudoalteromonadaceae; genus Pseudoalteromonas; species Pseudoalteromonas piscicida. Next base: position 870,158 of record NZ_CP021646.1, read on the forward strand.
TCGATGGTTGATCCCGTTGTAACGGGTGTGACCTGCCATGTGGCGAGTGTTGAAGATAACTTGAGCTTTTCGGACCCTAGCGATAGCTCTATTTCTTGCCGTCAAACGAGTGAAATAACACCTGCAATGCTAGCGAATATAGATAAAAGTGATTCTGGTGAAGTGGTATTTAAAAAATCAAAAAGTGTGTTTTTTAAATCAATGAAAGTGAGAAGGATCTTTGATGCAAAAAACCAAACCTTGATGTACTTAGCTTACACCACAAAAGAAACCTCTGGTAGCTTTAAGCATAGCCTATCAACAGTGCCATTATGGGGGACTCAGGCTTACCAAAGTGGTAAAGCCAATTAACTCGATTATTGGCTAGCGCGTAAACTCATACATTTTTATAATTGCGTGTTATAAATTATTTTTTGTTTGAATTAAACCTTTTTGCGCACGATTTCGACTAAGCTTAGTAGTGATAAGTTATAGGAGAAATCGTGATGTTAAAAACACGCTTTTTAGGGAAAACGGTCAATATTGCATTTGCACTGATGACAGTATTGTTTGTTATTCTAACGTTAACAACCGATGCTCATAGCATCTCTTCTCAAGTAACACAGGCTGAGATGTTTAGCCAAGACGAGGTAACTCCTGAGTCGAAATCTAAGTAAGTTTGGGCCGTGATTTATCTTGTTTTGCTGATTAGTTCGATTCGAAACGACGAAAATACAATATAGATATAGCATTCGGCTCAGTCCCTGTATCTCATGTTGTTCAGTGTATAAATTTGCATGACGTTTTTATGACATATACTCATGCTCTTCCCACGCTCTGTATAACGTATTAACTCTAAACCGCCATTCCTGACTCATCTCATTAATAGTCTTAACTTGGCTGTCGCCAAAATTGTAATTAATTTGTTGCGTTCTCCTCAGTCTGCATTAGCTTTAATTAGGGACTAAGAAAACAGCGCAGTTTGCAATCGGATATTTGCAAGTTTCTGTTTTAAAAAACACGAATTTTAGCTAGTGATCTCTACACTCACTTGACTAAAACGCTCACAAACAAGGAAGAAATATGGCACGCCAATTCGATAACTTTTATAGTCATGAGGCAATTAGCTTTAGTGATTTTGTTAATTGTGTTTCTAGCTTATATACTGGCCCTGATTGCTTGGATAACAGTACCTTAAGACTGCTTGCTGAAATGTTGTATCGGCTATCGCAAAACAAGCAATTTCTCGCGACACAAGTTGCGGGCAGCAGTAACTACCAACATCATGCCCGAGGGATGTTGGACAATGATGATCTATATGTTCTTTATGAAAATAAACGACCATTTTTTAAAGTATGTGCGCAGATTTGGCATCCAACGCCAAAGCGAGGAACTCAGCGTTGTTTTATTCCGCAAGTGCGGGACTACAATTTTACCGCATTGACGACCTGTTATTTTGGTCCCGGTTGTGGCAGCAAGCTCTACCAATATGAATATAGGAAGGACTTACAGCAAGGCGATCATTGTGATTTGCAGTTTGGGCAGTTTTATCAATATACCCATGAATCTGTGCTTTTTACAGAAGCGTCAAGAGACGTGATAGCCCAAGCTTTACCTAAAAGTTTGAGTATCACCATCAGCTTACAGTTAGAGCAAAGTTCGCACGCTTGCTTTGTGTTTGACAAGTCATCTGGTCGCGTGCAGCAAGTTATTGCTGATTGTGCATTTGGCCATAACGAAATACCGGAACCTCTGTTGCTTGAAGATTAAGCACTCTATTTCAGATTATTGGTTAGTTCAGTTGCAAAGAAAGTAACTTATTTTGCAGGATTCTATCTTTTATAGCTGTAACAAAAGCGCAAATATGTTACTTGTAGTTGCATCTATGAGAATAGCGTGAGCACTTTATTACAGTCTCATTTCTGAATAAAGTGCTTATACCCATTTGCTTCCTCAAATTGGTATGACTATTCCATCGCCAGTCTGATCTGCACTGGTATTTTTAGCTTTGACAACAACCCTAATGGAGCGGCGTAATAATGAACAAAATAAGCTTGATAGCACTCTCTGTTGTGCTAGGTTTGAGCGGATGTGCTCAAGACAAGCCTGCAACAGAGACTGCATCTGTTGCTAAAACCACTGAATCAACTCTCTCTCGTGCAGAAATCGACAAAGCCGTAGAACAATACACCAAGCAGTTTATTAACCACGAACCCGCGCTTGCCACTTCGCTCAAATTATCAAGCAGTGAATATGGTCACTATGCAAATAGACTGCCGGATTACTCGGTTGTTGGTATGCAGGCGTTACAGGTGGATATGAACGCAGCCGCTGATAAATTAAAACAATTACAATCGAGAGTGGCGAACCCTGATGACCTATTACACCTTAAAGTCAATGAAGTAATTGCACGTTATTATGCTGGCGATAAAGGATTCTCAGCAGGTTATATTGATACTTGGGGCGGACACCTGCCATACATTGTCAATCAATTGTCAGGCCCATTGCTTGATATTCCGAATGTGCTAAAAGACCAACATGGAATAGAGAGCGAGCAAGATGCAAAAGACTATGTTGCGCGCCTTAACGCCTTTGTTGAAGTGACGAAGCAAGTTGCAAGCAAGGTAAAAGCGGATGCCAATAAAGGTGTAATTTTACCAAAAGTTTTATTTCCAAACACGTTAGGTTATTTAGATAACTTCACGGCGCCAAGTGGTGCAGAACACCCTTTGGTTACATCGTTTGAAGATAAACTTGCGAATCTTGATGGTATTACGGATAAAGCCGCTGCTGACTATGTTGCGCAGGCAACACAAATTGTTGAGCAAAAGCTTTATCCTGAATTTAAAAATGTCTCTGCGATTATGCACGCTCTAGAGAGTAAAGCGCCTGAAAATGTCGGTATTTGGGCCCAACCAAATGGTGAAGCATTCTACCAGCATGAGATCACTTATTTGGCGGATTCTGATATGAGTGCGGAAGAGATCCACCAAATTGGTCTTGCTGAGGTGGAGCGTATTTCAAAGCGTATGGACGAAATCCTCAAGCAAAATGGCTATTCACAAGGCACCGTTGGTGACCGGATGAAGCAGCTTAATGAAGAGTCGAGATTTTTATATGCGGATTCTGATGAGGGTCGTGAAGCGTTATTATCATTCTTGCGTGGTGAAATAGAGACTATTTTACAAAAAGCGCCAGATTATTTTTCTACTATTCCACCGCAACCTGTTGAAGTTAAGCGTATACCAAAAGCAGTGGAAGCAGGTGCGCCGGGTGGTTACTATAATGGCCCATCGCTTGACGGCAGTCGTCCTGGGGTATTTTCAATCAACCTAAAAGACATGAAAGCAGTACCAAGCTTTGGGATGAAAACCTTGACGTATCATGAGGCGGTCCCTGGTCACCACTTCCAAATTGCGCTTAATATGTTGCAAACAGAAATCGGTTTGATGCGTCAAAATGCCTCATTTAATGGTTATGTTGAGGGCTGGGCGCTGTACTCTGAGTTACTGGCTTACGAAATGGGGATGTATAAGGACGACCCATTTGGAGACTTAGGTCGTCTGCAAGCTGAAGCATATCGTGCGGCTCGACTGGTAGTTGATACAGGCCTGCACTATAAAAAGTGGACACGCGATCAAGCGATCACGTATTTTGCTGATGCAACAGGTACGGCGATGAGTGATGTGGTATCTGCTATCGACCGTTATATCGCTTGGCCAGGACAGGCACTTGGCTATAAGTTAGGTATGCTCAAATTGGTTGAACTTAGAGAGCATGCTAAGCAGCAGCTAGGTGATAAGTTTGATATTAAAGCATTCCACGACGTGGTGTTGCTAAAAGGCGCAAGGCCAATGGCGCTTGTTGAAGAAGATATCAAGACTTGGATTAATTCTCTGAAGTCGTAAATACACGTTTCGGCTTGAGGTCAGTGAGCGATCCTGACTTCAAGCTGAAGCTATCTACAAACCCCTATTTATAGCACTCGTACACACTTACCGTACTTAAATTCACTATCATAATTTGCAATTCGGCTTTGCCACGGCATTTTCAATAATTTCTTTGCTGCGATGTATATCTTCCTTTTTCAGCTCAAGTCCCGCTTCTTCTTCATTTTTGACGGGCTGATAAGCGAGTTTTGCATAGAGCGCAAAGTGATCAGACCCTATGTTGGCGAGCCGTTTAATATCGACTACCGTGAAATGGTGACTCGAAAACATATGGTCCAGCGGCCATCGAGCAAACGGGTACTGTGCATGAAAAGTGTTAAACATGCCTCGGCCAACTCTAGGATCAAGAAGCCCGCTTATTTTCCTAAATAATCTCGTAGTTGGAGACCAAGCAACATCATTAAGATCGCCAGTAACAATAGTTGGCAAAGGCTCATTTATGACGCGTTTGGCTACAACGACGAGTTCTGCATCTCGCTCAATGGCTGTTTCGTTCTCAGTGGGGCTTGGCGGTGCCGGGTGCAAAAAATGTGTTTGGATCATGAGATGGGGAGCGAGCTTGAGTTTCGCATGTATCGAAGGCACGCCTTCTTCAACAATATACTCACATTCTGCCTCATCTAGCGGGTAGCGAGAATAAACGTGCATGCCATATAAATTAGATTGTGGGCATTTTACACTGTAGGGCAGCATGTCTAGCAATGAGTCTAATTGTTGCTCCCATAGCTCATCACTTTCTAACGTGACTAAAATATCAGGTTGATGTGTCCGAACTTGCTCCAATAACAGATTAAACTGTCGATTGGTTTGCAGAACATTGGCGGTGATCAAACTGATTGTGTGAGTACTGGTTGTCGCTTTTTTTACCTCTACCGGCCAAAGTGGGGTGTAGGGTAAAATCCACCAAAGCTGAAAACATAAACAACCCAATAGAGAAACGACAGCTATGGCGGCTACGCTTTGAAGATGAAGATAAAAAGTGGACAGCAGTAGCGTAAATGCGGTAATAACAGCGAGCTGAAGCCGCGGGAACTCCATCGCTCTAACACTCCAGTGTTGATGCTTAGCAAGTGGTAATAACGTGGCTAGCAGGATAAAACCACACAGCGCGACGATAACCCAAGTCATGAAATTCCTCAGAAAATAGATGAATTTAGAAAGTATATTTCATGTTAGCTGAAATCGCTGTGAATAGTATCGGGTTTAGACAGTTGTCTAAACCCGATACTTGTTCAGGGGGATATCTTAGTTTTGGTACGGTGTGTTTTCTGCAAAGTATTCATGGCTGTCAGCATTTTGAATCGCTTGACTCGGGTTTGAGATTGCTAAGTTTTTCGCACCAGATTGACCGTAAACGATGTCATCCGTACCAGCAACAGCATTAAAGTGACTTAGCTCATGAACAATCGTGCCTGCTCGTGAATCCGTACCTAGCTCATTTGCGCTCCAAAATGCGCGACAAAGGTATACTTTGTATGGTTGATTCGGATATACATAGGCAAAGTATGATTTGTTACAACTACAGTCAAAAGTGAGATCTTGGTTGTCGATTGCATCATTGATTGCGTTGAAGTTAGATTTCACGGTTGCATAGCGGCTGCTTGTCGCTGCGCCAAACCAAGTTTGATAACGGGTAGACGGATTGCTTGCTGAGTGGCTATTTAGGTAAGCAACGGAGTTATTCGTAATTTGGTCCGCAGCATTAAGCGCCGACAAAATACTGTTTTTTTCGCTGTTACTACAACGTCCTGTAAAACAAGTGCCATCAGTACAGTCAGCCGCACCTGCTGTTGGCTTTGCACTGACCTGAACATTGCCCTTCGTCATTGCCACGCCTTCAATCCATAGGTTTACCGAATTTGAGCTGAGTTCTGCTACATCGGCACGCATCATCGATTGCTGACCCATCGTTCTTGTAGTCATGCTCGGGATTTCATTTTTACCGAAAAGATCAAATGACTCAACATCATAACTAATTTCGTAGTTGCCTGGCTGGCTAAGATCATAAAGGCCTGAAAGCTCAAATGATTTTGTGAGTGTTTCGCCAGACTTTAACTTGATAAAGTCAGCTTCAGTAGGAGCCGGGCGCTTGTAGTGAGGACCAAAGAAATTAACTTCTTTACCGTCACGCGTAATTTTGAAAATATGCTCTTCTTCAAGGTCTGTATACCAGCTTAAGATTTTCTGATTACCTTTGCCCTGATTGGTGATGTTTAGCGTCGCAATAACATCGCCATTGCTTTTTGTGTCGACATCAACGCTTACTGCTAGGTTTTTATTCATAGCTTGAGCATTAAGGGATGCGGTTACGGCTGCTGCGAGTAACCCGGTAGATAGTGTGCGTGATAGTAGCTTCATTATTTCTTCCTGTTGAGGTTGCTACAGTCTTTTGGCTGGTAGGTACAAAACCAGTTGCAAGGACTGAGTTTACTTGTTGTCATTTATTTATTTTTAAATGTGAATTCAATCTTCACTTTTAATTAACAATAATATATTCGATGTTTCAAGCATAATTTTCACAACAGAGCTTAAAAATTTACATTAAAAAATTACTAATAATTTCAAATAACTGTAATGTTATTGAAAAGTATGGATAAATTTAATACAAAACTTGAGAGAGGGTAGTTGTGAATTTATTGTTTCATTCACATTGGTTTACATTGAGGTGTTTGAAATGGTATTCCAACCGAAGTTGGAGTGGCACTGACGTTGTCTAGCAAGCTGTTTTCAGTGCCGAACTGCGGATTAGATTTCGCTAATGATATCGTCGATAGCAAGGCGAGATTTAGGTAATTTAGCATTAAAATCACCTTCGTCTCGATAGCCCAACGCGACAATAGCAAGAGCATCAAAACCTTGCTCAGTTAACCCAAGCTCATTGCTGAGGATACCAGCATCAAAACCCTCAATGGGCACAGAGTCTATACCGAGTAGTGCTGTGCTTAGCAAAAATTGCCCAAGATTTAAGTAAACTTGTTTGCCAGTCCATGCTTTGATTGCTTCATCGCTGGTTTGATTTAAGCCGACAAAATAGCGACGGCCATTATTCATTTGTGCTTCTACTTCAGAGCCTTTTTCAAATCGACCATCGGCACTTTCTTTGGCTAGCACTTTATCTAAATGTGCATCATCTATATTTTGTTTTGCAGCAAATACAACAACATGTGACGCATTTAGTACTTTGGCTTCATTGAATTTGTAATTCTCTTGTGTGCTTTTAGCCACTTGAGTTTTGCCAGCCTCAGTACTTGCGATGACAAAATGCCATGGCTGAACGTTGGTACTAGACGGGCTTAGTCTTAGCGCTTGCTTGAGTAGGTCAATATCTGAATCACTAATTTTTTTATTAGGATCAAAGGATTTTGTGGAATAACGGTTATTAATTGCATCGCGTAACGTGTACATATCAGACTCCTAAAATTGCTTTAAAGACATAATATGGATTTACATAATCAATAAAAAGATGATAATGAGCTAAATAGTTTCAAAAATTTTTTGAAAATGAATACGCAAGATTTAATCGTCGTGATGAAAACGGCTAAACTTGGCAATATTAGTGCGGCGGCTGCGCAGTTAGACATGCAGGTTGCCACGGCGAGCGCTGCAATAAAACGGGTGGAAAAGCAACTTGGTTTTCAACTCTTTGTGCGTTCTACACGTAGCTTAAGGCTATCCAAGCAAGGTGAAACTTACTTGCCAATTTGCGAGCAGGCACTGGCATTATTGGATGATGGCAAAAAGCAGGTGCTCGACAACGATAACGAAATTTACGGCGAGCTAAGGTTAACTGCACCGTCAGATTTTGGCCGAAATATTCTCCTTCCTTGGCTAGACGAATTACTTGATGAATACCCCAAACTTGCCCTGAAGCTTATTCTTAATGATCACAATCTCGACTTTTATCGTGACGGTGTTGATATCGCGCTGCGCTATGGTGCGCCTGAAGACAGTAGCTTCTACGGCTTTAAAATTTGTGATGTGCCATTGCTGCTTTGTGCCTCTACGGAATATCTCGAAAAACAAGGCACACCAAAGGATCATAATGAATTGAGCGAGCACCAAGGGCTGTTCTTTTTGATCAGAGGCAGTAAGTTTGATACGTGGAAACTGACGAAAAATGAACAAACTTACAAAGTGGTGCTTAAAGGGCGTAGAACCAGTAATGATGCGGATGTGGTAAAGCGCTGGTGTGCGCAAGGAGCGGGTATTTCATTGCGCTCCGCGATAGATGTAGCAGACCAACTAGAGCAAGGCGTGGTGCAAAGTATATTAAATGACTACCGCGTTGAATGTAAGCCGCTGTGGTTGATCTGCCCGTCAAAGCAAATGATCAACCCAAGCGTGAGAGTGCTGCGCGATAAACTAAGAGTGTACTGCCAAGCGCTTGTAGAAAAGGCCGAGCGGTATAAATAACGCACTAGGGCTTGACTGAAGCTGTATTCTTAGGCTTGTCGGGTAAGTGGGTTGGATAACCAAATAGCGCCAACCATTTGCTCTTGAAAGTGTTTGCTTGTGAAAAGCAGTGGAACATATGACGCCACTGAGCAAAGTTAGCATCTAAAGGGGTCTGCTTTGGGGCTGCACCTCTTATTCCATAACAAATTGTAGTGTCTTCACGCTCCTCCACAAAAGTGCCAAAAAGCTTATCCCAAATGATCAGCACCCCGGCAAAGTTTTTATCTATATAGTCAGGATTACTGGCGTGATGGACTCTGTGGTGGGAAGGTGTATTAAAAATCCGCTCTACTATCCCTAATCGATTAACCGTTTGTGTATGGACAAAAAATTGAAAAGCCAAGTTGATTGCGACGATGGCAAATACCAAGGTCGGGGTAAATCCAAGAAGTATCATAGGCAGCCAGAACAGCCACATACCGACAATTGGGTATAGCAAGCTTTGGCGAAATGCGGTGGTAAAATTCATGTTGTTAGAACTGTGATGGACTACGTGTGCACTCCAAAGCCAGTGAATGCAATGTGATGCGCGGTGAAACCAGTAATACAAAAAATCTTGCAAGATAAACCCAAAAAGCAAAGTGAAGAGATTGAGTTCGATTGTGAATAAGGCAAATTGATGGAGCCAGTAAAAGAGCGGCATAAGCACAAGCAAAGCCAGCGCGTCGCTGCCTTGGTGGAGCAAGGCGAGTAGGGCATTGAGTATTGAGTCTCGCCAATCATAGTATTCGTGGTGCTTGATATACTCCCAAGCAACACAAAGTAAAAAGACGGGACTGAGTGCCAGTAAAATTAGCGATACATCAATCATATACAGCTCCTTCTTTAGCCAAAGCTTTGGTACTTTATATGCACAAGCGTAACGGGTTAGCCGTTGACAATCCTGCCAAACTGCGCCAACAATTTGTCCAAATACGACAAAAGGAACTGCAATGCACTCCACTTCGTTTGTATATTTTTATAGTGCGTGGGTATATCTCCATGACCATTTTACTAATGATAATAGACTGCAAGGCGAGTTTGCTGAGCTAGTAGCGTCACGGCCTGAACGTGTGGCACTCGTTGAATATGAGCGGTTACTTGAGGTAGGGCAGGAGTTAAGCGGCGATCCCTTACTTGGTTTTGAGCTGGGTAAAGCCATTCAGCTGCATGACTATGGGGCGCTTGGTTACTTGGTCGAAACCAGTAAAGACTTGCAGCAGGCTATTACCTCATTATTGCATTACGACGCCATTGTCGCCGATATTGGCCTCGCTGTATTCACAAGTGATAGTGACAATGCCAAGTTAACTTGGCAACCAAAAACCCCGCTGGGTAAGCAAGCCATTTTGCGTAATATGACCGCTTGGGTGAGCGCTGCACGGCAGCTTTTACGATCAACTTTATCGCCTAACCAACTCCAGCTTAGCTTTAGCGTGTGTGACCTAGAATTACAGCGTTTGCAAACTTGGTTTGGTTGCCCCGTATCACAAAATTGCCCTAAAAATACGCTGTCGTTTCCGTTAGATTTTCTTACCATGCCAGTCGCTACCGTCGACAGCCTAATGCACGAACATATTGAGCAAGCGGTTGCAAAAAGCGTATCAGCGCTTTGTGATAATCATGATTTAAAAACACGTGTTGCTAATTTACTGGCGGCAAAGCACTCACTGGCCGGAATCAACCAAGCAAGTATGGCTAAGGCATTAAACATGAGTGTGCGTTCGATGCAGCGTAAACTAAAAACACAACACACCAGCTTTAGAACCTTGCTCGACCAAGAGCGAAAGCATAGATTTGAACAACTCATCGGCAACACAAGATTGCTCGATATTGTAGACGCGCTTGGTTTTACAGAGCAAAGTGCGCTGAATAAGGTTTGTTTAAAATGGTACGGGAAGTCACCGTCAAAGCTAAAGTGAAGAACCGAAGGTAGGTAAGTTTTGGTTTGCCTCTAGCTCTGTTAGTTAGATTTAATCGAATTTGAGAGTCAGTACCTGAGGTGGATGGAGAATGCCCCAAGCTTTGTAAATTGCTGACACCCACCTTAAATTGCTGAAATGACAACGAGGCGCAATGCCGCTATCGGCAAACTGATACTCAAGATCAACAATGCGAACAACACTTGGGTAGTTGCTCAGAACATCGAAACGATCTTGAGATTTGCCAGCAAGTGTTGTTAGTGGTGCAGGAATGTATCGAGAAGACTCAGCATCTTCGACAGTGACACTGATGTTTGCTATCGCTGAGCTACGTAAGACCAGTGCTGAAACCAGCAAACCTTTTTAAATATAAATTAATCATTTATATTTTATTGTGATAAAAACTCCCAGCTTCATAGGGGGTTACAGCAGAAAGCACCCCATACCGGTCTTTTTTAATAGCTAAATTTGATAGGGAGTCACTATTTAGTTCTATTTCGGTGCCTATTTGACCAGCGTTGAGCCCAAGCTGCTTGCCCAGCTGCTCCATCTCTTTTTCCATCTGTGGCAAAACTTCTGTTTTTAGCTGTTTTGCCGCCTGAGCATAGCGCTCTTTCTCTTCGGCGGAAGAAGCGTTTTGGGCAATTTGCTCAAACTCAACAATACTCTCCTTGGTCCCTTTTACATCACCAACCCGGAAGTTGTAACCAAAATACATATCCATCATATTACGTGGTAGTTGCATAGCGTAGGCTCCTTGCTATTAGTAAACTCTATGAAAGATAAGCAAATATCACACCAACTAAATAAAACGCTTAATCGGTAAAACATAAACCAGTTATTGACACCAAAGTCTTTTTGTTCGGTTACTGATTCTCGGCGATGCGCCACAACACGCCACTAGGATCAGTAATACAAAATTCGAGCATTTCCCATGGCTGCTTGACAAGTTCAGTTACCTTTACGCCAAACGCTTTGTCCAGCTCGAGTTTTAAAACATGTTCATACCAGCTTTGAGCATCTTCGACTAAAAGGTGCATCATAAAGTTGTTGCTGTGCAATGGCTCATAGAAATCTTGGAGCAAAAAAGAGCAAGAACCAGATTTAAAATATGCGATATCTCCAGCTTCAAAAGCCATTTCAAAGCCAATCATCTGATAAAAGCGTTTAGAGCATTCAAAGTCTTTAGCTGGAACAAAAGACTTTATTTCTACGGTATTCAGGTTTGCCATATTTATGTCCATATTGTGGGTACTTTTTGTAGCCTAACATTTTAGTATTTATGAGACACGCGGTTTGTATTAACAATCGCTTGTTGGAGTATAAATAGTGATGGATGCCATAGATTTTAGTATTAAAAATTACCTACACTTCTTGCACCAGCTTTGATTTGTAGCGGAAGAAGGATTTGTACTGCGCATACCAAATAACTCTGTTAACTCCTTGTGATTAGTAGCCACCGTATTTCTACATTTAGGGCAAGTGTGAGGTAAATTTATTTTTCCCGCCATGATTATTTTCCTTTATTTCTTTCGTTAATACTTTCAGCTTTAGATTTTATTTCTGTCCACTTTTCACGTTCTGGCTCGGTCAGGTCAGATCTTTTCAAATTACTTTCAGCTGTTTTAGCTAATGTCCTAGGGGCTTCTTTTGCAATGGCAATAGAGGCCTTCCCTGCAGCTAAACCAACGTTAAATAGGGTTTTGCCAACTAAAGAGACGGATTTCTTTGCTTTTCCCTTAGTTTCAAACTCATTCGATATTTCATTTACTGCTTCTTTAAGATCGAAGTAGTCAAAAAACTTTTTTGTCATACTAAACTCCTGTCAAATGATAATTGTGTTTTTTATCATTTATCTTGACTAATTGATATTACACCGCGTTACACATTTACATCGCTTTCGCTTGAACACTGCACAAGTAACGAAATTGCTAACATTCTGACTATTCTGGAGATTTATTAAATACCAGCCTTAAAGTAACCAATACAAATAGTAGTGGGTATCACGACTTCCAGCGATTTCATTCTTCGATTTCAGTTTCATTGATTTTCTTTTTTCCAGCCTTGATGAACATTTCCTACAACTTCAAATTGGCTCTGTTCAAACTCTATTGAGGGAATATCAGCATGTCCGTTTAACCATGGCCAAACCTCGTTGGTTTTACCGTTATTCTTATGAGCCTCGTAGAAAAAGGAGATTACAGCTTCAACACAATTAATGATGTTAAAGATTGAATCTTTAAAATACGATTTGTAGAACTCTGTAGCACCAATAGATTTTTGATGGATAATCTCATTTCGATACTCTTCAAGGGTTACGAACTGTCCCCACCATTTTTGTTTTTCAACGTTTGTTGTATTGTAGACACTCGGAAGTATATGTTTAATTTTTGTTTTCAGACTAAGCCAGCGTTCAATGGCAACTTTATCGTATGACTCGGTAATGCCTTTAGAATTTTTTGTGGCTTGATAAATTTGATCTTGCGGAATGCTTAAATTAGCGAAAGCTTCTAATGCTGTGTAGGCAAAAACAATTGCTGATTGTATTTCTTCCACATAATCATAAACGTCTGAGGAGACAGCATCTATTGCTTCTTTTTTGTCTCCAATCAGTTTTGTTACATCTAATTCATAGGTTGGACTTTTGAACTTACCATCATAAATCTCTTTCGCTAGGCGTGAAGCTTTTGCGCTGACACTCATCAGCATCCCAATGTTGTTGGGAACAAAATAGCTAATGTTTCGCGAGCGATTAAGTTTGATGGTGTCAATCTCTTGAACCAACATGGATCCATTTCCACCTTTGACATAGTGAAACGTTGGTTTTGTCATCCTTAGATCCGATACTTTGTAACCTTCAGGAGTCAAACCTACTACCAAAGAGCTTTTGGAGGTTTTCTTATTCTTCATTTTACACCGTTCGTTAAAACAGCTAATTAAAGAGAATTCTAAATATCCTACCTACCCACAAGTAAAAGCAACAATTATCAAGCTAACTTTATTTAATAATTTTAGTTAGTTAGAATTAAAAAGTTGTCATTGCAATATGTAAATCACCTGCGACGAGCTAGTAATGAATTATCAAGTCTTCTTTTGGGTCACTAAGAACTAGTTGCAACTAGCTAAAGTATTAAAAGTACTCAACTGTAAATATCACAGGTGAGGTATTTGAGACTTTTAACTTCTCATTGCGCAGTATGTTTGCAACATAATTTTATCAATTATTTAATGTAAATGAAATTACACTACATTACACATTCGCATTGCTTTCTCTTGACCACGACTCAAGTAACCCTATTGCTCGTATTCTTAACGATTCAAGCGGCTTAAAAATACCTGTCTTGAAATCATCAATAGGGTGTAGCTCTGTCCACTCTCGCTGTTTACTCACGACTTCTTTGCAGATGGACTTAAGGCTTATCCGCTCGCAGATATAAACAACTACAACCAGAGCACTCACTGCTCGTGGTGTTCCTAAGCATGCCTACCACGTGCTATTTCATCCTTGATATCTGTTTGTAAACACGAGAAATCTTAATCGTTTCAATCAAATCTGATTGTACGTGCTTTTATGGTTTTTAACTGTTTGAAAATAAAGTGCTTTATTCCTTTCGTTGACAGCAAAAAAGATTTATCTTGAGAATCAAAATTACTCAATTGCTAAGTGCTATATTTAAGATTACAACTACTCCACTTTTATGTGGGCCCTTGAATTTGCCCACTAACCCTATGTTAAATCGTGGGGTGCCTAAACCATCATGTACTGATGTGCTAACGCATCGCCACCTAAGGATTATTTAGATGCTATCTACTCTATTCGTTGTTGATCAAAATGCAGATGTACTGCCTTTGGCAAATAACGTAGTGACGTTTGAAACGTATTTGCAAGAGTACCCAAAGCTCGGTGAATCAAAACTTCGAGTGATTAATTTATGTGACTGTGACCGTTATTTAAGCCAAGGTTATTACTGCTCTTTACTTGCTGAAGCGCGTAATCACCAAGTGCTGCCGAGTCTAAAGGTTATTAATGGTTTACGTGATGGCGATAATGCGTTGTTTTTATCGCAGGCTTGGTTTGATAAGCGTGGGATCGCGATTACCGATGACGCTGAGTTGATCATTTGTATGGGCGAAACCCAACAGCCTGAATTTGGTAAGTTGGCGGCGTATTTATTTCAGCAATTTCCAGCGCCTTTACTAAAAGTGACATTACAGCAGCAAGACAAAGGCGTGCGTGTGCAGGTGCAGCGTCGCGACTTTTCGACTCTACAGGTAGCGCAGCTTGAGTTTTGTACTCAAGTATTAGGTCATGTGCATGCCACTCAGTGGAACAAACGTAAGAGCCACAAAAAGTATCGCTGGGATATCGCGATGTTGGTGGACCACGATGAAAAGTTGCCGCCAAGTAATAAAGGGGCGATCAGCCGCTTTGTTAAAGCCGGTGAAAAGCTTGGCATTAAAGTTCACCCATTAGAAGCGGCTGAGTTATACAACCTAGGCCAATACGATGGGCTATTTATTCGTGAAACCACAGCGATTGATCACCATACTTATCGCCTTGCGCAAGAAGCAGAGCAAAAAGATTTAGTGGTAATTGATGACCCAAGCTCGATCCTACGCTGTTGTAATAAGGTGTTTTTACATGATGCCTTTAATTACAAAAAGGTGCCAAGTTTAGAAACGCGATTTGTGAGTCAGTGTAATGAACAAGTAATCGATAAACTTATTGCTGAGTTATCGCTACCTATGGTGCTTAAAATGCCTGAGAGTTCGTTCTCAAAAGGCGTATTTAAAGTAAAAACCAAAGAGGAGCTTGGCGAGCGTTTACAAGATCTGATGAGCGTTTCTGCGATTGTGTTGGCGCAAGCTTACTTATACACAGATTACGACTGGCGTATTGGGGTGTTAAATGGCCGTGCGATCTACGCATGCCGTTATCATATGGCACGTAACCATTGGCAAATCTATAACCATGAGTCAAAACGTAATTTCTCGGGTGGGTTTGACACGCTACCAACCTTTGAAGTGCCAAAAGCGGTGTTACGTGCAGCCTTAAAAGCAGCAGCAGTTGTGGGTAATGGTTTGTATGGTATCGATATTAAAGAGCACAACGGCAAAGCCTACGTACTAGAAGTAAACGACAACCCGAATATTGACCAAGGGGTTGAAGACAAATATCTCGGTGACGAGCTGTACATGCAAGTGATGTCTGAATTTTCAAGACGTCTTGAAGCGAGAGGTAAAAAGTAATGTTGCAAGCCGCGTTGGTGCTTGAAAAGGCGACACTGCAGGATTTGAACTCACTGAATGCGCTGGAACAAAACTGCTTCAGTGCAGATAGACTGAGTCGTCGCCAACTCAAGCATTACATCAGTTTTGAACATAGCCTGCTGCTCACTGCAAAGTTGGCAGGGGAACTTGTGGGCTATGGGCTGCTTTGGTTGCACCAAGGAACGCGGCTAGCAAGGCTTTATTCATTGGCGGTATCGCCTCATCATCAAGGTAAAGGGATCGCACGCCAACTGATGTCTGAGCTTGAAGTCAGAGCGGGTGAAATGGGCTGGTTATATATGCGCTTAGAAGTGGCCAAACGCAATGACGCGGCCATCGGCTTATATAAGCGCATGGGTTATCGTGTATTTGGCGAGTATCAAAACTATTATGCGGATCATGACGACGCGCTAAGAATGCAAAAATGCGTGCGTAAGCTGTCGCAAAAGGCGGTGTTGCACCAAGCTCCTTGGTATCAGCAAACGACAGACTTTACCTGCGGACCGGCGTCACTGATGATGGCAATGGCAAGTATAGATCCTGGCTGTATGGGCGATCAGGCCTTAGAGCTTGAAATATGGCGTGAAGCGACCACCATCTTTATGACCGCAGGTCACGGCGGCTGTCATCCATTTGGATTGGCATTGGCTGCGGAGCGCCGTGGTTTTGCGGCAGAGGTGATGGTGAATACGGCGGGCCCGCTATTTTTAGATGGCGTGAGAAGCGCGCAGAAAAAACAGGTGATGACCTTAGTTCATGAGCAATTCCGTCAAGAGTGTGAATATCGTGATATTGCGATTCACCAAGCCGATGTAAAGCTTGAACAGGTTGAGCAATGGTTATTGCAGGGCAGTGCGGTATTGGCTTTGATCAGCACTTATCGGCTAAACGGTAAAAAAGCGCCGCATTGGGTGCTTATTACGGGGTTGGATGAATTGTGTTTATATCTTAATGACCCTGATGTCGAGGACGACCAAAACCCTATCGACTGCCAGCAAGTACCCATCGCAAGGTCGGATTTTGAAAAAATGATGACGTTTGGCGCAAGCAAGTTAAGTGCGCTGGTGGTGTTACACGAGTCATTTTAAATAACGTTTCTGGTTATAAGTCAAAGGGCCTGTATTCGGCCCTTTGTTTTTAGCGCTACATGGCGTTTATAGCGTTTTCAAAAACTCAACGATTTGCCACTTTTCATTGTCACTCAAGGTAGTGCCGTAAACGTGACCGCTGTTATCATTGCCCGGCATCACCTCACCGCTGGCTTTGTTCACTTTGAACTCGTTCATGCCTTGATGAGTAATATAGCCAACATTGATAGGGTCGAATTCGCGACTGCCAACCCAGAAGGTATCTGGGCGTGACTCTGGTGATTGTAGTAGTGACCATAGGTTTGGCACCGAGCCATTATGTAAATATGGCGCGGTTGCCCAAATTCCATTCAACGGCCTTGCTTTGTAGACACCCGCGTCGTAAAAACCATCCACACAATCTTCGTTAGTATTGGGGGTTAACTGTTGTCTATTTGCCAAATAGACTTTGAGGCGCTCTTCAATGGATTTTTTCACTGTGGTTTTCTTACCATCTGGCCCAGTGCGCTCTGCTATTAAGCCCGCTTCGATTGCTTTGATGGGATCTTTTAGCACTAGACCCACCACGCCATTTACTGGGATATCGATAGCGCTATCCACGGCTTGGAATTTGTCTCCCGCGATAATATCGGTTTTTGTGCCTTCCAAGAACAGTGTTTTTGCCATATGGCAGCTTGCGTTATTAGACATAGTGGGATCGGTACCTATCTCTTTTACCGGTACTTTTACCGCTTCGTAATCCTTGAGTAGGTTTTTGCTATCAATGAGTTGGTGGCAGTTGGCGCAATTTGCTTGGAATAGCATTTTTCCTTGTGCCGCCTTATTGGTGTCAATCCCTGGAAGGTACTGCTCAGGCCAAGCTGGTGGCAGAAGTGTTTTTACCCACGCTTCTAGTTGCCCTAACGCATGTAAGTCTACCGTTGAGCTATATCGAGCATGTTTCCCCCAAACGCGCTGCCAAACCGGTGCTTCTTCAATGGATAACGACCCAAACACACCCACAACTTCACCAATGTTGCGTACTAGTGGGCCGACCACAGGAATATTGGGGGCGGAAGCATTCCACTGCACAACATTTGACTGGTGCGTTCCCCATAAAAATGGATAAGAGACGGGCGCGGTGGGTGCATTTTTATTGTTAAGGTCGTCAAGCGCAAATGCCGTGCCGGCGTTTTGTATATTGCCAAACGCATCAAGTCGAGCATAGCTAGTAAAATCGTCTGGATAGTCTTCGGGCAAGTCATTAACGGTTTGTCGCTCGGCGGTTGCAAGCGCCACATGCTTGAGATCGTCTCGCAAGTCATCAATCAATTCTTGCGATGCCCCTTCATTTAATACGCGCATCGCAAAACGACTAAACTTTTGATTATCGTTAAGGGTCGCTTCTAAAGCAGCATTTAGGCGGCTAAAAAAGAGTACAAAGTTGGCGAGGGTGGGCGCACCTTCTACCAAGATTTTTGTGCCATTATAGTCAATTTGGTTAGTGTGACATGCCGCACAGGTCATCCCGACCCAAGCTTGTCCCGTGGTCTG
This sequence comes from Pseudoalteromonas piscicida, assembly GCF_002208135.1. Taxonomy (NCBI): domain Bacteria; kingdom Pseudomonadati; phylum Pseudomonadota; class Gammaproteobacteria; order Alteromonadales; family Pseudoalteromonadaceae; genus Pseudoalteromonas; species Pseudoalteromonas piscicida. Next base: position 888,335 of record NZ_CP021646.1, read on the forward strand.
GTTGTTATGCACGGCAAAGCCGATGGGCAAACCTGAAGGGTTATTGGCGGCGGTTTTACTGGGCAGGTAGCGCAGCATTTCCATATGTTCGCTATCGCGAAAGAGCTTTTTACTGTTGGGCTGCTCTAACCAAGTAAACCAAGTATAGGGAATGATTTGTGACCCTTGACCTGTGAACCAAAAGTCTTGCCGAAGTTTATCTGACCATCCTTGATTGAGCCACACTCGCTCAGGCACTTGACCAGATTCTGCAACCGGGTCGAGCGTTTCTTTAGGCACTGAAGGTTTTTTACTTGGTGAGCTACAACTTGCGAGAAACAGTGTGCAAGCCACTGCCGTACTAACATATTTTATTACTAGTCTATTGTTCATGTTGAACTGTCCGTGACGGTGGAAGTACCAACTACCTTAGTACAAACTTATTAACAATCAAGTTACACGACATTACACGTGCCTTTTATTTCCAAGATGAGAAAGTCTCACCTTTCCAAATATGAAATATTTATGTAAATTTATTTGTTTACACTAAATTAACTTTATTTGTTTGGGAGCAGTTGTGCGTCGAAGTAGTTTTGCCATTTTTCATGTTATGGCGGTCATAGTTATCTTGGTTGGGTTACTGACAGGCCCTCGCTTGGGCATTATCAATCATGATTCTCTTGCGTTTCTTTCGCCTTTGCTTCCACAAGGCGCGTTGCTGTCAGTGCACGTGTTATTTGGTTGTTTACTCACCTTGATTGCGATTGTTTTTACGGTGGCAACCATTCGCGCGCCGTTTCATGGCGCACCAAGCAAGTTTGATAAAGCCGTTAACTACTTTGGGTATCTTGTTATCGTGCTGAGTATAGCCACAGGTTGGTTACTTTGGCTCAATCCAGAGAGTCTAAGTCTAGTTATTCATGGGTTATCAGCGACAGCCATTTTTTTGTATTTGGTGTTACATGGCATAAAGCACACCGTGTTTAAGGGTAAGCAAGTACTGAGCGTATTATTGCCTAGAAACGCGCTTATTTTACTCAGTTGCAGTGTTGCTCTGGTGTATTTTTGCGGTCTTGGTTTAAAGCTCATTGTTGCAGAGCAGCATTTACGGCTAGAAGTTGCGCCGCTATCAACGCAAAGCCACCTTGAAATAGACGGTAAAGGAGACGAACCGGAATGGTTGCGTGCCAAGCCTATTAAGTTAACTACATTTGGTGGTGCAAACTTCTTAGATGGGAGTAGTGAGGTCGAAATAAAAGCGTTGAGCAACCATGATGAAACCTTCTTTCTGATCCGCTGGCAAGATCCGACCGAAAGTCTAGAGCATCTGCCGCTCGAAAAAACCTCGGACGGTTGGCAAGTACAAGAAAATGGCTTTTATCGCTTTGACGAGCGGACTTATTACGAAGATAAGTTTGCCATCATGCTATCGACTACCTGTGGACTAGGAGGTGATGGCACCGTTCAATACGGCGATGCGCCGCTTGCAGACAAACCCCGAAATTGGCATGGCAAGGGCTATCACGCAAGTACGGACGGCCGCACGCGAGATTTATGGCACTGGAAAGCGCTGAGAACCAATGACATGTACTTGGCCGATGATAATTTTTTTGGGCCGCCTCAAAGCGTTGCACTTGGGCAAAGACGCTACACCGCAGGGTATCAACCTGATGGCAAAGAAAGCGGTGCTTATGTGATGAACTGGCGCTGGTACTCACCAACTGAGGTTACGCCAAAGCGAATGCCAATTCCATCGCCAGATATCACTGAGCGCAAAGTCCTTGACTGGTTTGCCAGCGAGACCTACAACCCACAACGAGATATGGCGAAAATTGGCGAACAGCTCCCGTCCGTGTTGTACCGTTCAAATCGTTTTGAGGGAGATAGAGCCGATGTTAGGGCTAGGGGAGAGTGGCACGATGGTTATTGGACGCTAGAGCTGGTACGTAAACACCAAACGCATTCTCCCCTTGATGTTGAACTACGCTCTGGTGTTTGCATGTGGGTTTCGGCATTTGATCACGCACAAATCGCGCATACTCGTCACCACAGAGCGATTCAATTGAGGTATATGTTATGACCGTTGCCTCACGTTTAATACTTAGTTTAGCGATTGCCGCTGTGGCGACTAGCTACTTGTTATTTAGCACCTCTGAGCGAGAGACTCCAACTCACGCACGCTTTATTAAAGTCACTAATGACATGCAGTTTTTGTCTGTCTGGCAGGGTCCTTGGCATTGTGTCTATGACAAAAAGCTTAATCTGCTCTGGGAAGTAAAACGAGATGATGAGTCTATCCACGATGGCTATTGGAGTTACTCTTGGTATGACGGTCAATTTGGTCATGCTGATCAAGGTGATTGTTATTTCGAAGCATCCCATTGCGATAGCCAAGATCTGATCCGTAAAACCAATCAAGCTTCATTATGTGGTAGTGCCGAGTGGCGCTTACCTACGCCTGATGAGCTAAGCTCTTTAATTCAAACGCCAAATAGTCCCGGACAACCCCATATCGCAAGTGATTTTTTCCCGTACATTAAAAATGGCGATTATTGGACTGGTGAGGCGGGCGTCCCGTTACCTAAGTCGTTTAAGCGTGAAAAGCTAGGGGCAACTGCCGTGAATTTTCACTCTGCGGAGGTGCTTTCGCTCCCTTATGCAAACGCCGCATTTGTGATGTTGGTGGCTACGCCGTCAACACCACTCTCATTGGCTCAAAGTCGTGCTGAGCCAGTTACTCTAAACTAGGAACCAAGGAAATGAAATATACTCAAATGGCAACTTTTGTAGTTGCAGCTTGTCTATCTTGTAGCAGTTTTGCTGCGAGTGACTACCACCGTCTTGTGTGGGACACCAGTCCAAGTACTTCAGCAACAATAGGATTTACTCCTACATCTGGCACTAATCATATTGTTAAATATGGCAGCACAACGGATGAGCAGAGCTGGCAAAGTGCTGCAGTCAGTGCAACACATACCTTTGACGGTGGCCTCTCAAGTTCATTTGTGAGATTAACCGGCTTAACCCCAAATAGTGCGGTTTATTATCGTGTTTGTGATTCACAAGGTTGTGGTCAGCGCTTGTGGTTCAGAACTGCGCCGCAAACGGCATCAGGGATCACTGCCGTAGCAGGTGGTGATACGCGCACGGGTTGGACAACGCGCCGTAAAGGTAATGCGCTTATCGCTAAAATTCGACCGCTATTTATTATGCATGGTGGCGATTACACCAATGCAAACTCCGTTTCTGAAATGCGTGAATACTTAAAAGATTGGCAATTAACCTTTTCGGATGATTTGATAGATGGCCTTGCATATAAGCGAATTTATCCATTTGTAGCAACACATGGCAATCACGAAGACGATAACTACAAAACGCTATGCGAAGTATTTGGCGTAGATTATGACCAAGATGGTGCGTGTACAGCAAAAGATACCTATGGTGCTTTTAACGTGGCGGGGCTTTTAAGGGTTTATACCTTAAATAGCCAATTTAAAAATAGTGGCTGGTCGAGCTATGCCACAGCGATGAACAATTGGCTAAAAAGCGACTTACAGTCTCAGGGAAACAGCGCAACGTGGCGTATCGCTCAGTATCACAAGCCGATGTATCCTCACTATTCTGGTAAGTCAGACAACACCATATTACACACTTGGTGGGCACAAGACTTCTATAATAATGCGATGAACTTAGTGGTAGAGTCCGATACTCATATCAATAAACTGACTTACGCACTAACGCCTACCAGCAATGGCTTTACTGCAACGACCCAAGGCGGCACCGTTTATGTGGGTGAGGGAAGCTGGGGTGCACCGGCAAGAAGCGCCAATGATCCGAAAAGCTGGACTATCGATCTTGCGAGTATTCAACAGTTTAAAGTGTTGAGTGTGACAAACGATAAGCTTACTGTTCGAACTGCTGAGTTTTCAAGTAATGCAACCGCGTTATCTAAAGCGCAGCGAGATGCCGATCCGCTCGCGTTACCTATGAATATGACCTGGTGGTATGCCGCTGAAATTGGTGATGAACTGAATCTGATCAAAGCAAGCAATAATCTATCCGTGATTGAAACTCCCATTGTTGAGCCACCAGCTGCAATTGAACTTATCAGTGGTCAAACACAAGCGAATGTCACTGGCGCTAAGTCTTCTCAGACACTTTATTACATTGATGTGCCAGCAGGAGCAACGCAACTAAAAGTTGAAACGGCGGGCGGCAGTGGTGATGTAGATATGTATGTGCGCTTTAATTCGGAGCCGACGACACAACACTACGATTGTCGACCCTATAAATCAGGTAATAATGAAGTCTGTACAATTACTCCAGTACAAACAGGTCGCCATTACGTGATGTTGAATGGGTTTAGTAGTTATTCAGGAGTGTCATTGACTGCGACTGTTTCCACAGGTACTCCCCCAGATCAAGGTAATAGCCAGCAATGGTTGGATCAATCCGCCAGTAAAGGTCAGTGGCAATATTATACTTTTGACGTGGCACAGGGGACACAAAGCCTGCAAGTAAAGGCATCGGGTGGTACTGGAGACGCTGATTTATATCTGCGTTTTGGTCAACAACCAAATAGTAATACCTACGAGTGTCGGCCTTATGAAAATGGCAATAATGAAACGTGCACAATCACCAATCCAAATGCGGGAACTTGGCATATTGGACTCTATGGTTACGCTGCTTTTTCAGGATTGACTCTACAGGCAGAAAGTCAATAACCCTGTAAATGAGAGCTTGGTGGTTATTGGTGTAACGATCAAGCTCATTTTAAAACTGACCGAATTTTGAGAGTAACTTGACCGTTCACAATTAATGGAATTGAGACAATAATCGAGGTACAATACCGCTGCATTTTTGGGCATGCAATTGTCTTTATGCAACGACCTCTGACGCGCGCAATCGTTGCGGTTCGTAGGGAAGAATAAATTTACCACGTGTTTGGCTATGTACCGTGGTGATAACAAGGAATCAATTATGAATACAAAACTTCTCGTTGGCTTAGGTGCGGTGGCTATTGCCGTTGGTGCTTATGTAACCACTCAATCATCTTCTTCAAGCATCGCGATGGAACAACTGGAATACGTTCCGGCTGATACCGCTGTATTTTGGGGGCAATTAACGCCTTTTGAGCAGCAAAAATATTTATCTTTTATGCCTGAAGCGCTTAGAAAAGTACAAAACCTTGAAGAAGTAACTGGGTTGCTTAGAAAAGAAAATGACAAACATCTGAATTTTCTGGCGACGCTATTAGAGCAGTACAATCTAGCAATGACATCCCCTGAGCAAATGAAAGCTATCTTAGGTATGGGTGAGACAGTTAGAAGTGTATTCTACACCGTTGGATTGTTACCGACACTGCGTTATGAACTGGCAGATCCTGAAGCTTTTCAACGCACAATAAAAATGGCTGCAAAAGATGCCGAAATCACATACCAAGAAGATACGCTTGATGGCGTCGCATTAACGCGTTATCAGCTTGAGTTCGCGCCAGAAGCTAAAATTGAGCTTATCACATCCGTGCAGGGTCAATGGGTAACGACGACATTTAACACGCCAATTAACACCGAAGCGGATTTAAAAGTCGCTTTGGGGATTGCCAAACCAGCCCAGTCACTGGCGCAATCTGGCAAACTTGAGCAATACAATACGCAGTTCGGTTTTGATGGTTCGTCAATTGCATTTTTGAACCATGTGGCTATCGTCGATGGCATTACTGCAAATAAGCAGTCTGATTTGACTCGTATGTTAGATAACCTATTGCAGCTAGGCGGTGGGACTGAGAAATTAGCAGCGGTACGTGCCCCTGAGTGTCAGGCGGATTACAGTGAAATCGCCAATCTGTGGCCAGCAACGGTATTGGGTACCAAGCATATCCAATTTACTAATTCCGCAATCGACTTTGAAGTTGATACTGTGGTGGTGGGTAAAGATGCTGAACTGATGAAAGCACTTGGGTCGATCCGTGGCTTTATTCCTGCGCATGTCACCAACGGCGAAGAGAAAGTACTAGGGTTTGGCTATGGTGTTGATGTTGCAAACGTTGCACCGCTTGTAAACACCCTTTGGGGCCGTTTTACTAAAGCTGAATTCAAGTGTTCTGAACTCGTTGCACTTCAGCAGCAAGCGAAACAAAACAGTCCAATGGCTATTGCGATGATGACAGGCATGGCGAACTCGGTTAAAGGCGTGAGTGCATCCGTGTTTGATCTTGTTATGGAGCCAAACGACCAAGGCATGCCGGAACCTAAAACGTTTGATGCTCTAGTCACATTGTCTGCCGAAGATCCTTTAGTACTTGTTAATACGGTGAAAGGGTTTGCACCTATGCTGGGTCAAATTCAAATCCCAGAAGACGGGACACCGGTTTCAATTAACCAGTATATTCCATCTCCGCAGCCTTTAGATGTGGATATTAAACTAGCGGTTAAAGGCGATCACTTGGTGTTGTATACGGGTGAAAAGGCGACGGTTATTGCTGAGAAAATGGCAAGCCAAGCGCTAGAAAGTAATGGCATGATGCATTTCAGCATGGACATGCAAGCGTTTTTAGCACCAATGTTAGAAGCGGCAAAAGCGACTGGTCAACCAATGCCTGAAGGTATTGATGCGCTTTTACAGCAAAATATGGTGTTTGAGTTTAGTATGGATGTTGCCGATCACGGCCTTGTATTTGGCACTGATATGAAGCTGAAAAAACTATAACGAGCAAAAGCCAAAATGATGTTAAAAATGCCGACGTTAAGTCGGCATTTTTGTTTATACTGGCTGTAATTTTTGAGAAGGAGGTTTTATGAAATTACAAAATAGGTTGCTGCTGATGTTGGCATTGCTTAGCACTATATCTTATGCAAGTGATACCCAGTTTGGCGTTGGTGCAGACATGAGTAAGCTCGTTGCAGCCGAAGACGTATTGAAAAACACTGAGCAGTTTGTGGGGAGTCAGATCACGCTGTCGGGTGAAGTGGTCAAGGTGTGTAAAAAACGCGGCTGTTGGATGACACTGAAAGTAGATAACGGCGAGGAAATAAACGTAAAGGTAAGGGATGGCGATATGGTTTTTCCAATGTCCGCCATTGGAAAGCAAGCCTATGCGACTGGAGTACTTGAGCAGTTCGAGTTAGACATTGAGAAAACGAAGCGTTATTTGGCGCATAGAGCACACGAAAACGGTGAAGTGTTTGATGCAAGCAAAGTCACTGAAGGAATGAGTCTAGTTAGGCTCAAACCGGATGCAGTAACGATTCTAGAAGCGCAATAAAAGCTATTTCACAAGTACAGCGTACTCAAAGTTAGTGCGCTGTGAATTTGGACTGATCACTACTTGGTAAGTGTCGGCGCCAAGCATCACATAATTTACTTTTCCTACTTTAAGTGGCTTTGGGGTACTATCTAAGTCCATGATCCAGACACCAGTTTCCGTATCCGGAGCTAAGTTTATTAAGGTTCTTCCGGCGTTATTTGGAATATATAAAGCGGCGTTACTGCTTTTACCCCAAATGGCCTTTAGTTTGTGGTTTTCCGACACCAACGTGTAATCCGCAGGACCGGAAGGGCGCATATCGGTCTGACGTTTGACTTCACACTGTTCACATTGAATTGAGGGAGCTGACAGGTGCGTTTGCAGCTGACCATCAAAAATGATGCCTTCTGAAGCTATTCTCCACAAAGATTGACCTTCGCCCAACTGGTGGCATCCCGACATGAGTATGGCTGAACATACTAGGCTGTAATATTTGTTGAAAATAGGCACCGGATCACCAAAAGAAAACTAGTTAAACCGGTACAAATAGTAGCTAATCTTTAGTATTAATATAAGGTCTTAACGTTAATGAATGTAAAAGGCTTCTTCACCAGATATTAAGCTTAACTGCTACAGCCGCTACCGCAACTTGAGCCGCTACTACAACTTGAGTTTGAAGAGCTTGAGGAAGCGCTGCTGTCGCCACTGTCCATTGACGTACAGCCAATGTGTCCGGCATACGTTGTACCGCTGGAATCGCCTTTGGCAATGGGCTCTCGAAAGTCAGTTGCCGAGTAGTAATACCCATTTGGGATGTTAAGTAAGGCATCCAGTGCGAATAATATAGGTAAAGCAGCCGGCCTGCGCGGAGATATTCCTTCGATGCTACAGCAGGCTCGCCATGTCTTACGCAGACTGAGTTGAGCCTTATTTTTCCCTTTCATTGCCTCAGATGGACAATGGTGTAAGAAACGGTCAAAGGCCTCGTAGCAAAAGGAATGATACTCTTGGGTATGTAAAATAAATTCATGCCACAGTGCATCGACAACCCGAGAGGGCATAGCAAGAGGTTGATCCTCGAGCAATAAGTTCGCTTGGAAAAACTGCTTAAGGCCCAACTCAACTTGTGCCAGTTGCTCATTGGTGAGCTTGGGATAATGGTGACTGAGTTTGGGTCTTAAATGCGTGAGGTCGTAATCGTGAATAAAAGTACGTCTACGCGCTGTTGTTTTTACTTTTTGATACTGTAATACGCCAACAAAGGCCACAAACGCCGCAACAAGTATAAGAAATCCAGTCATGTTATTTCCCTATATTTTTGCGCCTTAGACTGACCGAATGTATAGAATGTGTCAATAACGGGAAATATTAGAAGCAAGATTTCTTGCCTCTAATTGATTGAAAGTCTCTTAAATAACCTAAATACTCTGTTTGACGTATTCTCCGGGGGCGTCGTAAATCCCTGGTTGTTCATCACTTTGCGCGGCACGGGCTGGAACTTGCTCTGGGTTTATTTGATGTAACCACTGCGCCCAATGCGACCACCATGACCCGCTTTCATGCTTTGCCGAGGCTAGCCACTCAGCGGGATTTTCTTGGTCTTGTCCATCAAACCAATAACCATATTTGTTTGCACTTGGCGGGTTGACGACTCCGGCAATATGACCAGACTCCCCAAGCACAAAGGTGAGCGGGCTGCTGAGCCTTTTGGCCCCCTCAAAAGTGCCTTGCCACAGCGCAATATGATCGTCACGGGTAGAGAGAAAGTAGACCGGTTGCTTTACTTTACTGAGGTCAATTTTAGTGCCACGAATACTGACAGACTTATCTTCAATAAGCTGATTATTGAGATATAAGTCTCGTAAAATAAAGTTGTGACAGGCCGCTGTTAGGTTCGTGCTATCACTATTCCAGTAGAGTAAATCTAAGTCGGCGGGCGCTTTGCCTTTGAGGTAGTTATTGACGAAGTAATTCCAATACAAGCTGTTTTCTCTCAGCATACTAAAAGAAGTACCGAGCAGGTGCCCCGACATCACGCCATTTTGATGATTATACTGCTCCAGCGCGCTAATGGTGGGCTCATTGATAAATGCACCAAGTTCTCCTGGCTGCGAGAAATCTAAAATCGTGGTTAGCAAGGTTGCACTTTTTACTCTTTGTTTTATGCGCTTAGCAGCAATATAGGCCATACACGTAGTGAGTAGAGTACCGCCGATACAATAACCCACAGTATGGATTTGCGTTTCGCCTGTTTGCTTTTCAGTTTTCTCTAAAGCACATAACACACCGTCTACGACGTAGTCGTCAAACGCAATATTTGCCATGCTTGGATCTGGGTTTTTCCATGACATCATTAACACGGTATAGCCTTGTTCAATTGCCCATTTAACCAAGGAGTTATCTGCTCTCAAGTCCAAAATATAGTATTTATTAACAAATGGCGGCACGATAAGCAGGGGCGTCTTGTGTACTTGCTCCGTAGTCGGATGATATTGGATCAATTCAAACAAGTGGTTTTGGAATATCACTCTTCCGGGTGTACAAGCTAGGTCTTCACCAAGTGTATACGCATTTTCATTGGTCATGCTGACTCGGAGCATTTCAGTACTTTTAGCTAAATCTTTTTTTAAGCGCGCCAGTCCATCGAATAGATTCTGCCCGTTACTTTCTAGCGTCAGCTTGAGTAATTCAGGATTGGTTGAAACAAAGTTGCTCGGTGACACTGAATTAACGAACTGTCTTGCAAAAAACGCTAATCGCTCTTTAAGTTTTGGGTCGAGACCAGGGGTATTTTCAATAGTGTTTTGTAGTGATTGTCCAAACCAAAGATAGCTTTGTTTTAGGTAGTTAAACCAAGGGTTCTCTTGCCAATCTGGGTCTATAAAGCGTTTGTCTCCACGCTCAGGGCTAACAATGTCTTCTTTCTCATCAGTCGTTTGTGGCATAAAACTGTTTTGAAAAATTGCAAACTGAGTTTGCCACCACGCATTTTGCTGCTTAATAAAGGTTTCTGGTTGCTGGTTGAGTGCACTGAGCCAGCTTTGTAAGTCGGCTTGGTTTTGCTCATTTAATGCATTTTGTAATGGATTCTCTTTACCAAAATTTGTCGCTGCGAGCTGCCACAATTCTTGGTTATATTGCCACCACGCAGTTAACCCTTGCTCAATATTTTCTTGAGTGCCCATACAGGTAGATCCTTTGTGTTGTTTGAACGGGTAAGGCGACCTAAGTCGCCCAAAATTGCAGGTTATTGCGCTTTCGCGGTTTTTAGGGTTTCTTTACCAAGAGACTCTAAGCTGTCTTTAAATTCTTGACCTAATTGAGAAAGCTTTTGACCATCTTGGATCATCTGTTGGCTTAATGCGTTTAACGCGTTCAACTGACTTGCGTTAAAATCCATCATAGATTTTGCATCTTTGATTTCAGTCGCTTGCTTTAGCTGCTCAATGGATGTTTTAGTGATCTGTTCAGCCGAGTGCAGCTGAATTTTAGATAGTGCTTCGATGTTTTTTGCTACGATTTGGTTAAACTGTACCGCTGGTGCAAAGAATTGCTCAGTTTGTTCGTTGAATGTTTTGAATAAATCGCTGTACATGGTCTTTTCCTTGTTATCGATTAAATTAACACAATGGATGATAGTGATCAGTTAGCACCACCGAACATCAGGCACAGCTCGCTCCCTCGGTGGTATTTAACCTGAGGTTATTTAGGTTATTGCATATATAGGCCGCCATTGAGCGACAGGGTTTCGCCAGTAATGTAACCGGCTTCTTTTGATGCTAAGTAAGCAACTGCGGCTGCAACTTCGTCAGGCGTGGCCAAACGCTGCATCGGTACTTGTGCTTTTATGCTATTTAATACGTCTTCACGCATGGCGCTTACCATAGGCGTTTCTGTGTAGCCTGGTGCTACTGCATTGACGGTGACACCGCTTCTCGCACCTTCATAGGCCAGGGCCTTAGTAAAACCAATCATGCCTGCTTTTGCGGCGGAATAATTGGCCTGCCCAAACTGACCTTTTAGACCATTAACGCTGGAGATATTGACGATACGGCCTTGTTTATTCGCGCACATTGTAGCAAAAACAGGGTTGGTCATATTAAAGAGGGAGTTTAAATTGGTGTTGATCACCTCACTCCATTGCGTGTGGGTCATTTTTTTAAACGCTGAATCGCGTGTGATCCCTGCGTTGTTTACGAGTAGATCTATATTCCCAAACTCTTGTAGTACCTGAGTCATCGCTGTGTGGCACTGCTCAGCGTTAGTCACATCCAAAAATAAAGGCTTTACTGCCGCTGGGTTTATTTGTAGCGTGTTAAGCCAGAGATCAAAGTCGGCCTCATTACGCCTTTCGCTTGCTATCGCTACAACAAAAAAATCTTTTTTAATGAGTGTTTTCGTAATAGCAGAACCAATCCCACCAAAGGCACCAGTTACCACCGCAATTTGCTTGTTTTCCATAACGCTCCCGCGAAAAAAGAGGCTATACCAACATACTTCCTAGCCGAGTTAGCTTATCGAATATTTTTGCTGGTATTTATGACAAATTGGTCGCGAGTTGATGTCAGTTTGAAGACAGCGGAAACCAAATTAGGAACGCACAACATAAATTTAATTAAGTTTTTTCCAGCTTTTCCGATATGTATAACAATTAGTGTCTATCCCAAGGAGTGAAAATGGATATTCAAATACATCAAGGTGGTTTATCACTGTTAAAGCAACAGGCTGAGTTGAAATCACAAGGCTCGGCTCAAGTTGCTTCCAACCAGTTAGAATTGCAATCCCAAAGCGATGTGGAGGAAAAGCAAGAAGTACCCGCGATGCTCTCCAAAGAGCTCGATGATGAAGCCGCAGGTTATAAGGAAGATAACCCTGTATTTAAAGAGGATTATGAAAACTTAGAAAAGGCAATGGACCTTATTCAAGCGCAAATTCGTAAACTCCAAGAAAGAATTAATAAGCTGATGCAATCCCAAGAGCAGCGCTTTTTAAAAGTCGAACAGCACCCAGACGCGACTAATGATGAGCAGCAAGCTTTAATCGAACATGTAGGCAGTAAAAAGTACCGCGATCAAACAAAAGTGGATGAAGTGGAAGTACTTGAGGAACAACTCTCTGAATTCAAACAACAAGAAGCGGAGCTTCGCATTCAGATGTTAAAGATGATTTTGGTGGAGCGAGAAAGGTTGGAAGAGCTTAAACGTAAGGGAAAACGGTAGAGATCAGATGAATATCATAAAGGGATTGAGAGTAATTTACGTGCTCGAAAGGCGTCAGCGAGTGTAACGCCAGATGGTAAACCCCCTATCTTTTTGTTGCGTACAGTAGCTACTTTGGTGTGCGCTTTATTCTTTTCTTTAAGTTAGTCAGAGTAAGCTGCTCAACAATGCTATCTAAAAAATGAGCTTGATCTGCCGTAATGTTGAAGGGTAATGCTTTAAACCTAAACTCGTCACTAAATCCCTGTTGAATAGCCTGTTTGAAATAGTCCTTAGCCTTGTCATTTTGCTGATGGTAAAGGCTTATGAGGCCGAGGCTAAATACCAATTCAGGGTCATGGTTGCCGGCCTTTATCTGGTTGGCAATATCATTGCTATATTTACTTATTGATTGATGCTTAGCAGTGAGGAGTGACAAGTATAATTGACTGAATAATGTATATTTACCGTGCTTTTCAACAGTTAGCGCTAAGACATCGGTCGCTTTATCATGATGATTGTTACTTAGATAAGAAAGGGCTGTGAACCAGTTTAATGTCTGAGCATTTGGTGCGATTTTGGCTAATAAGTTAAGGTGTTGGATGGCTTTTTTATGCTGTGTTTGTTGCTGCAAAAACTGCACGTGTTCTAGTTGTAGCCAAGGAGATCCCTTTACTTCAGGGCTGGCGTTGACAAGTACCTTGCTAAACCAGTTGGCCATATACATTTTGCGCAGGCAGTGGAGGTAGCTAGCAACTACCTTGGGCTCGGTGGGAGAAGCCTCATAAGCTTGGCGTGCTAGTGGGTATGCATCAATGGTATTGCCTTGCAAGAGATAGGTCTCGGCCAGATGTGACTTTAACAAAGGCCAATTAGGCGTATTTGCTATGGTGTCATTTAGAATCTCTTGCGCTTGTTGGTAACGCCCTTGAAGAGTATGGACTTGAGCCAAAAGTAGTTTTGCCGATGGACTATCGGGTGTTAAGTTCAGCGCCTTTTCTGTATTGTTCCGGCTTTTCGTCAGTGCGTCTGCAACCTGATTATATAAGTTATAGTCGTTCAATAATGCTCGACTCAATCCCTTATAACTTTCATCTACATCTTGTGATGTAGTGATGCTTTGCTGATACAGCGCTATTGCCCGTAAATTATCTTCTAAGGTTTGTTGGGTAAAGTGTTGCTGGGCGATGCTCAATGTTGTATCCGAGCTTGTTGAAGAAAATGGTGAGGTAAAAGGGGAGTGATATATACCGATTATACACGCCAGAGCTAGGCCGATACTTCCGCAGACTAGAGTGGTAAATCGCTTTACTGCTAGCGCTTGCGGTTCATGATTTATCTTATTAACGGTTGCGCTAAAGCGGTATCCGAAGCTGCGTTCAGACACGATATACTCTGGTTTATTGGCATCATCTTCAAGGAGCTTTCGTAGCCTTGCTATTTGTTTTTTAATCGCATCATGAGTCACGACTCGACCAAGCCAAACTTGTTGTTCTAATTGCTGGTGGCTCACAAGGTGAGGTGCATGTTCAATCAGGTTCAGCAACAATCTATGCGCGAGCGGTGTCAGTACATGAGATATATCGCGATGACTGATGGTGCGAGTAGATACATCAAAGTCCCATTTTTGGTTCAACTGATACTGCAAGTCATCAATCCCGTATTTGTTATTTTATTGATTTAAATGCTTTTAATTGTTCTGTCACGCAATGTCACCAAAGCACACTGGCAAGCCAACATTAAATACGTAGAGTAAGGCTCGTCATAACAATAAACAAGGATTTACATGAAAGCATTACCCCATTTACTGTTATTTTTGTGTTTTTTCTCCATACCGACTCAAGCAGCGACTCAACTGCAAAAACAACTAGAGGACTATATCGCGCAGTATCACCAAATTAAAGAGTTTGATGGTGCCGCTTTGGTTGCTCGAGGATCTGAGGTGTTACTGCAACAAGGTTATGGACTTGCCAATGTAGAGTGGCAAATAGCCAATCAACCCAACACTAAATATAAGCTAGCATCAGTGACCAAGCAGTTTACGGCACTTTTGGTATTACAACAGATTGAGAAAGGAAAGATTGAGCTTGATGCTAACATTTCCAGCTATTTACCCACATACCGAAAGGATACGGGAGACCAAATTACCATAAGGCAATTACTTAATCACACGTCAGGCCTACCTGATGTGTTTAGATACCCTGAATTTCGCCAAGTGCAAAGTCACAACCCTTATAACCGCGATGAGTTTATCGACCATTTCTGCTCAGGAGACTTGTTGTTTGAGCCGGGCTCTGCGTTTCGTTACAGCAATGCCGGTTACACTATACTTGGACGTATCCTTGAGCTTGTGAGTGGAAAAAGTTACTGGCAACTACTTGAAAAGCAGATATTAGTACCGCTAGATATGAAAGGAACTGGATTTGCCGATCATAAGCAGGTAATTAAAGGCCTAGCGAATGGTTACGATACCACGTTGAAGGGGTTCAAACATGCCGATTTTATTGACATGACAGTGCCTTTTTCCGCTGGGGCAATGTATTCAACGGTGCAAGATATGTATAAGTGGGACCGTGCATTATACACAGATAAACTATTAACGCCTGAGACCAAGAGATTGTTATTTACCCCCTCTAAACATAGAAATTACGGGTTTGGCTGGGAAGTCACCGACAAAGGAGATGCCAGTCAAATTAAAACACTGGTTCACCATGCTGGTGGAATCCCAGGGTTTGGGGCTAAGATTGCAAGAGTATTGGAGGACAAAACGGTTATTATTTTACTGGATAATACAGGTGGCGCACCATTGACACAGATGGTTGATGGCATACTCGAAATCCTTGCGGGTAGGGCTGTAGCAGCGCCCAAGTTAAGCCCATATCGGCTGCTTTTTACAACAATTTTATCTGACGGCGTTGAAGTTGCGATTAAGAATTATCAGCAACAGGTTCGCGAAGGGAAGGGGCTGAGTGAGCGCCAACTAAATCGCTTTGGGTATCAATTATTGGAAGTCGGTTATTACGACGCCGCAATTGAATTTTTCAAATTGAATGTTACGGCACACCCAAAAAGCGTGAATACCTATGATAGTCTTGCCGAGGCGTATCTTGTTAAAGGAGATAAAACCAATGCACGTGTTACTTATCGGCAGTTATTGCAATTAGATAGTAACCATGAGGCGGCTAAGAGGTTTGTAGAATCAACCTTGAAGTGAGCGCTGCAATCAACTTGTGCTATGTCTGTTACCGAGCATAGTTTTCTGATGTTAGCGTGCGTTAATTATATAGCGCCTAGCCGTTACCTAAGCCTAAGCGCTATTAGTTTCGTCGGGTTATCTTAGAGCGTAAACTTGTCGACTTGTGATTTTAAGTCGTGGGCAAGTTTACTCATTTCATTACACGCCGTCGCGGTTTGGTTGGCACCTTCGGTCATTTCAACGGCCGAGTAATTGATAGTCTCGATATTTTTGTTCAGCTCCTCTGAAACCACAGATTGCTGATGACAAGCTGACGCGATCTGTGTACTCATTGCGGCGATGCTATCAATTTGAGATTCAATTTGATGGATCATATTGCCAGCGACTTCTGATTGCTCAACACAAAGTGCAATACCTTGTTCACAGCTCTTGGTTGCCACGCCGGTTTCCTTCGACTTGGTTTGTAGGTCGTTGACGATTTCAACAATTTGCGTGGTTGAATCTTGGGTGCGCTGGGCCAGTGAGCGAACTTCATCCGCAACAACGGCAAAACCACGGCCTTGCGCACCTGCTCGAGCGGCTTCAATTGCGGCATTTAATGCCAATAGATTCGTTTGCTCCGCGATTTCTCTAATTACGTCAACAACGACATTAATGTTGTGTGAGTTTTTCTCGAGATTATTGGCAAGCTCACCTGCAGCTGTGACTGTTTGTGCAACGTCTGAAATATGATTAATATTTGATTTAAGTGCGTCGCTGCCTTCTCTGGCTTTTTCACTTGCCTGATTTGCTGACTCAGCGCCCATTTCTGTACTTTTAGCCACTTCACTAATTGCCGCTTGCATTTGTGTCATCGCGGATGCGACGGATTGCAGCTCATTTTGTTGTACATTCATACCTTGGGCATTTTGATAAGAAATGGCATTTACTTCTTCTACTGCTGCAGTTAATTGAATGGCAGAGTCATTGATCATGGTGATTAAGGCGTGTAACTGTGAACGCATTTTTTCTAAAGATTGGGTCAATAAACCGAGTTCGTTCTTACCTGTATCTTCAAGTATAATCGCGTGATTTAGCTCACCACGGGCGATTTTACTCGCAAGATCCACCGATAAAGCAAGTGGTGTCTTAATCGCTTTACTCAACAGCATACAAATAATGACTATGGTTATTACAACGAGTAATCCAGAAATCGCTAAAGTAAATAGGGTGCTATTCACTGCTGATATAGCCGAGCGTTCCGATTTTTCAACACTACTATCATTTAACGCTTCCAGCTCACTAAGCTCAGACATCGCGTCGGCAAACAGTGGATAGCTATCCAAAATGATCCGATTCGCTTCTTTTGCATTGCCGCTTAGGATCAGGTTTTCATAATGGTAAGTCGCATTGACGTATCGCTGCCAAGCGGTAATAAAAGCATTGAACAATGCCTTTTCTTCTTTGCTGACCGGTAATGCCTGATACGCGACTATTTTGTCATTTAATGACTTTTTCAGATCTCTTAAAATAGCTAACCAGTTTTGTACCTCTGAGTCTTCAGGGTTTAACGCAGTACTAAACTCATCTTTACGTATCGTTGTTAAGTCAATTTTAATGTCTTTAATGGTTTCCATCGATGGAATGCTGGTTCTGACGATGTCGTTCAGATTGGCGTTTACTTCTTTCATTCCTTGGTAGCTCATCAAGCCAACTCCAATGAAAATGACAAAGAGTAAGGTGAAACTTAACGTTATTTGGTTAGAAATAGATAGTTTTTTTAACTGCATTATTGAAGCTCAATGAATCCATGGATGATGATTGATATTTAAAGGGGCGGTATTGTATTTGAAAAGCAGGTGATATTAATAATTAAATATTTTTTGCCAATGTTTGCAGTTTGTATTATTTGTTGATTATATTTTGTGTTTTATATTTGTGATTTTTTCTCTGAAAGGTAGTGTGGTTTTTTATCCTCTTTTTGTGGTTTTATTTTCTAAAAAATGTCCGGTTTTTAACTTTGCCATACCACCTGGTTTTTTGTTTAAAATCTTTATGTTATGGAGATTTATAGATAGCTTTGAACGACGAACTTGGGATATGGAGCCTAGGTGAATTAAAATTCACCTAAATTTTAGTTGTAGAAATTTGCATAATATTGATTTAGTTAATTCGTTATAAAGTTATAGACGCGCTAGGACTATTTAGACTTCATACCTTTTATCTCGTTGCCTAGTCATTTCATCAAGTACCATTTGGATCATCTGTTGCTTTATATCAGCATGCTGTGATTTAAGTTCATCAAGTTGTTGGGTTAAAATCTCGATTTCTTTTTCTGTTTCATTATTGCGGTACTGTTTTGCGCCGGTATGTTCGTATCTCAGGGTGTCTTCTTGTGTCGTTGGGACATCAATATCACTTACTGTGGATACTTTTATGGCTCGCTGCAGAGGTGTTTTGTTTAACTCACTAATCAGCTGTTGTAAATGCCGAATTTGCTCTTTCATTAGAGCTTCCGACTGTTCTAGCATTTCATATTGTTGCTTAAAATTGGGGTTGTTATCTTTGTATTTATTTGCCTTTTTGTCCATAAACTCAGTCAATATGGCTTCACTTGCAGGTTTTTCTTCCGTTTCTTCTGTGGAATTACTCGTGGCAGTAGATGTTTCGCTGTTTGCGTTTAGTGCGTCGGTCAAGTGATGTGGCTTCATTTGAATTTCCATAACGTTATCCTTGTTATCTCTATTTCTAACTGTATCGGAGTATTTCCCGATTTCTTTAGCTGTTTGGTTAATCCCCGCTAGGCTAACAAGGGGGGCTATAAGGAGTCAGTCAAATGAAGATATGGTTGGTTATTTGTATTTTGTTTTTTAGCTGCAATAGCTTAGCTAAATGTGAAGATGAAGTATTTAGACAGTTTGATTTTTGGCTTGGTGATTGGTCGGTAACGAGCGTAGGAGGTCTTGAGTCTGGACGTAATCGCATTACACGAGAGTATGATGGTTGTGTCATTAAAGAAAGTTATACCACTGAACTTGGGTATCGTGGTGAGAGTATAACTATTTATGATGCACCCACTCGTCGTTGGCATCAAACTTGGGTGGATAATAGTGAGCTGTTGTTACAGTTGGATGGTGAGTTTCATGAAGGGAAAATGGTATTACAAGGGGATAGGAAAAATGCAGCAGGTATTAAGGTGACGGATAAGATAACATGGACTGCGAATCCAGATGGTACGTTACGTCAGCTTTGGCAGAGTAAGCAAGGGGCTGATGAGTGGCAAACAGTATTTGATGGATTATACAAAAAGGAGACTGAAAAATGAGAAAACTGATTATTGGCTTTATGTGGTTTGTTAGCGGTATTTGTTATGCCCAATCGGAAACGATAACACAGCAAGCGCTGATGGTAAATCAAATGTCTGCAGACGCTTATACCATAGTGGACGTACGCAGCCCCGAAGAGTTTGCGGCGGGGCATATAAAAGGGGCAATAAACATTCCTTTTAATGAGATTGAAACACATCAGGAAGCGCTTGCTAAACTGACTGACAAGCCGCTCGTTGTGTACTGCCGCTCAGGGCGTAGGGCTGGCATCTTTATTGAGGCACTAGCGCCAAAAGGTTACACCTTAAAACACCTAGAAGGTGATATGAATAAGTGGCTGGCGGAGTCTTTACCTGTGGTGAAAAAGTAGGGGGCTCCCTACTTTTTTGAGTAAATAGCAGAGGGTAAAAACAAAAGGTAAATGGCAAAGCTCAATAGGGTTTGGTCGCTGGTACATTTGAATAGCACTTAAAACAACTACATATAACTAAAATAGGGACTTGAAACAAGTGTTAATATAAATGATAATCACTATCGTTTTCAAAATGAAGTTAATTTAGGGAAAAACGATGCGCTCTTCATCTCCACGTACAATAAACCATTCTTTAACACTCTCTCTTTGCGCCACTTTTGTGCTGTTCTCACTACATGGCAATGCACACGCCGCTGAAGTTGCTGATGATATGCTAGCTGCTGATGCCGCGGGTGATGGCAGGGCTCAAGAGCTTGAGCATATTTATGTGACGGGCACGAGTGTAAAAAATTACACAGAATCAGCAAACAAAGCGGCATTAAAAATGATTTTATCACAGCGTGAAACGCCTCAAGCGGTGACCGTTATCACTAATCAAATGATGCAAGATTGGCAAACGGTTAACATTGATGAGATCTTGGAACATGCAACGGGCTTCTATGCAAAGCGTGGAGCCAGTCTCGATAGGACACGTTTTTCTGTACGTGGTGGTGATGTCAATTTGATTCAAATCGACGGTGTGCAACAGTTCCCTGGTGGCCGAAGACCGAATGTAAACGGGGATGCAGTTGCTTATGAGCGCGTGGAGATTGTACGTGGTGCAAATGGTCTATTAACTGGCGTTGGTGACCCAACTGCGACCGTAAACTTAGTAAGAAAACGTGCAACTAGCGATGAGTTTAAGGGCAGTGTGGCGGTTTCGGCTGGTAGTTGGAATAATTACCGCGCAGAGGTGGATGTGGCGAGCGGGTTAAACCAAGAGGGTAGTATTCGTGGCCGCTTTGTTGCTGCACATTATGAAAGAGATTCTTACATTGAGCGTTATAGCCAAGAGAAGACGTCCATATATTCTACCGTTGAAGCTGATCTGACCGATTACACCTTGTTACGACTCGGTGTGGAATATGCTGATACCGCTTCAAAAGGGGCGATAAATAGCCACTCTCAACCTTACTTTTATGCAGATGGTAGTCGCTATCAGGGACGCCGTGGTGACACCGGGATGACGGCAAAATGGAGTAGTTGGCCAATCGAAGAATACACCTATTTTGTTGGGCTTGATCACGCGTTTGAAAACGATTGGCAACTCCATGCCATCGCGACTTACAATACCATTGAGATGCAAGGGGGGCAGTTGTTTTTCGTCTATCCTGATGGGCCTATCAACCCTGATGGCAGCAACGATAATGGATTCGGTTACAGTGCTGTAATAAGTAGCTCCGAAGATGAGCAAAAGACAATAGACTTGTCACTGCAAGGCCCGGTAGAGCTATTTGGTCGTACGCACGATGTTATTTTCAGCTACAACCAATTCAAGCGAGAGCGTACGTCATTTGGCAATGAAGCCGACCAAACCACGATTTCATTAGAAGGATTAAATTTTCATGATTGGACTGGTGATGTGCCGCGCTATCCGTTTAAAGATTTAGGTCGTGATAGTTTGACGGTAACAGACTCGAATGGTGGATTTGTGGCCGTGCGTGTTAACCCGCATGATGATGTCAAGCTTATTGTTGGCGCTAGGCTCACCAATTGGGAGTACGATATTGACCTATATGATCCTAATAACGGTAAGTTTCTTCGTAACCGCTATCATGAAAAGGTGGATACAGAAGTCACGCCTTATGCCGGAGTCGTGGTTGATATTAATGAACAATATAGTGTTTACGCAAGCTACACAGAAGCATTTCATCCGCAAGCCTATTTTGATATCAATGATAAAATGCTCGACCCAAGCACGGGCGAAAGCTATGAGCTAGGGGTAAAAGGTGAGTTACTTGATGACACCTTGAACTTTACGGCGGCGGTGTATCGCAATGTTGAAAATGGACTTGCGATTGCCGATCCAAACTACCCAGACAGCTATCTAACTCCGCAGGGCAATAGGCCATATATTCAGCGCGGTGAAGGCGATACGACAGAAGGCTTTGAAGTTGAGTTTACGGGCTCTATCAATGAACAGTGGAATATCAGCTTAGGGCTTTCAAAACACAAAACTGAATCAAAAGATGGCAAAGAGCTGTTAACGGATCAGCCCAAAGAGCTGATAAACCTGTATACCACCTATGACTTTAGCGAGTTTGTTGACGGCTTTACAGCGGGGCTTGGAATTAATTGGCAAGGTAGCTTTTATGCAATACCACAAAGGCCATTGCCAGGCGGCGGTAGCGAGGCGTACAAGATCACACAATCTTCCGGTGCGTTACTTAATTTAATGGCAAGATATGAAGTGAGTGAACAACTTAGTGTGTCGCTTAACTTCAACAATCTACTAGATGAAAGTTACTACAACAGTATTTCATCTTGGGACGGCTATGTAATGCACGGCGAACCGTTCAATTGGCAATTAGGGATGCGTTATCGCTTTTAGTGAGTCAACCTAAGCTTGGGTGACGTAAGCTTTAAATACAGAATGCACCGCCGATGCGGTGCATTTTTTTGCTTCAAAATAATAAGCAAATTGGCATTAGATTTTGCATTGTTCCGCAACTTAGTTATTATATAAAGTATATATGATATGTATATGGTTTATATAAATGGGTATCGTAAAAATTTCAGATGAACTACACGATGAGATCCGTGAAGCGAGCACTGTGATGTCGCGCTCAATCAATTCACAGGCTGAGTTCTGGATTAAAATTGGGCGACTTGCCGAGCGCAATCCAACGCTCACGTTTACAGAGATCATTACGGCAGAGATGTCGCGAGTGAAGTCACAACAGCCAAAAGGAAATTGAGATGCAAGAGGTTACCTTCAAAACCGCTGATGAGATCCAATTGATGCGCGAAAGTGGGCGATTACTTACTCTGGTGTTTGACTACATTGATAGTTGGATTGAACCCGGAATTTCTACGCTAGAGATTAATGACAAAGTGCACAACTTTATTGTTGGTGAGCTTAGAGCGCGTCCTGCCAGCCTTGGTCAATATGGTTATCAGTTCGTTCTTAATAGCTCTGTAAACGAGGTCGTGTGCCATGGTGTGCCGAGTAAATCACAAATCTTAAAGTCTTCAGATATTGTAAATATCGATATTACGCTGGAGAAAAATGGCTTTATCAGCGACTCCAGCAAAATGTACGTGATGCCTGAAGCATTACTCCCAGCCAAAAAGTTAGTGGCAACGACTTATCAAGCGATGTGGGCTGGGATAAAAATGGTTAAACCTGGAGCAAAACTTGGGGATATCGGCGCGGCTGTACAGCAAGTGGCTGAAAAAGCCGGTTACAGTGTGGTACGCGAGTATTGTGGTCATGGGATCGGTAGAGAAATGCATGAAGCGCCAAACGTATTGCACTATGGCAAAGCAAATACCGGGATGACGTTAAAGCCGGGGATGACCTTTACCATTGAGCCGATGATCAATCAGGGAAGCGCAAAAATTAAAACCAAAAAAGATGGGTGGACTGTAGTAACCCGAGATAAAAAGCTATCGGCGCAGTGGGAGCATACTGTGCTGGTAACAGATGACGGCGTTGAAGTGTTAACCCTACGAGCGGAAGAAGCGTGAGCACCGCTTTACTTACGCTTTTTTTAACATCAAGTGGGTATAACGACCTAGAGACGCATAGGGCTCTTGGCGATTGTATTTAAGCTCTAAGGCGAGCAAAGCATCAAAATCTTCATCCGCCTTACTCAACTCCCTTAAGTAGTCATGAAAGCAGCGAACACCGGTTTTTTGCATAACGCTGAGTTTTGCCTCACCCAGCCAAGTTGCCATATCAGTTTGGCTAATTGGTTTATTGGGACTGAGACCGACTTTTTGCTTTACCTTAAGGCCTTTTTGCACATAGTCAAAGTTACCGTACACCATATTGGCCATCAGATGCGCCTCATGGTTGAAATACATTAGCGAAAGCAAGCCTGTTTCGCTTAGCTGCGACTTTAGCAGCATAAGCGCACTTTGTTGCTCAACCAGCCATTCAAGCACCGCATGGCACAATACTAAGTCGAATTGTCCTAAGTTCAGCGTATCTAGCGCTTGCAGGGGCGCGTGGATAAAATGAAGTAGGTCATTTAGCCCTGCTTCATTCGCGCGCGTTTTGGCAAGTTCAAGCATCTCTTCTGAAATATCAATCACAGTGACATGGTGGCCAAGCGATGCTAAATAGAGCGCTAATTGCCCTTGTCCGCCGCCAACATCTAATATGTGTTTGCCACTTGATTGCGTTAACCAGTCAACTTGTGCGCTTAAGTCGCGCTTAAGCACAGCTTCTCTGATTTTGCCTTTATTGGTGCCATAGATATTATTTTTAAACTTGTGCGTTAGTTCAGCAAAGTTTTTATCTGTCGGTGCCGGTTTTTGTTGCTGCTTATTTCTAGCCATATGCGAGATCACTTAATTGAGCAAAGTGGTATTAAACCGGGTTGTCGATATCAATAAATTCAACATCCAAACCATACTGCGCTGCCAAATATTCGCCAAGTGCCTTCGCGCCGTAACGCTCTGTGGCATGATGTCCTGCCGCGATAAAGTGGATCTGTTGTTCGTTAGATGAGTGAATGGTTTGCTCTGACGCTTCGCCCGTTAGGTAGGCATCAACGCCTTGGCTTGCCGCGAGGTCGATAAAGCTCTGCCCACCACCTGTACACCAAGCGATGGTGCTGATTGGGTGATCGCCAGCAACATTTAAGAGTGGCTTTCGACCGAGTTTCTCTTCAACTAAAGCGGCAAAATCAACAGCAGTCATTGGCGTCGTCAATTTACCTTTTACCGCTACGCTATTTTTGTTCCAAGGCTCAAGGGGTCTTTCATATTCAAGCCCAAGCAACTTACCGAGTTGTGCGTTATTCCCGAGTTCAGGATGAACATCGAGTGGAAGATGGTAAGCTATTAAGTTGATATCATGGGCAAGTAGCGCTTGTAGACGACGCTTTTTCATGCCGGTGACACACTGCTCTTCCCCTTTCCAAAAATAGCCGTGGTGGACCAAAATGGTATCAGCATCACGCTCGATAGCGGCATCAATCAAAGCTTGGCTTGCGGTAACACCCGTGACGATTTTTTGAATTTCGTCTTTGCCTTCTACTTGCAGACCATTTGGACAGTAATCGTTAATTTGAAATGGCTTAAGTAATTCCGTTAACTGATTCACTAACTTGGTTCGTTTCATAACACCCCCTAACTCATAGATAGCGCTAGTTTAACTGGTTTAGCAGTGGATCAAAAAGGAAGATTGCAAAAATAAACTAGGGCCTGTTTATCTTTCAAGTTTGTTTTTGCAGCAGTTTGATTGGTATTTATACAAGGCAGAGCCTGCGTAGCATAGTTGTTCTATGTGAGTCAGGCGATAACACAGTAGAAATGCCAATCAAGCGCTGCCCTTTGGGTTCACCTGAGTGCGCTTTGTTCATTGTTGCTCAACTTTTGCCTAGATCACTAGGCGGCAAGTCGAGCGTCGCGACCAAAACACACTCAGAAGAACAAAAATCAAACAGCAAAGGTCAACAGGCCCTAGTCTTGTATGAATAAATAAAGACAAACAGATCGGAGCTGATTGTTCTTTTATTCGAAATGAAAACAAATTAATGTGATTAATAATACCTTATTCTTAGTAAAGGTGAAATTATGTTTAAGTTTGCAGTGTGCTTGCTGCTTTTGTATTCGTTTACTGTTCAGGCAGAGCTGAGTATCGAAGATTTTGAATCTCTTCGGCTGCAAATTAGGGAGCAATACACAGTCGATCCTAAAATTGCCCTTCAACTCACTGAGCAAGCCCTTGACACCAACCGTTTGAGCGTAGATCAGGAAATCGCAATCTTGAATTACAAAGCTTGGTTTCAAATGGAGTTAAATCAATTTTCGACAGCGATGCGCACAACGAATGAAATCAAACGCCTGATCAGTGGCGCTCAGGATAAGTCGCTGATTTATGCTTATTACAATTTATCAGGGGGATTTATTCTAAGCTGGGATTATATGAGCTTGCCTTAGTGCAGTACAAAGACGCCCTGCTTATCGCGGAGCAAAGAAGCGAGGAAATGGTATTTCAAACGAAAAGCAATATTGCTGACGTTTATTATCAGCTTGGCCAATATGATATGGCATTGAATTATTACACAGATTATTTGCAATTTCTGAATTCAAACCAAGATGCGTTGTCACTATCACTGCTGTACAACAACATTGGTAAAGTGTATATCGCTAAAAATGAACTTGATAAAGCAGAGGAGTTTTTAGATAAAGCGCAACAAATTCAAAAGAATAGCAAGTCTGATTATCATCTATCATATTCGTCACATTATCGAGGGAAAATAGCACTCGCTAGAGGCCAATTGAGTGCTGCTTCTGAGTATTTTAGAAAAGCCATCACGACTTTTCAGCGACTCGGCACCACCAATGAAGTGAATGCCGTTAAGCTCGACTTAATTTCGTTGGATATCAAGCAAGGAGATATCACAGAAGCTAAAAAGCTCGCAGAAGAGGTGCTCGATTCTACTAGGCAAACCGGTGCTAAGAGTACTCAGGCGAATGCCTTGTCCGTGCTTGCGAAAATCTCTGAGTTAGAAGGTGATAGCAAACAAGCACTGATCTTTACGCAAGAATTAAGTCTAGTTGATCGTGAAATCTATGCGCAGCAGCGTAACATTTCCTTATCTCGAGCTTCTTATGAGCTTGAAATGGTCGAAAAAGAGTTAGAAATTGAGTCGCTTAAACGTATACAAGCAGTTCAATCAGCAGAGGCAAACGCACAACAAAAATGGCTCCTGAGTATCATCGTGTTTATGCTGATTTATGCCGTATCGACCATCGTTGTTATTCAGATTATTCGGCGTCGTAATAGCAAACTAAACACTACACTACAAGAGTTGACCAGTACCCAAGAAAAACTAGTTGAAGCAGAAAAAATGTCGTCACTTGCAGGGTTGGTTTCGGGAATGGCGCATCATCTTAATACACCTATTGGTCTGGTGATCACCGCAAACTCTTCCCTGAATGGATCACTTCATGACATTCAAAATAAATTTGAGCAGAAAACTTTATCGCCAAGTCAGCTTAGCCATTTCATCGGAGATGCTTTAGTCGCCTCAGATATTGTTGAGCGCAGTGCTCTTCGTCTTAATGCCACTGTCGAGCGCTTTAAAGCGATAAATACCTCAATTGGTAGTGCAGAGCTTAAAACAATTGAGGTCTCTGACTTTTTAAATTTGCACATTCGTGAAATGCTGATCTGTACAGCACCAAAAGCGAAGTTAAGGTTGGATAACGATAGGCTTGAGATTCAAACCTACCCTAATATTTTGCTTGAGGTATTGAAGGAGTTTATGCACAATTCAGTGCAACATGGTTTTATCGACAACCATTTAGAAGACCAATCTCTTATCTCCATCCGTGTGAATGAATATGATGATGCATGGCAGCTGAGTTATAAAGATAACGGCAGAGGCTTACCTGATCATAATACTGAGCAAGTATTTAATCCTTTTTTTAGTACCAACTTAGCGGCGCAATTGGGTCTTGGCTTAACTATCGTATTTAATAGCGTTGTCCACGTTCTTCAAGGCACTATTAAGGCGTATTCTAACGATGAAGGCGTCGAGTTTTTACTGACCTTACCTAAACAGCTTAAAAATGGCAGGCGTAAAGCTGTGGATAATTAATTCAACTACTTTCGGGAGCTGTGATGCTTTTAAAAATGAGCTGCTCGTCCATGAGTGAGCTCATTGGGCTAGTAACTGGTTTGCTATTAAGGGTTGGTCACCTCGACGTCTTGGCCTGTTTGCAGGCGCTCTGCGCCACGAATAGCGACTCTATCGCCGGCATGTAAGGTATCGCTTGCGCGGGGAGTAATTTCAATCCATTGGCCTTTGCCACTACCTACGGTGACTGGAATTTGTTCAGCTTTATTTTGCTTATCTATTTTGACGATGTGGGTGCCTTGCTTGCGTAATATCAGGGCATCGCGGTCAACCTGCAATACGGGGTGTTCGCTAGTGAGCGGCACAGCCACATCAACTAATTGACCAATCGCCCACGTATGGGTTTGTTCTGCTGCGAGTGTCGCACGCACTTCAACGGTTTGTGAGCGCGGATCGGTTGAGGGATCACCGCTGTGACTTTCGCTGACGTATTATCTGGCTGTGATAAGTCACCAGAGCGGATTGGCAGTTCGATGCCTTTTTGCAGAAACTTTAAGTATTTAACAGGCACATATAAGCGAACTTCAAGGTGATGAATATCTAATATGGTGAGCAGTTCATCGGCGCGGTTGATTTCTCGCCCTGCGCGTTTAAAACGTTCACTGATAACGCCATCAAATGGTGCGCGTACCGTTGCGCGAGACAATTTATCGTCAATAACCTTAAGCTCGACCTCTGCTAAGGCGATATCTGAAAGGGCTAAATCATGTTTATTTTGCATCTCATCGACTTGGCTTTCTGCCGCACTACTGGTTTTTGCGAGCTTTTTCAATCGAGTCAATTCTTGTTGGTATAAGCGTAAATTGATCTTGGCTCGATTTAATAATTCGGCTTGGCGGGCCTTCTCGAGTTCCAGTGGGAGCGTATCCATACGTACTAAGATTTCGTCTTTTACGACGCTAGTGCCTGGCTCTGCTACGTACAACAAACGGCCGCTAACCCCAGCGGTCAGCGTCACGTCATCTTTTCCATACAGTGTGCCG
Organism: Pseudoalteromonas piscicida; assembly: GCF_002208135.1. Taxonomy (NCBI): domain Bacteria; kingdom Pseudomonadati; phylum Pseudomonadota; class Gammaproteobacteria; order Alteromonadales; family Pseudoalteromonadaceae; genus Pseudoalteromonas; species Pseudoalteromonas piscicida. The sequence goes on from NZ_CP021646.1 coordinate 916,354, forward strand.
CTAACTTCAATTTCGCTCGTGAGAGGGGCTTTTGTGACTTCAGCGACGGTGACCGGCACGACAGCGATGGCTTGTGGTGCACTAATCGCTGTACACAGCGCTAAGGCTTGAAGTGTCAGTTTTATTGGATTTTTCATTCTGTTCTCACTACTCACTGATTGGCAACTAGGCTGAGCGGGGCTTTGGCCGTTGATTTGTTTGTTTCGGATGGCGGAGTTTGCCGCCCAAGTTGTAATAAACTCGGCATCAACACTAAGGTAAATAATGCACTGATAGCCATGCCACCGACGATGACGGTAGCAAGGCCGCGGTAGATTTCTGATCCTACGCCTGGCATGAGCATCAGTGGCAGCATACCAAACAGGCTGGTCAAGGTACTCAAGTAGACAGGCCTTGCTCTTAGTAACACCGCTTGTCTGACCGATGCTTCACGGCTCATGCCAAAAGCCATCGCAACCCGGGTCTGATCTACTAGCAAAATGGCATTATTAACGACCAGCCCAAGCAAGATGATAAAGCCTATCATGGTCAGTAGATCCAAGGATTGGAAGGTAAAGAGGTTTAAGATATACAGAGCCAGTACGCCGCCTGCGATAGCCAGTGGCATCACTAATAATACTAAGGCACTGTCTTTGGCGGACTTAAACAGTGCGGTCATTAACAAGAACAAAATGAACAATGCGAGGACAAAATTCAACGCCATTTCTTCCATTGCGGAATTCATCTTTTGCGCATTCCCCGCCAAAATAGCACCGGCGCTTGCCGGTAGGCTTGCGCGCACTTTTGGCATTACCTGTTCACTCAAGATGGTTTGCACTTGCTGCAGGCTCATATCAGCCGGAGGCGTGACAACAATGCTGACCGTGCGACGGCCATTAACACGTCGCAGTTGCGTCGGGCCAACCGTACGTTCTATATTTGCCAACTCGCCAAGAGTTTGAATTCCTGATTGAGGTGTAACGATAGGCAAGGCTTTTAGTTCTTCAGGGCTTTGCCAAGGGATACCACGAAGGATAACGTTCATACGCTCGTTACCATCAAAATACTCATTGACGAATAATCCACCAGTATAAGCTTGTACTGCTTGAGACACATCTCGACGCGTTAATCCTGCTTGGGTGATCCTGCGATCATTGGGCGTTAATCTAAGCTCTGGCTCTGCCATGTCCAGCCGAGGTTGAGGTCTGGCAGTTGCCTCAGGTAGCGCTGCTTGCACTGCCTGCAAAGCCACTTGAGCACCTGAGATTAGGTCGTCCATATTGGGACCGGTGAGGTCAATATTGATATCGCGACCATCGCCGCCATTGGCGACTTGGATCATGGATCCGCGAAAGAAAAACACTTGAGTATCGGGAAGATCCACAAAGATTTCTTCTTTGGCCACTTTCATCAACTCTCCAACACGTTGAGGGTCGGCTGAATAGATAAATCCCCCTGCATTAGAGCCAAACGCATAAAAGTTAAAGTCTTTAATACCCGGCTCTTTTTCGCCTTGGTAATAGGGCATTAAGCGCTTTTTCACGCGCAGCAGTAGTTCTTCTTCCATAAACTGTACGTTACCACCTGGTGGTGTCATGAGGTTAAAGAAAAAGCCGTCGGTAGGGGCTCTTGGCATAAAGTCAGTTTTTGGCAGCATGGTCATGGTTGCAACCACCGAGCCACCCAGTAATACGCCAATCCAAGTAAGTTGCTTTACTCTATTATTGGTCAACGTCATGATGAAATTGGTGAGTTTCTGCCAGTATTGGTGATAAGGATCTGGTTTTAGTTCAGCGTCTGGCCACAAATGGTTTGCCAGTGGAATAAGGGTAATTGCACACAGCATTGACGCAATAACGGCAATCGAGAGTGTCAGTGCTAAATCGGAGAATAGTTGCCCCTCAATACCCGCCATAAAAAGGATAGGTAAAAAGATGGCGACGCTGGTGGTTGTCGAAGCAAATAGTGCACCGGTCACTTGTGCGGCGCCTTTTAAAGCGGCTTTTTTGTTATCGAATCCTTGTGCTCTTAAGCGAGAGATATTCTCTTGGACTATGATAGCGGCGTCCAGCACTAAGCCCACTGCAAATGCCAACCCCGCTAATGAGATCACATTCAGACTACGATTAAAGATATTAAGCGCTAGAAAGGCGACCATCAACGAGATGGGGATCGTAGCTGCAATCACCAAGGTTGCTTTTAAGCCTCTAAAAAATAGCCATAGAATTAAACAAGATAAGAGTACTCCAAGGCCTAAATTACTTTTTACTAAAGAAAGGGCATTACGAATGTGGACGGAGGCATCAAAGCTGAGCTCAATCGACAAACCATTTTCAGCCAGCGGCCCTTGGTTTAATTCATCAATTGCAAGGTTGATTTCATCAAGTAAGGCAACGGTATTTGCCTCGTTGGCCCGTGAGATCCGAATATAGTAGGCCGGTTTACCATTGCGGCCACTCATGCCTAAGCGGTCTGAAAAGGTGCGTTCAACACTGGCGATATCACCCAAGTAGATGGGCCTGTCCCCCGAATAGCCGACGCGCATTTGCGCCATACTGGAAAGGTCGTACTGGCCGGTAAATCGCACGGTATATTGACGGCGTCCAACATTGGCAAGACCCCCAGAAGTGTCGCGAGAGCTTGCAAGTACATTACTGATTTGATCTAAACTAATACCAAGCGCGGCAGCTTTGTGCGGATCGAAAGTAATACGCAGCTCTTTTGGCCGCTCACTTGCTAAATCGACACGTGCCACGCCGGGAATACGGGCAAGTCTCGGTTCAATAAACTCGTCGATTTGCTTTTGAAACTGCGCCATATCAAAGTCGAGGCTATTTGACTGGTAGTCTTTGGGCGTGACCAGCAACGTGGCTGCTGCTTCACCATTATTACCGCCGGCAAACACGACTGGGTCTAGCGCATCAAGTGGCAACGGCGGGGCTTGATTTAAGCTTGTTAGCACATCTAACATCGCTTGTTGCATATTCGCACCCACCGCAAATGTTAGCGTAATAGAGCCATTACCGCGGTTGATGTTGGTATTCACCTCAAGGGCGCCGGGGGTGTTCTTTACCGCATTTTCTAGCGGTTCAATGATCACTGATTCTATCTCTTCTGGGGCGGCTTGGCGCCATCCCGAGAAAATCGTGATTTGTGGTTGCTCAATATCTGGCGTCAACTGAATGGGCAGTTTAAATACACTCAACAGCCCAAATAAAATAATCAACACCAAGATGACAATTACACTCGCTGGATTTTTTAGCGAACTGCGTGTCACGTTCATTTGGTATATTTCCAATCTTGCTTTTTCTGCATTGTAGTGTGATGTAAAAAAAGTGCCAGTAAGGTGAAATTCATGTTTGCTAAAGTTAGCGCTAAATCGGCGAAAATAAGCGATAAAGCGTATTTCTGTAATACCTTGTAACGCTTTTTATAGTTTGAAAAAACTTTTTGATCTGAATTAAAGGCAAATAAACTTGTACTAGTAAGATCAATAGAAGTGACTAAACTTAGCCGAGCATGATCAGTTCTTTGCAATAATTGATAAATGATGTTCAAAAGGAGGTTATATGTACGTTGCGTTGAAATGGGACCATATTATCGGAGCACATTTTGTGCAGTGGATCGTCGTAGAGTGCAGTGGTGTAACGGATAAATTTGGATTACCTCAAGCCTTACCACCTAGGCGTGATATTGCCTACTTCACCGATCCCCAATCGGCGGAGCAAGACGCTAAACAATTTGCGGATTACAAAAATACTGGGCAGGTGGAGCATATTGAAAAAAAATACTCCCCCAATTTGGGCGAACACCATGGCTTTTGTCACTATGCGTGGGATCACACCTATCTTGGTGAGCTAGTAAAGCATGCTGTGCTTTACTGGGAAGACGGCAAACACTTTTCACCGGAACCATATCGAAGCGATATCGCCTACTTTATCGACCCGCAAACAAGTGAAATGGATAGTATTTTTTTCGCACAATATAAGCTAGAGCGAGCAAGGCTGCTCAGGCAGAATCAAGACGCAGGCTAATACCAATTGGTACAACATATCGACCACCTCACCAACTGGTGAGGTGGGTTTGTCTTAACAATTACTGAGCATTGTCTACGTCACTTTGTGTATACGTTGGGTAGCCACTTGGTTTAAAACGGTTGAGGTTATTTAGGAAGCGATTATCTTTTACGGGCAAAGTGGCGGAGCCATAATCATACTGATTTAGCTTTTCTCGTAATTCCGCATTTGAAATTCCATCTCCAGTCATTTTGTACCAACTGATAATAGCGGGAGTGACAAAGCGGTGATAGTTGTTTTCGGCGATTTCGTTTGATTTGGCGAAGCGCATTGCATGGGTCAAAATGCCATCTTTATGATAAACAATTTTTAAATGACCATTCTCGAAGGGGAGCTCATCAGCAGGTTTAGTGAATAAGTCGCCATGTGCGCTATAACTACCATGTGTTACTATTCCATCTCGGGTCCACACCGCTGTATACTCCCAGTCATGTCGGTGACCACCGCCAAAGTAATCAAACACTTGGTCTTTTTTAAAGTAAAGTGCATAGAAATGTCCACAATATTCGCCGCTAGCCGTTGTTTTACAGGCGTAGCGATGCACAGTATTAGACGTATTTAAAAATTGATTATCTCGGCAATCACCTGTGATGCGGCCCGATGTTTTTAGCCCTGAATTTTGCACACCAGTTCTACTGATCCCAGCACTAGGCAGGCAACCATCACTGTCAAAATCGAACACAGGTTCAGTACCGTTAATAATGTAAGGTGCGGGTAAGGCTTCGTCTAACGCCGCAAAGTTATTGGCGTAAGTGTACTGAGTAGACGCTGCAATAATGGCGAGGGATAATAAAGGGAGTTTTGTTGTTGTCATACTTCTTTCCTTAATAAATGCAGTTGTACCGTTCTTCGCAACTGCTATCAATTAGAGTCTAAGGTTAAAAAAGAAGTATGACTTAAATGTATATTTAATGTTAAGTTTTTTGTTGTTTATCTAGCTTGTTTTGAAAATCAGATCTGACAATTTCAAGTGCAGCCACCACTTCCTCAACAGGGAGATCATGCTCCTCTAACAACATAATGAGGTCGACGGCAAGCTTTACATGAGTTGGCGCTTGTTCTAAAGGGGTACTCATACTTGAAATTGTTCCTTTTTAGCGATTTGCGAAATGGCAAAATCAATCGCACGCTCTACCGCTTGTTCCATTTTTACACGCTCAGGCTGCGGCAGGTAAAACTCCATGTCGACATCGTAGCGAATATAACGCGATGGAAGTTGGTTCAAAACAGTACAACAAAAGTCAGCCATTACGTCTTCATCATAGATTTTATCTAACTTACGACGGACGATATGTTCGACTACCAGCTTTTCATAATAATTATGAATATCATCATGTAACTTCATACAGCCTCCTGCACATTCCTTTTAAGTTTATATCATAATAGCGGGGTTATCGAACAAAGCCAAAAAGGTTTGTTGATGGATATCTACAAGATGATCAACGTTGCGCTGATAGCCCCCACCAAGAGCAAAAGCTAATGGAATCTTGAGGCGATGTGCATACTCAAATACTATCGTGTCTCGAGCTTTAACACCTTGCTTTGAAACACTAAAGTGTCCTAGTTCATCACCTTGGTAAACGTCTGCGCCTGCGTTATAGAGGATGATGTCTGGCTGGTATAAACGGGTAGCAAGTTGTAAGGCTTCGCGGACAGTTGCCAAATATTGCGCGTCCTGTGTATTAATTGGTAAGGCAAAGTCCAAATCGGATTGCGGTTTAACGCGAGGAAAGTTACTTTCACAGTGGATGGAGCAGGTGATGATATCGTTTCTATTCTCTGTGATAGTAGCAGTGCCATCGCCTTGGTGCACGTCACAATCAAAGATCAGCACTCGCTCAACCTGTTGATGCGTGATGAGTAGTGCTGCGACCACTGCCCAATCATTAAATATACAAAATCCGCTGCCAAAATCGCGATGTGCGTGATGGTAGCCGCCGCTTAAGTTTGCTCCGAATCCATGTTCAAGTGCATACTTTGCTGCCGCTAAACTGCCACCTAGAGAAATCAAAGTGCGTTCCACGAGTTGCTCACTCCACGGAAAGCCCATTTTCTTTATCGCTTTTTCGCTCAACGTGCCGCTTAGAAAGGCATCAACGTAATTACTGTCGTGGCAAAGCTGCAGCGCATCAGGTGTGATTTTTTGCTCGGGCTGTTTGATAAAGTGGGTAAATTTACAGGCGTTTATTCGTTGATACAATTTTTGATATTTGCTGATGGGGAAGCGGTGCTTCTCTGGCAGGTTTAGCTCGCTATAAATAGGGTGGTAGTAAAGCATTAACGGCTCTGACTTTTCTCAACTTCTTGAATTTTTTGCTCGGTGGCGGAAATGGCTTTTCTACAGCGACCAAGGCGGGCATGAAGGGCTAATATTTCGGCATTGAGCTTGGTAGCCTGAGTGGGATCTGCTTTGTCCATCTGTAACCTTCTAATATCAATCATTTCTTGCAATCGACGCTCAAATTCATGATTTTGCGACAGCTCCTGATATAACTCATGGGACGACTGCATTATCTTCTGCACGGCCTTCTTATACACTTTGGCTTTTTTAGGTGTATTCAGTTTGTTTTCTTTCGCCCAGACGGGGGTTGATTTTAACACCTTCAACACGGCTTCCATTTGCGAGCCTATCCGCTCGATGGCAAATGTAAAGGCGTGACGTTGCTCACTTGGCGGCAGATGGGACATTGCTTCTGCTATTTCTTCAACATAGTCACTGAGCTTTAAGCTTTTAGTGCGAAATACACGGGCATCAAATAAGCTGGGTTGCGCCTGCATATAACGATTCTTATCAAACCATTTCGCGGAGTCAAATTGCGCTGCTTGTTGCTTTAAGCGGCTGACTTGTTGCTCAAGCTTGATAAGCCCTGTACTCATGATAAATAAGCCTCGAAAATGAGCTTGCCTGCAAGCACAATAACCACAGTGTTAAAGAGTGGTTTGATCAGTTTGTTGCCAAATTTAATGGCAGAGTGTGCACCAAGCCAAGCACCCAACATTAAAAATGCGCCCATTGTGATGCCCAGCATAAAATTAACATGGCCCAAGGCTACAAAGGTGATAAGCGAGATAAAATTGGAAACAAAGTTCATTGAGCGAGCAAGGCCACAGTTTAAAAGTAAGCTCATTTTATAGAGCATACTGTTCGATGCAGTCCAAAACGTGCCAGTACCAGGCCCTGCCATACCATCAAAAAACCCCAACGATAACCCTTGCGCCCATTGCTTGATTTTCAGTGCTTGATTAGCTTCTGGCAAGGTATGAGAGTCTGTTGGGCTTAGTCTACCGACTAAGCTATAAATTGCGACTGCGATGATAATAACGGGGATAAGCTTATTTAAAAACTCGATGCTCAGAAAATCGACCAGTAGCGTGCCCAATACGGCACCTATCGCGGTGGCGATAATAGAACCAATCCAAAAGCTAGGTTTGAATAACTGCTTTTTATAGTAGGTAAAGCTCGCGGTTAATGAGCCAAAACTCGCGGCAAGCTTGTTGGTACCTAAAGTTAAATGTGGAGGAAGGCCGGCAGTAAGCAAAGCTGGTACCGTCAACAGCCCACCACCACCTGCAATTGCATCAATAAATCCAGCAGCCAGTGCGACTAAGCAAAGTAACCCCCAAGTTGTGGGATCTAAAGCGAGTTCAAACATTATTAATCAATTTGCCTTTTGTATGGTGGCAGAGTATCAAGCATGGCTTTGCCATAACGTTTTGTAACTAAACGTCTATCTAAGATGGTGATACGGCCGGAGTCTGATTCCTTACGCAGCAGTCTACCACAGCTTTGTACTAATTTCTTTGCAGCATCGGGTACCGTGATAGATAAAAATGGATTCCCACCTTTACTTTGCACGAATTCCGCTTGGGCTTCCTCAATAGGGGACGTTGGCACGGCAAAAGGGATCTTAGTCACCACCAGGTTCTCTAGGTATTTACCGGGTAAATCTAGCCCCTCGGATAAGCTTTGTGTACCAAATAAGATACTGCCACGACCTAAGTCGATATTTGCTTTGTGGCGAGTGAGTAAGGCATCACGGGAAAGCTCACCCTGCACTAAAATATTGAGATTTTTACTTCTTAATTTCTCTACCACATGGTTCATTTGCCAATAAGAAGCAAACAGTACAAGGTTGGCCTTATTGGTGTCTAAATAAGTTGGCAGGGCATCCGCTAAATAATCGCTAAAGGCTTTATCCGTTGGGTCTGTTTGGGTTTTTGGCAAATGCAATGTTGCTTGATTGGGATAATCAAACGGAGAATCAGCCTTGATATATTTAACACCAGGCTCTTTTGCCAACCCACTTTCGTGGGCGAAATGATCGAATGTACCCAAAGCACTGAGGGTTGCGGAGCAGAGCACCGCACCTGCACACTCTCGCCAGAGGTTATCCTTCAAATAATAACCGACTTCAATCGGACAATCGCAAAGTAAATGGTCGTGATGGTGTTTGTATTCTAAGCGTTTTATCCATCTTGCATGTGGCACGCTGTCGCCTTTTCGAGCATAGCTAAACCAGAGTTTGTTGAGTTGTTCAAGCCGATTGATATATTGACCACTTTCAACCAACAAAGGATCGGCTAGAAATGCTTGCACATCGCCGTCTGAAACATCGCCCGACAGTGCATCATGCATCTTGGTAAGACAACGCAACGCATCTTGCGTGGCATCTGCGATATCTTTTGCTTTTACGGTGAGCGCTTCAGGTACTTCGCCATGACTGAAGCGGTAGGTATCGTCATCGTTATAGGTAAAGTCGCTCTGATCGAGTATATCTCTTACTGATCTGAGGTATTTAGCTGCATCATTAGCTGCATCGTTAAGTTTGAAATTCTGCCCGATGGCTTTTTGCGAAACCACTGTGTTTGCCATCTTTCCGCTAAACTTGAGTAGCTTTTCAAGCCATTCGATAGTGCCTTTAATCGTCGCTGCGGCAGAAGAAAAATCTCTGGTAATATGGGGCAGGTGGTGTGCTTCATCAATTACGTAAAATGTTTCTTCTGGTTCCGGTAATATCGTCCCGCCACCCAATTCTAAGTCGGCCAGCAACAAGGCATGATTAATCACCAGTACATCCATTTGTGCAATCTTTTGTCTAGCCAAATGAAAAGGGCATAAGTGATGAGACTTTAATTGGCGTTGGCAGGCGTGTTTATCACAGGCGATAACATTCCACACTTTATCCGGAATTGTGTCTTCCCAGCTATCTCTGTCACCTTGCCAGCGCTTTTCTTGGTATGCAAGTGCTAACTCTCTTAAGCATTTTTGCTCCATTTTAGAAAGCGGGCTGCTGGTTGTCGGCATCATCGACATTTGCATGTCATCATCGCTTACGGCAGCCATCAGTTTTTGTACACAAATGTAGCGTTGACGGCCTTTTACAAGATCAAATTTAAAGTCTATACCTGAATGTTCTTTTAAAAATGGCAACTCTTTGTTGATTAGTTGTTCTTGTAAGGCAACGGTTGCAGTTGAAATGACAAGTTTCTTTTTACTTGAGAGTGAAACGGGAAGCGCGCCGAGTAGGTAGGCTAAAGATTTTCCAGTGCCCGTTCCTGCTTCAATGACACAAATACGTTGGGTGCGGTGATAATCACCAGAGAGCGTTTTTGCTATTTCGGCGACCAGATAATTTTGACTCGGACGAGGATGAAAGCCATCTAAAGCGGAGGCGACATTTTGATGTGCTTGGCGGATGGTTTTTTTTAGTTTGTCTGAGAGCATAATCTATTTAGCCTAGAATTCTAATATGAAGCAAACCTACCGCTTGAGTCTCGATTTTTAGTTAATCACTGCTTTCACGGATAGGTTTTATTCTGTTTGTGACTTTATGTTCAATAAACAGGTGGATATAATTACAGTGATTCGTCTATTTTAGGGTGGTATTGGAGTTGGCACAAGCGATATATCAGGGCTTTGTTTTATCGAGACAGCAGATGCAGGTAAATGGCCAACTGCGCTTGTGTTATTGGCTCAAATCGCAACATCAGTTACTCAAGGTGTGGGTAGAGGATGAGCAGCCCCTCTTTTTCATTAAACAAGATAAAAAAACGGAAGTAGAACTACTGCTAAGTCGCGCTAAGTTGCAGTTTAGTATCTCGCCAAGTCAACTAAAGCACTTCGATCAAGCCCCTGTTTGTGTTGTGAAATTTCGCACCTTGAATCACTTCTATGAGGCAAAACAGCTACTTGAAAATAAAGTCGCATTATATGAAGAGGATATTCGCCATTCCGACCGCTATTTAATGGAGCGCTTTATTCGCGGAGCCGCTTGGGTCAAAGGTAAAGCCACGCAAAAATCAGGCTATATCGAAATTACTCAGGCGCAATTTAAAGCTTGTGATGATTATAGACCACACCTTGAAATGCTTTCTATCGACATAGAGTGTAACGGCGAGGGGGTCTTGTTTTCGGTGGGTTTAGTGACCGATACGGAAAAGCTGGTGATCATGATAGGTGAGGCGCAGCATGCTGCTGTAAATGTAGTTTGGGTTGAAGATGAAATTGCGTTATTAGAAGAGCTAGTAACGCAAGTGAATCGTTTAGACCCTGATGTGTTAATCGGATGGAACGTGATTGAGTTCGATGCCGCAATACTTGTGGAACGCGCACAGGCTAACGGCGTCGCACTTGCGATAGGGCGAGATGGTGGAGTAATGTCTACCTTCAAAGGTAACTATACCCGGGTGTTTATTCCGGGGAGAGTGATGCTAGATGGCATCGATATGATGAAAAATGCGACCTATCACTTTGAAACATTTAAACTGAGCTTTGTGGCTGAGAAGATTTTGGGTACTACCAAGCTTATCGCACAGGATGACAGGCTTGAGGAAATCCTCAGGCAGTTTCATCATGATAAACCGGCGCTTGCAGCGTATAACTTACAAGATTGTCAGTTGGTGTTAGACATTTTTAGTAAACTTAACTTGCTTGACTTTGCTCTCGCTCGAACTCAGTTGACGGGACTGGAACTTGAAAAAATGGGCGGCTCAGTCGCTGCTTTTACTAACTTGTATTTACCGTTACTACACCGTAGCGGTTACATTGCACCGAATTTATCTGAGCATGGCATTAACTTTGACAGTCCCGGCGGTTATGTCATGGACTCAAAGCCGGGCCTCTACCAAAATATTTTGGTACTCGATTTCAAAAGCCTCTACCCCTCAATTATCCGCACTTTTTGCATTGACCCTATGGGGTTAATAGAAGGATTACAACATCCTGAATATGCCATTGATGGCTTTAATAAAGGTAAATTTAGCCGCACGGAACATCACTTACCGGGTTTAGTCGCTGCGCTTTCCAGTGCACGTGAACAAGCTAAATTAGACAAAGATATGATGCTCTCGCAGGCGATTAAAATCATCATGAATAGCTTGTACGGCGTACTTGGTTCTAAAGGCTGTCGCTTTTACGACCCACGTCTTGCAAGTTCAATAACGATGCGCGGTCATCAAATAATGCAACAAACTCGCTCTTGGATTGAGCAGCTCGGGTATGAAGTGATTTATGGTGATACTGACTCAACTTTCGTCTGTTTACCCGAGTCTTTGAGTAGCGAGGCGTGCCAAGCAATAGGTAAGCAATTGATGACAGATATTAACGAGCGCTGGCGCGCACTGCTTACGAAGGACTTTGCCCTTCACAGTCATTTAGAAATAGAGTTTGAAACACATTACAGTCCATTTTTTATGCCCACCATTCGTGGCCAAGAAGTTGGCTCTAAAAAGCGTTATGTCGGGCAGATCAGAGAACTTGGCGAGCAAAAGCTGGTTTTTAAAGGAATGGAGACCGTGCGTAGTGATTGGACGGAAATTGCAAAGGAATATCAACAAGCAATAATTCGCGCGCTGTTTGACGGGCTCGACACAGTTGAGATCACCCATCAATACATAAATGAGATTTTCGCTGGAAAAGTAGACGAAAAACTCATTTATAAAAAGAAGCTTGGTAAGTCAGTTGAATTATATACAAAAAATATCCCTCCCCAAGTAAAAGCGGCGAAACAAGCTATCGAAGATGGGTTGTTGCAAACCGCCAAAAAGGGGGCACAAATACCGTACTATTTAAGTACCGATGGACCAAAGTTCGCACAGCAAGGTAAGCTGGTAGATATTGATTACTATCAATACGTTGAAAAACAAATTCTTCCTATATATCAGATGCTTCCAAATGCTTCTAAGCTATCAATTCGCTCTGATGGGCAGCAAAGTTTCGATTTGCTTTAATCGAGATCGTACTATCAAACTGCCTGCGTCTTCCTGTTCTAAAATTAATTATTTAGTTAAATACACTAAAATAAAGTTCCTTTTTTGTTAACTTAAAAGCCACCTCTTGCTCGATTATCACTCTATTGTTCTGTTTTTAGGGATTCTATTTTTTCAACTTAAATATTTTTTGTAATTTGTAACTTAAATTCAATTAGTTATTGCTTGGTGTTGTTGTGCCTTAAAATGGTAATTGCAAAAAACAGTATAATTAACCTTGATCATTGGTCTGGTGTTTGTTTAATATTCTGCCCTAATGTTGCTATTTTAGAAATTAAAAGGCAGCAAAATAATAATTAATACAATTTATTTACAATAAGATAATTCAGGGTGATTCACATGCTAAACAATAAGTTAACTAAGGCGGTTCGCTTAGCAATCGCGTTTGGTGGCGCTAGCGCTGCCGTGTTTGCAACCAATGCAGTTGCAGAAGAAGAAGGCGCGAAAAGCGTTGAGCGCATTGAAGTTACAGGTTCTCGCTTAAAGCGCACCGACCTAGAATCTACAGCTCCAATCACTGTTATCGGCGGCGAAGCGCTTGGCGATATGGGTATCAGCAACGTTGGTGAATTTGTTCAATCGAATCCAGTTATGTCTGGATCACCAGCAACAACAACGCGTAACAATGGCGGTAGTGGTGGTGTATTTGTAGAGCTACGTGGTTTGGGTTCAGAGCGTACGCTAGTACTCATCAACGGTCGTAAGCCTGTAAGTTCTGACTTCCAGAATATTCCAGCTGCAATGATCGATCGTATCGAAATCCTAAAAGATGGTGCCTCGGTGGCGTATGGCTCGTCAGCAATGGCTGGTGTTGTAAACATCATCACCAAAAAAGAACTTACTGGTGTTGAAGTTAAAGCAACAACGTCTTGGTATGATATGTTTAGCGGTGGTAAAGAGCAAAGCTTCCAACTAGTTGGTGGTAAAGAGTTCGATGCAGGCCATATCACTGTGGGTTTCGATTATACCAAGCAGGATCCAATCTATCAGGGTGATGTGAAAGACGTTAACTTCTTCCAGTATCCTTGGCAGGTGCTCTCAGAAAAAGGTGCTAAGAGCTTTTACGAGAACGGTTTAATTCCAGATGGTGACAATGCGAACGTATTCATTTTAGGTTCTGGTTCTACTCCTTGTGGTAACTTCTACGTTGAAGGTAAGGGTAACTTTACCAACGATAAATGTCCAAGTGGTGGTGACGGTAAGCCTTCTCTAAGTGATATGCGTCCATTTGTCGGCGGTGGTGAAGTAAACGATACTTACAACTACAACCCAGTAAACTTAATGCAAACACCTTTTGAAGTGATTAACTTCTTTGTAGATACTTCATTTGAGTTAAACGATGACCTTGTTGTATATACAGAAACACGTATCAACAAGCGTACTTCAAAACAGGAGCTTGCAGCTGTACCTTTCGACACAGCCTATGATCCAGGTTATGTAGTCACCCTTTCAAATGGCTCGACAGCTAATGGTGTATCAGCTGATAACTACTACAACCCATTCGGTGAAGATGTTTATCGTTCTCGTCGTCGTATGCTAGAAGGTGGTCGTTACTTCGAACAAGATTATGTTCGTTTCCAACAAGTTGCAGGTCTAAAGGGCGCAATTAACGACAACTGGCAGTTTGATGCTTACTACAACTATGGTGCAAATAGCCTTCAAGATACTGACTTTGGTCAGCTTTACGGCCCACACCTAGCAAAAGCTTTAGGTCCATCATTCAAAGATGACGCTGGTAATGTGGTATGTGGTACGCCTGACGCACCTATTTCTGATTGTGTATCGTTAAATGTATTTGGTGGCCCAGGTACTGTGACTCAAGAGATGCTTGACTACATTACTGCACCACTAGGCGATCACTACAATGATTCATTCCACCAAGTTCGTGTAGATGTGTTTGGTGAGCTATTTGAAATCCCTGCTGGTTATGTTTCAAGTGCATTTGGCCTTGAGTATTACACCACTGAGTTTGAACAAGTAAATGACTCTGGCAAGTTCTTTGACTCAGTGACTGGTAATACTAGTAAGCCACTAACAGGTCTATCTAAGAATTATACAGCTGCGTCTGCAGAGTTCTTGATCCCGTTAGTACGTGATTTAGGTGTTGAATCTGCAGATTTGACACTAGGCGCACGTTATGATGACTTTAGCACAACAGGTTCAAACTTCTCTTGGATGGCTAAAATTGAGTCAAACATTTTTGATGGCTTAAAGTTCCGTGCAAACTATTCAGAAGTATATCGTGAACCAACGCTAAGCGATTTGTATTCGCCAGAGCTTGATTCATTTGAAAGCGCTTCAGATCCGTGTTCTGCGGCAAACATTGGTGGTTTATCTGCAGCAGGTCAGGCTAAATGTCTTGAAATGGGTGCTCCAGCTGGCGGCCACAACAGTGCAGATGCGCAAGTTCGTACACGTTTAGGCGGCAACACAGGTGTTCAATCTGAAGAAGGTGAAACATTCACTATTGGTTTTGTGTGGGCTCCTGACTTTGTTGAAAACTTAGGTATTACTATTGATTACTGGGATATCAACATTGACGGTAAAATTGGTTCTCTAGCAACTGATGATATTCTGCAGGGTTGTTATGCTGGTCTTATCGAAGATATGTGTGCAAAAATCTCACGTGGCTTTGATGGCTCGGTTGATCGTGTAGACAGTCGTACAACAAACTTACAAAGCATGACTGCTCGTGGTATCGATCTTGATGTGAACTATTCATTTGACACAGACTTCGGTGCATTTGTAGCTAGCGTATCATGGACTCACTTCTTAGAGCGTGGCGAAGAAAACTTTGATGGTGAAACAGGTACCTTTATCGTTGAAGATCTAGTTGGCAAATTTGAAGATGACACATCTTATTTTGAAGATAAAATCTTATTCAATCTACGTTATGACCTAGACAATCTTCGTGTTGTGTGGGCAGCAAACTACCAATCAGGTCTAGAGTACGGTGATCTAACTTACATTAAGCGTGATAATTATGATTCATTGGCAGGCTTAGTTGCTAAAGTTGATTCATATGTGTATCACGATTTAACGGCACAATACTCATTTGATACAAACACAACAGTGCAAGCTGGTATCCGAAACCTAACAGACGAGCTACCTCCTTATATCGAAACAGCGTTCAACGCGAACACGGATGAAAGTAACTTCAAGCTATTCGGTCGTCAGTTCTTCTTGGGTGTAACTCAAAAGTTCTAACCGAATTTAGCAATTTTGACCCAAATCGGCCTCAGTTGAGGTCGATTTTTTTTAATCTCACATTCCAGTCTCCCCCTTCTCGTATTAAATCCACTCAATCTATAACAAGCTCTTCGATAGTTGTTTATTTTATTGTTGATATGAGTTTTCTATGTTTACCGAATGTTATGCCTCGCCGTGTGTAAATGTAGTCTTTGTACCTTTACTGTTGCATAAAGTGTGGTTTTTTGCGATGAATTACAAAAGTGACAAAAAAAGTGAACTTATTTTTACTTTTATAACGTCATGAAAATAAAAGAGAAAAGTGAAATTTAATGTTAAAATTATGCCGTTTTGGGTTTATTTTATGAAATGATTGTTGACCCTATGTTGGTACTAAAAGTAGTATAAGCCTCGACACAATAACTCAAGCAATTTTAGAAACTAGATTTATCTTATCTTAATCTTTTGTTTTTATTGAGTTTTTGTTTATTAAAATAAAAATCAGGGATCATCAATCATGTTGAATAATAAAGTAAGCAAAGCTGTTCGTTTAGCGATCGCTTTCGGTGCAGCATCAACTGCCGTACTTGCAAGCGCTGCAGTATCAGCTGAAGAAAACACTGAAGAAGTAGAACGTATTCAAGTTACTGGTTCAAAGATCAAGCGTATCGCTGCAACGGCACCAACTCCAGTCGTTGTTATCGGTAGAGTAGAGCTTGAAAACGCGGGCGTTAGTAACGTAAACGACTTCCTATCTGAAATGCCAGCTGCAGAGGTTGGCCTAAGTCCTGAAAACTCTAATAACTATATCTATGCCAACGGTCTAAATACAACTGACCTTCGTGGTTTGGGTTCTAGTCGTACTCTTGTTCTTGTTAACGGCCGTCGCTTTATCGGTGGTTCTGCTGGTGATAACACTGTAGATTTGAATAACATCGCGACTTCAATGATCGAGCGTATTGAAATCTCGACAGGTGGTGCATCAGCGGTATACGGTGCTGATGCGGTAGCTGGTGTTGTTAATATCATTACTCGTACTTCTTTTGACGGTATTGAGATTGACGCTGCAACAACTCGTCCATTTGAAGGCGGTGGTGAGCAAACTTTTGCTTCACTTGTTTTCGGTAAAGAGTTCGATGGTGGTGGTTTTATCTTCAACTATGATTTTGCTGACCAAAAACAAATGGCTAAGCGTGATAAATCATGGTGGTATGACAACCCTGTTTCTTCAGTACCTAACCCAAATAATACAAGTGGCGATGATGGTATCCCTGCTAATATTCCTTATGAAGGCAAAAAGCACTATGGCTTATATGATGAGTCAAGTGAGTTTTTCTTGGGTGGTAAACAGTGGACTTTCGATGAAAATCTAGCTCTTCGTGAATTTGACACAGGTAGTGGTTATCTTCCAAGTGACCCAACTGCTTCACTTTACCGTTACTACGCAGGTGAATATAGAGATGGCCTAGAAGAAGGCGCTGACGAATTCTTCCGTACACCGCTAACGCGTCATACTTTTAACATTGCGGGTAATTATGAGATTAATGATAATCACCGTCTATCTTTTGATACTGTGTATTCATTAAGCTCTGCATTTGGTCAAAGTACACCGGTATTCTGGCGTTCACTAAATATCCGTAAAGATAATGCTTTCATTAAGCAAGATCTTCGCGACTTAATGGAAGAAAACGGTGCTGATTCAATCTCTATGCGTCGTTTAAGTAATGACTTTGGTCCACGTAAGTATGACCAAGAGCGTTCAACATTCCGTGCATCTATTGGTTTAGACGGTTATATCAATGACAACTGGTCATACTCAACTTACTTTCAACACGGCCGCTTAAAGCAAGATACTAAGTGGTTTGGTGAAGTAATTGAAGAAAACCTATACAACGCACTTGATGCAGTTATGTTTGAAGGTAATGTTGTTTGTGCCGACAGAAACGATGCTGGTGAGGTAGTCGGTGCGCTTAGTGGTTGTGCTCCTATTAACTTCTTAGGTAGCCCAGAGCATTCAGCAGAAGCAATTGAGTACATTTCTACTGTTGCAACAGCAGAGCATGGTGGAACACAAACAAGCTTTGGCGCAACGGTTACAGGCGATGTGTATGAGTTACCAGCAGGCCCAATCGGCACAGCATTTAGCTTTGAATGGCGTCGTGACTCAGCTTATGAAGAGCCAGGCACAGGTATTCGCAAAGGTATTATCTTTGGTAACTCTGGTTTAGCATACTCAGGTGCACTTAACGTTAAAGAATATGCGGCTGAAGTAATTGTTCCATTGGTAGCTGATCAAGCGTGGGCACAAGAGCTTAATCTAGAGCTTGCATATCGTTATATGGATTACTCATCAACGGGTGGTGACACCGCATATAAAGTGGGTCTAACTTACCAATTAAATGACGATATCCGTTTCCGTGCAACTGTTGCTGAGTCTGTACGTGCACCTAACATCGAAGAGCTATACTCTGCGGCAGGTACACAATATAGTTCAGGTCGTTATGACCAATGTGCTGCTAACACGATTCAGAATACTGATGAAAAGTATAAAGCAAACGTAATCAAAAACTGTGCTGCAGCAGGTATTCCTGAAGGTTGGATGCCATCTCAGACATGGCGTGATAGCGGTAGTATGGAAGGTAAGCTAGGTGGCAATAACAACCTTGACAACGAAGTGTCAAAAGATATGGTTGTAGGTTTCGTTTATACACCTACATCACTAGAAGGCTTCGATATCACTGTTGATTACTGGAGCTTTGAAATTACCAACGCGATTGAAAACTACGGCTACACAAGTTTAGCTAGAAACTGTTACAGAGCTGATAGCTTAGATAATCCTTTCTGTGGTTTCATTACTCGTGATGAAAATCATGAAGTGGTTAGCTTCTTCCAAACTTCTCTAAACGCAGCTGAAGAGAAGAAGAGCGGTGTAGATATCGAGTCTGTATATGATTTCGAAACTAGCTTTGGTGAGTTTGGTGTTAAGCTAACAGCAACTTATGTTGAAAACTATGAAATTAACCAAACTGGTAACCCAATCGACCTACTTGTGAACACTGGTGAGCAAGATCACATGAGATGGCGCGGTCGCTTGAACACTAGCTATGAGTACGGAGATTTCAGAGCTGTGTTAGTTGCAAACTACCGTCACAGTGCTGTAAATGACCGTAACGGCTGGAACATCGAGCAACACGATTATAACGATATTCCATCTTATACAACGTTCGATTTATCAATGAACTATCGTATACATTGAAAATGTAGATCTACGTTTCGGTATTCAAAATATGTTCGACAGAACACCACCTAGACACCCTCTAGCGTTTGAAGACACTAGCTGGTACGATCCAATCGGTCGTCGCGCTACTGTTGGTGTGAACATCAAGCTATAATTTTTATAGTGATAAAAAGCCGCTCAATGAGCGGCTTTTTTGTTTTTGAAGATTTTCCTGCCTACAAGTAGATGAATTAATTAATTGAGTTGGTTTAATGCGCCATTGTATAAAGCAACATAAAGATCTACCTGTGCTTAACTATATAATACCAATTAGTCTTAATACTTGCTCAATTTGAAGGAACAAATCTGACGCTAACTGCGTTAAAAATTTCTCATTTAGAACAACTAAATAGCAAAATTTTCGCCTAGTTATCGACAAGATTTTCTCGCCTCAAAATAGATCACTTAATTAAGCTAATTGGTATAAGTTATTCGTCATCCAAAAGTCATGTATGCTAACTTACATCGACGACCTTACTGGCTTTACGATAGCGTATTTTGAAGCCACTCCAGGCTGGCAGTTCCCACCTTTTTGGTGCCTCTTTCCTTGTACCGTTGACATGAGTAAGCTCGATTCTTTTTCCTTTAAAGTTATAGTTTACCGCCATAGTCAGCTCAGGAATTGACCATGTTAGCGGAAACTTTTCAATAAATGGTATTAACTCCCACGTTTCAACTTCATTGTATAGCAAGTCTTGTTCGCTGATTAGCTCTAGATCGTCATAGCTTTCAATACCAAGAGCCGTTAGCTTCTCACTTAAAAAGTAGTTGAGTGTGGGTACAAGTTCATCGCGTCCATGGAATTGATAGAACAATGCAGTCTGCTCAATACTAGCTTCTATTTGCTCGGCCAAACCTGGAAATAGCGTATTATTTTGAATCAGAGATACTAAGGCATAAACAACATTCTCTGGGTTATCAAGACGTTTAGTTTCTCGGCCTAAAACCTCGTCACTGTAATGCGTAATAAACTCACCCCAAAGCTCATCATTATCAATGTAGGCCGAGTGCAATGTTTGGTTGCCGAGTCCCATTTCAAGTAATTGCTTTTTCGTTAGTCCTGCATTACACATCGCGAGTGTTTTAGCTTGCTTGGTGCCTTTCCCAGCGAGTGAGAAAGTATCTAATACCAGTAATGCTTCTGCCTCTCCCGAGGCGCGAGTATGGTTTGAAGGCATGACTTCAGCGAAGCCATTATTAAAACCATTGCGACGGTTTTGCTTATTGATATAAACCCAATGTGGCATTAGCTTAGCTAACTCAATGACGAGTTTGTCATGATCAAAACTGGCTGCTTTATCCAAAGGCGGTAGTGCAAATGCTTCACGCAATTGCGTGCTAAATTGCTGTGCTTCTGTGAGCGCCTCAGGCGTAATATCAATTAATTCTTCGGTTTGTCCTCTCACCACCGCGATAGCGATTTCTATATCAGAGCCTCGAGTAAATCGGTTATTTAATCTTGTTAAGCGCTCTACATTATTAGGCAGCTGGTAGACTCGGGCAGGTACAGATAGAAGCGAAATAAGGTCAATAGCAGCTTGGCGCAGCGTGTTTGAAGCCAATTTATGGATCACATAACCAAACTCAAAATCGACGGGCAGCGGGTATAACTGCTTGCCAAGCGGAGTTGCTATATATTGTTCATTAATGGCTTCTAATGCTATAAGCTGCTGTTTAGCTTTACTTAGTGAGCTTTCTGGGAGTGGGTCGATAAAATCGATAGACGAGACGCCCGTTGTTGCGCAGCCCGCCGCAAGTACGAGCTCTGCCAAGGATTCTCTTTGTATTTCAGGCGGGGTGCTGTCTATCAATGGCGCATATTGGCCATATAACCGGATACATAATCCTGGTTGTGTGCGTCCAGCGCGTCCTAGACGTTGCTTTGCTGAATCTCTTGCAATCGCATCTAAGCCTAATACGGTTTTTCCAAGGCGTAAATGAGTACGGCGCTCAAGCCCTGAGTCAATCACGCAAGTGACATTAGGAATGGTAAGGGAGGTTTCTGCCACATTGGTTGCGAGAATAATTCGACGTGTACTTTGCGCGGTTAATGCGATGTGCTGAGCCTCTGGGCTGCAGCCACTATATAAGCCAACGGTAGTCGTTGGCAGCGCTTTCACTTTAGCCAAGCTTGCTTGGATCTCCGCCTTGCCAGGTAAAAAGACTAAAATATCGCCTTGGCAATGTTGCAGTGCATATTGGCAAGCGGCAAAAACTCGTGCATCAAGTTGCTCTTTGTGGGGCATAGATCTTGGCTCGGGAGCGTGAAAATACTCTTCAACAGGGTAAATAAATCCTTCAGATTCTAAGATAGGAGCATCTAAATACGATGCTAATTTTTGGCTGTTTAATGTCGCCGAGGTAACGATTAGTTTGTGTGATTGAGCCTGCTTTAAGAGTGCCAATAATAAATCCATGTCCCAGCGTCTTTCATGAAATTCATCCAACATAACGACGCTGAATTCTGCAAGCTTGCTCTCGAAAAACCACCTTAATGCGACGCCTGGCGTTGCATAAACTACCTGAGTGTCCGGTGAAAACTTACCTTCAAAACGGATCGCAAAGCCTATTTTTTGTCCAAGAGAGGAGCCACTTTGCTCCGCGACATATTCAGCCAAAGAGGTACAAGCAATACGTCTAGGCTCAATGACTAATACTCTGCCATGTTGTGAGGCCCAAAGCGGTAGTTGGGTTGATTTGCCTGAACCTGTTGTGGCACATACAACAATCGCATTTTGTTCGTTTAGTGTTTGAGTAAACTGAGGCTGTAAAGATTCAATGGGTAAAGACATAGCAGTTCATTTGCATTTTTTCGCCATAGTAACAAAGTTTGCTTGAAAAAGCGGGAGCCAGTACCAATTAATATTTGATGGATTATTCAACCTGAACTCGGAATAAGAAGTTAGGAAACTGATACAAAATACGCCTTCTAACATTATTCAACTCTAGCCAGGTGTTCTTCTTAATACAAGGCAAATTTGAGCGTCAATAGCTAGCAACTGCTAGAGAACAAGTTATTATTCCTAGTTTAGGTTATTTTATAAAGGCCAAAAGCCATGATAGAAATAGTGCTTATTATCGGCCTTATTCTATTTGTTTCTCTGTATTGGAACTGGGAAAAAATTCAAAGACTGCGGTGGCAAAGAAAATACCAAGAGCAAACGCTGAGTGCGTCAGATAAGCAGGTGTTGCTAAAATATATGCCTATCTATCGTAATATGACAGATGCTGATCGCGCACAGTTAGAAAAACATATTGTGTGGTTTCTTGGCGAAAAACGTGTACTTGGTAGAGATGGGTTAACGGTGTCACGACCAATGACTTTAATTATTGCTGCAGATGCTTGTTTACTGGTACTTAAGCAAGCTTGGCCACTCTATCCCAATGTCAAAGAAATATTACTGTATCCCAGCAGCTATTATGCGCCACAAACTTCTAGAGATGGTGCTGGTTTGGTTAGTTTTCACCAAACGGTTCGTCAAGGAGAATCTTGGCCTGGAGGTACTTTAGTGCTGAGTTGGCACGATGTACTTGAGGGAAATCGATTACCCGAGGATGGTCACAACTTGGTGTTTCATGAGTTCGCCCATCAACTTGACCAACAGACTGGTGCAACAAATGGGACGCCTGCGTTACCTGAAGGAATGAATTACCAAGACTGGGGGAGAGTGCTATCAAAGGCCTATCAGCACTTAAAAATGCAGCTGTCTTACAATATGCCTCATGCGATTCATTCTTACGGTGCGACAAACGAAGCGGAGTTTTTCGCCGTGGTAACAGAAACGTTTATTGAAAAACCCTACGAGCTCAGACAAGAAAACCCAGAGCTATACAATTTGCTGAAAGACTACTATCAGTTTGAACCGAGAGATTGGCAACGACATTAATGCATACTTGACGATAGCTAAAATAAAAAAACCGCTCAGTTGAGCGGTTTTTTCTTAAGAACTTCGATTAAGAAAAGCTAATTTCTTTTCTTTCGCGTTTTTCTCTTCTTTGACCTTCAGGACGACGCTTATCGCCACCACCATTACGTGGGTCTTTAAAGCTACGCTTGCGGTCTCTTTGCTCTTCGCCTCTGCCCTGACCTTGATCAGCTGGGTGAGTACTCTTAGTCATATTCATAGGACGTTGACAGATGTGAACGCTCTTGAAGTGACCAAGCACATCGCTTGGCATGTTCTGCGGTAATTGGACCGTACTGTGTTCATTGAACAGACGGATTTCACCGATGAACTTGCTTGAGATATCCGCTTCGTTTGCGATAGCACCAACGATGTTCTTAACTTGAACACCATGGTCACGACCCACTTCGATACGATAAGTATCCATTGGACCCGATGCACGGTCACGGCTACGAGATTTGCGTTCACCACGCTCGCCACGTTCACCACGGCTACCGTCTCTGTCGCGGCGCTCGCCACGACGGTCGTCACGTTCTCTACGCTCACGCTGTTGAATTTGAATATCTTCAACTTTCAGCGGCGTTTGTTGCTGAGCAAGACACAACAGCGCTGCTGCTAAGTCTTCTTGGCTCAGCTCTAGCTTTTGAGCAAGTCCTGATGCCACTTTAGAGAAGAACTCAATGTCTTTGTGCTCTAGCGCTGTAGAGATTTTAGCCTCTAATGCACCAATACGCTTTTCTTCAACTACTTTTGCACTTGGTAATTCAACCTGTGCAATATCAGAGCGCGTATGACGCATAATGTTCTTAAGTAAGTAACGCTCGTTGTTCTTAACGAACAAGATTGCTTTACCTTGACGACCAGCACGGCCTGTACGACCGATACGGTGAACATAAGCTTCACAGTCTTGTGGGATATCGTAGTTAACAACGAGGCTTAGACGCTCTACGTCAAGACCACGTGCGGCAACATCTGTTGCGATAACGATATCAAGTAAGCCGCTCTTAAGACGATCTACTGTGCGCTCACGCGCCTGTTGGTTCATGTCGCCGTTGAGCGGTGCAGCTGAGAAGCCTTCGCGCTCTAGTAACTCTGCAAGCTGAACAGTGTCGTTACGTGTACGTACGAACACGATAGCACCGTCGTAATCTTCCGCTTCTAAGAAACGCACGATAGCTTTGTTTTTGTGTGCAGTTGCACGCCAGTAAACTTGCTCGATCGTTGATACTGTAGAGTTTCGCGGAGTGATCTTAACTTGTTCAGCGTTGTCTAAATACTTATTACAGATTGATTGGATCTGCTTAGGCATAGTCGCAGAGAACAAACAAGTTTGCTTCTCTTCCGGTGTTTTCTCCATGATGCTTTCAACATCATCGATAAAGCCCATGCGTAGCATTTCATCTGCTTCATCAAGCACAAGCGCGTTTAGACCAGAAAGGTCAATCGTCTTGCGGTTGATGTGGTCAATCAAACGACCTGGTGTTGCCACAATAATTTGGGCACCACGGCGTAGAGCACTTAGCTGAATGCCGTAGCTTTGGCCACCATAAAGCGCCAATACTTCAACGCCTTTAGTATATTTAGCATATTGCTGAAATGCTTCAGCAACTTGAATAGCTAGCTCACGCGTTGGCGTAAGCACAAGGATTTGTGGTTGTTTAACGGATGCGTCTACTTGGTTTAACAATGGCAGTGCAAATGCTGCCGTTTTACCTGTACCCGTCTGCGCTAGTCCCAGTACGTCTTTTCTTTCTAGCAATAACGGTATACATTGAGCTTGGATCTCAGAAGGTGTTTTATATCCTTGCTCTTCGACTGCTTTTAAAATTGCAGGTGAAAGGTCTAAAGATTCAAACGTGACTGGTTCTGACATTAATGCGCCTCAACTATTTTAAAGAGGCGCGAATTGTACAGGAAAGATAAAACAAAAGCTTGCATAAATTCACACTATTTTATATGTGCCTGATATTGGTTAAAATTTAATCTGCCCGAGATTGTGGAATTTACTGGTAAAGGCCTAAATTGGCTTTTGCATAGGCTTCGAATTCAGTAAAACCACCAATATGATCTTGGTCGATAAAAATCTGAGGTACGGTGGGGCAAGGTTTGCCCGCTGACTTTTCAAGGTCGGCTTTGCTCACGCCTTCTTTAATGATGTCAACATAGCGAAAATTGAAATCATCACGCTCTTGGGTTAAACGCTCAGCCACTTCTTTTGCACGGACACAAAACGGACAACCTTCACGACCAAAAATAACAGTAAACATATTCTTCTCCTCTAAGTGAATAGCTTCAGTATAGAGGATTAATCATGAAGGTAAATTGAATTAAAATGATGAGATTAATTCAAAAAAGCGATTAACTTCGATAGACGGTTTTGATCAAGTGGAAGCCGAACTTGGTTTTTACTGGGCCGTGCACTTCAAATAACGGCTTTTTGAATACCACATCGTCAAAGGCCTTCACCATATCCCCTTTGTTGAATTCACCGAGATCACCACCGCGCTTTTTAGAAGGGCAAAGGGAATGTTGTTTTGCCAATTTGCCAAAGTCAGCACCTTTGGCTAGTTTGGCTTTGATGTCTAAACACTCTTTTTCGGTTTTAACTAATATATGATAGGCGCACGCTTTAGGCATGAAGGGACTCTCATTATAAAAATAAATGCGATCATGCAGAGCTTGCGCGCCTATGGCAAGTTAAAATGTCACGCTGAAGCCAATAGAGGGACGCATTTCAAAGTCATCGCTTTCCTCTTCTATATATAAATCATTGATTGATTTGACCCTATCGTAATCAAGGTCAACATAGGCAGTATTATCTTGGCCATATGCATTCATCAGCTCCAAGATGAGCTTGCCATCGAGACCAAATAATTCTGTTTTGCGTTCAAAGCGAATATCTAGGCGGTGGTAGGTATCAAAACGCTCAGAGAATGGATCGCCATACACAGGTAAATAGCGGTTCGCAAAATCAGGGTTCTCTTTTACACCCACAATTGGGGTATAGGCTTGACCACTGCGAGCGGTAAAGTTAAAGCCTCCAGACCACTTTTCGCCAAAGTCATAGTGAAACACGGCATTCAGAATAAAAGGAGTATCGGCATAATAGTCACGCTTAATGCCGGTTAGCTCATCCTCACGCTCACTTTTTGCAAGGCTTACTGCAATCCAACCATACCAGTCATCGGTTTTGTTTTTGTTAACTATAAAATCAACGCCGTAGGCTGTACCGGAAGTTCCATTGATGTAGTTTACTTGAGATAACGGCGCACTTTTTGGTAGGTCATCCATGGTTTTATAATAGGTCTCGACAGAATATGACCACTCATTTTCCAACTCCTGTTTGAAACCTAAGGTATAGTGAGTTGAACGCTGAGCATCAAGCTCAGGGTTACCAACTACAGGCAAAATATATTCAAGGTCTTGAATGCGGCTGTAAGTACCAGCTTTGGCTGAGATCACCGTGTCATCGTTATAGAAGTAATTGAGCGCAAGGCGCGGATGAACAATCGTCTCATCACTGTAATCATAATATTCGCCCACTATTCCTAATTCACTTTGCCAGTTTGGTGAAAATTGCCAAACGTGATTAACTCCAATAAAGGCAGAATCTGTTCCTGCACTCGATGTGCCCTTAATCCTTTCACCTTTATTTAGATCACAATCGGGGTCAAACTCGGTGCAAACATAGTTAAAAGCATCGTAGCGGTAGGTGGATTTTTTGTCGTAGTAGCCGGCATCTGCAATGACACGATGCTCTTTGTTTAGTTTATAACTGGCTCGCACTTTATAGCTGAGTTGTTCTTCTTCGAAGTTTTCAAAGTAGCCATCAGATAAAGTCGCGCGTTGACCGTAGCGCATAGTGGCTTGGTGATTGAGATAACCGACGCCTGCGCGAATATGTAAGTCTTTGGCGTAGTGGTCCCACAATACGTTCTGACTATTAAATTTACGAATGTAGCGAGCATCGCCCTGATATTCCGGGGTTTTAAGGGCAAGATCTGATGCGCCCGAAAACCCAGCTGCAACCGAATCCTCCGCACCGTTGATATTTACCGTTAAGGTGTTATTTGCGTTGATATCCCACAGCCACTTAGCTTGATAATCGTGATCATCCGGTGGATCGTTAATGGTGACTCCTGTTGGCTTGCCATCATCATCCTCAAGCTCCTCGCCATCACTGAAAAACAGCGGTAGGGTACTTTTTCTTGCTGACACATAAAATGCAGAGTTTTCGGTCGCTTTACCCTCAACAAAAATACCTGCGTTAAACATCGTTAAATCTAGCGTGGTGGCAATATCTTGATATTTTGGATTACGCAGCGTGACGTCAAATACGGCACCTGTGGCATTGCTGTAACTGGTACCAAATCCAGCAGAGTTTAGCTGAAAGTCTTGAATTGTGTTGCGGTTGAAGATAGAGCTGCCGAAATCGTGAAATATATATCCTGCTGGCATAAAGTCCACTTCAAAGATATTGTCGTCAGGAGAAGAGCCTCGCACAGCAGGTGCGCCCATTGACCCACCCGCAGCAACAACGCCCGGTAGAGCAAAAGCTGCCCTGAGCGGATCGCCCATTGCTCCAGGCATATCTACGAGTTTTTGTGCATCTTCGGTAATTTCAGAAATAACGGAGCTCCGTTTGTAGACAACTTCAATGTGTTCAATTTTTTCCTCCTCGGCTAATGCATGATTAGCCATGGTAGTGCAGAGCACGAGGAGTGAAATCTTGCTGAGTGTAAAGTGTGGGGCGTGGCGCATGGTCGGCTTCCTATTCATCCTTTAAGATGTGCGTCAGCCTAAACGAAATAATTGTTGATTAATTTCAGAGAGTCGTAATTAATTGTAAGCGATTTAGTGAGCTTTCTTACAATCTCACTCGGATCCCTATCTCAGATGAGTAACCTACAGAGCGCTCGGTTATTTTGAAGCTTTCATCAAGTACATAATATGTAGGGTAAGCCTGTACTTTATACGCTTGTGCCGTGTTCTGATTGCCGAGTAATATGGGCATGTCTAATTGTAGATCGCTGACAAACTTTGTTACTTCTTCGGTGGAACGATAATCCAACGCAATCGCCACCGCCTTGACTTTGCCTTGCTGATGTAATTTATCAATATTTGGCATGCTCACTCGACATACGCCGCACCAAGGCGCAAAAAAATACACCACACTTTGTTGGCCTTTAAGTTGAATAGACGAATAAGTTTGCTTGGATTGTAAAATGGGTAGGTGAAATGGTGGCGCCGTTTGCTCTCCCGAGTCGGCAAGCATATTCCTTTCTTGATAGGCTGAGATGGCGAAAAACACCAGCACAATGATGAAAGCTTGGCCAAGTAGCTTGAGCATATAAATGATCCGTGATAACAGTAAGCGACAATAAAGACCGCAGTGTAGCGATCTTTATTGTAGCGGATCAATGTATTTGAGCTTAACCGTAGGGATTGTCGCCTAGGTAGCGTTTTGCTTTTTGCTCTTTCAATTTCGCTAAGTCAACGAGTACCAGACCATCGATACAGTTATTGAAGTCAGGATCTATACTAAAGCTTAGAAAATTCACGCCTTGCGCTTCGCAAAGCTCGGTATATTGCTTAAATAATGTGGGTACCTGCGCCCCCATATTAGCAAGAATATGTTTGAGCTCTGCGAAATCTTCCTTGATGTCATCGCCACTGAACATGTGTTGATAACGGTTAAGCTGATCATTACTCAGCTTCATTTCGTTGTTCGGCGTGGCGATACCTTCAAGGTTTGAAAAGTAATGTTGGTAGTGATATACCAACATGGCTTTTGCTTCATCCGGTAACGCGTTTGAAAGGCTGACTGCACCAAACATATAACGGTGTTCTGGGTAGCGCTTTACAAATGCACCGATCCCATACCACAGGTAATCTAGGCTCTTGCGGCCCAGTACTTAGGCTGCACAAAGCTGCGACCGAGTTCGAGGCCTTTTTCAAAATATGGGGCCATGGCTTCACTGTACGAAAATAAGCTATCGGTATAAAGCCCAGCTTGCCCGTGTTCTTCTATCACTTGCTTGGCGCTTGCAAGGCGGTAGGCACCTACCAGCTCAAGTTGTTTCGTGTCCCATAACAACAAATGGTGGTAGTGCATATCGTACTTATCGATATCACGACGGTTACCACTCCCTTCACCCACGGCCCTAAAGGCAATTTCTCGAAGGCGTCCAAGCTCTCTAAATATCACCGAGCTGCCGGTATATTGGTAAACGTATATTTGCATGCCGTCGGGCGTTTCACCGATACACTCGCACGCTTCCACTGCCTTTTTCAGTTCTTTACGATTTTCTGGAACTGCAATAGGGGTTTGTGTTTTGAGTGGCAGTGGTTTTTTGCTGGCAAGGCGATAAAGTTGCTTGCGAATAAGTGCTACTATCTCTTTGTCTTTAAGGTTATCAATAAGATAAGACTCTGGAGGAATGCTAGCGCCTATTTCAAATTCTAGTGACTTTTGCCTTTGTTTAAACATCTCTTTGACCAATAATAAACTGGCTAAAGGCTTATAAATCATACTGGTGCCGTAAAAGAACGGACTGTTTTTCGCTTTGATAAAAATGGGTAGAATGGGGCAATTGGCTTTTTTAGCCATTCTTAAAAAGCCAGAGTTCCATTTGCAGTCTTTAATACCGGTTGGGCTTAAGCGAGAGACTTCACCTGCTGGGAAAATAAGTAGCGCACCTTCCGATTTTAAATGCTTGTGAATGTTTGCCAGCTCTTGCTTTTTACTCGCTCCCGAGAGGTTATCAACAGGCAGTAATAGAGGATGCATTGGTGTAACCGACATCAACATCCGGTTAGCAACAACCTTCAAGTCAGGCCTTACTTGCGCCAGCACTTTGATTAGTGCCAGTGCATCTAAAGAGCCAATAGGGTGGTTTGCGACGATCACCACCGGACCTTCGCTTGGGATATGCTCTATTTGCTTTGGTTTGAAGCGAGCGTCAAAATCTAACTCATCGAGCACTTGTTCAACAAACTCGAGCCCCTGCAAATGGGGGTAGGTGTCAGCAAACGCGACAAACTCTTGCTCATGCAAGAGATAACCAAGTCCTTTTTTTACTAAACCTTTTACCTTTGGGGAGTTTTCAAGTTGTGGAAGATTTGCTTCAATGACTTTATCTACACTGATCATTTTTCATCACCTGTTGGCGCTTTTTTGCAAGAGTAAAAACTATTAATGACAAGAATGTTGCATTGGTATGTCATTTATTTTGCAGTGATAGCGTGTCGCGAGAATAAAGGAACAATATGGCTTTACTTATTTGTGTTACTGGTCGTAATAATGACAAGCTAGTTGCTAAGCTAGCAGCACTGTTGCCGCAGCAAACCTTGCTTGAATGGCCCGTTGATGATGTTAGCTTATTAAAGGAGGTCGAGTTTGTGCTGGCATGGAATGCGCCAGAGACGCTATGGTCACAGCTTCCTAATTTAAAAGTGGTGCATTCTTACGGTGCCGGTGTTGATAGCATTCCGATGCAGCTGTTACCACTACATGTAGAAGTTGCGCGTATCGTTGACCCAAATTTAGCGGATGATATGGCTGAATATGTATTAGGCCAACTATTAAGCCATAAGCTTAGAGTTAGAGAGTACGGGGATAACCAATCTGAGAAAATATGGAAACCAAGGCGCGCAAGAGCAGGTCGCTTGGTTGGTATTATGGGGATGGGCCAACTCGGCCTTGCGGCCGCGCATAAGCTACACGTGAATGGATTTAACATCAAAGGGTGGTCCGGCTCTGCAAAACAACTCGACAATATTGAGCACTTCAGTGGGCAAGATGAGCTAGCAGCTTTTCTTTCAGGCATTGATTATCTTGTGTGCCTTCTACCATTGACTGAACATACCAAAGGGATATTGAACGCCCAGCTATTTGCACTCGCGCCAGATCATTGCGTACTCATTAATGTCGCAAGAGGTGGTCATCTTAACGAGGCGGATTTACTCAATGCGTTAGCGGCTGAGACGTTTGGCGGGGCTATTTTAGACGTATTTGATACAGAACCGCTCCCTGCATCACATGCCTTTTGGCAGCAGCCAAACATTAGTATTACTCCACATGTTGCCGCATTAACCAGTTTGAATACGGCTGCTCAGCAAATTGCTAACAACTATCTAGCGATGCAGGAGGGCAGAACACTCGTTCATTTAGTTCAGAAAAAGCAGGGTTACTAATTATCCCGAGTTCAGGTCAACTAAAAGTTTTTTTTCAGGTAATTACAAATCGCCATTGAACGAGGATGTGTATCTGGTAGTGTAAACCACTGTATAAAAAAACATCTTGAGTGTTTATGAATGATGCATTAATTTAACAAAAAAACAATAATAAAAAGGTCTAACCCATGAAGCAAAGTCAAGGTGGCGCGAAATTATCACTTGTTGTGGTTTCGGTTATTTTGTTAGGTGTATCGGCTTGGTTTAATCAAGCTAGTGCAAGTGAACTTCAGGGGACGACACCCACCGCAAATAGCAAATAAGCCGAGTTTTACTCGGCTTTTTGTTTTTTAGCGTTTAGCGTGACGCTCTCTATTTTCTTGTTTTTTCTCTTCACTCTTTCTTAGTAGTACGTAAGTAGAGCCGCTACCACCATGGCATTTTAACGCAGAGTGAAATGCTAATACTTGTGGCATTTCTTGCAGCCATTTATTGGTATAGCTTTTGAGTACCGCGGGAAAGGGTTTACTGTTTAGACCAATGCCATGCCTTAACAATAACACTCGAATACTTTTTGCGTGGCAATCTGTAACAAAGTCAAACAAGGCTTTACGGGCATCATGAAATAGTTTGCCATGTAAGTCTAAGGTAGCATCAACTTGGTATTTACCTAATCTAAGATTTTTGTATACACCATCTTGGACGCCGCTTTTCTTATAGGCGAGTAGATCGTGTGGATCTAATAGATCAACGTACTCTGTGGATAAGTAATTAGGATCAAACTCAAGTTCTTGCTCGGCGGCCTCACGTTTTGCGAGTTGCGAGATAGTTGGTTCGTTCTTGTGACGGCGTAATTCTGCTTTTTTGTCTTGAGCGAGAGGAGTGACGTCGCCCATTGAAGCTAAAAATAGCTCTTCATCAGTCATGGCCATACAGCTTCTCCATTAACAAGCAATGATGGCCATGATTTTAGCGTACCGAAGTGAAATAGGGAACTAGTCGCTAGGAACTAGTTACTGCAAAGAACTAGTGAACTTCCAGTTGACCGAAGGTATAAACTTTGAATAGATAAAAAGTATTTATCAAAATCAGGCTAAGGTTAGAAATTACACTGGTGTTCATCAGATCTAGGCTAAACGAGATAAAAAGTACGCCACATGCGCACACGGCAGCTACTCTTAGTAGCGTTTTATGGTTAATAAAAAAGGCACCAAAACCTAAAGTAAGTAATACTAAGTTAAGTAGCCAGTCGAGCTCGTTTGCCATTGTCTGTTTGGTTCTCCAAATACGTTTAAAGGATCGCCATTATGGTGATCATTTATGCTTCATTCAACTGATAAATTTTATGATTTTCACATTAGAAATATTAATGGATTAATGGTGGCTGAATAGTTATGTAACGACTTCTGCATAAGTCAATATAAATACCCACACACACTTTTTATTTCCTTGTGAGTAGCCTCAGCTATAGTTAAGTATCTTTATGATTATCATAAACAAGTTGATGAATCAGCGCAGATTAAGAAACGCATATCTATACTTAGTTACATATGTACAGATCTAAGAGAGTTCCGCATAAGGCGATAATAAAAAGCCGTAGGCGACAAAAATAATTAAGGAAAGGCAATGAAAATGCTCAAGTACTACCTGTTTGCAAGTCTCTGTTTAGCCGCACTCACGATCCACAGTATAGGATCATGGTTAATGCTGCCACTTGCGTGGTTTACCGTCTCTATTTCTTTAGTTACTTTTGCTTATGCAACTAACTATCCTCACATATTTAGAAAGCATGGTACAGGCAAGATCCCTTGGTATGTAACCTGGCTATTTTGGCCTTATTTAGGATGCGTGCATTTGTACAATGCGATTGAACGAGGCAGGGATGTTGTTGATGCATTTCAGCCGCTTACAGATAATTTGTTTGTTGCTTGTCGGTTATTCCCAAGTGATGTGGATATGCTTAAAGCGGAGGGGATTGAGGCCATCTTAGATGTAACCGCAGAATTTGATGGATTAAACTGGTCTGCAGAGCAGCAAGGCTTACACTACCTCAATATTCCTGTACTAGATCACCAAGCGCCCACCTCAGAGCAATTAGCGCATGGCATGGCATGGATAGCGGCACAGCATGAACTAAAGCGTAAGGTCGTGGTGCATTGTGCATTGGGCCGAGGACGCTCAGTGTTCTTTTGTACGGCATATTTGCTTGCGACCAACTCTGATTACACGGTTCGTGAAGCACTCGAAAAAATTCAAAACCGCCGTGAAACGGCAAGGTTAAACAAGCATCAGCTAAAAGGGCTGACAAAGCTGCACCACAGCCAAAATTTTACCCATAGCGAACAGGCTGCGTTGATCATTAACCCTGTGTCGGGTTCGGGTAAGTGGTTTTCCTATGAAAACGAAATTGTGGGTATGCTTACGGAAAAATATAACTTATCCATTCACTTTACAGAGAAAGAGACAGATGTTGCAGCTTTGGCTAAACAAATCATGTCTGAAAAACAGCCAAATATTATTGTCGCAGGAGGCGGTGACGGCACATTAGCAAGTGTTGCTCATGGGGTTCATCAAAGTGATGTACTGTTTGGTATTTTACCTTTAGGTACTGCAAATTCCTTAGCGACTGTGTTACTTGGTTCTATGTCCAAGATAGACCCCATCAACCGTGCCTGTGAAGCTATTTTAGCGGGTAAAACTAAGTCTATTGATATAATGAACTGCAACGGTCGTACCGCACTTCTAGCAGCGGCAATTGGATTTGGCCAGGAAATGATCGAAAAGGCCGGGCGTGAAGAAAAAAATGACTCGGGGCAACTCGCCTATATTCGAGGCCTTTGGCAGGCGGTAAGTGAAAATAAGCCCCTTAATTTTAAAGTGAGCTTTGATGGCGCTGAGCAATCTCAAATAGAATGTGTTAGTCTGGTTGTTGCGAATGCAGCGCCAAAAACCACAATTCTTGCTCAAGGCCATGGAGAGCCAATCTATGACGATGGCAAACTAGACATCACTATTTTACCGGTTGAACCGGATGGCGCGCAGAATCTTACGGTAGCCGAACTTATTTTACCTAAGCTAAACGGCGAACCTTCTAATATTCGCACCGAACAGTGCGAAAAGATAAGTATAGAATTTGAACAAGAACAACACTTTGCACTAGATGGTGAAGTGCTTAGTGCAAAAAGTATTGAAATAGTGACCCAAAAGCACGCACTGAACGTACTGGTTCCGAATTAGGTATTTTGCGGCCATTCAGTTAGTGTGCATAAGATAACGATTAAAAGTGGAAACACTATTGGAGTATTGAGAGAGGGACTCAATTGAAAACCGTTTTATTAGTAGATGACGATCATGATTTTGCAGAGCTGGCTTGTCGTATAGTTGAATATTTGGGCCATGACGCGTGTTTGGCGAATGATTTGGCGTCTGCCAGGCAATGGCTAGAAACGCAAAGTTTTGATCATATCTTTCTTGATTTTATGCTGCCAGATGGCAGCGGTTTACATTTAGTAGACGAAATAAGAACAGCAGGGATACGCACACCCATTACAATGGTAACGGGACATCCATCGGTAAAATCAGCGTTGTCACAGCTTTGTCATGACGGACTAAATTACCTTACGAAGCCCGTTGATGCAGATGATTTTAGAAACGCTTTAAGCCCTTCTAAGAACAAAACTAAGCGCACTGAGAGTCAAGCTCATTTTGGTGTGTTGCTGGGTGAGTCTGCCAAAATGAAGCATTTATATAAGATGATAGAGCGTGTGGCAGGTACCGATGCTAATGTGATGTTGATGGGGGAAAGTGGTGTGGGTAAAGAGATGTTTGCCCGCGCTATTCATAATGCCAGCACAGTGACGGGGGATTTGGTTAATGTAAACTGTGGTGCAATCCCGAAAGATTTGATTGGTAGCGAACTGTTTGGTCACGAAAAAGGCGCGTTTACGGGAGCAAATGCTCAAAAAGTCGGCGTATTTGAGCAAGCAGAGAATGGCACTCTATTTTTGGATGAATTAACCGAAATGCCAATCGAGCAACAGCCAAACTTGCTACGTGTGCTTGAAACGCATACAGTGACTCGAGTTGGTGGTACAAAACCAATAAAAGTAAATTGTCGGGTAATATCGGCGACCAATCGCAGCGTTGAAGATATTGCCACCAATGACGTACTGCGAGAGGATATTTATTTCCGTTTGGCGGTGTTTCCAATTCAAATCCCACCCCTCAGAGAGAGAAAGGAAGACATTCCATTGCTCGCCGAGCATTTTCTACAAAGTTTGAATAAAAAAGGTCGCAGTCAATATGTGATTAAGGCGGCGGATATGAGCCGTTTGGTTGAATATGACTGGCCTGGTAATGTTCGTGAACTCAAGCACACTATCCACCGTGCCTATATTATGGCTGATCACGACGATCACAGCTTAGTGTTTGATGCGAACTTCGCTTCACCTTTTGCACAGGCTAAACGCATGGTAGAACACGCGCAGTTAAATCGCGCTCCAATTCCACCGCAGGTGGGCACTTCAAGCAGAGCAAACGCGATTCAAATACCAACGCCTGAAATGAAACCAGGTAAAACCATAGAAGAAGTGGAAAGAGAACTGATCTACCACACGTTAGAATCAGTAGAAGGTAATAAAACACTGGCCGCGCGCATGCTTGGGATCAGTACAAAAACACTCTACAACCGTTTAAACGCCTACGAGGGAGAAACACAGTCATAATTTCGGGGAGGAAAAATGACACACCATGATCAAGGCACACTAGCTAAGTTAGTACATGATGCACGAAAGCCTTTGAATCAAATTTCAATGAACTCTGAGTTGATCAAGCTTATTGCGGAACAACCTGATTCTCAACAACAGATAATCGAGATAGCAAATACGATTATTAAAGCAACCAAAGAGTGTAGCGAGCTGTTACAGACGCTAGTGGAGCAAGGAAATGATGAGTGAACGATGAATCAAAGTTTAGTTATTTCATGAACTTAAGTAATAAACTGAACTTTATCTGGTTTGCGGTGGTTGTGAGTGTTGGCCTTGTTGCGTCCAATGCCCTAATCGGTTTTAACAATGTTAAAGAATTAAATCAAGTTCAACAGAGTATCCGTAACACCAGCGAAGTAATGATGTCACTGGATCAGCTGCATATTGCGATGCTAAATGCGGAGGCTGGACAAAGAGCATTTTTAATCTCAAATAAAGAAAGCGATTTAGCACCCTTTAGAAAGGCATTACAAAATCTTGATGAGAGTATAGCCAGGGTTGGTCAGAGTCGCTCAGAAAGTGACGTACAGCAACAAAAGATCAATGTTTATGTCGATGGAGTGAAGGAGCGGTTCAAAACCTTGCAAAGCACGGTGATAGTGGCGCGTAACACCGATGTGGGTAACGAAACTCAACTACTCGACCGAGCTACTGAATCAGGTGGTGACTTACGAGAAGAATTTACTCAAATCATGGCTGCGGAGGTAGATATTCGAACTATTCAGCTAAATCAGCTGAAACGTGTCCGCAAAGAAGCACAAATTAATATCGTGGTGTTTACTTTGTTGAGCGCCGTGATGATTTTCGCCATTTTGTTGCTTTTAGTAGTCAATCTGCGCAGTGCAAAAAGAGCGAAGAGCGAATTAGAAAAAGCAAACGATCACCTAGAAGAAAAAGTGCAAGCACGTACCGAAGCGTTAGAACATTACGCTGAAGAGCTCAATCGTAGTAACCGTGAGCTAGAAGACTTTGCATTTGTCGCATCTCACGACCTGCAAGAACCGCTGAGAAAGATCCGTGCTTTTGGCGATCGCATCGAAAAGAATTATGGTGAGCACTTAGATGACAAAGGCAAGGATTATTTGGCTCGAATGACAAATGCCGCGCTGCGGATGTCAACGCTCATTACCGACTTACTTGAGTTATCTCGTGTAACCACCAGAGCAAAGCCTTTTGAAGAGCAGGATCTCAATCAAGTTTTACAGTTTGTGTTGGACGATTTAGAAATTGCGGTCAACGACAGTAATGCAACCGTAAACTTAGACGTTTTACCAACAATAAAATGCGATGCCAGTCAAATACATCAGCTGTTTTTAAATCTACTTTCTAACGCTATCAAGTTTAGGGTAGAAGGGCGCGATCCGATTATTACAATTGCGGTTGAAAACAGCCAATTGATGAGTCAAGATGCCTATACTTTTGTAGTGGAAGATAATGGCGTTGGCTTTGACGTTGAATACGCAGAGAAAATATTCTCGCCTTTCCAACGATTGCATGACAGAAAAAAATATGCTGGTACTGGTATCGGTTTAACCGTGTGTAGGCGCATTGTTGAGCGACATGGCGGAACGATTTCAGCGACCAGTGAAGATGGTAAAGGTGCTAAATTCACGATCACATTACTCGCTGAACCAACACCAATTATTCAGGAACTGAAGAATGAACTATAAAAAAACTCAGCCGATCCATATTCTGATGGCGGATGATGACGAAGATGATCGCTTATTGGCGCAAGACGCTTTAGAAGAAAGCCGAGTACTCAATGCGTTTCAATTTGTTAAGGATGGGGTTGAGCTTTTGGAATACTTAAGAAATGAGGGAGAGTATACTGATAAACAGCAGTACCCAAGACCTAACCTTATTTTACTTGACCTGAATATGCCAAGAATGGATGGTAGAGAAGCGTTACAAGAAATCAAAAAAGACCCAATACTTCGCTCTATTCCTGTGGTTATTCTAACTACCTCAAAAGAGGAAGAAGACAAACTAAGAGGTTACGACTCAGGAGCCGCATCTTACATTACTAAGCCTGTTGATTTTGATGGCTTAGTCGATTTGATGAAGCATTTAGGCAAGTACTGGATTGAAATAGTAGAACTTCCGAATTAATCCTATGGCGCTTGTACAAGCAAGCGCTATCTCATCCCATTGTCCCATATTTTTTCAACTTAACGTGACGACCTAAACGAATTAGTATCACTTCATTTTCGGAGACCAGTATGAGAAAGGAGTCAGTCAGTGAAGTCAATGTGCTACTCATTGAAGATGACGAAGACGATTATATTTTAACCTTAGATTATTTACAGTCTATCCCTAACTTTAAATTCAACCTCGTTTGGCAAAGCCAATACCATCAAGCCCTAGAAGCACTCGAGAGTAATGGCTTCGATCTTTGCTTATTAGATTATCAATTAGGCCCGCAAACTGGTTTGAGTGTGTTAAAAGAAGCCAGAGCAAGACAGGTTCATACGCCGATAATCATGCTGACAGGGCAATCAGATGAAGTGTTGGATAACGAAGCCCTTAAAGCGGGTGCCGAAGACTTCGTTCTCAAGTCAGAGATCAGCAGTGCACGATTTATTCGTTCCATTCGCTATGCTTTGGCCCGCAAAGAGCTTGAACGTGAGCGTTTAGAGCGATTGCGGGTAGAATCTGACAGTCGTGCAAAAGACCGCTTTCTGGCACATTTAAGCCATGAGTTGAGAACGCCGTTAACTTCTATCTTAGGTTACACCAATCTCCTCCTTTCTCGAGAGGAGCTGCAGAACGTTAAGCCCGAGTTATCTATAATCAATAATAATAGCGAGCACTTACTTAACTTGTTAAACGATGTGCTCGATCTATCAAAGTTAAATGAAAACCGATTACAGCTAAATAAGCAGAGCACGTGTTTAAATAGCTTTCTAAGTGACTTATTTAGTTTGTTTAAAATGGCCGCTGCTAAGAAAGGCTTGAGTTTTAGTATCGAGGCTAAAACGCCATTGCCGCAGGATGTAAAAGTAGATAAGACGAGATTAAAGCAGGTACTCATCAACATTATTTATAATGCGATTAAGTTTACGAGCTCCGGTTTTGTGAAGGTCGAGATCACATTACAAGCGGATGCAAAACTTGAATTCAAGGTGATTGATACAGGTATTGGTATTCCTTGCGAGAAGCTTAAACGTATATTTAAGCCTTTTGAACAAGTGCAAAACGTCACGACTCGCACAGACGAAGGTGCCGGTCTTGGTTTGGCTATTAGCTCCGCACTCATTAAGTTGATGGGAGGCGAGCTTGCGGTTGAGTCGACCTTGGGAGAGGGGAGTGAATTTGGGTTTAGTATTGACCTTGATACTATCGATGAAATGACCCTTGCGCCACTGATGCTAGATAAGACCCAAAGTGCGACCGATAACTCGTTCCCATCTGATCTGAAAGGACATATCCTTATCGTTGAAGACATTAGTGAGATCCAGATGTTATTGCGCACTTTGATTGGTCAAACCGGCTCAACCGCTGAAATTGCGGGCGATGGCATTGAAGCGCTCGCGATGCTTAAGGATGACCCAGATAAATATGATTTAATCCTTATGGACTTGCATATGCCGAGAATGGATGGCCGAGACACGATAGTTGCTCTCAGAGAGCGTGGTATTGACTTACCCGTTGTCGCACTGACAGCAGCAGCTCAAAAAGGCACAAAAGAAGAGCTAATGGCGCTTGGTTTTAGCGATATGATGAGCAAACCTGTCAATGTCTCTGAATTCGGAGAATGTTTAGAACTCTACTTGAGTGACGGGTTAGTAACGTCTAGGGACGATGCAGAGCAAGCTATCGGTGCTTTGCAGTTTTTAGTGGTAGAAGACGACGCCGATACGCGCAACCTTCTCAAGCTACTGCTTAATTCACTGCAAGTGAATGTGGTTACGGCTGATAGTGCGCAAAGCTGTTGGCAGCATTTTGTTGGTTCTGAGCGCTTTGACACGATTTTACTGGATATAGGTCTGCCTGATAAGTCAGGACTTACGCTTGCGCGAGAGATAAAAGCACAAGATCCCAGTCAGCATATCGTGATCGCTAGTGGTTTCGATCCTGAGCCGGAAAAATTGGCCGAGTCGCAAGTAGATGAAGTGTTATTAAAGCCTATTACACTGGTGGATCTGAAAGAAGTCAAAGAAAAGCTGGTTTAGGTGGAGATTAAAAGAATGGCTCAAGGAATTAAATGATACCTTGAGCTATTCTTTGCAACAGTACGATTTTTCTTAGTGCGCCAAACTTGCCATATTTAGCGCTAAGCGCACCGAACATAAATACGAAACCCAATCCCTGAGGTGAACTAATCGCGCCAGTGAATACCTTTTTGGCTTTAACTTGGGTAAGTTGATTAAGATGTTTAGCGTTAATGAGCTTTTTCTTCTCAACGACGACTTCTTGGTGCAACTTGTCAGTGATGAACTCAGCGAGCTTCGTCATTACTAGCCTCCTGTTTCGCGACTGGTGTATAAAAACCAGACGTCAAGTCGTTAATGCTATTATTGAAGAGCCTGAGTCCTGTGATGATTAGGTAATAAATCATCGCAATATTGATAGTCAGTACTATGCCTGCCGAAATGAACCAGCTTAGCCCCGCGTAGGTTAATGCATAAGCAAATAACACATGCAAGCTTCCCCACACCATCGCCGTTAAGATCAAAGAAAATAGAATTAATCCGAGCGCAATACATAAGGTTTTTAGATTAGCTCTAAACTTGGCACCTAATAGGTTTAGTTGTGCTTCTGCGATCTGCTGATAACTGTTAAATAATAGAGACACTGAATCTTTGAGCTCAGCGAGCGCTGGAGTGCGCTCGTGAGCTGCTGCTTGACG
This sequence comes from Pseudoalteromonas piscicida, assembly GCF_002208135.1. Classification (NCBI taxonomy): domain Bacteria; kingdom Pseudomonadati; phylum Pseudomonadota; class Gammaproteobacteria; order Alteromonadales; family Pseudoalteromonadaceae; genus Pseudoalteromonas; species Pseudoalteromonas piscicida. The sequence continues at coordinate 956,838 of NZ_CP021646.1, forward strand.
GTCTCTTACTTGAGCTTGGTCTTGCATGGTTACTTATTCCTTAACAGCATAGTTGCCAACATACCGAGTGAAAATGCGATACCAGCCGTTTTTACTGGGTTTTCTGTTGCATACTTTTTCACGCCTGAAGTATTCCACGCGCGTTCCCACTCCTTACGTTTGGCACCAATGGCTTCGCTTGAGTCATGACCTTTTTCCCGCAATGAGGTTTCAGTGCGAGACGCTGAAGCGTGTAGTGAATCTACTGACGCATGCAATGTATCAGCAATTTGATCCGTAACAGGATGACTAGAGTCATGGCCATTTGACTGTGGTTTAGTGGTATTACTTGTCTGTGTTTGATTTGCTTGGTTACTCATAAACTACTCCTTATTCGTTTAGTTCACTGTATTAGTTGCAAACCCTTTGCCAACTTAAAAATCCATTAATATCAATATCTTAAAAACATCCTTTATTATGGGTCGGTAGATGCGATACGAAGGGTGTAAATGTTACATAGCAGAACCTACAGGGTATGGCATTTGTAAAATTGACTGGCGCCATCCCGATATCTGAATACCAAACTCACCTCTAGTTTGTTTTTTGTCGGAAGTGGAAATAGGAAGGAAACTTATATTGTTAATTCTAAAAAGCAATACACGAGAAGCAAAAAAAGGCGCTACCAAGTGGTAGCGCCAAAACCAGACTCTTCGTGGAAGAGCCAGGACTGAGTCAAAGGGGAAATAATTGGGAGGCTACTATAGAGCCAAAATCACTGCTTAAAACTGATATTCGATAGAGACAGCAGCAACGTCCATATCTGGGTCAATATTGTCTTCAAGTTCATAGCGTGTATATTCTAAACGCATGTTAATGCTTTCATTAAGGTGGAACTCAACGCCGGCGCCGTATAGCCAGTCGCCACCTTCAAGATTAGATGAAACACGACCTACAGCTGGAATATCAGCGTAGATATCTGCATCCCATTCAAGCCAACCACCTTTTGCATAAACTGAGAAATGCTCATTTAGTGGGGCTGATATACGCGTAGATAAAGAAATACCGTCGATTTCAGCAGAGTTGTCAATGTCACTCGCTTCGTCGAAGTTTTCATAGGCAAGTTCAAAGCTCCAATATGGGTTGATTTTTGTACCCACATAAGCCTTCAACATAGAAGAATCATCGTCGAACGATGTGTCGTTCTCACGATCTTCCCACTGGAAAGAGTATTGGCCGTAACCGATACCCGTGTAAATTTTATAATCATCTAGTCCAAAATTAGACTCCGCGTGAGCAGCGGTAGATGCAAGGCCAAGAGAGGCTAGTAGCGCAGCGGCAATAGTTAATTGTTTCATCTTTACTCCTTAAATCAATATAAGTATGGGAGGGGGAGTCCCCCTCGAGTCAAAATCGCTTATGATTTTGTAGTAATGCGAAGGTTATCTTTGACATCTTTAACGTCGTTAGCGTTTTTCGCGATTTGAACAGCAAGATCACGCTCTGCCTCGCTACCAACGTGGCCGTTTAGTGTTACGACTAAACCTTCCACATCAACATCGATATCAGTACCGTCTACATCTGTATCAAATAGGTAGCGTGACTTAATTACGGTTGCGATTTTTGCGTCAGTAAAGCCGCTATCGCTTTCGTAATTACGCTCTTTTTTACGTTCGTCTGACATATTGACAATAGTCAACTCGTTTTTAACGTCTCTTACGCCATCGATACCTAAAACAAGTTCTTCAGCCAACTTCTTATCTACCGAGTGCTCAACCTCACCGGTTAACACTACAACACCATTTTTTACGTCTGTGTTAATGTCGAAGTTGTTTAGCTCACCGTTGAAAAGTAGCGTTGCTTCTGCTTTACCGTCGATCCAAGCGTCACTTGCTTCTTTTTCCCAAGAGTTATCAGCAGCAAATGCTGAAGCAGTAGTAAGTGAAGATACAAGTACAGTTGCGATTAATGTCTTTTTCATGATTAAACTCCTTTAATTTCGTAGTCGAGTTATCTATTGCAGCTGTTGTGCCAGAATTTAACTAATTGAAAATTAATGGCTTTTTGTTTTCTCTGTAAATTCTAAGGAAGAATTTACAGAGAAAGTGTGTACATTACTTTGTAATAATTACCTTTTTTATGAACGACTAATTAATATTATTAGGAATGATTACTGCATTCTCATGTTGTCGATTACTTATATAGGAATGTGTGATTATGAATTTAGACAAATTTTGGACGTTAATTAATGACAAGTTAATCTCTTGGCTTGAATCTGGTGTGCAATTACTACCTAATATGATCCTAGCCTTAATGATACTCATCTTTTTTACGGTGTTGGCTAAAATATCATCAGTTTGGTTTTCTAAAGCGATTAAAAAAGCAATAAAGACAGAACAAGTTGCTTCTCTTATTAGTTCTATATTCAAAGTCTCTATTATTGCCATTGGGATTTTCTTTGCTTTAGATATAGTCAAGCTATCGGGAGCCGTGATGTCACTGTTAGCTGGAGCGGGGATCATAGGGCTTGCCATTGGCTTTGCATTCCAAGATATGACAGAGAACCTCATTGCTGGATTTGTGATGGGAGTCAGAAAACCCTTTATGGTCGGTGACATCATAAGAACTAAGGATTGCTTTGGCACGGTAAGCAAAATCAATTTGAGGAATACCTTAGTAGAAAATTTTTACGGCCAGCTGTCTTACATTCCCAACAAGATTCTCTTTAAGAATGAGTTACAAAACTACACTAAGCTTGGTAAGCGAAGAATAGAAGTACCAGTTGGCATCTCATACGCAGATGACCCAGAGGAAGCCCGAGAGGTGATTGTTGATGCAATTAATAAGCTTGATTTCGTAGTAAACCAGAAGGAAACGGACGTTTATGCAGAGTCTTTTGGTGACAGCTCTATTAATCTATTAGTGTGGTTTTGGATAGACTATCCTGCTGATCCTGGCTTTATGCTGGTCAGGCACAAAGCAATTTGCACCATTAACCGTGTGTTAGCTGATAACGATATCTTGATTCCTTTCCCAATTAGGACTTTGGACTTCAATGCCAAAGGGAGCAAGACCTTAAGTGCGCAATTATCACAGGAATAATTTACACCTAGTTTGTAATATTTTCACCGCTCTGTAAGTGTTTAGATTAAAAATCCTTATAAAATAGTGGTTTATAATCTGGCATTTAATCTGCATCAGTGAAAGGGACAGAAAACAATATTTGCAAAACGCATATATTAAATATCGCAACGAAAGGAGTTATTTATGGCAGATTCAAATTACGACATGGAGCCGGTAAAAGAGCTCATTAAAGTATTAAATGGTGGTGTTGATTTTTACACCGAGGCTAAAAAGAAGCTAGATAATATCGAACTAAACCGCGTATTTGACCAAATGATTGTAGATAAAGCGCAAGCAATCTCAGATCTACAACCATTTGTTCTTATCGACGAAGGTGAAATCGAGACCGATTCAGCGCTTAGCATCGATATTCGTGAATCGTACACCAAGTTGGTTGGAATGGTGAGCACTGACAAAGAGCACACCTATATTTCTCAGCTAGAGGAAGTGGAAGACAAAGTGTTAAGCAAGCTTGATAAAGCACTAAGTAAAGATCTTCCACCTAAATGCAAGAGTGTATTACTGCAAATTCAAACCAGGATGCAAGCTTGTCACGATCAAATGAAGCAGTTGCAAGAGCTAACTGCCTAAGGAGAATATTATGTTGAGTTGGGCTGTAATGTTTTTATTCCTAGCACTTGTCGCAGCCGTGTTAGGTTTCACTGGAATCGCGGGCGCTGCGGCAGGTATGGCGAAAATTCTATTCTTTGTGTTTATCGCCTTTATGATTATTTCGTTTATTTTTGGCAAAGCACGAGCTCCCAGGTAAAAGGGATTTAACGTACAAAAACGGTTTAGGAGATAGATTATGAAATCAGCAATCACATTAGCAAAAGCATTTGGTTTTGTTTCAATTTTAGCACTTTTCGGTTGTAGTGAAGGCCCAGCAGAAAATGCGGGTGAGCGTTTCGATGAAACGGTTCAGGAAGTTGAAAACAGCGTAGAAGACGCCTGTGAAGACGTAAAAGAGAACATGAACGCTGAAAACGAAGAGTGCTAAGCGAAAGCAATTTCGACGTGGAATAAAAGAGGGGAAGCAAAAAAGCTTCTCCTCTTTTTTGTAATAGGGTTAAAAATCAATACTCTAAAAAATAATGGGCAAAGAAAAGAAATATGATGCACATCAAGACCACGTTGCTTAATTTGCAATTAAGATTGTAATCTATGAACTTTGAGTAATACTTTGTTTCTATGTTTACTCAATAGAAATCAGACTATGCTAAATAGGGTTTCAGTTAAAAGCAGATTGTTGTCGCTTTCAGGCATACCTGCTGTGTTTTTTATTCTTGCAACCATCTTCACAATCGGAACTTTATCAAACCTTATCAACTACATTGACCGTATTTATGACGACAGAGTTGTACCGCTTAGACAAATAAAAGTGGTGTCAGATAACTATGCGGTAGTTATTGTGGATACTTTCCACAAGCTACGAGGCCATCAATTATCCAACAGTGCCGCGTTAAAGCAAATCGAAGAAGCTAAGAATATCGCGGAAAAAGAATGGAATCGATATTTATCCACTGACCTTACGAGCGAAGAGCGAAGCTTAGTAAAGCAAGTTGAAAAAGCAGAGCTCAGCGTCAAGCAATTACTTACCAACTACACGAGTCTTGTAAACGCAAATACCTTTGAAGAAATTCCTTACGATAAATTTGTACATGATCTCTATGCGGCTTTCGATCCGCTTAGCGAAAGTTACAATGCGTTAATTGAGTTACAACTTACTGAGGCGAGCGCGCTTCGGAACGTCGGCCATTCTGAGGCTAGTGCGACAAAAACGGCGATGATTATCTCTTCTGTTGTTATTGTGATCGTCATGCTGTTCATTGGCATGTTGATATTTAGGTCTATTAATGAACCGCTTAGCCGCTTGCGTATGCGTATTGGCAATATTGCAAGAGATGCAGATTTAACACAACGAGTGGTAGTTGAGGGACAAGATGAGTTAAGCCAGATAGGGAATGACTTCAATACCATGGTGTCGAGCTTGCATGAGCTAGTTACCAATCTTGTCACAATCGTGAATAGCCTTTCTACTACGTCTAATGAGCTGAATGGTATTAGTCAGTCGATTGCGGGCACTTCACAAGAGCAAGAGCAGCAAACAGTGATGATTGCAACCGCGGCAACAGAAATGAGCAGTGCGATACAAGAAGTCGCGCACAACGCGATGAATACCGCAAACAAAGCCGAGATGTCAGGTAAGCTTGCGAAACAAGGAATGGATGTTATTTCGCAAAATATTCAAGCCATTGAGCGCCTTGCTAGTGAAGTAGGTGATAACGCGCAGTTAATTAAAGCGTTAAATGACCAATCGAATGAGATCAACCAAGTCGTGTTAATGATCCAAGGAGTGGCTGAACAAACAAATCTTCTGGCATTAAACGCTGCAATAGAAGCGGCAAGAGCGGGGGAATCAGGCCGAGGGTTTGCGGTTGTAGCCGACGAAGTCAGGCAATTGGCACATAATACGCAAAAAGCCACGGAATCTATCCGAGATATGATCAGTAAGCTACAGGGCATGGCACAAAATGCGGTATCGTCGATGGAGAATGTGCAGTCGAGTGCAGCGGCAGGAGTAGATAGGGCCAACGAGTCAGCTCAAATAATGACCGATATTGATAAGGCGGTAGATGAAATCGTTGGTATGAACATTCAGGTTTCAACGGCAACGGAAGAGCAAACAACGGTGGTTGCGGAAATCAGTGAAAATATTAACGATTTCAGCAGTAGTATTTCTGAAATTACTCGAAATGCACAGAGTAATGCCGATGTGAGTAATGACTTAGAAGCGCTGGCTGAGCAACTAAATAGCCAAGTGCTAGTGTTTAAAGTTTAGTAATATCAAAATTAAAGAAATAAAAAAACCTCGTCATTACGAGGTTTTTTTATTTCTGGAGTTGTTGTTACACCAACGGATATTACACAACACCACGAGGTAAGCGGCAGTCATGATCTTTTGCTGCTAGTTCAGCAATCCACTGCTCTTCCGCTTTAAAGCCTTCTTCGTTTTCTGTAACGATAGTAAAGCTTGCCGATTTTACTGCTGCAGCCTTAGGCGCTTTCTTAGTCGTTTTCGCTTTTTTGGCAGGCGCCTGCGTTTTCTCACTTGCTACAGCTGACCCTGAAGTTAGCTCTTCTGTTAATTCAGCTACCTCAGCAAGACGCATGTTTTTGCCACCATCGATGCTATACCAACCTGGCTTTGCAGTGATCTCAGGCTTTTTGCCATGTGCAGCTTCGTACGCAGCTTCGAAAGCGCTTAGTACTTCAGTTTTATCTAGTTTACTCATCGTAGATCCTAGTCGTGTTGTACGCGGATACGCGGGTTAAGATTAAACTCTATTTATACCCATATTTGCGCAAATTTTCAATTTTTTACGTTTTTCAGTGCCAATTTATCGAACTTTAGCCTGATTTTGGTGTCTTTTTCGACGCTTAAAGTGCCTCAGGATCAATAACACGACGGATCGTGATCCACATACTACCAAGTTGCTCATGCCAAATCCGGGTTACAACTTCTAAGGCCTTATGGTTCGCGATAAACTGCCGGCTCAGCGGATATTGCTTGAAGTTATAAAACTCCGTCGGGGCAGAGAACACTTCTATGCCTTGTGCTTCAAAGAGGTTTTTTGCGCGTTTCATATGCGAAGCCGAAGTGACTAGCGCAACGTCATAATCGACTAACAAAGGTGCTAGCATTTTAGCCTCGTCCGCGGTGTCTTTGGCATTGGGATTTTGCTTAATACGTGTAGCTGAAATACCTAAGCTCAGTGCTGTTTTTGCCATGAGTCCCGCACTCGTTGCTTGGCCGTAGCCGTAACCTGAGACATATAGCTGGGATCTTGGGTAAATACTAGCAAGTCTTACGCCTTCAACTAATCTAGCTAAACCGCAGCTGCCAAGCTGGGCATTGCTGGGGAGGGATTTATCTGGGTATAAATCACAGCCAAGTACTACAATTTTGTCTATGTTTTTGTGCTGGTTTGGATTAAATGCGGTGAGAGTGCCTGTGTCCCACTCGATAACGTGTTGCGCAACGTAAGGAGTCGATAATCCCCATGTGCTCAGTAAGACAAACCAGCCTGTGATATAAGGCCCTTTACGCATTTTGGCGAGAAAAAGCATAAGCCCCATAAGCACCACTAAAGATAACGGTAACGGCATCAGAAGTTGGCCGATAACCTTTTTGACTTCAAACATTTAAACATGCCTTAGATATAGATAAGCCTAACGCAATGCTAGCATGAGAAGGGAATTGTAGAAATGTGTGTAATACTAATTTGCTTCATTCAGTGAGCTATTTTGAGGCGAGAAAATCCTGTCGATAACCCCGTGACCGCATCCTGCTATCGCGAAGGTACCTACATCCATGTAGGCAAGGCAAAAATTTTGCTATTTGGTTGTTCTAAATAAGAAATTTTTAACGCAGTTAGGGCTCAAAAAAGAGCCCTGTGAATTATCTAGCAGTGGTTTTACGGCAAGTATTGAGGAAATGACGATAGACAGGGTTGTCTTTCATATTTTTCTTCATTGCTAAATACATTGGACGATTTAGCCCAAGCGCGCCTAGAGGAATAGATTTAATGAGCCCTTGGCTTTCATAAGGTGTGACCAACCAGTCCGGTAATGCTGCAACACCCATACCCGCGCTGACTAGTTGGAAGATTAATAAACCTTGATCGACAGTTTTCAGCGTTCCATCAAAACGTGCATTTTGAATAAAGTGCTTAAATATGTCCTGACGTTCACGAGGAATGGGGTAAGAGATGATCGTTTCATCTTTTAGGTCGAGAGCTGTGACGTAGGCCTTCTTGGCCAGTTCGTGATCTGGTGCAACGATTAACTTTAGTTTAAAGTCAAAAAGATGCGCGTATTCCAACTGCTCTGGCTCACGAATGTCCGAGGTAAGCACTAAGTCTAGCTCATCTTCAATAAGGTCAGGGATCGCATCGTAGCTAAAACCTCGTTCGTAATCGACTTTAATGTCAGGCCAAAAGGTATTGAATTCTTTAATTGTTGGTAGCAACCAGTGAAAACAAGCATGACATTCAACGCTTAATCTGAGTTGTGAGATAGGCTGGTTAAGGCTTTCCTTCAAACGACATTTTGTTGCTTCTACTTTAGGTAGCACGTCGTTGGCGAGTTCTAACAGCAACATCCCTTGAGGGGTAAAACGTACTGGTTGCGTTTTGCGCTCAAAGAGTTGGCAGTCGAGTTTGCTTTCAAGATCTTTGATCTGATGAGATAAAGCAGATTGAGTCAGGAATAGCTCTCGCGCTGTATTCACAAGAGAACCAGTTTCTTTCAAGGTGGAGATAGTCTTTAGGTGCTTTATATCAATCATTATCAACAGTTCTCATATTTTAAGTGAGCAAATCTCAGCTTTACTCAATATTACGATTCTATTTAGTTATTATCAATGTCTAGACGTCTAAATACCTATAGCGAATTGTTCAAAAATTCACTAATCCACTATAACACTAAAAATGACAGCGTTGTCACTACTTCTGTAAAAATTTTGCAAAAAATTACAATTTAATTTTATTCATGTGGGATCTGAGAAAGCATCAATTGTTGTTTGTGAACATCAGAATTATATTTTGGACATCCATACATCTAGACGGAATTAAATCATGTCATTGACACACAACTTGGGTTTTCCACGCGTAGGCAAAAAACGTGAACTTAAATTTGCAGTAGAACGCTATTGGTCAGGCGACTTAACACAAGACGAGTTAATCGCGGAAGGAAAGCGTATTCGCGCAGAGAATTGGGCATTGCAAGCTGACGCTGGTGTTGACCTTATCCCAGTCGGCGATTTTGCTTGGTATGACCACGTATTGAATATTTCATTACTTGTCGGCGCTATTCCTAGTCGTCACAAAGATAAAGCGTCGGTAAATCTCGATACTTTGTTTAGGGTTGGCAGGGGGCGAGCCCCTAGCGGATGTGCTTGTGCTGCAAGTGAAATGACGAAATGGTTCAATACTAATTACCATTACATTGTCCCAGAGTTAACGCAAACACAGGAGTTTGCTCTGACTTGGACGGAGTTATTTACTCAAGTAGAGGAAGCGCTATCACTTGGCTACCAAGCAAAAGCCGTATTGGTCGGCCCCGTAACCTATCTCTACTTAGCTAAATGCGTTGGTCAAGAGTTTGATAAATTAGTTTTATTAGATAAGTTATTGATCGTATATCAGCAGGTACTTGCAAAGCTTGCAGAGCAAGGCGTTGAATGGGTACAAGTTGATGAACCTATTTTAGCATTGGAAATCGATGATGCTTATCGCAATGCGCTACGTAGGAGTTTTGATGCGTTAAGCGGCCAAGGAGTAAAGGTATTGTTGGCCAGTTATTTTGACTCAGTGCAAGCGCATTTTGAAGATATCCAGTCTTACCCGGTGGAGGGAGTGCATTTTGACTGCGTAACGGCAAACTACGACTTTGCTACGTTAGAGGAGGTGGTTGGGCAAGAAAGCGTATTGTCCCTTGGGATTGTTAATGGCCGTAACATTTGGCGCTCGGATCTCGAAGATGTGTATCAGCTACTTGTTGAGGTTCATGAGCGCCGCGGCAATAAACTGTGGCTTGCTCCTTCATGCTCATTGTTACATACGCCAGTCGATTTAGATCAAGAGCAAAAGCTTGATAGTGAGTTAAAGTCTTGGCTCGCATTTGCCAAGCAAAAAGGGCAAGAGTTGGCATTATTGAAAGGTGCATTGGAGCAGCGTGATGTTACCCAGTTGGTCGAGTATTCCAAGCCTGTAAAAGCGCGTTTGACCTCTACTCGGGTGAATAACAGTAAGGTACAACAGCGTGTTTCTGCGCTCACAGCAAAAGACGGTCAACGCAATAGCGAATTTGCAACCAGAATCAAAAAACAAACACAGTCGCTAAATCTACCTTTATTGCCAACCACAACGATTGGCTCCTTCCCACAGACCCAAGCGATTCGTAAGGCGCGGCGTGATTATAAAGCGGGTACTTTGAGTGTTGATGCTTATCAAAACCAGATGGAAGCAGAGATCCGTTATGCCGTTGAAGCACAAGAGGCGCTTAACTTAGATGTGCTTGTACATGGTGAAGCAGAGCGCAATGACATGGTCGAGTATTTTGGTGAGTTACTTGAAGGCTTTGCCTTTACTCAGTTTGGTTGGGTGCAAAGTTATGGCTCGCGCTGTGTAAAACCCCCCGTGATCTGGGGTGATGTCTCGCGTGCAGCGCCAATGACAGTTAATTGGACATGCTATGCGCAAAGCTTAACCAAAAAACCGATGAAGGGTATGCTTACAGGGCCTGTGACTATTTTATTTTGGTCGTTTGTCAGAGATGACTTAGACAAGCCGAGCATCGCGAATCAAATAGCTTTAGCACTGAGAGATGAAGTGGTGGATTTGCAAAATGCAGGGATTAAGGTGATCCAAATCGATGAACCAGCATTTAGAGAAGGGATGCCACTCAAAACCAGTCAGTGGCAAACTTACTTAGAGTGGGCTGCATATGCGTTTAGGGTGTCTGCAAGCGGCGTTAAGGATGAAACACAAGTCCATACTCATATGTGCTATTCGGAGTTTAACGATATTATCGCTGCCATTGCAGATATGGATGCGGACGTGATCACGATTGAAACGTCACGTTCAAATATGGTGTTACTCGACGCCTTTGAAGACTTTGATTACCCCAATGATATAGGGCCTGGTGTTTATGACATTCACACGCCAAACGTACCTGAGGTGGCATGGATAAAAGATCTAATTCACAAAGCCGCGAAGAAAATCCCTGTAGAAAGATTATGGGTGAACCCTGATTGTGGACTAAAAACCCGGGATTGGCCGGAAACTCAAGCTGCACTTGAGAATATGGTGATAGCAACTAAGGAGCTAAGAAGCGAATTTGCGGGAGGTTAATTCAAACCAGTCCAAATACCTCATTGTTTTTATGCAATGAGGTATTTGCTAGGGCCTGTTGACCTTTACTGTTTGATTTTTGTTCTTCTGAGTGTGTTTTGATCGCGACGCTCGACTTGCCGCCTAGTAATCTAGGCAAAAGTTGAGCAACAATGAACAAAGCGCACTCAGGTGAACCCAAAGGGCAGCGCTTGATTGGCATTTCTTCTGTGTTGCCCCACAAGGATGTGGGGTAAGGTGACTTTGCAGGAGCACAAAGTCTTTATCGCCAGACTCACATAGAACAACTATGCTACGCAGGCTCTGCCTTGTATAAATACCAATCAAACTGCTGCAAAAATAAACTTGAAAGATAAACAGGCCCTAGTTTCTACTCAGTAAAAATGCCATCGCTTGATCTGCGGCTAATGGCTGAGAAACAATATAACCTTGACCAAATTGGCAGCCTTTTTGCTTTAATAGCTGCCACTGTGTTTCGAGCTCGATACCTTCAGCGACAACTGTCAGATTAAGTGATTGTGCAAGCTTCAAAATAGCATCTACTAAGGGGTTTTCTCTTTCAGTTAGTTGGTCAATAAAGCTCTTATCAATTTTAAGCAGATGGATCGGTAGCTGATGTAAATAGCCTAAAGCAGAGTAACCCGTGCCAAAATCATCTAGGTAGAGTTTTACTCCTAGGGATTCTAATCCTTGAATAATTTTGGTTGCGAGGGCTAAGTTTGCTATCAATCCAGATTCTGTGATTTCCAAACATAAAGATCCAGGGGGAAGTTCATAACGATGATAAAGCTGCTGGATCGTATCTACGAATTCTAAACTTGCGAAATGTCGAGATGAAACATTTACCGTAACACGAGTCGTTGGCAGCTTTTGATCTTTCCAACGTTTGAGTTGTTTGGCTGCTAATTCCAATAAATGTAAGTCAAGCTCGATGATCTGTCCGGTTTGCTCTGCAATCGGAATAAACGCATCTGGAGAAACGAGACCATTTTTGGGGTGAAACCAACGGACGAGGGCTTCAAAGCTAACAATAGCGCCAGTCGTTAGAGAAAATATCGGCTGATAATACAGTGCAAATTCGTTATTTTTGATACCATGCTGCAGATCATTTTCAATATCGGCTTGCTGTTTTAAGCGTTTACGCATGGCATTGTTAAAATAGCAGATCTGACCCCGACCCAAAGATTTAGCTTCGTACATGGCGGCATCCGCTTGCTGCAGTAAATTAATTGCGCTATCGGACTCGTTATCAGTAAACGCAACGCCAATACTGCCAGAAGCTTGCAAAACATGACCATCTATATGAAGCGGTTTGGTTATGGCGGTAGTGATCCTATCAAGTAGCAGTGTGACTTGTTGCTTGTCTTGGACATTTTCCATAAAAATCGCAAACTCATCCCCTCCGAGCCGCGCAAAGGTGTCGGTTTTGCGAATACAGCCATTTATCATCTCGACAATAGCAATTAAGAAATGGTCGCCAACATCGTGACCAAGTGAGTCATTAATGCTCTTAAATCTGTCTAAATCGAGATAGATCAGGCAGTGCAAATTAGAGGACACGATTCGTGCTAGCCTCAAAATGGCATGTTTGATCCGCTCTAATAATAAATAGCGGTTGGCAAGACCCGTTAAATCGTCGTGTAAGGCTCGATGCTCTAGCGCTTGTCGTGAAAGCTGCCGGTCTATGGCCATGCTGACTTGACGACTTATATAAGTCAAAATAGATAAATCATGATTCACGAAAGCTTGGTCGTTATTGTAGCTCTGCAGCACAATCACGCCCTGATATTGATCATTAACCAAAAAGGGTACACCTAACCAAGAACGTGGTGAGCGACCTACCATCTTAAAATCACCTTGAGCAACGTGCTTTCTAAATTGATCGTTATCACACAGCAGTGGTCGTTGATTTTTCAGAATATAGTAGGATGCAGTATGCTTAATCTGATCTTTTGATACCTTTTGGTGGGCGTTACATTTTTCGCCTCCCTCAATCAAATAATCGATCTCTAAAATATCCTGTTGAGTATCGTACAGTCCGATAAAGAAGTTCTCGGCGCAAAGCTGAGAGGCAATGATTTTATATAAGTCATCATAAAAAGCTTCAAGGTTCTCAAAACGGTAAGTGATGTTCGCAATTTTAAGGAGAGACTTTTCTAAATTCTGCGCTTGGTTCAGCTGGGCAATAGTAGTTTGTAGGTTTTCTAAGGTTCGTAGTTGATGGATTTTGGCACTGAGTAAATGTGCGACCGTCGATAATATTTGTAAATGCGCGGAGGAAAAATAATCAGCTTCTGGATGCTCACAGTCAATAACACCGATTAAGTGACCGTCATACTCAAGTGGTACACAGAGTTCTGACATGGCTGGTCGCAAGTCCGCAATATACATGGGATGAGAGGCAACGTTTCCAGAAATAAACGGCTCTCTAGTTGTGGCGACTTGCCCGGTAATACCCAAGCCAATCTTTATCTTGGTTTGTTCAACACGATAATCACCATTAGCATGGGAAACCCCCATACTTGCAGCAACCTCTAGGTATTCTTGGTAAGGATCGGCGAGATATATTACACAATCAACAAATCCCAGTCGATTGACGACCTGTGTCGTAACGTATTCGAATAATTCGTCAAGTTTGGTTAGATGCAGCAGCGACGAAGAAAACTGGTTGATGATGCTAAGCTGCTCAGTTTTTGATTCTAATTTTTGGTTCTCAGACAGCATACATATTTCTCATGAAAAGATGCTACTAAGTTAACTTAAATTGTACATATTTACCAATATTGTGGAAAATGGACACATGCTAAAAGTAAACATACAAAGTGAAATAATCTGCGTTTGGCCTGAAAAACTTTACTAACACCTATGTGCAGCCTATGATCGGGCAAATTCAGCAGTGGAAGAGAGCAATGACGAGCAAACAAACGCTAACGATTACACGACCAGATGATTGGCATGTGCACCTACGTGATGGTGAGGTATTGGTCGATACGGTAAGAGATATCAGTCGCTACATGGGACGCGCGATTATCATGCCAAACCTAGTACCACCAGCGACTTGCACAGAGACCGCTCTGGCTTATCGTGACCGTATTATGGCCGCTAATCCTCAAGGTAACTTTCAGCCTTTAATGGTGTTGTACCTTACGGATAACACTACTCCTGAAGAAATCAAAAAAGCGAAAGCAACCGGTCATATCGTTGCTGCTAAGTTGTATCCAGCTGGTGCGACGACAAACTCCGCGTCGGGTGTAACGGATATTGAAAATGTATATCCAGCACTGGAGGCGATGCAGGAAGTTGGCATGTTGCTACTGGTGCATGGTGAAGTGACGGACTCTTCTATTGATATCTTTGATAGAGAAAAAGTCTTCCTTGAGACGAAACTATCCAAAGTCGTTGATAACTTCCCAACGTTAAAAATTGTACTTGAACATATCACAACAAAAGACGCTGTTGACTTTGTTAATCAAGCGCCTGACAACGTTGCTGCAACTATCACAGCTCATCATTTGCTTTATAACCGTAATCATATGTTGGCAGGTGGCATTCGCCCTCACTATTATTGCTTACCCATCTTAAAGCGTAATACGCATCAACAAGCGTTAATTGAAGCGGCGACCAGCGGAAGTAAAAAATTCTTCTTAGGTACAGACTCTGCCCCTCATGCGAAAGATAAAAAAGAAGCCGCATGTGGCTGTGCCGGTGCATACACTGCACATGCCGCAATTGAGCTATATGCGGAAGCATTTGAAGACGCTGATGCGCTTGATAAATTAGAAGGCTTTGCTAGTCACTTTGGTCCGGACTTTTATGACCTACCGCGCAATACGGATACCATTACGTTGACCAAGTCTCCTTGGCAAGTACCTGATTCATACAAATTAGGTGACGGAACGGTTGTTCCGATTAAAGCGGGGTCGACAATTGATTGGAAAGTTGAATGAGATTTAAACAAAATGTAATTAAATCTTCTTAATTCCAACTAAAAAGCGCCATTATGGCGCTTTTTCCGTAACAAATTTAAAATTCATAGAATACAATTTGTTTTTTATTAATTTTAATATAGTATTCAATATAAATATTAAAACTAAGCTTAATTGAGAGAGTATCAATGCGTGAGATCAAGTCTTTTATTAAAAATGCAAGCTACGGTGATTTAGAAAAAGCGTTAGAGCTTATCCAAAAAGCACTGGGTGAGCAAAAGGAACAACAGCAAGCTAAAGAAGAAGTATTGGCTATGCTGAAAGAAAAAGGACTTACGCTTGATGATTTAGTTGGCAATGCCGCTGCTGACCGCCGTTCTAAAGTAAAAGCAAAATACCGTATCGAAAAAGACGGTGAGGTAATTGAATGGACTGGTCGTGGTAAAACACCTAAAGTATTTCAAGATGTTAACCTTGATGATTATCTAATCTAACAATACTTTATTACAAAGGCAGTTCAGTATTGAATAGCCTTTGTTTAAATAGCCTAAATAAAAGGCGTATCTTATGGATACGCCTTTTTTGACTTAATTATTTATATCCTGAGGTGCTTATTTACGTTTTAAGACCTTATCAACAAGAAGCGGTACAAAATACACTGGCGCACTTTCGCAAATCTAGTGACTCAGCCGTCATCGTTTTGCCTACTGGGGCCGGAAAGAGCTTGGTCATTGCAGAGCTTGCAAGGCTTGCGAAGCACAAAATATTAGTGTTGACTCATGTTAAAGAACTTGTAGAGCAAAATGCAAAAAAATATAAAAGCTATGGATTACAAGCAAGTATCTTCTCTGCGGGTTTAAAAGAAAAGTCGTTGCAGCATCAAGTGACTTTTGCCAGTGTGCAGTCATTGTCTCGAAATTTGTCACAACTTAATCAATTTTATTCATTAGTTATCATTGACGAATGTCACCGAGTGAGTGGTGAAGATAATAGTCAGTATCAGCAAATTTTAAATCAATTGGCCCAATTTAATCCTGAACTAAAGTTACTGGGTTTAACAGCAACACCTTACCGCCTGGGTATGGGGTGGATATATCATAAGCATTATCATGGTTTTGTTAGAGGGAAAGCAGAGTCACCATTTAAGCAGTGTATTTATGAATTACCACTTAGATATATGATAAAAAATTCGTATCTTACACCGCCTAATAAAATTGATCCGGCCGTTGAGAACTATGATTTTTCTAGTTTAAGTACAGATTCATTTGGGCGTTATTCAGAATCTGACATGAATACATTATTACAAGCTCAAACTCGTGCAACAAAGAGCATTATCACTCACTTATTGGAGCTCAGTGAAAATAGGGTAGGCGTAATGATTTTTGCCGCGACGGTTATGCATGCAAAAGAAATTCTCGGCTATTTACCTGAGCAAAATAGTGCGCTGATAACGGGTGAAACCAAATCTGCCGTGAGAGATGCACTTATCGTCCAATTCAAAAATAGGGAAATTAAGTATTTAGTTAATGTTTCTGTGCTGACCACCGGGTTTGACGCCCCCCATGTCGATGTCATCGCTATCTTGAGACCCACGGAGTCCGTTAGTCTTTATCAGCAGATAGTAGGCAGAGGACTTAGGCTAGACGAAAACAAAGAAGATTGCTTTGTCATTGACTATGCGGGCAACGACTTTGACTTATTTGCTCCTGAAGTGGGGAGCAAAAAGCCAAACTCAGACAGCGAGCCAATACAGGTGCTTTGTCCTGGTTGTGGTTTTGCCAATATTTTCTGGGGCAAGGTAGACGAGCAAGGCAAGCTTATTGAGCATTTTGGCAGGCGTTGTCAGGGATTGCTTGAAGATGATGATGGTCACTCACAGCAATGTGACTATCGTTTTAAGTTTAAAGAATGTGAGCAGTGTGGAGCAGAAAATGATATTGCTGCAAGGCAATGCCATCAGTGCGGTGGGATAATGGCAGACCCAGATGATAAACTCCGCGCGGCACTGAATTTAAAACATGCAATGGTACTGCGTTGCAGCGGGCTATGTAGCGAGGTAGTCAGTGGCAATAAATTAAAAGTCACTTACTTTGATGAGGATGGTGCAAGTTGCAGTGAAGTCTATGACTTTTCTAATCAAAAGAGTTTATTTATATTCCATCAGCAATTTGCAAAGCGGCGCAAGTCTACATCGGTACCTGCGAAATGGCAGTCTGCTGAAGACGTGGTAGATGCTGACTTGATTGCACCAGATTTTGTGATTGCTAAATTGCATAAGAAGTTTGGTTGGCAGGTTTCTGAAAAGCTGTTTGATTACCAAGGAAGCTACAGAAAGGCTGACAAAAGTTAGCCTTTCTGTGGCGGTTTATTCTTCCGAGGCCATTAAGCCCCAGCCATCACCATATCCTTCATAACCATTGGCTATGCTTTCTAGGTATTGCTCAGTCTGACTCAGTAGCTCGTGCATCGGGACCATAGTCACCGTGGTGATCACTTCCCAAACGCCTGTGTCAGGACATTGTTGTAACTGGGTTTTCGGTGCTAATTCGTCTTTCTCAATCGCGCCAATGAAGCGCTTAGCGTCATCAGCTTGCTCAAAAAGAATATAAAAATCGATATTCTGCATTTGCGTCAGATCAACGCCAGCAGCGGCAATTTCAGCTAGAAGCTCACCGTTATCATCATTTGGGAATTGCATAATTTCACTCTGCAGGTTCAATTGCTGCTATTGTCCGTCATCTGCAAGAAAATAAAAAGGATGAATGTAAATAAATGTGCGATAAAACCCACTGCGTTACAACAAAATACACCCTATGTTCAGCTTAAGCTCAGTAAAATTACACTTTCTCTGAAAAGTCGTTTTACAGTATCCATTTTCACAAGCACAATGGCGTTATCGATGCCCATAAGTCGCGATATTTAGGTCGTTTTATTTTAATGAAGCCGTACTTCTCTTGTTTAACACTAGCGCTTTTTTTATGCTGCTTTTCCTCGTTTAACGCAGGTGCTGAGTCTCGTCCTGCATCAGTAAAAATCTCCAGCATTGAAGTCAAAGTCGAAAACGGCGACGTAGAAGACAACATCACTGGTTTTTTAAAATCTTATAAGGGTAAGCCAAAAGTTCCTCGGGTGATGAAAGAGGTGCGTGCGGACATACGTCGCGCTCTGCATGCTTTAGGTTATTATCATTTTGATATTCAACTCAGTGTAGAAGGGCAAAACGTCATAGCCGAAGTCAAACTTGAAGCACCACTGAAATGGAAAGATATTAATATTGAGCTTGTGGGTGCAGGTAGGGACAATGCGGATTTAGTTTCGCTTATCAAAGATGTACCGATCCAAGTTGGCAAGCAAGTCAATCATAGTGATTATCAGGCAACGAAAAGTCGCTTTGAAAGCGAGCTACTAGAACTTGGATATTTTGATTATCAATGGCAAGAGTCCAAATTGCTTGTTCACAAAGCGAATCGCTATGCTGGCGTGCGGCTGCTGCTCAACACTGGTAAACGATATCAATTTGGCGACCTTGCTATTGAGGGAAACACCAAAGCGGCTAACTATATACGTTCGCTAAGCCCATTTTCGAAAGGGCAGCCGTTTGAAGCGAGCCTCTTGTCTGACTTTAATCTGTCTTTAAATGCCACCCCTTATTTTAGTGCGATAAAGGTTTATCCGCTGTTAAAGGACCGGACGAGCGATCAGATCCCAGTTCGAGTGAGTGTTGAAGACAAACCCGCAAATAGCTTTGAAGTGGGTGCTGGCTACAGTGATGATGTGGGTGCAAAAACCCGTTTTAAGTGGACTAAACCCTGGATCACCGAGGATGGCCATTCCTTTGAGTCCAATCTGAGGCTATCGCAAAAGCAACAAGATATCACTGCCAGTTATACCATTCCAGTAGACAATCCTAACGACGATTTGTGGCGTGTGTTAGGCGGCTATAAAGTGCAGGATGAAGTAACGGAAGGGATCAACAGTCGGATTTGGAACGTACAGGTACAGCGACAATGGCTAACGGATGACGAGTGGGTGAGAACGGCGTTTTTGAAACGTGAACATGAAACCACAGAACAGTTAGGCGAAAAACAACGCACGGAAATGTTGATCCCAGGCATTAGCTACTTAAAGAAAGAAAGTAAAGGTGGCGCGCTACCTTACTGGGGGAATGAGCGCCTGATCTCCATTGAAGCCGCAGCAGATTCGGTACTATCGTCTGCAAATATGTTGAAAGTGAGATGGAACAATGAATGGCTAAGAAGCTTTGAAACCAAGCACTTGTTTTTTGGTCGCTTAGACTTAGGGGCGATCGTGACAAAGGATATTGACCAAATTCCGTTTACCCATCGTTTCCTTGCAGGGGGAGATCAAAGTATCCGTGGTTTTGCCTATGAATCTATCGGTCCTCGCGATGACGAAGGGCGCATACTTGGTGGCAGATATTTAGCCACTGGCACAGTGGAATATAACTATCAATTCCATCCAAGTTGGCGAGCCGCTTTGTTTGTTGATGCGGGTACTGCAACGAACGATTTCTCGGACGCTTGGGAAGTTGGGGCTGGGTTTGGTTTTCGTTATTTAACCCCCGTTGGCCCAATCCGGCTCGACCATGCTTGGGGGTTGACCAAAGAAAGTAAAAGCACCCGTCTCAGTATTGTTATAGGACCTGAAATCTAATGCAGTTCAGAAGCTTAAGAATCAAAATCATTACTGCCATTATTAGCCTATTTTTACTTTTGGTTTGTTTATGTTTTACCTTGCCTGGGCAACAGTTGCTGGTTTGGGTAGCGAATAAAACGGTTTCAGGGTTAGCAATCGATAGCTTAGACAAGCGCTTATTATCTGGCGCGAATCTAACGCTACGCTATCACGATGAGGATATGGATATTCGCCTTAGAGACACCAAAGTCACTGTTGAGTGGTTGACCTGTGCGAGTGTTTGCATTGCGCTAGACGCAAAAACGATAGCGATTGTACAAAAGCAGAAAAGTGTCAGCGAAGAGGAAACTACGGAAAGTGGCCAAGTTGAATTACCACTGCCAATTGCATTAAAACGTGCGCAAGTTCAGCAGTTTTCGTTGGAAACGCCGGATATTGCAGTGCAATTGCAAGGCTTAGACACGCAGCTTTCAGGTTCTGGTTCACACTTTAGAGTCCCTTTTTTGCTGTTAGACAGCGTAAAGTTGACCACAAAGGCAACTGAAAAACCAATGCCTGCAAAATCGCCAGCACCACTTGATGCATTAGCGCCACTCCAATTACCTAAGATAGATTTGCCGCTAACTGCTGTGCTCGGCGAGTTAAAGATTAACACGCTTGCTGTAGATGAGCAGACGCTTGAAAATATTAAGCTCTCCCATGTTGAATTGGATGACAATGTCAACGTGGAGCAGGTTCAGTTTAACTATCATGAGTGGTTTGTATCGGCAGCGGCAAACGTCACGCTTAATGACTGGACTATTGATCTGAGGTCAACCTTGAGTGCGCCACAGGGGTTAGCCAGTTTAACGCTGACGGGTCGCCCTCACGATCTTAAGCTTACTTTGAATAGTGAGGGAATGGCGTTTGCAAAACTGCAAGCCCATGCGGATTTGACAGCGACAAACTGGCCTTTTGAGTTACAGGGTCAAATAGATAAATTAGTTATTCCTTCAGAGCCCACGACTTTAAAAGGCGCCACACTCGGCTTGAGCGGGGATGCCTCAAAATACCACTTGTCAGGCTCAATCGCTGTTAATACAGTGCAATTTGGTGATGTCACCGCGACACTTGAAGGGCAAGGTGGACTACAAGCGTTTACACTTGCTAAAGCAAAGCTTCAGCTTGAAAAAGCGCAAGCGCAAATAGCAGGACAAGTGAACTGGTCGCAAGGGGTGAAGGGCAAAGTTAACGGGGACTTTTCTCAGCTACCAATCGATAGACTGCTAGGACTAGTTCAATACGATGCAGGCCTGACAGAGAACGATATGTTGGCAGGGCGGTTCGCGCTTGATTTTGTGAGTAAGGGCGAGAAGTGGCAGGTTAATGTTGAGCACTTTAAGCTCGATGGCAAAGTGGCGGGTACACCACTTACTGCGGACGTTAAGGTCGTTGTGGATGAGAGCCTGCTAGGTGAGTTTAGCCATGCACGCTTTAATTATGGCAAAAATAACATGACGGTAAGCGGTGAGCTTGGTCAGCATTTAGACCTCGATATTGACTTTCAGTTTGAGCAGGCGGCAAATACGCTTATTCCAGCTGACTTAAAGGGCAGTGGTGAAATTTTTATTCAGGGTGACCACCTCAAGCCGAGTATTCAGACCGATATTAAGTTTGATTCTGTGCGCTACCAGAATATAGCACTACATGGCTTAACGACGAAAGGCACGGTTGATATTGCCAATGAAGTGACTGGGCAAATGAAACTGGCACTAGAGCGTTTAATTGTTGACTCTGAAATGGTTGAAGACATTCGTTTAGCTGTGAAAGGCAACCAGCAGCAACATAACGCGACATTGGATATTCGTGATAAGCGAGTGGTCGCAAGTTTTGAAGTCAATGGCAAGATGCAACAGTCAACTTGGCAGGGAGAGCTTTCGTCTGGTGAGGTAACCTCTCAAGGGCAAACGATTGCATTGCAAAATCCTGCTGCAATCGTGATCAGTGATGTCAGTCAACGCATTGCAAAACAGTGTTGGCAGATGGATGATACCGATTTGTGTTTCGCTGCCGAGCAAAAAGGCAGACAAGGACAGGCCGATGTTAAACTGGAGAAGTTGGCACTTGCTAAACTACAAACCTGGTTGCCAGCGGAGCTCAAAGTAACAGGTGAAACTCAGGCCGTGGCCAAACTTGCGTGGCAAAATGGCCGAGTAATGCGAGCCGATGGCGAGCTGAACATTATCGATGCTGGCGTTACGACTCATGGGCAAACATTTTCAATTTCAGAATTCAACGCGTTACTAAAAACTAATAACGAGCAAATCCACGCTGATTGGCGCATGACATCCGATACCTTAGGTAAGTTCAGCGGTGATACGCGAGTGCCCCTAGATAAGCAATCGCCCCAGTTAGCTGGTAACGTAAAAATAGAGTCAATTGAACTGGCTAAATTGTCAGCGTTACTTAACCGAGTAACGGAACAAAGTTTTGATCTGCAAGGGGAGATGTTAGGGGATATTAATATTTCAGGTAGCCTCGCAGCCCCAGAAGTCAACGGTAAGCTAACCGCTCAACGCCTATTTATGTCCTCTGACTCTTTGCCTGTGGAAATCGATAAAGGTCACATAAATCTTGATTTTAATACCACTTCCGCTCAGCTAGAGGCTGAGTTAACGGCAGCAAAAGGTGGCAAAGTAGCACTAACAGGCGAAGCCTATTGGTCGCCAGAGCTCTCTGCTGAAGTCAAAATAAAGGGCGAAAATATTTATGTGCAACCAGACTCGCAAATTGAACTAACCGCTAGCCCGGACTTAACGCTCGCTTATAAAGATAAGATTGCGCGTGTTCTTGGAGAAATTGTGGTGCCGTTTGGTCGAGTAAACATTGAATCTCTGCCTGAGGGGGTCACCTCGCCGAGCGACGATGAAGTCATTGTTGATGCCAAAGTGCAAAAGCAGATGTCGGTGCCGATTCAGCATGAAATAGATTTAAAACTGACCGTTAAAGATAACTTTAGGGTGAAGGCGTTAGGACTAGATAGTTTTGTTACCGGCGCAATTGAAATTGATAAGCAAGTTGAGTCGCCAATGCTGGCAACGGGAGAGTTGCAATTGAGAGAGGGAAAATATCGCGCATTTGGCCAAGATTTGTTGATCCGTACCGGACAGATTGGCTTTAATGGCGCACTAGATAAACCTTATTTGAACATTCGAGCTATTCGTAATCCAGCGACAACTGCCAATGATGTGATAGCCGGTGTTGAGCTTACAGGCAATATTGCTAAGCCGCGTTTGACTGTGTTTTCAGAGCCTGCAATGGACCAAGCCAAGGCACTATCATACCTACTTAACGGCCAGCCTCTAGGGGAGTCTGAAACTTCTAACAATGCGCTACTCACGCAGTTTTTACTCTCACAGGGAATTGACCGCAGTGAAGGCTTCTTTAGCAAAGCGGGTGAATCGCTTGGACTTTCGGATGTTAACCTATCAGCTAAAGGTAGTGGTGATGATACACAAGTTGAGGTGTCAGGCTATATCACCCCCAATGTTCAGGTCAGTTATCGTGTTGGGGTATTTGAGTCTATTAATGAAATTGCACTGCGTTATCGTGTTTTTTCGAAGTTTTATGTTGAAGCCACGAGCGGTTTGTACAACAGTATAGACTTCTTATACAAGTTTGATTGGGATGACAAATGAAACTGCTCTGGCTCGCTCTAGGTTTTGTGATATTTCCTCTCAAAGCACAAGAAACAACGGAAATTAGAATCAGCGCAGGTGCTGATCCGTACATTATAGAGCTGCTTACTTTGAGTTTGTCATCCCAGATAGAGTCAGCGAGGCTCGTATCAGTGAGAAGTATTCCTTCTCAAGACAGAGCGGTGCGCCTACTTGGAGAAAAAGGGGGGCTGGATGTCAGTTGGTTAGTGACTAACTCACAGCGCGAAAAGGCCGCGAGCGCAATTCGCATTCCCCTAGTGAAAGGGATTTTGGGTTATCGCATTCCTTTAGTACACAAACATAATCAAGCCTTACTGAGTGGAGTACGCTACATTGGCGACTTGCGCCGAGTTACTTTTGGTTTACGCAGAGATTGGCCAGATCATCAGATTTTTGAGCGTAACGGCCTCAGTGTGACTTCTTTCTCACAGGAAGACAGTGGTTACGACATGTTGTTGAAAAAACGTTTTGATGTGTTGCCAAGCGATTTAGTGAGTATTGAAGCTGCCCTGAGTGACACGGACTTGGTCGCAGATCAGCACGTGGTGTTTTACTACCCTTCGGCGGTATACTTTTTTGTTTCTCACGACAATCAGTTGCTCCACAGCCAAATTGAGAAAGGCCTCAAAAGCGCATTACAAGATGGCCGATTTGAGGCGTTATTCTTAAAACACTTTTCCGCTCGTCTTGAAAAGCTAGATCTTAAAAACAAAACAGTCATAGAATTAGACAATCCAAACCTGCCACCCAGTGCGCCGTTGGAGGTGCCATTTTATTGGTATAAACAAGGAAAATAATAATGAAAAAAACCTTACTACTTATTGCGCTTGCCATAAGCACATCCCCTGTCTTAGCAAAACCTGATACAAAGTCACCATCGGAAGTCGTTGCTGAGGCCAAAAGCAGCGACTGGCAGCAGCTGAACCCTGAAAATATTCTTAAAATAGAACTACAAACAGGACCGGTCTATATCGCGCTTAACCCTGAACTTGCGCCTAATCATGTGGCAAATATTAAAGCGTTAGCGCGAGAGGGGTTTTACACAAACTTGAGTATGTATCGGTTTGTGGAAAACTTTGTGGCCCAAGGCGGCGATATGTCGGACAAGAAAATGCCGCAAAAAGGAAAAAAAGCGATTGCCGCCGAGTTTTTTCATAGCACAGAATCAACCTTGAAGATCACATCGCTAGATGCTGTGGATGGCTACGCGCCACGTACCGGGTTTTTAAATGGTTTTGCCGTAGGACAAAATGATGCTGGAACCAAAACCTGGATGACGCACTGCGTTGGTTCGTTTGCCATGGCCAGAACCAACGATATTAACAGTGGTGGTACCGAGTTTTACATCACGTTGACGCCGCAGCGATACCTAGACAAAAACACTACCGTGTTTGGACAGTTGTTATCGGGAATGGAGCATGTTCAGCACCTAGATCGTAAACCTGTTGCTGGACAAGCGTTCAATGTTATCAAAGGTGTTACGGTGCTTGCTGATGTAAAAGGTGCGCCTTCGTTTAAAAAGCTGAAGACAAATACGCCGATTTTTGAGTCGCTAATTGCTGCGCGTAAAAATAGATCGGGAGATTGGTTTGTTGATACACCAAATCACACCGATGTATGTTCAGTTCCCGTCCCTGTTGAAATGGAAGACGCGACAGGGGAATAAATAGTAATACTTAGATGTGATAAAAAGCCATGTGAGAACATGGCTTTTTTACGTTTTACTGTCGGTTAGTTCTTACCGCATACGGAGTTTGATCTTGTTCACTCGAACGATATGGATTGATGTCTAATCCGCCACGGCGAGTATAGCGCGCATACACCGATAATTTTTCAAGATTAAAGGTGCGCCAAAGCTCACAATAAATACGCTCCACACATTGCTCATGGAACTCGTTGTGGTCGCGAAAAGAGATTAGGTACTTAAGTAGCGCTTCTCGGTCGATTTGCTTACCACGATAACTTATCACCACGCTTGCCCAGTCTGGCTGTGAAGTGATTAGGCAATTTGACTTGAGTAAGTGACTGTGAAGCGTCTCTTCAACCACGTCATTAGAGGCAAGTTGTAGTAAGTCACTATTTGGTGTGTAGGTATCAACTTCAATATCCAACTCGTCGATACACTCACCAGGGAGGCGTGAGAAAGGAATACAATCGAATTCGCCTGCGCCGAACAATGTGACGCTAACTTGACTATTTGATGCTGTGGAAAGGTCCGCAGCTAGCGTTTGACGCACGGTTTCCATTGTATCAAAGCGACTTTGGTTAAAGCTGTTCAAGTAAAGTTTGAACGATTTTGACTCAATGATATGTGAGCTTTGGCAAGGAAACACAAAAGTGGCAACGGCAACTTGAGGCTTGCCCTTGTTATTAAGCCAAGACAATTCATAGCCCGTCCAAGTATCTTCACCTTTGAATGGTAAGGCGGACTCATCGACATTGATTTGGTCACGATTGAGTTTACGTGCAATTGGGTGCAATAGGCCTGGCGTATAAACACTGGCATATTCTGTGGTTTTACCAAGCACAGAAGATTGCAGCTCTGGCGAGTTACTGTAGTCTGTCATGTTCATTCAAATCTCGTTACAATGCGGTCATTATAACGAATGTTCACCTCGGGATTAATAGTAATTTGCTTAATTAAATGAAACAAGTATTAAGCGCGCGGTGAAAAATGAAGAGAGCTTCAATATGACTCAGTCCGTTAATATGGCGCGCTTGCATCAAGCCCATGTAGATTATCATCAACAGATCTTTAAAGATTTACCGAGTACCGAGCACGATGAAAGTTGGCCGAGCCCATGTGAACAGGGTGAACCGAACAAGCTCAACGAGATAAAGTGGTTAGCGGTAGAACGCTCTCCAGCGGGACATCTAAATGATTTAGCCAAAGCGTTGGAAACGCAATTTCCAGAGGGATTGAACGGGCTGTACGGTAATTTTTTTGCCGGCAATATCGTGGCATTTATTGAAGACAAGCAAATTGAGTTACTGCAAGCGTGGAACGAAGATGACTTCGAGCGCTTGCAGCAAAATATTACCGGCCATATTTTAATGAAGCGCAGGCTCAAACAACCTGAAACCGTATTTATTGGCTTAACAGAAGCAGACGACTTATTGGTGTCGGTCGATGTAACGACAGGCCAAGTTGGGTTAGAATTTGTCGGTAAGAAGCAGCATCATGTTCTGGCTGATTCTATCGCAGAGTTTGTGGAAAAACTGACCGTCAACTACCCAATATAGCTAAGGAGCTTGCGCTCCTTATTGAAAGTCCCACGAAATATTCGAGACCAACTGACAAGTTTCACAGCGGAAGTCGAAGAGGCCGAACCAAGGCTCCTCAAGCAGCCAGTCTCCCTGACAGCTTGGGCATTTTCTTGCTTTTTCTGCAGCGAGGTTTTCTCCGCCAACTCGATACAAATAATAGTAAACTGGTTTTTTCGTAAGATAGCGGATACGTTTGCTCAACTCCATGCCACGTCTAAACAAATCGCTGCTAGTACTGGAAATTTCCTCTAGTGCAGCAAATTCGCAGCGAGTTGCACCATTGATCTGTATTTGATCGCAGGCTTGCCAATCTTCTTTCCATTTGATCAGTGCTTTGTAATCACCATTGGCAATGGCAGGGATCTTATATAAAGGCACTGGTAAAAAGTCGTCGCCACAATACAACGGACTGCAAGTGTGTACATAAGTGGTGTAGAGAATGTAGCTTGATGGCTCATGACAAGCATCTGCGCTGTTGGCATGTATATCCTGGCCAAAAATTTTGACCTTAGGTGCAAGCAAGCCAGACTGCTGTAGCTGATCAATCGCAAACTTCACAAAAGGGCTATGGTTTAATGGATGCAAAGCGTCCTCTTCAGGACACATCACGCGAGTAACGAAATAGCCATCTTTAAGTACAGTTGGAAATTCGTCACCAATGATTTGACCATTAAAGCGCAGTGCATTAACCACACGATTAATAGCCTGCTCGGCAGCATCCAAGGTGGTTTCCTCATAGCAATCAAAAGTTAAGTCGACAACAAACACTACGACTTCTCCAATAATGCAATGAGCCTATCAAGCTTAGCTTCAATTCTATCTAATTGGCTTTGTGAACTTGCTTTGACGACCTCTTCAACCTCTTGATAGTGATCGATACAAGTAGGGTCTTGTTTGTACGCGGCAATGCCTGAGATAATGTCTGGCATTGCGACGCTTTGAGTTAATTTACTTTTTGTTAGCGCGACGGTTGGAGTCTTTCCACTATCGACTAATTTTTTGATAGCTCTGGCAACGGCAGGGTGCATAGGGGTTCCTAAACGCCTTAATCATAGGCGTAGATCATAGCACCAAGTTACGTAAGGAGCGATTGCTTTAGTTATCTTAACATCGCATCGAGTTCGTCAATGATTTCACTCCAATCGGCGTCTTCTTTTAGTGATTCTTCAATAAAGTGACGTTGTCCTTCATTCCAAAATGGTGCTTGGCTCAAAAGCATATCGTCAGGTAGGCGGTGCTGTTTGACGAACCCTTCGATCGCTTGTGGATTGTTGTCCAGCCCTAGCTGGGCAAATAAAGTACTCATCGTGTGGCGACTAGTATCCATTTCGTTCTCCCTCGTTTGCTTGAATTTTACTCACTAACTATAGTAAAGGTGGTTGTAAAACCTTTAGCAAGTCGTCATCGATAAAAACCAAAACGACTAATGCGAGGATAAATATACCTGCCCACGACTGAATAAATTGTGACTTGTATCAATATCTATCACAAGCGAGTAGCAGTAAATTATTAAAGTACACAGAAAAAATTCTTAGGTTTTGATATTAAGTAGTATTTCGGCATGATTATCAGAATCTTGGGCTTATAACAATAAGGAACCGTGATGTCAGTAGAAACTTCTCAACATGAACTAATAGTTAGATATTTAAATCCAGAAGATATCAACGTAGCCGCGAGTGTGCTGTATCAGGCTTACCATGATGATCCGCTACTCAAGCAGGTATTGGAGGCAAAACAAGAAGCAATCTTTGAAAAAAAACTCAGGGCCTTAATACGAGAAGAGCTATCAGCGTTTGGCCAAACGGGCCAGCCGATGGTTGGGTTATATCACCAAGATAGATTGGTTGCAGTAGCATGTGTTATTGCAAATGGCGATGAATTGGATGCGAACCGCCAGTGGCATTGGCGATTACGGCTTATGATGAGTGCAGGATATTTGCAAACTCAGCAGCTTATCGATAAAGAGAAGTCGATTAGACAAGCGTTGCAAACGCAAGAACCATGTCACTTTTTATCCCTAATTGCCGTTGATCCACATGTCCAAGGGCTTGGTTATGGCCATTATTTACTCACTGCACTTGATGATTTAATTGCACAAAGTGAAGAAACGAAAGGGATGGCAGTATTTATTACTAAGCCGGAACAAGCGCAGTTTTTTGCGGGTCACGGTTACCAAATCCTAAAAAATATGGCGTTTAGCTCGGTAGAGGGCACATTGTTATTTAAGAGCAAATAGCAACAATGGAAATTACCATGTAAGAGATCTCGTACGAGAATGTGGGTTAAGGCGCTTTGTAGTACCGAATTTGTAGTGTTTTTTTTAGTTATAATGTTGTTTTTAAAGGAGTTACTTTGTTTTTCTTTTAAATGACAAGAAAAAGATTGTTCCGAGCTATCTAACAAAAGTGCTCAATCCCCGTAAACTTAACAATGTAAGGAAACACAAGAGCAGGAGCTCAGCGTCAAAGGATAAGGAATTTGACAACAAGAGAAGGATGTATTGCATAGGGCAAGGAAGATCAGGAACTCGAGGAAGCGAGTGTGAAGCGGAGCTTCACTAGGGATAAGGAGACACATGGAGTGTCTAGGAGCGCGGGAAGCGTAGTGGAGCAAGGAAGAGTAAATAGGGACGAGCAAGGCTCTAGGATGAAGGAGCGCAATCTGGATGATTGCGAAGAGGATGGGTTACATCGGACGTAACAATGTATAGGGAGCACATAGGGATTATGTGAAGCGGAGCCAAGATGGCATAGGAGCGCGGGAAGCGAAGTGGAGGCCAAGGGGCTAAAATGGAGATGCACTGGAAGTGTTAATGGATGACACAAGGATGGGATTCGGGTAGGTCGGAGTACATACCCGTTCAGGGAAGAAGAATTGGCGGATTGCTTTTGGGTTGTAAAGCAGAGGATTGGATACCTCTTGGGATAATCGTCAGGATTGAGGCGCAGCAGATAGGCTAGCGCCTTAGTTTTTTGTGGCGTTTGTAAATTTGATATTTATTTTCCTAGTAACTTAGTTGAAGTTTTCAAAACTCTCCGCTTGCAGTTTCATAATTACCTTTCGATCTCATTGCTAGATTATTCCAATCTCATTTTAGTCTTATTTTTTAGTGCACGGTGTTGGCGCAATAAATAACTAAGGAAAAAGAAATGGAATGGTATCTAACCGTTTTAAAAAGGTATTCTGATTTTAGTGGACGTTCAAGGCGCAAAGAATACTGGATGTTTATCTTGATAAATGCGTTGATAGGCTTTGCAATTGGTATTGTCGACGGGCTTTTTGGAACCTGTTTTTGACAGGTATCTATTATTTGACGGTTCTAGTACCGACGGTTGCCGTATCTATTCGTCGTCTTCACGACACTGGACGCTCGGGCTGGTGGCTGCTAGTGAGCTTTGTGCCTATTGTCGGTTTATTAGTGATGATATATTTCACTACCATGGATAGTGAGATTGGTGATAACGATTACGGACCAAGCGTCAAAGGGTATGTTTAAAATAGTCGTACTATAAATTCAGAGTAGGTACTTGTATTCATATGAATTTAAGTGCCTACTTTCACACTCACCGGATTAACTCGCGATTTTATAAGCAGGCAATTCTTTTTTGACTAATCGTTCATTTTCTAAGTAAAGCTTACCTTGATAGGCTGACTCGCCATCTGAACTAAACTCAAATATAAACTGGCTTTTTATTCCAAGCTTACCATCTTTTAATACCCCAAAACGGCGCTTACTACAGGCAACGCTTAGCAGTTGCACCTGCAAACTTTCAGCTTGATGCTGTGCATGCCTATTTGCCGCTTCTGCGATCTGGCGGCTATACCAAAATAGCGCGATAACAGATGAAACGATGATAAAAAGCCAAAGCGTTGTCATTTACGAAAATAACCTTCCAATTGCACGAGACAGAGTTTCACTGCGATTTTCTGCTCTAATAATCCCTAAAACATGTGGGCGTAACATAGGTATTGCAACTAAGTCTGCGAAAATACTGCTGAAAAGTCCATCGATTTGATTATTCTCAGCGGCTTTTTCCATATAGGTAAAGAGCCTTTGTTGGTCGGTTAGTGTCTCCCAAGCACGCCCTGCAATAGTGAGTAAACAATCTGCATCTGACGCCAACTCGGATGCTAATATGAAGTCTACTGCTTGCGCGATGAGGCCAAGCGCGTGACTTCCCGACATCGCGCGCAAATTAGTGACTACGGCGTCCTTATTTTGCTGTTGGCATGCGTGGGTTAAAGCGGCTAAAAAGTCTTCGGTTTGTGATGTCGAGACTGTAACGTGTTCAAGCATGGCGGCTAATGGGGTTTTAACTTCTGCTGGCAACACAGACCAAGCCTGTTGTAGGTTGCTCGCGTTATGACCATGATCTAGACGCAAGGCAAAGTCAGCAATACCTTGTAGCGCTATTTCTTGCCAGCGTTCGAATCCAAGCTTGCCAGAAAAGTAGAGTTCGGCGTGCTCGTAATATTGAGAAGCAGGGCGATTAAGTTCACGTTTTAATAGAGCATTGAATGCAGCTAATTTGTTTGCGTTTGGCGTGAAGACATAAGGGTTGTTATCGAGTTTTCCTTGAGCGGCTTCACCCGTAAGTTGTGTACCTAATGCTTCGAGTACCATGGAGGCAAAATGGTCACGGCTGGCGATAATAAGTTTGCTTTGCTCATCTAATGGAAACTTTAAAAACCACACATAAGGATCAACGGTTGCCTCATTATCCCAAAATTGAATCGCCATAATGGCATGACCGCCAAGTGGATAGGGATAAGGGACTTGAGTATTCTCAATTTGCGCAAACTGCTTCTTGTCTATTTTTGTGATACGTCGACCCATATCATAGACCCGCCACTGCGTACCGGCGTTTGTTAGTAATTCACCTAAAGTTGAAATTTGCGCTGTCATGAATGCTCTATATGTTACTTCTATTTTCAATATCGGCAATTATAGCTACTTTTCGGGGCGCTGATAAGCCTATGAAAAAGGAGCGCTTGAGAGAATTGGCTAGCTCCTAAATAATGCAAATTGCTATACTGTAAAAAATTGAAAAAGAGACAGAACCGATGAACTCGGAATTATTGATTCAGTTAGACGAACTTGAGACTTGTTTAAAAGCAACGGGCCTTTGGCAAGATGAGCCAATTTCGGCTAAGGCACTTACCTCAACAGAGCCATTTTGTTGCGATACGATGACCTTCGCGCAGTGGTTGCAATTTGTATTCTTGGGCAGAATGCGAACGATGGTAGAGAGCGGTGAAGCACTGCCTGACAATATGGCGATTGCGCCAATGGCTGAAATGGTGCTGAGTGAACATCTTTATTTTAATGCGGTGCATCAGTGCT
Organism: Pseudoalteromonas piscicida; assembly: GCF_002208135.1. Taxonomy (NCBI): domain Bacteria; kingdom Pseudomonadati; phylum Pseudomonadota; class Gammaproteobacteria; order Alteromonadales; family Pseudoalteromonadaceae; genus Pseudoalteromonas; species Pseudoalteromonas piscicida. The sequence continues at coordinate 988,744 of NZ_CP021646.1, forward strand.
TAAAAAACCTAGATAATACAATTGCAAAGAGCGCGTAATGCTTGAGATTTTATATCAAGATGCGCATTATGTTGCGATAAATAAGCCGTCAGGGTTATTGGTTCATCGCTCATTTTTGGATAAGCGAGAAACACAATTTGCGATGCAAATGCTGCGTGATCAACTAGGTCAACATGTTTTCCCTGTTCACCGTTTAGATAGACCGACGTCAGGCGTGCTGTTGTTTGCACTAAGCTCTGAAGCTGCGCGAGACATGAATGAAGTCTTTGTTCGTGGTGATATTCAAAAACGCTATTTAGCGCTTGTTCGTGGGTTTGCTCCTGAATCTAGATTTGTCGACAGACCGCTGAAGGAAGAGCTCGATAAAATCGCTGACAAGTTTGCCTGTCAGGATAAAGCACCGCAGGAAGCGCAAACACAGATAAACTGTTTATTGCAGGGCAGTTTGCCAATTCCTTTTGGTAAGTATCCAAGTATCCGCTACTCATTGGTGGAATGCTTTCCTAAAACGGGCAGAAAACATCAAATCAGGCGCCACCTCAACTATTTAGCACATCCGATTATTGGCGATGTCAATCACGGTGATAATAAGCACAACCACTTTTTTGTCGATCATTTTGGCTTACGTCGGTTGATGTTATTTGCAACTAAGTTGGAATTTGTACATCCTTATACCAACACAACAATTTCAATTACCGCGGATTTGGGGGAAGAAGCATTGGCTGTCTTCGCTCAGCTCGGTTGGTCAGACAACGAGAAGGATTATGAATAATGGCAAAAGTTTCCATTTTCGTGGGAAGTATGTACGGCAATGCTGAAAACTTGGCAAACGACAGTGCTGAGTTTTTGAATAAATCGGGTCACGAGGCAAGTGTTATTGAACCAGCTTCCATCGCAGATGTAATGCAAGCTGAAAACATTTTATTTATTTCTTCTACCACTGGTTCTGGTGATATTCCCGATAACTTACAGCCTTTATTTTTGCAAATGCAAAGCGAATTTCCGATGCTAATAGGCAAAAAAGTGGCGGTCATCGCATTAGGGGACTCTAGTTATGGCGATACTTATTGCGGTGCTGGAAAGCAAATTGATGCCCTGATTGAAGAGCTGAACGCCACTCGAGCACAGCCGCGTTTAGACATCGATGCCTGTGAATATTTTGAGCCTTGGGAGCCAGCGGAACCTTGGCTTCAAGCTTTGTCAAAAAGCCTTTAGGTTTTATCTTCTGTTCAAGCATTACCCTTCACTTTTCGCGGCTTATTAGGCCGCGTTGCCTGCTCAAATAGCAAACTCATCAGCATAGTCGTAGGAACGGGGAAATATAAATATTTACATTTTAGTTACGTTATGTGACATTGGTCTTGGTTGTATGAAAAATGACCGATATTATAAAGTTCAAATAATGAAAAGGAAAAGACAATGATTAAACCGATTCTATTTGCTGTATCTGCTATTTTCGCCACCGCTATGTCGTCTAATGCTACCGCATTCGAAGAAATTTACCTTGAGTGTTACAAAAATGGTGAGTTGTTATGGGCTGACTCTTTTACTGATTATCGAGATGCGGATAACGCATCAAGAATTTGCAGGAGGATTGGTGGTACGCCAATAATGTATTAGCGATATCAGTTCTTTATGAAATTTCCTTTAGATAATACTAATCAGCTTTGAAGTCTAACCAAATTTGGGGTTTAAATCAGCTGTAAGCGACGTTGAAAAACTGCGTATTTAAACGATAGTGCTGTCGTAAGTTTTAAGGAAAAATGAGTCAAAAGCGCTGCTTTAATATGAAAAATCCAATATCTTCACTGATATTGGATTTTTATTCTTAAACCCTATTTCTTAGCGCTAAACACGTTTTGTCTGAACTTTCAGTTTTAACTTCTGACCTGGCTGGAGATACTTTTGTCCAGTCAGGTTGTTCCATTTGACGATTTCATTCACGCTAACGTTAAATTTAGTGGCGATACGTGCTAGTGAGTCGCCTTTACGCACTTTATAAGTGATTGTGCGCTCAGTGTTGACGAGTACGGTTTGATCCGCTGCCTTTTCATCTTTAAACACGGTAAGCTTTTGTCCAAGGCGCAAAACCGCATTGGTTTTTAACTTATTCCAGCTAGCTAATTGCTTAACCGTCACATCATATTCGCGGCTGATATCCCACAATGTATCGCCTGATTTTACCGTGTGGCTGAGCTTTTTCTTGGTTACTTTGTTGGCGGCAAGGCGCACTTCTGGTGGTAAATGCTCACTTTGCAATTCGCCATCACTGAGTGGCACCAATAGCTTCTGCCCAACACGGATCATATTTCCATCGATGCTATTGAGTGAGCGAATGGCGCCGATACTAGTATTAAACTTAGTCGCGACGACCGACAGACTATCTCCTTTTTGCACCGTATAATATTGCCAACGAAGCCGATCTTTTACTTCTGTTTTAGCTAGTTTCTCTTGAAAAGCCTCAACCTTTTCCATGGGTAATAATAACTGGTGCGGACCATCTGGATCGGTGGCCCAACGATTAAACCCTGGATTCAGGCGATAGAGTTCAGTTAAAGAAATACCAGCCATTTCAGCGGCAAGCGCTAAATCAATCTGTGATCCTACCTCTACGGTGTCAACAACTTGGGCATTGATTATAGGCTGCCACGCGACGTTAAACTCATCTGAGCGTTTTAATAGGTCGGACAAGGCGAGTAATTTAGGAACATACGCGGTGGTTTCCCGAGGTAAATCGAGAGACCAAAAATCGGTAGGTAAATGCTTTTTACGATTTTTTCGGATTGCTCTGAGCAATCGACCTTCACCTGAATTGTAAGCGGCAATTGCGTTTAACCAGTCGCCTTCCAGTGTTTTATGGAGATAGGTGAGATAATCAAGTGCCGCTTGCGTTGATGCGATAATATCGCGACGACCGTCATACCACCAATTTTGTTTGAGGTTAAAGCGTTCACCGGTTTGTGGCATAAATTGCCAAATACCGGAAGCGGTGCGGTGTGAATAGCCAAATGGATCGAATGCGCTTTCCACAATAGGTAACAACGCGATTTCAACAGGCATATTACGCTTTTCTACTTCTTCAACAATGTAGTAGAGGTAAGGCTCTGCACGTTTTGCAATCCGGTCTAAATAGGCTTGGTGACGTTGATAGTAATTACGTTCGGCGACAACTGGTCGATTTTGCGGTACTTCGATAGATAACTGATAACGGATCCGCTCCCATACATCATCAAATACAGGCACAGCCTCTTCATCTTCGTCTTGCCATGAGGTACTGAGTGTTTGAGATATATCATAAGGGCTCGCGTGATCTAAGTTGGCCTGCTTCATTTGTTCAGTTGCAGTTTCCAATGGTGTTTCTTGCGTGATTTCACAACCACTTAATATTGCTGATGATGCAATAATAAAGGCGAGCTTTTTCATAAATGCGTTCTTTTGCTTGGGGGTTCGGACAAAAACTCGGCAATATTACCGAGTTTGTATCAGCATTTAAAGCTTCTTTATTATTTTATTTAGATCCTATAAAAATCCCCAGACATGCTTACCTTTGGCGGTACTGCAAAGAAAGCGGATAATTTATTCAATACTTCCCGTGTAAGTGTGCCAAAAAAGCGTCATTTTGGCGTTACATTAGGTCACTATTGAATATTTTAGAAGTTATCCTTCCATTTTCTCAGCGCACCAAAGCGAGCTTCTGGTGTATTTTCTGACGCGATAAATTGCGGTGGAACATGGGTGAGAATGGCTTCATTTGCGGCACGTACAAAAGGATTGATTGCTTTTTGCTGTTCAATTGTCGTAGGTACTGTACGCTCGTTATTGGCACGTAATGACTTTGCTTGTTGGTGATACTGGGTTAGTGCTTGGTTAGTAGGCTCAACAGCCTCAGCAAAAGCAAGGTTCGCGAGCGTGTACTCGTGCGTGCAATACACTTTACATGTATCGGGTAGGGTCAGTAGCTTTTTAAAGGAGTGCCACATTTGGCTTGGGGTTCCCTCAAAAAGTCTACCGCAGCCAGCATTGAATAACGTATCACCCGTAAAAGCCAGCTCATCATTTACATAACAGATATGGTCTAACGTGTGCCCTGGGGTGGCGATGATATTCAGCGTGGTATCAAAAAGCGTGATCTTATCGTTTTCACGAAGGCCATGAGTAATGCCTTTATATTTACCATCCTTTGGTCCATAGACTGTTAAGCTGGGAAAATACGATAAAAGCGGGGCAATGCCATCCGTATGATCCCAATGATGATGGGTAACTAATATGCCTTCGAGTGTTAAATCAAATTTGGCGAGGTAATCTAAAACGGGTTGTTCATCACCTGGATCAACTACCCAACAGTTTGCACCTAGAGGGTCTTTTATCACCCAGATATAATTGTCATCAAATGCTTTGATTGCATCGACTTGCACCATAACGCAATGCTCTATAAAGTGATTAGTAACACCAGTATAACGAGCTTAGTAAATGAAACCAGCGTTAAGTTTTTTACAAGGACCCAAACCCGATGAGTGGCAAGACTTTCCTCACGGTGAATATTTAAAAGTGGGGATCCAAAAACGACTGGATGAATGGCTACCAAGAATGTTTGGTTACCACATGCTAAAACTCGGCTGTTTGAGCGGTCAAATGAATACCTCTGCCAGCCCGATTAAACATCAAGTTTGTGTTGCCCCACAAGGTAAACATGTCGGGGTATTTGCTGAAATTGACGAGTTACCTTTTTACGAAAACTCAGTCGATGCTTGTATTTTAAGTCAGTGTTTAGAATATCATTCTGATCCGCATCATATTCTACGTGAAGCCCATCGTACGCTTATTCCTGGTGGTTATATCGTGATCTCAGGTTTTAATCCATTTAGCTTATGTGGCGTGGCGCAAATGCTCCCTTTTAGTAAAGAAAAACTACCTTGGTCAGGGCGCTTCTTTACTCCATCGCGGGTGAAAGATTGGCTAGATTTACTCGGGTTTGAGATTGTTGGTGATGAGCGCTTCATCTATGCGTCTTTAGCGCGAGGCTCGAGGCTTTCACGTTTTTCGCCATGGCGCCGTTTTTGTCGTCATTACTTAAAGCCGATGGGGAGCGTGTATATGCTGGTGGCAAGAAAGCGGGTGATGCCGCTCACGCCGATCAAACCCAAATGGCATGTAAAGCCGAAGTGGACACCCGCTGTGAAAGGGGCTGGACTCAGGCAAACCTGCCAAGATAAAGAATAACGAGTATTATTACTTAAGATTAATCTTAAGGGAGCTGTTACTTGTTATTGAATGATCCCTTAATTAGACGCTGGCTTCGTAGCCTTCATCTACAAGCAAGTTTGAACCCGAAGCCGCTTCACGCGCTAAATCATCGACAAGCTCATTGTATTTATTTCCAGCGTGGCCTTTTACCCAGCGCCATTGGATCGTGTGTCGGCTGGTGGCGGCGTCCAGTCTTTGCCATAGATCGACATTTTTTACCGGTTGTTTGGCTGCGGTTTTCCAATTGCGCTTTTTCCAATTTTCAAGCCAAGACTCAATGCCTTGCTTAACATATTGGCTGTCAGTATACAGAATGATATCGCAGGGGCGTTTTAATGTTTCAAGCGCAACAATGGCTGCAAGCATTTCCATTCTGTTGTTGGTTGTGAGCTTATACCCTGCACTCATTTCTCTTTCATGTCCTTGATAGGAAAGGTAAACACCATAACCACCTGGACCTGGATTGCCTAAACACGAACCATCGGTATAAATCTCTACGGTTTTTTGCACTGAATTGCCTATTTTTATGTAAAATGTGCGAATAGGGCAAAATAATAGCAAAGTTAAGCGGGCAACGATATGCACACACGGCAAATAGTACTGGATACAGAAACCACAGGTATTGATCCTAAAGCAGGCCATAGGATCATTGAAATTGGTTGTGTTGAGCTGGTCAATCGCAGACTAACGGGGAATAACTTCCACGTATATATCAACCCTCAGCGCGACATTGAAGAAGAAGCCATTGATGTTCACGGTATCACCAATGAATTTTTACGCGATAAACCTTTTTTCCATCAAATTGCGCAAGAATTTTTTGATTATATTAAAGGGGCCGAGCTTGTCATTCATAACGCGCCGTTCGACGTCGGCTTTATGGATCACGAGTTTGCTAAGCTAAACCAAGGCTTTCCTGCTACACATGACTATTGCCAAGTGTTAGATACTTTGGTGATGGCACGAGATCTTCATCCTGGTCAGAAAAACAGCCTAGATGCGCTTTGTCGTCGCTACGATATCGATAACTCAAAGCGTACGCTACACGGCGCTTTGCTGGATTCTGAGATCTTGGCAGATGTTTACCTTTCGATGACGGGAGGCCAAAAGAAGCTGAATTTGGCAAGCCAAAACAAAGGTGATCAAGCTAACTCAGCCGGTGGCATTATTCGTTTAGACAGTAATCGCCCTGCGCTTAAAGTTTTACGTGCTTCTGCCGATGAAGAACAAGCACATACAGAACGTTTAGAGCTTGTAAACAAAGCTTGTGGACAGAGTCTGTGGCAACAATAATGAATATAATCGGTATCGTTGGGGTGGAGTAGACACTTAACTAGGGTTTTATCCCAAAAAAGATCACTCAGACCATCAAAGCAATGTAGGGTTAATACATGAATCTAAAACAGCTTATCTTGGGGTTTGTACTGCTAGTAAGTACGGTTGTTGGCGCTCAAACACCACAGATAACGATGTTGCAGCGGGACGGTAAGGTAAATGAAATCCCGCTTTTAGATAACCGTTTTCGTATTGATTATAATATTGAAGAGATCACTTTACTGTTTTTTCGCGCACCAGGCGCTCCCGCCGTGGTACTTGTGAAGCCTGATGGTAGTAAATATTATGCGACCAGTTCGCTAGATAATGATGCACTACAATGGTACGACGAAGTCAGTTATGACTTGATCATTCTAAAGAACCCTACACCTGGCCCTTGGCAAGTTATCGGACAGATCCAAAAAAACAGCCGCATAATGGTGCTTGGCGACATTGAGCTTGAAGTAGAAGCTTTGCCTCCGTTATTGTTCCGTGGTGAAGTGCTGAAGGTAACAGGGCGTGTGACCAATGATGGCAAACCGATTGACGTGGGTTACTTTCGGGATGTCGTGACTTTGTATGTGGAGTTTTCTAGTACCAATAACGATGAATATGCAAACTTTGGTGCAGGTACGCAAAGCGTGACCGACTTTAAAGATGATGGCCGAGAGTTTGATGAAAGACCCTTGGATGGAATTTTTACCGGTGAGTTTAAATTAAATTTTCCAGCAGGAGAATGGCAACCCGAATTTTTCATTGAAACGCCAATTCTAAAAAGAAGAGTGATCAAATCTCCCATTGTTATCGCTGAGCCACCATTCAACTTTGAATTGATGCTAGCGGGTGAAAACGAGCTTGAACATGGCCTTACTATTACGATAGACGACACGGTTGTGAAACCTGAGACCATATTGCTACAGGGTAAAATCTTTTACCCCAATGGTGAAGAGCAGATGTTTACCTTAGATGCAGAAGAGCGGCTTTATCGTCAGCTGCCAATCAAGAATTATGATTGGGGGCGTTATAGTGTAGAAATCTCCGCATTTGGTGAAAATATCAATGGCCGTGAGTTTATGGCAACGCTGCCAAACTACAACTTTGAAATTGAAAGACCCATTGAAAAAGTGCCTGAATTGGAAGCCGCTGCGTTACCTGCCGTGAAACAACCTGAGCCAGAACCAGAGCCGACTATAAGTACAGCTCTCTTAGTCAGTATTATTGTTACTGGCAATTTAGTTGTATTATTGCTCGGATGGTTAGCCATTCGTATTCTGGTGCAAAAAAAGCCAATTAGACTAAAAATACCAATGCCAAAGAATCCATTTAAGAAAACCGAAGAAGTCATTGATCTTGATGATTTAGGGCCATCTGAAAATAGCGCAGCAGGGAATGGCTCAAAAAATGACAAATCAGGTGATATTTTGAACCTTTCAATGAAAGATAACTAAAAAACACGGTTTTTTTTCAAAAAACGGTTGACTCATGAGGGGGTCATTCGTATTATTCACGCCGCTGTCAGGGAGCACACCTTACAGCAAATACTGCAAGAATATGACGCGGAGTGGTAGTTCAGTTGGTTAGAATACCGGCCTGTCACGCCGGGGGTCGCGGGTTCGAGTCCCGTCCACTCCGCCAAATTTCTTCATAGTATCAATAAGTCACGCTGGAGTGGTAGTTCAGTTGGTTAGAATACCGGCCTGTCACGCCGGGGGTCGCGGGTTCGAGTCCCGTCCACTCCGCCAATACTTATTATAAACGTGCATTTGCTTCTTATGGAGTGGTAGTTCAGTTGGTTAGAATACCGGCCTGTCACGCCGGGGGTCGCGGGTTCGAGTCCCGTCCACTCCGCCAACACTTCGAAGCAAAAAATGCGAATACTCAGTGGAGTGGTAGTTCAGTTGGTTAGAATACCGGCCTGTCACGCCGGGGGTCGCGGGTTCGAGTCCCGTCCACTCCGCCAATGTATCGCATAACTATATTCAAGCTTTATGACAGCTTGTTTACTCGCTGGAGTGGTAGTTCAGTTGGTTAGAATACCGGCCTGTCACGCCGGGGGTCGCGGGTTCGAGTCCCGTCCACTCCGCCAACACTAAAACGAGTAAAATAATGTCATTAAGATATCTCTGCGGAGTGGTAGTTCAGTTGGTTAGAATACCGGCCTGTCACGCCGGGGGTCGCGGGTTCGAGTCCCGTCCACTCCGCCATTTAAGATATCTTGCAAATCTATCACTGCGGAGTGGTAGTTCAGTTGGTTAGAATACCGGCCTGTCACGCCGGGGGTCGCGGGTTCGAGTCCCGTCCACTCCGCCAGTTTGCATTTTCTTCTAAGCAAGTTTCCTGTACTATTCACAAAATTAAAAATATAGCCCTACTACAAGTAAAATAAGCATCGCTTGTCGTTTCTCAGCTTAGTGTAAAGAAAGTGGTAGTTCAGTTGGTTAGCTGTTGCCTTAGAGAAAGCGGCCTGTCACGCCGGGGATTGCGGCGGTTCGACGCTTCGATTCGAGTCCCGTCCACCAGTTTGTATTTTCTTCTAAGTAAGCTTCCTTGACCAAAATAAAAAATCAAATAGCTCATTTGCTTTAGTCTTTCCTTTGTCATCACTATCAAGTAACTTATTTTTCAACATAAGCTTATAATAATGTCGTTATAACTTTGCCAGTTGCAGCGAAGTGGTAATTCAGTTGGTTAGCTCTTGCCTTAGAGAAAGCGGCCTGTCACGTCGGGGATTGCGGCGGTTCGACGCTTCGATTCGAGTCCCGTCCACTGGGCCAGTTTGTATTTTCTCTTCTAAGCAAACTTTTCTCTTTATCCGAATAAAGCCAATCTTTATTTAAATTATGTTTTACTGATTACCCCTGTATCACTTCTTCCGAAGTATGACAAAATGGTAGTTCAGTTGGTTAGCTCTTGCTTAAGTGAATAGCACTTTACTGCGCCAGAAGACGATTATCTGCACGCTACATTCATTGTTTTACCTCTCTGCTCTTATCTACTTTTATACAATTACTCTTTGCGAATCTAATTTCTCCTAAGCAAGCCAGGATTGAACTAAAGCACAAATCATGGTCACTTTTTAACTAGCCTCTTTTCTAGCGATCTACTTGCGATCTGTCTTTATTTAAATATACTGTATATATAAACAGTATTTGGTGATGTATGGCTAACTATATAGATCTTCTTGAGCGTAAAAACTTGCTTTGGCGTGGGCGTGGACAGGCCGTGCAGCATGATGTCGTCAGTACTCGCTTTGCTGCACTTGATGATGTGCTGTGTGGTGGTTGGCCGCAACAAGGTGTGATTGGTGTAAAAACTGCAATGGGAATAGGGGAGTTAAGGTTGATATTCCCCCATTTTGTAGATGATAACCGGCTGAAGGTATTAATTAACCCTCCAGGGCAAATACATGCTGCGGCACTGCATTATTTATCGTTAGACCTGAGTGAATTTATGATATTACAGCCTCCAAGTGAAAAAGAAGCGCTATGGGCTGCGGAACAATGTGTAAAAAGTGGTGTGTGTAGTGCGCTTGTACTTTGGCACGAAGCGCTTTTTATTGCGGCTGTAAAGCGTTTGCAGTTAGGTGCACAAGCGGGGAATTGTAGGTTATTTGTTTTACATCAAGCGCAGTACACCCAGACTTTACCATTTACGCTTTCAGTGGCTTTACAGGCACAGCAAAGCGGTTTGGATGTAATAGTAAAGAAGCACAAGGGCACTTTGCGCATCGCAGCCTTAAACTAGAAAATACCAACTATTGGCCAGAGCTTGAAAAGCCTAGTCTACCTCATGTTAGCGATAATATAGTTGCATTTTCTAGCGATGAGCGACGTTTAACGAGCTAGCTATGTGGTTATATCTCTATTTTCCTATGCTGCAACTAGAGGGAATGACACAGCAAACGGTTTCCAGTGATTTTGTTACACCCGTTGTTATTATTGATGGCCGCAAAAACCAGATAGTGCAGCTGAATAATGCAGCGCAGCAGCGAGGTATAAAAATAGGAATGGGCCTTGGGACTGCTTGTGCATTGTGTACACAGCTTCATGTTTTGCCCTACGACGACCTCCTAGAAAGACAGCAGCTACTAGAAATTGCCAATATGCTGTATCAAGTAAGTGCAGATATTGTAATAGATGAGCCCAATGGCCTTGTGCTTAAAGTAGATTCTATGCTGTCGCTCTATCATGATCTACCAAGTTACTGGCAAATGATATCTCAACATTTAGCGCAACTTGGTATGAGTTACTATTATGGCACTGGTGAGTCCACAATAATGGCCAAGCTATTGGCGCGAGAGCATTGCAATGTGCTTGTGTTAACGCCGTGCCAAAAGCGTCATTACTTGGGGAAAATAGGACTAACACGTACAAGTCTAAACAGTCGGGTGGTTGAGCTGCTTGCTCGCACCGGAGTTAAAAACGTGGCGCAGTTAGAGCAGTTTGCACTCAGTGAGCTGGCCAAACGTTTTGATACTGAACTCGTACATTATGTAGGCTGCTTGTTTGGAAAGCTAAAGGAAACCCTTAACTATTACCAACCTGCGGAAACCTTTGAGCTTACAGCTCCTTTACTTTACGAAGTCGAAGTGATGGCTTGGCTAGAAAAGCCAATCGAGCATTTGCTATCGCGTTTAGCCTTGTTCCTACAGCAACGTAACTTGGTAACTCGAACGCTTTATTTTACCTTAGCACTTCGAGATAAAGAGGCTTTAGAGATCACATTAAACAGCGCGGAGCCTGAATATAAGGCGGCAAATTGGCTGCGCTTGCTAAACCTCAAGCTAGAATCCATAACCTTAGATGCACCTGTACAAAGTGTTTCACTCAAAGCTGATGTTTTAGAGACGCAGCATGCCACAATAAAAGATCTCTTCTCAACGCAGCAAAGTGCGATGTCAGCGCAAGGGCTGCGCGCTATTCTATGTGCTAAGCTCGGTGAGCAAGCTGTGCAAGGTTTACAGCTTACAGGCGATCCTCGTCCTGAAAAAGCCAGTACTTATAGTCGCGAGCCACACTTCACGACACTCGAGAGCAAATTAAGACCCACCATTTTATTTCTGAAGCCACAGCCGTTATGTGAAAGAGTCAATATTATTTCTGGTCCAGAGCGTATCGCTTCGGGGTGGTGGGATGGTGAGCCAGTCCTGCGAGACTATTTTATTGTACAAAATGAACAAGCACAGCGGTTATGGGTATTTCGAGAGCAAAATAACCATTGGTATATTCATGGAGTATTTAGTTAATGTCTTATGCCGAACTTTTTTGTCAGAGCAATTTTTCCTTTTTGACAGGCGCATCACGACCAGAGGAATTAGTCAAACAGGCTGATTTTTTAGGCTATAGTGCAATAGCCATTACTGACGAATGTTCTTTGGCTGGAATTGTACGTGCCCATGCTTACATTCGTGATCATAAGCTTAAGATAAAACTGATAGTTGGGAGCTTGCTCAAGTACAATAATATTGAACTGGTTGCACTTTGTCCTTGCCAGCTTGCTTATACAGAGCTTTGCCGAGTAATAAGCAATGCCCGTCAGCGAACCGAGAAAGGGCATTATCAGCTCTGCGAGTGGGATATCATGTCGCTTAAGCATGTTTTGTTATTGTGGTTGCCAAAAGGTAACTGTCAAGATGTCCAATCATTGCAGTGGCTGTGTAAATATCATCAAAATAGAATATGGATTGGCTATCGACGTAACTTGAGTGTAGAAGATGTACATTACTTTACCCACTGTGTAAAGCTGTCAAAAGCTTACCAAATGCCTGTTTGCGCTGTTGGTGGGGTGCTTATGCACTGTTCATCTAGACTTGCGCTACAACACACACTGACAGCCATTCGACAGAATCGTGTGATAAGTGAGATCCCTGAGAAAATGATTAGCAATAGCGAGTCGGCACTTAGATCTATCTCTAAGCTTAATAAGTTGTTTTCACCTACCTTTCTTGAAGAAAGTAACAATATCGCGAAGCGATGTGTATTTAATTTAGACTCATTGCATTATCAATATCCTCAGGAGTTAGTGCCTAAAGGCTTTACTCCAATGGCTTATTTACGCGCGTTGGTCGAAAAGGGTAAACAAGTTCGCTTTTCTGATGGCGTGCCGCCAGATATAGAAGCCATTATTGATAAAGAGCTCTCGCTTATCGAAGCGCTTGATTATCCGTTTTTCTTTATCACTATTCATGACATTGTGATGTATGCAAAACAGCATCAAATCTTATATCAAGGGCGAGGCTCAGCCGCTAATTCCGTGGTCTGCTACTGCTTAGAGATAACCGCGGTTGACCCTCGACAAGTGGGCGTATTGTTCGAGCGTTTTATTAGTAAAGAGCGTAATGAGCCTCCCGATATAGATGTGGATTTTGAACACCAACGTCGTGAAGAGGTGATCCAATATATCTACAAAAAATATGGCCGTAAACGCGCAGCATTAGCAGCAACGGTGATCACGTACCGTTTAAAAAGTGCCATGCGTGATGTTGGCAAAGCCTTGGGCATTGAAATGGCGCAAATAGAGTACTTTATTAAGCATCTCAATCGCCGTGACAAAGGACTTAACTGGCAGGCCCAATTAGTGGAGTTAGGGCTAGAGCCAAACTCATTAAAAGGTCGGCACTTTATTCAGTTGGTTAATGACATTATGGGGTTTCCAAGGCATTTGTCGCAGCATGTTGGTGGTTTTGTTATCTCAGAAAGTCCATTACATGAATTAGTGCCCGTAGAAAATGCAGCCATGCCAGAGCGCACCATTATTCAATGGGATAAAGATGACCTTGAAACCCTCAAGTTACTCAAAGTCGATATTTTGGCCTTGGGTATGCTAAGCGCTATTCGTAAGTGTTTTGGCTATATTGCAGCACATACGAAGCGAAGCCTAGATCTTGCCCAATTGACTCGTATGCAAGACGACCCTTTGGTCTATCAGATGTTGCAAAAAGGGGATAGTGTTGGCGTGTTTCAAGTAGAGTCACGCGCGCAAATGAGTATGCTGCCTAGGCTAAAGCCTGCTTGCTATTATGACTTAGTGATCCAAATAGCAATTGTACGTCCAGGCCCTATTCAAGGGGATATGGTGCATCCATTTTTAAAGCGACGGGATGGTGAAGAGCAAGTAGCCTATCCATCCGAAGCGGTTAAATCGGTACTAGAGAGGACCATGGGGGTTCCCATCTTCCAAGAACAAGTGATAAAACTGGCTATGGTTGCAGCTGGGTTCACTGGAGGGGAAGCCGATAGCCTTCGCCGAGCCATGGCGTCATGGAAGAAAACCGGAGAGCTGATGCAGTTTAAAGAAAAGCTCATTCGAGGCATGCTGGAGCGGGGCTATGAAGCACAGTTTGCTGAGCGAATTTTTGAGCAGATCTGTGGCTTTGGTGAATATGGTTTTCCTGAAAGCCACTCAGCTTCTTTTGCAGTACTAGCTTATGCCTCAGCGTGGTTGAAGTATTATTATCCTGCAATGTTTTATACCGCTCTACTCAATTGTTTACCAATGGGGTTTTATTCGGCTTCACAGCTGTTGCAAGATGCATCAAGGCATAAGGTTAGCATTTTACCTATCTGTGTTAACCAGTCCGATTACGAACATCAAGTCGTACATGAGCCAAGAAAAGCAACGTTTGCGATCCGGTTAGGGCTTCGGCTGATAAAGGGATTAAGTGAAGAAGAAGCACTGCAATTATTACAATGTAGACCTCAAGAGGGGTTTGGTAAAATCGTGCAGTTACAACAAGTTGGTATTACCAATAGCACTATTGAAAAGCTGATTTCCGCGGATGCTTTACATCACTTTGTAGATAGCCGTTATGCTGCTAGGTGGTCACTTGCAGATCAAAGTAAAACCTTGCCACTATTCAGCGATATTGAAGAGAAAGAGTCGCAATATAGTCACTTTAGCGCCACAGAGTTTGAAAACTTACAGGAAGATTACAATAGCACTAAGGTTTCTTTACGCACTCACCCAATCAAGCAGCTCGAGCAAGCCAAGCTTATATACCGAACGGTTAAGGCCAATGAACTGCTTTATCGACCGCATAAATCGTTAGTAACAGTGATAGGACTAGTGACAGGAAAACAAGCCCCGGGTACTGCAAAAGGCGTGACCTTTTTTACTTTGGAAGACGAAACAGGCAACATCAATGTAATTGTGTGGTCTGGTACTGCTCGAGCACAAAAGCAAGCCTATATGGGCGCACAGCTATTAGAAATAAAAGGTATAGTAGAGAAAGAGGGTGAAGTGGTACATGTTATTGCTGGTAAGTTAATCGATAGAAGTGAGTTACTAGAAGCAATGAAAATTAAGGCTCGCGCTTTCTATTAGCTGGTTTTTAGTGGTTTTTTGTGGCTTAAGACAGAAGTGTTTGGCTTTTTGTAAATGCGTTCTATACATGCGTATAAAGTTAAATGCCTCAATGAAGAGGCATTGTCATTTCTTCACCTTAGCCTTGGATCAGCTTCATCACGGCCGCTATAAAGCCTTCTTGCTTAATTATTTGGTACTTTTGGCACGTGTCTGGGTTTTTCAAATCGTGGCATAGGTATAGTGTATTACGCTCAAGCGCTGGCTTTGGGTGCAAATTTGAGTCAAATAGCACCGGATCAATACCAGGAAGGCCAGACCAATACACGCTACTGGCCACAAGACCTAATTTTTCATAAGTAATCAGTTGTGGTTTTGGCAAGACAACAAATAGTATTCCAATGACTGCAAGTGCTATCCACTTACCTTTTCCTTTAGATTTTTCGTCGCCAGTGCTTGATTGGGTTTGAGAGGCTGTGGCTTGCTGTGCTTGTGCGGTTTGCTGAGCCTTCATCGCTGCAATTTGTTGTGGCGATGGTCGACGGTTTTTTGTTGTACTAGTGCGTTTCTTTTGATTGGACTGTACTTGACCTAAAAGCGATTGTTTTTTTGATGGTTTTGCCATGCTTTAAGTAGCCTTTTAGTTGCAGGTCTCTATAATGCTTCTATGCTAAGTATAATAGCTTATTTTTACACTACAGCCTACGGGAAAGGACTATGGATCAAAATATCTCTATTTTAATCGTCGATGATGTAGGGACAGTTCGCAGCTTTTTGCATCAAACCTTAATGCACTTAGGTATTGATCATGTAAGAGAAGCCTCCACTGCAACGCAGTGCGTAAAGTCATGTGAAGAGCAACATTTTGATATTGTCTTTTTAGATATTGAGCTGCCCGATGGTGATGGTAAAGAGTTAATTGCAACCCTGAATGAAATAAACCCGAATATTAATGTCGTTATGGTATCGGCACACTCAACGGTAGACAATGTCAAGGATGCTATTGAGCGCGGGGCCAAAGGTTTTGTTGTTAAGCCATTTTCACCAAAGAAAATTGCAGCAATGCTGAAGAAATTTTACCCAGATTTAGAGTTGGTGTAAAACTACACTGATTTTATCCTTTGATACCAAGGCGTATAAATTACAGACATAAAAAAACCGACATAATGTCGGTTTTTTCAATCCAGCAACAAATTAAAGTGCTTTGATCTTAGCAACTAAACGGCTCTTATGACGAGCAGCTTTGTTTTTGTGGATTAGACCTTTAGTTGCGTAACGGTCTAGGATAGGTGCAGCAACAGCGAATGCTTGAGTTGCAGCTTCTTTATCACCAGCTTCAATTGCAGCGATTACTTTTTTGAAGTATGTACGCATCATTGAACGACGGCTTGCGTTGTGCTTACGACGCTTTTCGCTAGTGATAGCGCGTTTTTTTGCAGACTTGATGTTAGCCAAGGTTTGCTCCTAACAATCTTAAAATAAGCTTAATTTAAAGGCCGAGGAATATGCCTGTTTTAATCGCAAAAGTCAATATAAATTAACAAGCGCGGCCTAATGTTCAACACCCAAGACTCGACTTGGGCTATTCTCAATTCTTAACCTGTACAAATCAAAACGTTGCTATGCGACATTTTTACTTTTATAGCAGGCAAGTAAACCCGTAATATCCCAAGTTGCACTAATAATTTGAAAAGCGTAGCTTCACAAAGTGCCTTGAAAATCTCAGGTCTGAACCAAAGTAAACAGTCAAATTTCACAAGGTGAAACAGGCCTACCAAGGTTAATGGCGCGTATTGTATCAAAGCTGACAGGGCACGCCTAGTGCTAAATGCACAACGACTGTGGCATAATCTGCCGCGATTCACTGAATTTAGGAGTTAAGGTGGCAAAAGGGTTATTTAAATCGGGTATGATTGTCAGTGCCATGACTATGATTTCGCGGGTTCTGGGGCTAGTTCGAGATGCAGTCGTGGCAAACCTATTGGGCGCAGGTCTGGCCGCCGATGTCTTTTTATTCGCCAACCGGATCCCTAATTTTTTACGTAGGTTATTTGCAGAAGGCGCGTTTGCTCAGGCATTTGTTCCTGTACTTTCAGAAATTAAAGAAAAGCATGGTGATGATAGGGTAAGGTTATTCGTTGCACAAGCTGCCGGGACACTCGGGACCATACTGCTTATTGTTACTATTTTAGGGGTGATAGGCTCGCCGGTGATCGCCGCATTATTTGGCACAAGCTGGTTTCTTGACTGGTGGCAAGGCGGTGCAGATGCCGAAAAATTTGTGCTTGCAAGCGCACTATTAAAGCTTACCTTTCCTTACTTATTTTTTGTTTCGTTAGTTGCACTTAGCGGGGCAGTACTGAATGTTTATAATCGCTTTGCCGCAGCGGCCTTTACGCCAGTTTTACTCAACGTGTCGATTATTGGCTGCGCTATTTTTCTCCATGATAAATTTGCACAAGGTGCGTACGCATTAGCACTCGGTGTATTTATTGGTGGTGTTGTTCAACTATTATTCCAGATCCCATTTTTGTTGCGCTTAAAAGTCTTGAGTCGCCCTCAATTTGCATGGCGAAGCCCTGAAGTAACCAAAGTTAGAACATTAATGATCCCTGCATTATTTGGTGTTTCTGTTAGCCAAATTAACTTACTACTGGATACCGTCATTGCCTCTTTTCTCGTGACGGGATCGATTGCCTGGCTTTATTATTCAGACAGATTAATTGAATTTCCACTCGGCCTATTTGGTATCGGTATTGCGACCGTGATACTGCCTGCACTTTCTAAATTACACGCAGGAGAAAAAAGTGAAGACTTTCAGAAAACACTAGATTGGGGGGTGCGTTTTGTCATCTTCTTGGGGTTACCAGCGATGTTGGGACTGATGGTGATAAGTCCACTGATCATTTCAGTATTATTTGGCCATGGTGAGTTTGTTTCTCAAAATGCAGACAATATACATAAGGTAAGCTTAGGGGTAGCGGCATATTCTGTTGGCTTATTAAGCTTTATGTTAATTAAAGTATTGGCGCCGGGATTTTACGCTAGACAAGATACCAAAACGCCAGTTCGTATTGGCATTATTACCATGGCACTCAATATGGTCTTCAATCTTATCTTAGCGCCTTTTATTGGTTATCTGGGCCTTGCATTGGCAACTTCATTATCAGCGTCTTGTAATGCGTTTTTACTTTATCGTCAGCTGTCACATCAAGGTGTTTATCAGTTAAGCGCATTTTCTCTTGGTTTTACTGCCAAATGTTTTGTTTCAGCGGTTGCGATGGCTGCATGCGTATACTTTCTTGGCGCACGCTTTGATTGGCTAGAGTGGGGGCTAATGGAACAGGTACTACTACTTTGCGGATTATTAGTGACCGCAATGGTGAGCTATTTCAGTTTACTATTTATACTAGGGGTAAGATTCAGCACAATCCGAGATGCTTGATTCGCATTTTTAAGCAACTTGGGTATAATCGGGCTCTTTGATATTTGCTGCACAAAGGCACGGCACTATGCAACTAATCCGAGGGATCCATAATATTCGACCACATCATTTTGGTTGTGTGTTGACGATTGGAAACTTTGACGGGGTTCATCTTGGACATGTAGAGGTTTTGAAGGGGCTGATTAGCGACGCAAAACACTATCAACTTCCAAGCACAGTGATGTTATTTGAGCCGCAGCCCTTGGAGTTTTTCACCAAAGATAAAGCACCGGCTAGGCTGACGCGATTACGTGATAAACTAGTCCTGTTGCAAGAGCTGGGTATAGAGCGAGTCATTTGCGTCAACTTTAATCGCAAATTTGCCTCGCAAGATGCAGAGCAATTTATCAAAGAAGTCCTAGTGACAAAGCTTGGAACTAAGGCACTCACGGTCGGCGATGACTTTCGTTTTGGCCGTGAACGTGCTGGTGATTTTGCAATGCTAAAACGAGTGGGCGAACCGCTAGGTATGCAAGTAAAAGACACGGCAAGTTTTCGCAAGCAAGATTGTCGTGTAAGTAGTACGTTGATCCGCACGGCACTTGCGGCTGGTGATTTACGTCAAGCACATGATATGTTGGGCCATACCTATGCCATTTCAGGCCGCGTTATTCACGGTTGGAAGAAAGGCAGAGAGCTTGGTTTCCATACTGCAAATATTGCGTTAAAACGTCAAGTGAGCCCTGTGCGCGGTGTGTATGCGGTCAAAGCGACTGTGAATCACAAAACACATTATGGCGTAGCGAATGTTGGCACTAAGCCAACCCTAAACGGAACGAAAGCCCTTTTAGAGGTGCATCTGTTTAATTTTAATGAGACCATCTACGGTCAGTTTATGAAAGTGGAGCTAATTGAAAAGCTTCGCGATGAGCAAAAATTCGAAACATTGTCGCAGTTAACAGAACAAATCAGTCGTGATGTTAGCAATGCAAAACAGTGTTTTTCTTTAACGTAGCCGATACGGAAAGTAGGATAAATGAGCGACTACAAACATACTTTAAATCTACCGGAAACTGAGTTTCCGATGCGTGGTAATTTGGCGCAACGCGAACCAAAGATGCTGAAAAAATGGTATGAAGAAGACTTATACGGTCAAATTCGCATTGCGAAAAAAGGTAAAAAGCCATTTATTTTGCATGACGGCCCTCCGTATGCAAATGGTGATATTCACCTAGGTCACTCAGTAAACAAAATCCTTAAAGATATTATTATTAAGTCAAAAACACTGTCTGATTTTGATGCGCCTTATGTGCCTGGTTGGGACTGCCATGGTCTACCAATTGAGTTACAAGTGGAAAAGAAAGTCGGCAAACCAGGTAAGAAAGTATCGGCTGCTGAATTCCGTGAAAAATGCCGCGACTATGCTAAAAAGCAAGTAGATGGCCAAAAAACAGATTTCAAACGCCTTGGTGTGTTAGGTGACTGGGACAAGCCGTACCTAACCATGAACTTTGATTTTGAAGCCAATGCTATTCGTGTACTTGGCCGTATTATCAAAAATGGCCACCTACACAAAGGTGCAAAGCCAGTTCACTGGTGTACGGATTGTGGTTCAGCACTTGCGGAAGCGGAAGTTGAATACCAAGACAAACAGTCGCCTGCAATCGACGTAAAATTTGTGTTTGCTGATCAAGCGGCAATTATCGGTGCGTTTGGCTTGGCTGAAGGCCACGAAGGCAAAGGCGAAGTAAGTACCGCGATTTGGACGACAACGCCTTGGACATTACCTGCAAACCGCGCTGTGGCAGTACACGGCGCGCTAGAGTATGCACTGGTACAAATTGAAGATGAAGGTCAAGAGCAGCGTATTGTGCTTGGTTCTGAATTAGTAAAAGACGCTGTTGATCGTTTTGGATTCAAGCACTTCCACGTACTAGGTTACGCGAAAGGCGCTGCGCTTGAGAATCTGCGCGTTGCACACCCATTCTTAGATTTCGATGTGCCTGTTATTTTAGGTGAGCACGTAACAACAGACTCAGGTACTGGTATCGTTCACACAGCACCTGGTCACGGTCAAGAAGACTTTGCAGCGGGTCAGGCTTACGGTCTAGAAGTGGCAAACCCGGTTGGTGCAAATGGTGTATATCTACCAGATACGCCGATTTTTGCAGGTCAGCACGTATTTAAAGCAAATGACAGCATCATTGAGCTATTAACAGAGAAAGGCGTGTTGTTCCGCCATAAGGCACTAACGCATAGTTATCCACATTGCTGGCGCCACAAAACTCCGATTATTTTCCGTGCGACGCCACAATGGTTTGTCAGCATGGATCAGGCTAACCTACGCGCTGATTCATTGAATGAAATCAAAAAGACAGAATGGTTACCAGAGTGGGGTGAAAGCCGCATCGCAAACATGGTTGAGGGTCGCCCAGATTGGTGTATTTCACGTCAGCGTACTTGGGGTGTACCAATCGCATTATTTGTAGATAAAGATACTGGTAGCTTACACCCTGAAACTGAAACCTTAATTGAAGCCGTTGCTAAATTAGTGGAAGAAAAGGGTATTCAGGCGTGGTACGACTTAGAGCCTAGCGCGCTATTAAGTGAAGCTGATGCGCAACAATACGTAAAAGTACAAGATACACTAGACGTATGGTTTGATTCAGGTGTAACGCATGCTTGTGTTGTTGATGCACGCGAAGATTTAACAGGTCCTGCAGATCTTTACCTTGAAGGGTCGGATCAGCACCGTGGTTGGTTTATGTCGTCAATGATGACTTCAGTTGCTATCAATGGTCATGCACCTTATAAGCAAGTGTTGACTCACGGCTTCACGGTCGATGAAAAAGGTCACAAGATGTCTAAGTCATTAGGCAACGTGATTTCGCCGCAAGACATCATGAACAAACTAGGTGCAGATATTTTACGTTTATGGGTCGCTTCTACTGATTATTCGGCCGAAATGACCGTGTCTGACGAAATATTTAAGCGTTCAGCAGACCGTTATCGTCGTATTCGTAATACAAGTCGTTACCTCCTTGCGAATCTAAGCGGCTTTGATCCAAAAACGGACTTAGTAGCAATTGAAGATATGGTTGAGCTAGATCGCTGGATTGTCGCGCGTGCCGCGCAGCTACAAACTGAGATCAAAACAGCGTACGACAAGTATCAAATGCTTCAAGTAACACAAAAGCTGATGAATTTCTGTACTGGTGAATTGGGCTCGTTCTACCTAGACGTCATCAAAGACCGTCAGTACACCGCGAAAAGTGATAGCCATGCGCGTCGTTCTTGCCAATCAGCGCTTTATCATATCGCCGAAGCGATGACACGTTGGATGGCACCTATCATGAGCTTTACTGCACAAGAAATCTGGGAAGTATTACCAGGTGAGCGCGGCCAGTTTGTATTCACGGATACTTGGTATGATGCAATTGAAGGGGCGACAGAAGGCTCGTTGAATAACGAGTACTGGCAAAACCTACTGGCAGTGCGTGATGAAGTAAACCGCGTGCTTGAAAATGCACGTAAAGAAGAAGTGATCGGTGCGACGCTACAGGCTGAAGTAACGTTATACACTGGCGGAGACTTAGCTGAGCAGCTCAATGCCATTGGTGATGAATTACGCTTTGTTTTACTGACTTCGAAAGCAACGGTAGCAGTAGTAAACAGCAAGCCAGAAAATGCAATTTCGACAGAAATTGATGGTTTGTTCATTAGTGTTGCGGCAACATCAGCTAAAAAATGTGATCGTTGTTGGCACTATACTGACGACGTAGGTACGGATGAGCAACATGCAGACATCTGTGGTCGTTGCATTAGTAACGTTGAAGGTGACGGCGAGCAGCGTCAATTCGCCTAGGAGTAAAACGTGACACAAACTACACAGAAAAGTGGTCTGGTGTGGTTGTGGCTTAGTCTACTGCTTTTTGCAGTAGACTACTTCACCAAAGCACTGGTTATGGCTGAAATGGAACTCTATGAGTCCATTGATATTTTGCCTATATTCAATCTCACCTACATGCATAACTATGGTGCGGCTTTTAGCTTTTTAAGTGAAGCAGGTGGCTGGCAACGTTACTTTTTAAGTGGCATCGCTGTTGCCATTAGCACTTTACTGATTTTTTGGCTACGTAAATTGCCAGCATCAAATTGGAAATTGGGATTGGCCTATGCGTTGGTATTAGGTGGTGCTGTAGGGAATTTATACGACCGTATCATTCATGGTTATGTGATTGACTTCCTGCATTTCTATTATCAAGATTGGCACTATCCAGCGTTTAATGTCGCAGACATGGCCATTGTCGGCGGTGCTGCCCTTTTAATTTTCGATGCCTTTACCAGTGGCGATAAACCACAGGAGAACAATGCGTGAGTGAGCAACTAATTGGAGCAAAATCTGAAGTCTTGTTCCATTTTTCAATCAAGTTATCAGACGGTTCAGCAGCAGATTCCACCAAAGTTCACAATAAACCCGC
Organism: Pseudoalteromonas piscicida; assembly: GCF_002208135.1. Classification (NCBI taxonomy): domain Bacteria; kingdom Pseudomonadati; phylum Pseudomonadota; class Gammaproteobacteria; order Alteromonadales; family Pseudoalteromonadaceae; genus Pseudoalteromonas; species Pseudoalteromonas piscicida. Next base: position 1,011,505 of record NZ_CP021646.1, read on the forward strand.
TAAGCTATTTATGGGTGATGGCAGCCTGACTGAAAATTTTGAAAAGTGTTTGCTTGGATTAAAAGCGGGCGATGAGAAATCTTTTGAGCTAGAGCCAGAAGATGCGTTTGGGCAACCAAATCCTGACAACATCTACTATGTTGATAGAAGCAAGTTTGGCGCAGAAACCCCCGCTGAAGTAGGCAGCATCATTGCATTTACGCAACCTGATGGTACGGACTTACCTGGATTGATCCGCGAAGTGGCCGGAGACTCGGTGACTGTCGATTTCAATCATCCGCTTGCAGGCCAAAAAGTAACGTTTGAAGTTGAAATTCTTGAGGTAAATAACTAATGGATATCTTGCTGGCAAACCCGAGAGGATTCTGTGCGGGTGTAGATAGAGCGATCAGTATTGTTGAGCGTGCGCTCGACATTTTCGAAGCGCCAATTTACGTTCGCCATGAAGTCGTTCATAACAAATATGTTGTTGATGGTCTGAAGTCTCGTGGTGCGGTATTCGTTGAAGAGTTAAATGAGGTACCAGACGACAGTATTGTTATTTTCAGCGCGCATGGTGTTTCTCAGCAAGTGCGTAATGAAGCGAAGCGCCGAGAGTTAAAAGTTTTCGATGCGACTTGTCCGTTAGTGACAAAGGTGCATATGGAAGTGACGCGTGCTAGTCGTAGAGGTACTGAGTGTATTTTGATTGGGCACCACGGCCACCCTGAAGTTGAGGGGACTATGGGCCAGTATGACAATCCGAACGGTGGTATTTATCTTGTTGAAAAACCAGAGGATGTAGCAACACTCGAAGTTAAAAATGCTGACAATGTGTTCTATTGTAGTCAAACGACGTTATCGGTAGATGACACTGCGGATGTAATTGATGCACTGCGTAGCAAGTTTCCGAATATCAGTGGTCCACGAAAAGATGATATCTGTTATGCCACGCAAAACCGTCAAGATGCGGTTCGCGACTTAGCGGATAAAGTGGAGTTACTGCTTGTAGTCGGTGCCAAAAATAGTTCTAACTCTAACCGCTTAAGAGAACTTGCGGATAAAATGGGAACTAAGGCATTTCTCATCGATGATGCCTCTTCCATCGAAGAAACTTGGTTTGATGGCGTTGCTAAGGTTGGTGTAACTGCCGGCGCATCTGCACCTGAAGTGCTGGTTCAACAGGTTATCTCTCGACTTAAAGAGCTTGGTGGGGAAACGGTAGTTGAGAACCCTGGACAAGAAGAAAATGTCGTGTTTGCCGTACCTGTAGAACTCAGATAAGAGAGCTAGCACGATGACACCGCGTATCAGGTTGTTGTCTGCACTATTGAGTGAGCGAGGTGTGCTAGCATTGCTAGTTGCCTCGCAAATCCTGGCCTTTTTATATACGCTGATTTCCGCGACAGCGTTTTGGCAATCCCTTGGGTTAACTAGCTTATTTATTCATTTTACTGCCTTTTTATCACTTGCCGTGATAGCGATTGTTCGCCACGCTGTTGAGAAGCGCTCAGATCTCGTTGAAGCTGGTATTCTCATTTTCGTCTTCGTGTTTTGTACTGTTGTCACTAGTACGGCTTTCCCCTATGGGTTTACACTGCTCGGTTGGATTGATGAAGCACAAATTGAATTGAGCTTATGGCGTAACATCGCAATATGTATTTGTATTATCACGCTTTTCGCGCATTTCTTAGCTATCTTTACCGACAATATTCGTAAGGTGAAAGCGCTATCCCAGGCGGAGCTTGAAGCGTTACATGCGAGAATTCGCCCACACTTTTTATATAATTCACTCAATACCGTGGCCGAATTGACTCATATCGACCCAAATGCTGCAGAAAAGTCAGCATTAGCACTTGCCGATTTATCCCGCGCTGCGATGTCTACACAAAATATTGTTCCGCTGGGAAGTGAAATATCTTTATGCAAAGCGTATTTAGCACTTGAGCAGTGGCGCTTCGCAGAGCGTTTGAGGGTTGAATGGGTGTTAGAAAATGTCTTGGAAAATACACTGATCCCTGCCTTGATATTACAGCCATTGGTAGAGAATGCGGTGAGTCATGGGGTAGAGCCAAACCCAAACGGAGCGGATATTCGAATTCATATCCACTGTAGTCACCACACGTTAACGGTGGTAATTTTTAACAGCTACGACGCCAAATTAAAGCCGACGCACCAAGGGCATGGCATTGGGATAAGTAACATCAGACGTCGCTTGGCTTTACACTACAATCAACCCATTGATTTTAAAACCGAAGCCAGTCAAGATAGCTATACCGTCAGTTTTTCTCTACCGCTATGAAAAAAACATTAATATCTTACCTAATTGTGGATGATGAGCCACTGGCAAGAGCTCGTGTTAAACGATTAATGCAAAAGCATATCGGCTTTCGCTGTATCGGTGAAGTTGATTGCGCAGGTAGTGTGGAAGCGCTACTAAACCAAGAGTCTGTGCAGCTTATTTTTCTTGATATTTCGATGCCAGGTCAGTCAGGTGTTGAGTTTGCAAGTCACTTGCGTGAGCAATTCCCTAGGATGAAAATCGTGTTTCTAACGGCGCATCCGGAATATGCGTTAGAAGCATTTGAACTGCACGCCAATGGCTATCTCGTGAAGCCGCTAGATAGTGATAAGCTTGATGCTTTATTGACTACTATCTTTCCGAGTATGGAGACGCTCAGTTATTACGTTGGCAGTGAGTTGCGTCACATTCAGGTATCAGATGTTATTGTTGCCGAGGCGGATGAAAAATACACGCGAGTAACATTGAGTTCGGGCCTTCAAGCGCTCATTGACATGTCACTCAAGTCACTTTTAGATAAGTTTCCGACACATTTTATTCAAATCCATCGCCGCACGCTAGTTAAGCGAACAAACATCTCTGCTTTGGAATTACATGAACAAAAGCACTATGTTTGTCTCAAGTCACTTCCCAATCGCTATGAAGTGAGCCGTAGAGCTTACACCCAGCTAAAAGCATTGTTTTGAGTGTAAAGCGGCGAACAAGCCGTTCATCGCCTCAATAGACCTTTCATACTATCTCTAGTTGAGTTTCCAAGACGACTGTTTACACTGAAACTAGGGTAATTGAATTTTGGTTGAGATATGCATATTTCGCTAAAGCAACATGGCTTCACTCTGTTGGAAGTGCTTATTGCTTTTATGATTTTAAGCTTTGGGCTGCTTGGTGCTGTGGCACTACAAGCAAAAGCTAAACAAGCAAGTTTTGACTCTATGCAGCGAGCCGCAGCGGTTGAGCTTGCCAGTGACATCATACACAGAATAAGAGCAAACGATGCGGCAAATATAACCACACTCTACGACGTAGACTTTACGAGTACCGAAAACGTTCAGGCAAACACTACGTGTTATACACAGCGCTGTAATGCAGCAACGCTTGCGAAGACAGATATTGCTAATTGGCGTCAAGCTATAAGGGCAAGGGAAAATACTGGCTCATTGGATAACGCGGTTGTGTGTATTAACCCCACCTCAGTTGCCGGTAATACATCAGGGGTAAATGTGCAGGTCATTGTCACTTGGCGAGGTCGTCAAGCCATGACAGCCCTTGCGGATAATCCCGCGGGAGGTTGTGGCACGGTTGATAATAGACGCAGAGCAGTAGTCATGGACACATTTGTCTTAATTAGGAGTGCGCCATGAAAAGGATGCTAGGGTTTACTTTATTAGAAATAATGATCGCCATGTTCATTGGTGTGATGTTATTGGCAGGTGTTATAGCAACCTACATAGGCATGAAAGCGACGACCAACGACACCATGAGTATTGGAGAGTTACAGGAAAAAGGACGTTTAGCGCTTTCTATTATGAGGCGGGATATCGAACAAGTTGGCTTTTGGGGGACTTTTTACGATCAAGGTTTCACGAATGATAATCAAGCCGCTCCAGCTAACCCTGGAAGTGACTGCTCTGGCGGGATAAACAATGGTAGTTTTCCGAACAATCAGCCCGCTAATTTCAGGCCTATTTGGGCAACATTCACAACAAATGCAACGGCAATGGGGTGCATAACCAAAGCTCGACCACAGTCAGAAGTTTTACAGGTGAAGTTTTTGGAAGGGAGCCCCGTAGTGGTAACGGGCCTTGTGCCAGATGCAGGAGCGATCCAATCAACTAGATATTATTTTATTGCGCAGCAAGAGCAAGCTGAATTTATCGCGGGGGCAATGTCGGGAATATGCCAAGCGTTAACGCGACACTTTGGCCATATAGTCACCATGTATATTACGTAAGTGAAGAACAACAAGTGATTAATAATCGCACGATTACTATCCCAGTTCTAAGAAGGCAAAGGTTGCATGTGAACGGGGGTATGAAGGATGAATTAGTGATTGAAGGCGTTGAGCAAATTCGGTTTGTTTTTGGTTTAGATACTAACTTTGACGGTCGAGTTGATAGATATAGAAATACAACAAATATGTCTGACTCTGACTGGGGAAACACACGGGGGATCTTATCACTACAATTGTTTGTACTGGTAAGGGTTTTAGAACCGGATGTTGACTTCGGGGTGCAGAAGCGAAGTTACGTATTGGGTAATGACCCCGGTAAAAGGACGTTGACTTATAACGATGCCTTTAGACGTACCGTATTTTCAACCACAATATCAATGTACAACATGGGGGGCTCAGCATGGGAAATGTAAAGCAGCGGGGGGTAGTACTGATCATGGCCATGGTCATGGTAGTCGCAATAATGGCTGTTGCAGTGACGTTGATGAGCACTAGTACATTGGATATAAAAATGACCCATGCCGTCATGGAACGAGAAGAAGCGGAAAACTTACTATTTGGTGAAATGCAAAGATTAATTCAGCAAGAGCAGCCACGTCCTGACAATATTTTTTTGCGTTCAAGGCAGCAGTTAGCTGACGAAGGCACAACGGTGCGAACGCCTAATGGTTTACAAGCCACTGTAACTAACCTCAATAATGGAGAGTTAGAGCTGTTTTGTCCTCGTCAATATGACTATACAGAGGGGTTTGTATGCAACATGACGGAAGTTGAAGCCACTGTGACATATGGTGATAGGGGACGTCATAACGTCACCATCGTGATGGGAATTGGTCAGGAAATTGTGAGCGTTTCGAATTAACAGCCTTTTTCGAGTAACTGATATGAATAAGTTAATATACACAATAGTTGCATTAATGGCGCTATTACAAGTGGCTCAAGCAGAAGATATTGAGCTTTATGTAAAACATAATGTATCTACTCGCGAGCAACCTCGGGTACTTATGCTGTTCGATACATCAGGCAGTATGGCGTGGGACTCTCAAAATGGTAAGGTGTGCTATGAGCGTTACTCGTATCGCGTTTGGAATGGTTGGTACTATGAAAGGCGCTATGGCTATCGAACGGCGGAGTGTTTTAACGGCAGCAATTGTTATCAAAAAAATTATTATGGTAATACAGTTCAAGGCTGTGCGGATAGCCGCTTAAAAGTAGCACAAAATGCGATGCGCAGTTTAGTTAATGATAATGACGATATTAGATTTGGCCTGTCGCGGCTATACTCATCAAGTGGCGGTTATATTTTAAATGGGATTGGCAGTAGTCGCAGTGATATTGTCGATAAAATCAACGCATTGCCAGCAAATGGCTCTACACCGCTGTCAGAAACTCTCTGGGAGTTATATAACTATCTTAAAGGTGGCGATGTATATTGGGGAACCAATGGCGGAAATGACCGGGATAAAGGGGTTGAGCGTAGCGGCGACTATATTTCCGCTTTTACGCCGATACGCGGCGAAGAAGAGCGATGTGATACTTCCATAAACTTAATTTTGATGACAGACGGTGATCCTACCAGCGACACTGACTCCAACACGAGTATTGTTAATGAGTATTACTCGGTTTATAGGGCGTATCCTAACTATTTCGACATCAATGAAGGCTCTGGTGTTACCAGAAACTATTTACCAGCCTTGGCTAAAACAATGCGTGGCACGTCTCAAGTCAAAGTTGACTTATATCCTTCTACACCAGATGAGGAGG